>LJIE01000001.1:1378808-2065159 GCA_001281695.1 bacterium 336/3 | reverse complement strand
TTCGGTTTCCTTACTTTTTTTACCCAAATAGGTTTCCCAATCTTTTTCTATTTTTCCAGAGAAATCTCTCAAGAACATAATAAAAGAAGGTTTGAAAGGTTTACGAGGAAGTGGCATTTCTGCTTCTTCTGGAGTAAGATCTCCTTTTTTAGAATTACAAGCCTTACAAGCTGTAACAAGATTTGTCCAAGAGGACTTACCTGCACGAGAACGAGGCAATACGTGGTCAAGTGTGAGATCTGTTGTAGCTCCACAATATTGACATTGGTGATTGTCACGTTTAAAAATGTTCTGTCTGCTCAATATTACTCCTTTGTAAGGAAGATTTACATATTTATGCAAACGAATAATCGTAGGTCTTGGAAATGTACGTGTTATCGTTTGTATTCCCTGCGAAGACTCCGAAATGATATCAGCTTTATTGAGATATACCAAAATAAATGCTTTTTGGATACTACAAATTGTCAAAGCTGAGTAATCTTGATTAAGTATAAGTACCTTACCCATAACTGTATGAATGGTTTTTTGCAATATAATATTTTTGTTTTAAAAGTTTGTCTTTTTTCAAACAAAAATATTGCCAAACATCTTTTTAGCTTAGGTATTATTTGGTAAAAACACCTAAGCGTATGTATCTACATAACCTTGTAAACCTTTATTTCCACCTATTCCTGATGCTACAAATATCCATTCGTTGTTTTCTTTACGCAATCTACCAAACTCGATATCTGTATTGGTAGGGTATTCTGCATCTAAATCATAACGTAAAATTTCTCTTTTTGTTTCCATATCCAAAATACGAATATACGCATCTGAAAGCATTCCAAAGTTGTGACGGCGAGTCTCTGCATCATGGATACTTACAATTATCAGGATTTCTGCAACATTTGAGCTAATAGTATCCAAATTGGCAAGAACCATTTCATCATCATCATCTCCTGCACCTGTACGGTTATCGCCTGTGTGTTTAACTGCCCCATCAGGTGATTGAAGGTTGTTATAAAAAATGAAATATTCATCTTGAGGCAATTTCCCTTTGCTATTAATCATGAAAATAGAAGCATCTAAATCCAACGCATTGCCTTGTTTTACTTCCCAACCCAAACCAATCATAATTTTTTTAAGCGTAGGTTCTTTTTTTGTAAGATTGAAAGTGTTGCCTTTTTTGAGTGTAATAGCCATATTTTATAATAATTATGTGTTTAAACGTTTTATATTAATAGGATAAAGCCGTTGTTATTAGAATTTCAGCATATTGATATACATCATCAATTGTACGTATTTCTATTTTTCTTTCTGAACGTCCCTCCCCATCAAACAAACTTAAATATTTTTTTGAACCATTAAGATGCAACCTACAAATAGGTTTTCTATTATTGTTGTCTAATAGAATACCAAAGTAACTTTGTGTATCTCTGTAAAAAATTCGGTTTGAGTCTATTTTAACTCTAAGTATAGCTTTTATAATATAAAAACTTTCTAATTCTTCTTCTGTTGTAATAATTTTGGAGGCTTCATCATCTCCATTTTGTTGAACATCTAATTTAGGTATTTCTGCTATTTGTAATGTCTCTGTTTCTTTTATTACAGCTTGATTTAATCTTAAATTAACTGTTTCACTAATAATCTGTTGGAATGTTTTTTTTACAATACTTGTGAATTGGTCTATTACTTTTTGAGTAACAACACCTGAATATATTTGTTTTGTAAAAAATTTAACAAAATCAGCAGAAGATTCTACCATTTCTTTTTTTAGAAGGTTTTTCAACTGATTTGTATATTTTAAATCACTTGCACTTGTCAAAATCTCTTCTAAATTAAAATAAGATTTATGAAACTTTTTAAGTTCATTCACTTGAAGCTCTGTAAAACTTGTTATATCTATTTCTAAAAATGGATTCTCATCCATTTTATTTGGAGCTTCTAAATCTGTGTAGAATTTATATATTATTCCATTTGTTAAAACTCCAAATCGGGCTTCAGTTACATGAAAATATCTGTGTAATTGGGTTGTATGAACATCCAGTTTTTCTTTCCAACTTTTACACTCAATAATAACACTTGGTTTACCATCTTTTAAAATAGCATAATCCACTTTTTCACCTTTTTTTATACCAATATCAGCCACCAATTCTGCTGTTATCTCTAATGGGTTAAAAACATCATAGCCCAGCTTTTGTAGAAAAGGTAGAATAAAAGCCGTTTTAGTAGCTTCTTCTGTGGATACTTGTTCTTTAAGGCTTAAAATTCGGTCTCCAAGAGCCTTTATTTCATCTTTGAAATCCATAAATTTATATTATTTAAGTGGTGTGTTCAATCTGTAAATCTATTAAGCATAAGCATCTACATAACCTTGTAAGCCTTTATTTGCTCCAATACCTGATGCTATAAATATCCATTCGTTGTTTTCTTTACGCAATCTGCCAAATTCTACATCTGTGTTGGTAGGGTATTCAGCATCCAAGTCGTAGCGTAAGATTTCTCTTTTAGTTTCTACATCCAAAATACGAATATAAGCATCTGCAAGCATCCCGAAATTATGACGGCGAGCCTCTGCATCATGGATAGATACCGTAATTAAAATTTCTTGGATATTAGCACCAATAGCATCCAAATTAGCTAAAATCATTTCATCATCTTCGTCTCCTGCACCTGTACGGTTATCACCTGTATGCTTGATAGAGCCATCAGGAGAGTTTAAGTTATTATAAAAAACAAAATAACCATCTTCAGGTAGCTTTCCAGAAGCATTCAACATAAAAACAGATGAATCGAGGTCTAAAGAATTACCAGGTTTTACATCCCAACCTAAGCCTATCAATATTTTTTTAAGTGTAGGTTCTTTTTTAGTCAAATTAAAAGTATTGCCTTTTTTTAGAGAAATAGCCATATAAATGATGATTTTTGAGTGATGAATTAAGAATTATTTGGTTTGAATATTTTGGTAGTCTATTAATTTTAAGCGTATATATCTACGTAGCCTTGTAAGCCTTTACCCGAACCAACACCTGTAGCTACAAAATGCCAGCCATCTTCTTCTAGTTTTAGTCTGCCAAATTCCATATCTGTAAAGTTCATATTGGCTTCATCGAGTTTGAAACGTACAATTTCTCTGCTAGTTTCTACATCTACAAGGCGTATATAAGCATTATTAAGCAATCCAAAATGTTGTTTTCTTTCTTGAGCTTCATGGATACTAACAACAAAAATCAGTTCTTTGATATTGGTATTGATAGCTGGAAGATTAGCCAAAATCATCTCATCATCATCATCTCCTACTCCAGTACGATTATCGCCTGTGTGTTGTATTGCTCCATCAGGTGATTTAAGATTATTATAAAAGACAAAGTACTCATCAGCAGGAATTTTCCCATTGTTGCCAATCATAAAAACGGAAGCATCCAAATCTACAACATTGCCTGGTCTTAAGTCCCACCCCAAACCAATCATTATTTTTTTAAGACTTGGCTCTTTTTTACTTAGATTTAATCTTGCTCCTTTAGAGAGTTCTATGGACATAATAAAATAGTGTTATAAGTATTATTGCTTAAAATATTCCACAAAAAAAGGCTTTTTCGTAATTTTTGCAAATTTTTTAAGTGTTAATGTATAAATTTATTTGAATATCACGAAATAGTTTGTATTAATTGATACAACCACGTACCATTTCGGTATATTTACGTAGAGCATCTTTAAACTCTAATTGCTCCTCTTGCATTTTTTCAATAATCCAGATGGCTGCGATGGTATGAGTGAGTTGCTCTCCTTCATCATCTCCTTTGATAGCTATTTGGGGTGTTTCTTCATTGATTAGAGCCTCTTCAGCCATTCTAAGTGTTTCTAAAGGCTGGTTTTCTACTAATTCTTTGATAGCTGGAATTTTCATGTGATTTCTTATTGATTTAAAACTTTTTTTTGATTACTAACTTAACAACTTTTTTTGTGGGCTTGTTTCTTATTTTCAGTAAAATTTAAGTTTATTTGTAAAACGCTTTTTATCCGAAAACTATTTTGGCTTATAGGCAAGATATTTGTAATAGTTGTTTATTACTAACATACAAAGTTAAATTTTTTATTGATTTTACCAGCTTATGCTCATTCATTTTGAAAATGTAGTACCTGAACCTTTACATGGAGTTGCCAATCCCAAATCGGAGGTGTGGCAAACCCATTTAGAACTTCAACCACATAAAAGTTATCAGGTTTATTCACCGTCAGGTAAGGGAAAATCTTCTTTTTTGCATATTATTTATGGATTAAGAAGCGATTTTACTGGTCATGTAAAACTCAATGGCAAAGATACAAAAAGTATTTCTGTAGATGAATGGGCTGTGATTAGGCAGAAACAACTCTCTATTGTTTTTCAGGATTTAAGGTTATTTCTGGAGCTTACAGCATGGGAAAATTTACTTGTAAAAGCAAGCCTGTACCCTGAAAATAAAGATGATGAGTTAAAACAACATGCTGAACTTTTAGGTGTATCACATGTGCTTCACAAACCAGCCCACACACTTTCGTATGGGGAGCGTCAGCGTATTGCCATTATTCGTTCACTGATTCAGCCATTTGAAATTCTTCTTTTAGATGAACCTTTTAGTCATTTAGATGAAGAGAATATTCAAAAAGCCTCCAAACTGATTGCTCAAAAAGCAAAAGATCAAAATGCCTCTATCCTAATGACTTCTTTAGGCTATGAATATCATCTGCAATTTGATGAAAAAAAGTTATTGGGATGATTTTTTGGAAAAAAGATGCAAGAGAAAGGATAAAAGACTCCAAATAAAAAAACTAGTGTTTAGCATTCAAACATTTACTATTTTAACATTTAGCATTCACCATTTTAAACATGACCAATCCGATTCTTTCTAAAATATTTCGTTCTCAAAAAAACAAAAAACAATTTCTATTTGCAGGAATTGGCTTTTTATTAGGCTTTGTATTACTTATTAGTTCATTTTATGTGTATTTACAAATCCAAAAAACATTCAGCAATAACACCGAGCTCCCTGATTATCTGATTGTCAGCAAACAAGTAACCGTTTTAAATGTATTGGGAGCTTCTACTTTTTCGCAAGAAGACTTACAAGATATTCAAAAACAACCCTTCACAGACAAGATGGCTTCGTTTCGTTCAGGAAATTTTAAAGTTTGGGCATACGGAAATGACTATCTCCAATTCCAAACTGAATTATTTTTTGAAAGCATTCAGAAAGAAATGCTGGGAAAAATCCCAAATAATTGGGACTGGCAACCCACAGATAAGTTTGTACCTGTGATTATTCCCAAAGATTTTGTTGACCAATACAATTTTGTGTATGCTCCTTCACAGAATTTGCCCCTCATCAGTGAAAGTTTGTTACCCACTTTTCCAGCTCTGAAAGCTCGCATTTATAGCAGTAAAGGTGAAAGAAATATCGAACTGAAAATTGTAGGTTTTGAGGAACGCATTCCCTCTATTTTAGTCCCTGAAACTTTTTTGGATTGGGCAAACAAAGAAATTGGGTCAAGTGAAACCAAAGACCCTGCCCGAATTGTTATCAAAGCAAAAAACCCTGCCAGTCCAGAACTTGCTACATATCTTAAAACCAAGAATTTACAAGTAAATACAGAAAAAACTCTTTTGAGTAAAATAGCAGGACAAGTGATGGAGGTTTTGGGTATTGTGGGTGTTTTAGGAGTAGCTTTTGTGTTACTTTCATTGGTGATTATTTCTATGAGTTTTAAACTCATTTTAAGTGAATCAAAAGATGAAATCAGACTTTTGATGCAATTGGGTTACACACATCAAATGATTTCTGGTTATCTCAATAAAAGCTTTTTACGTTTTATTGCTTTTTATGGAGTTTTGGGAATTATCCTCATTGGTGTATCTATTTATGCTTTTTATAGCTACATGCAATCAAGAGGTGTGGGACATTTAACTCTGTTTGAACCATTGGTTTTGGTCTTAGGATTGGGTTTTATTGCCTTAACAACTTTGTATAATATTTGGAATATCAGGGGATTGGTAAGAAATTATTAGTTTTAGATTTTAGAAAATAGACAAAAGATATAAGATTCCAGATAAAAAATTTAGCGTTTAGCATTCAAACATTTATCATTCAAATATGCGTTTAACCACAAAACCCATACTTTGCAATTACTATGTTACATATCGTTGCAATGCAACTTGCGGGTTTTGTGATATTTGGGAACGCCCTTCGCCATATATTACACTCGAAAATGCTGAAAAAAACCTTAAAGACCTCAAAAAGTTGGGTGTTAAGGTCATTGATTTTACAGGTGGAGAGCCTTTGTTACATCGAGAAATTGATAAAATTCTTGAATTAGCCAAAAATCTAGGTTTCATTACTACTCTCACAACCAATGGTTTACTCTATCCAAAATTAGCTGAAAGGTTGAAAGGAAAAGTAGATATGTTGCATTTTTCTCTGGATTCCTCAGTTGCTGAAGAACACGATGAAATGCGAGGTGTGAAGTGTTTTGAATCTGTGATGAAATCCATTGAAATTGCTAAAAATCTAGGTGAACGCCCTGATATTTTGTTTACGGTTTTTGAACACAATTTGCATCATATTGAGCCACTTTGGAAAAATATTTGCCTGCCTAATAACCTGATTCTTATTTTAAACCCTGCTTTTGAGTACAATGAAGTAAAAGTGGGAAACCAGTTTACCAAAAAGGCTTTGGAGGAAATAAGCCATTGGGGACGAAAAAAGAATATTTACCTAAACGAAGGCTTTATTGCCCTCAGAAAAGACGGAGGCAACCATATCAATAACCCTGTTTGCAGGGCTGGTAGTTCTACAATTGTCATTTCTCCTGAAAACAAACTCATTTTACCTTGTTATCATTTGGGTGTTGAAGAATTACCCATTGAAAACAATTTGTTTGAACTCTACAAATCTGAAAAAGTACAAAAAATAATTGCCCAAGAAGGCAGATTACCTGCCTGTGAGGGCTGTGTGATAAACTGTTACATGCAACCCTCTTTTGCAGTTGAGATTTCTAAATATTGGTGGAAAGCCCTCCCCTCTACCCTCAAATACAATCGCATCAAAGGAACTTGGAAACAACTCTTGAAGGTATGAAACTACTTTTTTATATTCTGATTATTCTGGTGTGTGTTGCTTGTGCATCTCCTAAAAGTGACACGAAAGAAAGTTTTGTAAAAACAAAGGATTCTATCCCCTTGAAAGATACTGTAAAACAAGCCCAAGAAGAAACACCTAAAACTGTTAAACTCCTTTCAGGCAAACAATTATTGGACAGCCTGCTCAAAAAAGCAAAATACAGAGATTTGAAAAAGATTGAAATACCTAAAGGGTATGGATATGGCTTTTGGAGTGAAGATAAAAACAATGAAAGAAAATTATCTCTGAATTTATGCGAAGAATTGGGTGTTTTAGAATCATATCAAGTATTTATCGCAGATATTCATGTTTATGCCTATTTAGGAAAATATTTTGATAAGCACTTATTTATAATTTTAAGACGTGGTGGAGATGGTGTATCTGCCTCCGATTTATGGATGGTAAATTCTTTGGGGAAAATTATTAGCATACAAAAGGATCTGGCTTGTTATTTTGCTGATATGGGAATATTTGACATTTCTTATACAGTCAGGGAAAATGATAGTTTATTTATTACACAAAATTTATGTACCCATAAGATTCCAGTAAAAGAAGACACTTTACTTTTAAGCAAAACTTATTTTTATATTCGAAAAGATAGTTTTTTTGTAAAAAGAGTTGATACTTTAGCTTATAAAGAGTTAAAATTTTAGTTTTATGGCAAAATGGCTTTTGATAATATCAATAATATTTTTCTCTTGTGAAAACCAAAAAAAACAAGAGAATACCCAAATAGATACAACCAAACAAAGCAAAAAAAATGCTGAAGCACTCTCAGGCAAACAACTATTGGACAGTCTGCTCAAAAAAGCAAAATATAAAAATTTGAAAAAAATTGAGTTGCCTCAGGATTACATCAATTTTAATACCCTTCAAAATCATAAAATTAACGAGCAAGAACTTTTTACATTAGGCTTGGCAGATTTTAATTATGATGTTTATACCAGTAAATTATATGTTTATGGGTATTTTGGAAGGTTTAGAAACAGTCATTTATTTGCTATTTTAAGACAAGAAGGAAATGGTGCTATCATAGCTGATTTATGGCTTGTTGATAGTTTAGGCAAATGCAAATCTATTCAGAAAAATATAGTCCATAACTGGGGAGATATGGGTTTTATTTGGGATAGTTATACAGAAAAAATCAATGATAGCTCATTTATTACCCATTCTAAGCAGTTTTACTATCCTCCCGAACAACTCACTCAAAAAGAAACTTTACTTATTTCTAAAACTCATTTTACTATTCAAAAAGATAGCTTTTTTGTAAAAAAAACAGATACTTTGGTATTTCAGAAACCAAAGTTCCTTCGCTGATTATTCTTTTATATAGCTAATATTTTCTTCTTTCATCAGTTCCAGTCCATATTCTCTGATTTGGATAATCAAAGGAATTACGCTTTTCCCTTTTTCTGTGAGTCTATATTCCGTTCTGGGAGGCACTACAGCATATACTTCTCTATGGATGTAGCCGTCTGTCTCCAATTCTCGCAATTGTGTAGTAAGCATTTTATCTGAAATATGCTTGATAGACTTTCTTAGCTCTCCATAACGCATTACATTGTCATCTTGCAAACGCCAAAGAATAGGCATTTTCCAAACTCCTCCAATTTGCTCCATCGCAAGTTGAACAGGATTGTAGTACACTTTTCCTTTGTAAATAAAATCGGGCATAGTTGTATTTCTTTTAGATACAAATAAAGTATCTATTTTAGATAAATTTCCCATACTTTCCAAAAAGTATGTATCGCACTTTTGGGTTAAACTCTTGAATTTAGAGAGTACACCTATTTATTTTGGTGAAAAATTAAACCTCAAAAGTCATGAAACAAATTATTGTAAGTTTTTTTGCTCTGCTTTTTTCCATCAATGTTTTTGGACAACATAATGCAGGCAATCAGGGTAAAATCCTGATGATAGTATCCAACCCTTCTGTTTCCAAACAAACAGGTTGGCCCATTGGTGTATGGTATGCCGAAGTTACACACCCTTATTGGGTATTTAGTGAAGCTGGTTATAGTGTAGATATTGCCAGTTTGAATGGTGGAGAAGTAAAATTTGACGCTTTCAGTGATCCTGAAGATGCCAGCAAATATGCAGCCTTCGATTACATTTCTTTGGGTTTCAAAAAAGACCCCAGTAAAATGGAATTGATGAAAAACACGAAAAAAATATCTACTGTAAACCCTAACGATTACAAAGCTATTTTTGTATGTGGTGGTCAAGGACCTATGTACACCATGTATAAAAACGCTGAAATAGAAAAATTCTTTGCTGATTTCTATTTAACTGGTAAACCTTCTGCGGCTATTTGTCATGGAACTTGTATTTTATTGAATACTAAGCTCTCTAATGGTAAATTTTTGGTGGAAGGTAAAAAATGGACTGGATTTGCCAGCAGCGAAGAGCAATATGCAGACAACTATGTAGGCATGAAGATTCAGCCTTTCAGGATTGAGGATGAAGCTCGTAAAATGTCTAATAGCAAATTTGTAATAGGTGCTCCTTTTTCGTCATTTGCTGTACGTGATGGCAATTTGATTACAGGACAGCAACAAAATTCGGGTGCTGCTGCTGCCGAATTGGTTGTAAAAGCTTTAGAAGAAGACAAAAAACGCTATCCTACCTATGTACTTGTGCATGGTGCTTGGGCAGATGAAAGTGCTTGGGGTTTTGTAAGAAATGAATTGGCTAAAAATGCTAATGTGGTAGTGGTTAATTTACCTGCTCATGGTATTGATTTAACAGCTTCTAATCAGGTAAGCCTTGTAGATTATGTAAAAACAGTTACAGATGCTGTCAATGCACAACAAGGAAAAGTAATTCTGGTTGGACACTCTATGGCTGGTGTTGTTGTTTCTCAGGTTGCTGAAAATATTCCTAATAAAATTGACAAATTGGTGTATGTTTCTGCTTATTTACCTAAAAATGGAGAAGATTTATTAAGCCTTTCTAAAACAGATACGCAAAGTAAAGTAGGTGGAGCTTTAGAATTTAGTGCTGATTTTGCAGAAGCCAAAATCAAAAAAGACATGATTGCAGAAGCTGTATGTGCTGATTGCCCTGATTTTATGAAAGAAGTGCTTGTCAAATACCATAAAGCTGAACCAGCTAAACCTTTAGGCGAAAAAGTTATTTTGACAGCTAAATTTAATAAAGTACCTAAATATTATATCCATACCACCAAAGACAATGCTGTTGGTTATGATTTACAGAAAAGAATGGTCAAAGCCAATGGCACTATCACTAAAACATTTGAAATGCCAACATCTCATTTGCCTTTTGTGGTCAATCCTACTGAGTTTGTAAAAATACTTACTGGTTTGAAATAACTGAAACTATTATTAAATAAACAACAGAAACCTTATAGGTTTACATTTTAAGTGTTTGTAAATCAGCATATATAATTGTAAAAAATCCATCAAAACCTATAAGGTTTTAGTATAAATAATTTTCTCTTATTGTTATATGATACGATATTTATTTCTGATAGGTATTTTTTTGGGAGTATCCTTTTATGGATATTCCCAAATCAACGAAAGTGATACAGTTCGTCTACAAACCCGATTGGCTATCACAGGAGCTTGGCAAACTGGAAATGTAGCCATGTTTACCACCCGAAACAAACTCGATTTGACAGTAGCTCCTATCGAACACCTTGTATTTAAAACACAAAATGCTTATTTGTATCAAGCCTTTTTCAATAAAAAAGCAGACGAGGATTTATCCAGTAGAAATTTTATCTACTGGAAACCACAAAGAACGGTTTATCCTTTTGTCATGTTTTTTGCTTCTAAAAGTTTTAGAAGAAATATTGATTTCAGATATTTTACTGGCATAGGAGCTACTTGGCAGATTGTAAGAAGCTCAAAAACTACCCTCAAAGTAGCTTTATCAGGCGTTTATGAACAAACAGAATTCAGCAAAAGTCTTTTCAACAAAAATGAATATGATGGCTCTGAAAAAATAGCAACTCCTCGTGCTACTGTGTGGTTGTTTGGAAAGCACCAAATTGTAAAAGATAAGATCAACTTCCATTATGAATGTTTTTTGCAGCCTTCAGTAGAAAAGACAAACAATCTGCGTTGGCAAACAGAAGCAGGTTTGGATATTTTTCTGACTAAAAAATTCAGTTTTACCGCAAATTATCTTTATACTTATGAAAGTGTGGTAACCTTAGGGCAGAAAGATTTTGACAGTATCTTGACTTTTGGGCTATCCTATCAAATACGTAAATAAATAAATATTATTTATGACAAAAAACAGGCTTGAGGCTTTCAGTGATGGTATTATAGCCATTATTATCACCATTATGGTATTTGATATAAAAATGAATGAAGTTCCAAATGAACATCATTTTTGGGTAGAGTTTCTCAAACTTTATCCAAAAATCATTTCTTATATGCTCAGTTTTCTGACACTGGCAATCATGTGGGTCAATCATCATCAGTTATTTCATCAAATCAAACAGATTGATAGAAAAAGCCTTTGGTATAATATCCATTTATTGTTTTGGATGAGTCTTGTTCCTTTTGGAACAAATTTAGTGGGAGCCAATCCAACACTTGCACTCAATATTAGCATTTATAGTCTTATATTTTTAATGAATGCACTTTCATTCTCTTTTTTAAGAGGTTATGCTGTTCGTAAAAATTTACTATTGGAGCATGTAAGAAAAGAAACTCAGGTCAGAATTTTAAAGAAGAATATTCTGGCTGTTTGTATTTATGCCTCAGCAGCAATTGTGGGATGGTGGTCTGTATATATTTCTTACATTTTGCTTCTGATTGTACCAATTATGTATTTTATCCCTGAAAAAATAACATCCAACGAAATTTCAAATTCTTAACTCAAACCTCATTTTTTATGAAAATAGCAATTATTGGAACAGGCAATGTAGGTGGAGCTTTGGCTACACAATGGGCTAAAGCAGGACACCAAATATTTTTAGGTACAAGAGACCTTTCCAAATTTGAAGACAAACACCTTCTGGAAAACCCAAATACAAGTTTACATACCCTTGTAGATAGTTCAAAAGAAGCTGAAGTTATTTTGATAGCAGCCGTTCCACAAGCCTCTGAAAGCATTGCAGAGCAAATTAAGCCTTATGTTTCAGGTAAGATAGTCATTGATGCCATGAATGCTGTTCGTACACGCCCCGAAGGTTTTACAAGTTCTTTTGAAGCTCTTAAACATTTTTTACCTGAAACAGAGATTGTAAAATGCTTTAACTCAACAGGTTTTGAAAATATGCAAAACCCTGTTTACAAAGGTGAAGGCATTGATATGTTTGTGGCTGGAAACTCTGTAAAAGGCAAAGAAGTAGCTAAACAATTAGCCTTAGATGCAGGTTTTGGAGCATGTTGGGATTTTGGAGGTGATGACAAAGTGGCTCTGCTTGAGTCTTTTGCACTCGCTTGGATAAATTTAGCTATTATGCAAGGACATGGTAGGGATATGGCTTTTAAGGTGATTAGAAGGTGATTATTTTTCTTTGCAAAAAAGGCATTTTTTTGGAGAGCTTGAGATAATTTATACCTTTGCCTAAAATCAACTCAAAGGTTTTACTATCCAAATTTTATTGTATGTCTTTTCGTAAAGAAATTCGTTTATTTGATGCCGTCATGCTGGTAGCTGGCACCATGATTGGCTCCGGTATTTTTATTGTCAGTGCGGGCATTGCACAAAAAGTTCAATCTGTTTCATTGTTATTGCTTGTTTGGCTTGTTACAGGGCTTATCACCATGACAGGAGCTTTAAGTTATGGAGAGTTGGCTGCCATGATGCCCCAAGCAGGTGGACAGTTTGTATTCTTACGAAAAACATATAATAAACTTGTTGCCTTTTTGTATGGTTGGACAGTTCTTGGAGTTATCCAAACAGGAACAATCGCAGCTGTTGCTGTAGCCTTTTCTAATGCCTTTGGAGAGCTTGTTCCTTTGTTTCATAAGACTAATATCGTTTTTGAATTAGGCAAGTTTAAAGTAGGCTCTAATCAACTTTTAGCAATTGGTATTATTTGGTTACTTTCCTTTATTAATAGTAAAGGTGTACGCTATGGCACACTCATTCAAAATTGGTTTGGAAGTACCAAGATGATAGCATTGTTTGTTTTACTCATTGTTATTTTCATTTTTGGACGTAATCCTGAAGCCATTGCTCAAAATTTTGGAAAATATTGGTCAATGCCTGAAAACATTTCTTGGACAGCCATGATGCCTATTTTTGCTGTGGCAATGGTAGGCTCGTTATTTTCGAGTGATGCATGGAATAATATTAGTTTTGCAGGTGATGAAATTGTAAACCCTGAAAAAACTATTCCCAGAAGTTTAGCTCTTGGAACAGGGCTTGTTACAGTTATTTATCTCCTTACCAACATTGGCTATTTGGTGGCTCTCCCCTTACCTGAGATTCAGAAAGCCGAATTGGTGGCAACTACCTCTATCAGCAGTGTTTTTGGAAGTGTCGGTCTGATTCTGATGAGTGTCTTGATTATGGTTTCAACGTTTAGCTCTGATAATGGTTGTATTCTTTCTGGGGCAAGAGTGTATTATGCAATGGCAAAAGATGGCATTTTCTTTTCGGCTTTGGGTAAACTAAACAAAAATGATGTACCTCAGAATGCTTTGTATGTACAAGCAGCTTGGGCTTCGGTGTTGTGCCTTTCAGGTGCTTATGGCGACTTATTAGATTATGTAATGTTTGCTGTGATGCTTTTCTATTTCCTTACGATTTTAGCAATTTTTATTTTACGTAAAAAAATGCCAGATGCTCCCCGCCCATATAAAGCATTGTTATACCCTTATTTGCCTGCTTTGTATCTTATTTTGGTAACTGTTATCAGTATTATTTGGCTTGTAGAAATCCCTTATACTCGTTATGGTTTCTTGATTATTCTTTCAGGTGTGCCTGTGTATTTTTTATTTAAAAGTAAAGAAGAAACTAGCGTTTAATCAGCATCCCAAAAATTAGTATAAAAACCCAGTAACATACCCTCCTGATAATCAAAGAAAAAACCTTTATCAAATGTATCCCAAAGACTATATTTCAAAGACTCTTTTGGTTTTGAGGTATAGCTTTGAGCATTTTGAGGGGTATCTATCCAGATAGAAAATCTCTGCCAAGCAAGCTCTTCTCTTTCTTGAGGAGTTTGTTCAGGCAAAGGGGTTTCAAATGGTATTTCAATGTGCAGATTTATTTTATTTTTTCTAATAAAATAATGTATAGAGGCTTTGACAGTAAAATAATCTATGTGTATCTCATGCCATATAGATTCTGTGGAATTCAAATAAAACCATGCCACATCTGTATCAGCTGTAGGCTGACAAAATGCAAATTGTGGGTGTTTTAAAATGTTGATGTAATTGATATAGTTTGGCATAATTTTTTACTTTTCATCAGGAGAAAACTCATAATCAGTCATAACTCTGATACCAAAAAGCCCTTGTTTAAATGTATAACGAATATTACTTGAGCTTTCTATGGGTTTGTAGTCCCAAAAAACTTGTAAGCCTATGTACTCACCATATTTCTCATATCCATCATACTTTAATGTAATTTTTGAGCTTACTTTAGGTCTCCTATTTTTATAATATTGTAAATGAACATGATATTGATAGGTTTCTTGTGTAGGATATGAGCTAAAAAAATAATTGAAACATAAAAATAAACTCATTACAAAAGGTACTAAAGCAAATATATAAAGATATTTTTTAGATGTCTTTTTAAGAGGATATACCCATTGTGCAACAACAAAAGCAACAAGTATTGACAAAAGATATATTAATGCATAAGTTTGTAGTGTAATAAGCGTTTGTAAACCTATTCTTAAAAAAACAACAACATTGATTACACTTAATCCAACTATTTGAAATATTATATTGGTAACAATAGTTTGTATAGCATCATTTAAATTTCCCATTTTTAAGCTATCTAACCCATAATATACCAAATGACCTGTAATTGGAAGTGTAATGACTACTACAAAAACAGAACCCCAGAAAAAATCTTTGACATATCCTATATACAGTATAAATGGAATAAAAGTTAAAGCTAATATCATCCCAACCATTCCCCCTATTCTTACAAGAGCCAGATAATTATAGTCTTCATTGATAAATTTCTCAAAGTCTTCATGTTTTTTCTCAGCATAAAAATCTGCTTTATTCTTCACTTCTTTAATCCAAGTTTCATAATCAAAGCTTTTTGACTTGAGTTTCCTTTGCATTTTTCCTGAAACTACTTCATAAGCCTCTGTAAGGGCTATAAAAGCTTCTTGAGCCTCCTGAGATGTTGCATATTGATGATGAATTTCTTTGGTTTTATCAAAATAGGCTTGTTTGATTTTAGCCAGACTATCTTTTTCATTCACTCCTAAGAGCTGGTAATACCTAGGTATATCAATCATAATTATTTACAGAATTTAAAAACAAAGATAATGACTTTCAGCTTATTAGTAAAAGTTTATTGTTATGAAAAAGATTCGTATTCCCATTTTTTTAGCTACCATATATCTTTTGATATATGCCACTACACTCTACTGGACACCAGAGTACATTACAGCTATCATGTACTTATTTTCTCCTCTTATTGTGATTGGTTTAATTTTGATTGTACTCAAAAAAGGTGAGCCTAGTCACTTAACTTTTGATGAGGCTTTTTATGAAGATTATCCTACTAAAAAAAACTAATGTATTAATAAAGAAAAAAGGCTCGTAACAATACGAGCCTCTGTTTTATAAAAGTTCTTTTGGGAGAAAATGACTAAATGTATCTCCTCGTAGCCCTAAACGAATAGTTTCTACAGATATCACTTCATTGGGAGCTATATTTCCAAGATTTACATTTGCCCCAAGTAGTTTTACGAACCAAACTTGTTGTGATTTTTGAGGTGCCTCCCAAATAATTTTCTCAGCTGGAATAGTGTGAATAATCTCTTTCACAAGTCCTTGGCGTACTTCTCCAGAATCTCTAAAAAGCCCTACAGTACCTGATTCTCTCGCTTCACCTATTACCTTCCAAGCTCCTGCTTGCAATTCTGCTTGCATAAGTTCAATCCACTGATAAGGTGCCAATATTTTTTCAGCATCTTTAGAACCTACCTCAGAAAGTACTGTAACTTGTTTAGCTAATTCACTGATATAATTACATTTTTCTTCGTGTGGGAGTTCAATGGAACCATCAGAAACTTCAACATAAGGCATTTGGTATCTGTCGATCAATCTTTTATAATCGTCAAATTGTTTTCTAACGATAAAAGCTTCAAATAGAGTTCCTCCAAAATAAGTAGGAATATTGGCTGCTTTATAAGCATCTAATTTTCTTTGCAAATTAGCACTAACATAAGAGGTTGCCCAACCTAGTTTCACAACATCTATATGATCGCCTGCTACTTCTAACATATCTTCGATTTCTCTTACACTCAATCCTTTATCCATTACCATCGTAAGACCTGATTGACGAGGTTTGCCTGAACGTTCAGGCACATGCTGAAGGTTATAATTCATTATTTAGCTGATTTATAATTCTTAATATTATCTTTTATTTAAAATCTTCATGAGTGCTGCTACATCATTACGAACACTGCTATCTACTTCTCTCAAATCACTGATGGTTTGTATCGCATGAATCACTGTACTATGATCTCTACCCCCAAAATGAAACCCAATCGCTTTCAAAGAAAACTCTGTATATTCTTTACACAAATACATAGCCATTTGACGAGCAAGTGCCAAAGCTTTGGTTCTTGCTTTTCCTTTTAGTTCTTCTTCTGTTACACCAAAATATTGACAAACAGTTCTTTGAATAGAATCTATACCTACTTCTACATCATCAGGACGGCGATCATCTACTTTCTTAACAATATGTCTTACAGTTTCTTTAGCAAGTTGTACATCTATTTCTCTTCTATCAAGGTTTGACCTTGCCATTAATGAAACAATTACTCCTTCCAACTCTCTAATATTACTATCAATGCTATGAGCAAGATAATCAATTACATCATAACTGATGCTAATGCCTTCATTTTGAAGTTTTCTATGAATAATAGCAACTCTTGTTTCAAAATCGGGTTGTTGTACATCCGCTGTAAGTCCCCACTTGAAACGAGAAAGCAATCTATCTTCCAAGCCTTGAAGTTCCTTTGGAGGACGGTCACTTGTCATGATGATTTGCTTGCCATGTTGATGTAAATGATTGAAGATATGGAAAAACATTTCCTGTGTACGTTCTTTTCCTGAAAGAAACTGAACGTCATCAATGATCAATACATCTATTTTAAGATAAAAATTTGTAAGTTTTTGAAGATTATTGCTTTTAAGCTCTTCAATAAACTGATTAACAAACTTTTCGGAAGAAATATAAACTACTATTTTTTCAGGAGAATTGAATCGAACATGATTGGCAATAGCTTGTACCAAATGCGTTTTACCAAGTCCTACACCTCCATACAACATCAAAGGGTTGAATGCTGTTACCCCAGGTTTTTTAGCTACAGCAAAACCTGCTGAACGAGCCAATCTATTACAGTCTCCTTCTACAAAATTATCGAATGTATAATTTTCATTGAATTGAATATCTCTAAAAAAAGCATCATGCTCTTTCATGATTTGCTGTTTACGTTTCTGCAAATCGTGATTGGGCTTTTCTTCTTTACTTTTGATGTCCAATTCAATTTTATTATTAGGAACGGTCATGGTTTTGGGAAGGCTTTCAGCATTTCCTTTATCCACAACAAGCGAATATTCAAGTTTTCCTTCTGCACCCAATTCTTGGTCTATAGCTTTACGTAAAATATCTACATAGTTTTCTTCTATCCATTCATAATAGAATGGGCTGGGTACTTGTATTGTTAAGATATTATTATGAAGACTGACAGGTACCACAGGACCAAACCAAGTCTTGAAGGTATGCTCAGGCAGATACTGCTGAATTACACGTAGGCAATTTTCCCATACTACTCTATGGTCTTTTATCATCGGATTATGGAAAATTGAAGTTTTAAGCACAGTCGTTGTCTGTAGTTATTTATTTATATACTAAATACGTATTTTTTTTAAATCAGGGGAACAAAAGTGCTAAAAAAATTTCACAACTGAAAGTTAAGTTTTTTTTAAAAGCTCTCAAAAAACTACAAAAGCTTTATAATCAAATTATTATTTTTAAAAAAAATTTAGATTAAGAGTAAAGAGGAATCTCCATAGCTTAAAAAACGGTATTCATTATTTAAAGCATGTTCATAAACTTTTCGCCAATTTTGACCCATAAAAGAAGCTACAAGCAAAATAAGTGTAGTTTCGGGCATGTGAAAATTTGTAATGAGTCCTTTACATATTTTAAACCTATAACTTGGAAAAATAAAGATTTCTGTTTGTCCTCTAAGCTCTTCCAAATTATTTTTTTGCATCAAATCCAAAATGGCTTCCAATGCCTCTTTGGGTGAAGCAGGTGATTGAATGCTGTAAGGCAGTAGTTTTTCAACCCAAATAGTTGTATCTGTGATATTTTGGTCAATAATTTTTGCTCCAAACCAATAAATACTCTCAAGGGTACGCATGCCTGTTGTACCTACTGCCACAATGGTTTTATCAAGATTTTGGAGAATATTTTCAATATTTTTCTTGGAAACCACTATTTGTTCTGCATGCATGGTATGGTTTCTGAAATCGTCTGTTTCTTTGACAGGCTGAAATGTACCAGCCCCCACATGAAGCGTCAGGAAATCATAAAGAATCCCTTTTTGTTGCAGTTTTTCAAGCACTTCTTCTGTAAAATGCAAACTGGCTGTTGGAGCAGCCACAGCTCCCTCCTTTTCTGCAAAAACAGTTTGATAACGTTCTTCATCAGATTTTTGAGCTTCTCGTTTGATGTAAGGTGGTAGAGGCAATTTTCCCAAATAATGCAAAATTTCAGCAAAAGAAATAGCATCATTATCCCAAACAAATTCCACTTCATTTTCCTCCAGCAAATTGACTTGCAGATGCAAAGTTTGGTTTTCTATGGTTAATTCTTGGTGTAGAGCTTCCTTGAAACGTTTTCGATTGCCTATCATACAATTCCACACACACCTTTTTTTAGCCTCCATTGTAATAGCTACAATATTAGAGGGCTCTTTTGCCTCTAATAAAAATATTTCAATCGTTGCTCCTGTAGGTTTTGTAAAAAACAAACGAGCTGGAATTACTTTAGTATTATTGAAAAATAAAAAACTATCAGCAGGCAACAAATCAGGGATTTGATGAAAAGTATAGTCTTTGATAGTTTCATGTTGATAAACCAACAATTTAGCATCATCTCGTTTGGCAAGTGGTTGTTGGGCTATTTTGTGTGTAGGTAAATCGTAAATATAATCTTGTAGATTGAAGGATTCCAAGGTAATCGTGATTTTTAGTTTTTACTATCTTTTTTGCAAAATTAGGTAATTTTTCTCAAAATAAAAGCCCAAATGCGAAGCATTTAGGCTTTTAAAATTAAAATATTATTCTTTTTATTTTTTAGTAACTCTTACAGAAACTCTACGATTTTTGTCTCTTCCTTCTTCTGTATTATTATCAGCCACAGGGAACTGGTCTCCATAGCCTTCAGATGCTACACGAGTATCTGTAACGCCTAATTTTACCATTTCAGCTTTTACAGCATCTGCTCTTTCCTGAGAAAGTTTTAGATTGTTTGCAGGGTTTCCTACATTATCAGTATAGCCTCCAATCTTAATTTCCACATTAGGATATGCCTTCAAGATTTTTACAATATTTTCTAATTGCTCTTGCGATTCGGGTTTGAGTTTAGAGCTACCCGTTTCAAATAATAATCTATCAAAATCGAACCAAGTCGTTTTATCTACTGGTTTGGTGTTATCTTTGATAAAAGCAAGCAATTTACTTTCGATACCCAACTCAGGGATTTCAAGGGTTATACCATCAGGAAGTTTGTCTTCTTTGAATTTACCCAATTCTTCTTTGACGATAGCGTGTTTGGTATGGCTGTGGTCATGTCCTGCATGGTCGTGTCCTTCATGTTCATCTTTTTTTACAGGAGTTTCTACTTTAATGGTATCAGTATTTGCTTTTTCCGAAGAAAAATAACTTGCAATAGGTGTCCCTGATTTATAATCTTTGAGTTTATAGGCAAACCAAGTAAGTCCGAACACCACAATTAAACCACCAAATATCCACCAAAGTGCTACTACATCTTCATCTTCCTGATCATTTTTAGGATTTGTACTCATAAAATTATATCGTGTTTTATGTTGTTAAATATGTTTTTAATTTTGAAGTCAAAAATATGAAAATCTGATAATATAGTACATATTCTTTTAAAGATTTTTTAGAAGAAATGAATGTTTTTTTCATCTATTTCTATAAAAATGCTTTTTTTCGCTATTTTTTGAGGACTAAACATTTTTATTTTCTGCTTTCCAATGGTACAAAGTACTTCGTAGCCTTTACCAACATATTTTTGGGTTTGGATAGTAGCTTCCCATAGAGTAGGTATTTGAGAAATTTTGATATGCTCAGTCCGAATACAAGCTTTTTGTGGTTTTTGCCAGTAATTTTCAGAAAATTCGGGGCTTAAAATATTTTCATTTCCAAAAAGTGTAGCTATATAGCTGTTTTTAGGGCATTGATAAAGCATTTCGGGTGTACCTTGCTGTATAATTTTTCCATCTTTCATCACAATGATTCTATCTGCATAACTCAAAGCCTCTTGCGTATCGTGGCTGATGCAAACAGTAGTAATTTTATGTTTTCGTAAAATTCTAAAAATATCCTCTCTGATAGTATTTTTGGTGAAAGTATCAAGGTGGCTAAAAGGCTCATCCAAAAGTAAAATAGAAGGTTCATCTGCCAATGTCTGTGCCAATGCAATGCGTTGTAATTGCCCACCTGAGAGTTCTCTAGGAAGCTTTTGAGCAGCTTTTTCGAGATGACAGAGTTTCAGTAGTTCACGAATTCTTTTTTCTTGATATTCTTTTGTAAAACTGCGTAAAGGAATTCTCAAATTCTCAAAAACATTATGAAATGGCAAAAGTGGGTTATTTTGCTGAAGTATTTTGATAGATGGATAACCCGCAATCAATTTTTCTATCGTTGGGTATAATTTCTCTTGATCTAGGTAAATGCTTGGATTTTCACCATCAGGATTGAGTATGCCAGCCATGATCTTGATTAAGGTACTTTTTCCCGAACCACTTTCTCCTACCACAAAAACCATTTCACCTTGTTTTATTTCTAAATTAATATTTTTTAAAGCAACATTTTGCTCCTGATAAGATTTTGAAATATTTTTCAGATAAAGCATGTCTGTTTTTTATGAATAAAACACCTCAATATTTATTTTGTTTCATTGTATCATAAAAAAGGCTGTTAGTGATACCAACAGCCTTTTTTGATTATTCTTGTTCTGTCAAGTCCCAACGCAGTCGGGTTTCGTTCCAAAATAATTGGTATTCTCGTGGTAATAACACTTGATAATAGATATATCCTTTGTTTTCAGTGGCTACTCTCAGATAACCATAGAGTTGCTTTCCTGCTCCAAATTTATATTTTTTCCCTGATTTAGAAGATAATTTTTCCTTACGCCAAGTAAGGTTATCATCGCTAAGCTCAAACTCTAACTCTTTGTCTGTACTATTATAAATAGTTGCTCCTTGTTTTACCATTACAGGTAACTCTGTGCTTTCTTGAAGCACCAGATTATTTATATCACCTACAGGGTCAAGAGTATTTGCTACTTCATACTGTTTATTAGCCGAAATCCATGTTTCACCTGTTATAGATTTCGTCTTAGCTTGTCCATTTTGATTGGTACTTTCCACTGTAATTTTATATAAATATTTACCTTCTTTGGGCAGATTAAACTTTAGTATGCCTCTTAAATTTCCGTCTTGACTCAAATTTAACTCTTGACGTGTATTATTTATTTCAAGCGTTATTTTTGCTTGTTTTAGTTTTTCAGGTAAAATGTAAGTGGTTTCCATATCAAATTTTTTACCATTTTGAACATTGGTATTATTACTACACCCAGCTTTGGGATACATTTCGTTAAGAGCTTCAATATCTCCTTTACTCAAGCCCTCTCTTTGTCCGATATTACATGTAGATGTACAAGAGATGGTGGGTTGCCCATTGATACTAAAACCATATGCTCCATAGTGCATAATAGAGTCATAGTCATAATTTCCAAATTCTAAACTATTATCATAAGTTCTTGCTTCATAATTATGCTTATTTTGTTCTGGAATATTATCCCAATTGATTTTCACATATTTATCTCTATCAGGTCGGGTGTGTTCGTGCCACATACCCATTGCATGGCATATTTCGTGTACAACTGAACCAAAAGGACAATTAACACTCACATTAATTACTTGCTTGCCTCCTATCATACCTACATACGACCAACAACCATTATCCTGATTGACGAACTCCACATAATTTGCTTCTGAGCTTTGTGGCACAATACAAACATTGGTTTTTGCATTGATGTGCTCAATAGCTTGTAAGATTAACTCTTTTCTGGGATGTCCATCTGCAATTTTGTATGGAACAATAGCGTTTGTCCAACGATAGTTATCGCCTTTGATACCTACAGCTTTTGCTTTAGCAGTTTCTACAACAGCTATATCTCCTTCAAAAAACATATTTTTCCCTACCACATCTACTTCAATTTTTGAAGGATTTTTGCTAAATGGTAGTTGTGTAGTAATAGCTTTTTTACTGATAGCTTTTGACTTTTCGGGGGGTAAATCGTAACTGTATTGTTCTTGTGCAAAAGCCCAATACCCCAAAAAAATGATACATAGTGTACTAATCAATTTTTTCATACTTTTTGTTTTTGATGATGATGATTATTTCACTTCAATAGCAACTTCTGTTTCTTTTTCAATTTCTGAACGAAATTTATTGATACATTTTACTTGCGAATTTCCAGCCTTAACTGCCTGAAAAATTACTGTTACAGTAGATGCATCTCCACCTGCCATACCTGCAACTTGTTTTTGGTGAAAACGAGTATGTGTTTTAACTATTTTTAGCACTGACTCATCCGAACTCGTTACATCAGCCCAAATGCCTACTGAAGCATGCATCTTGTATTGAATGTAAGCCTTCTGACCTACTTTTAAGGTAACTTTCTTTGTTCCTAATGAAGAAAGATTCACCATGCCTTTTTCGGGTTTAAAAGGTTTTGTTTCGTCTTGGGCGTAAACAACAGACAACATTAAAGAGAATAAAACTGATAAAACAACTGATTTCATGATTGATATTTTTGTTTGTGAAAATTTAAAAACTGGGTGTATTTGTTTTTGTTGGGGTTGTATTGATAGTAGAACCTTTGTCTGTAAGATTACCAATAAAAAAACCAAATATGCTACCACATAAGCCCCCAAAAATATGAGCAAATTGTGAAACGTGGTTTTCTCCAAAACTATTCCAAACTTCTCTACCTATATACAAAACTAATACCAAAATAAATGTAAGAGGAATAACTTTTGCTTTCATGTTGGTAAAAGAAGCAAGTAAAATCATCATAAATACAATACCACTTGCTCCATATAAGCCATTGCTCATAAAAGTAACGTTCAAAATTCCTGTAATAAGGGCTGTTACAAACGACATGAGCAAGAGTAATTTTGTACCATATTTTTCTTCAAGAATAGGTCCAATAATTAGAATTAAAGAGAAGTTTCCAAATAAGTGATCCCAATTGGCATGCCCTATGGCATGTGAGAAAAGCCTGAAGTAATCTATAGGATTACTCACATCCATGGTATTGCCTACTGCAAAAAAACCTTTGGTTACATCATCACCTAAAACTCTTATGATGGTAGCCACCAAAGCAAAAGTAAGTGTAAAGGGTGCATTGTAAGTTATTTTCATAAAAAATGTGATAGCGTTTAATTAGAGGTAACTATCACAAAATTATATTTTTTTTTCAGAGAAACAAGTTTTTTTATACCTCTCTACTCCATTCTCTTGCTTTTTGACGTGTAAAAGTATCTGTTTGTAGCAAATTTTCAATTGTAGGGTTTTGGATAAAGTCTATTTTTTGCACACATTTTTCTACTAAATCAGACATCTGTAAAAAGCCTATTTCATCTTTTAGAAATAGTTCAACAGCTATTTCATTGGCTGCATTGAGAATGCAAGGAGCATTTCCACCCATTTTAAGAGCCTCAAAAGCAAGCCCCAAATTACGAAAGGTTTCTATATCGGGTTGCTCAAAAGTAAGACTGGGATATTTTGTAAAATCAAATCTTGGAAAATCAGAAGCGATACGATTTGGATATGCAAGTGCATACTGAATGGGCAGTTTCATATCGGGTAAACCCATCTGAGCCTTCATAGAGCCATCTTCAAACTGTACAATAGAGTGTATAATGGATTGAGGGTGAACAATCACTTCAATTTCAGAAGGTTCTAAATAAAAAAGCCACTTAGCTTCTATTACTTCCAAACCCTTGTTCATCAGTGAAGCTGAGTCAATAGTAATTTTAGCCCCCATAGACCAATTGGGATGTTTAAGAGCTTGGGCTTTGGTAACATTTATTAAATCTTCTCTTTTTTTACCTCTGAAAGGTCCACCAGAAGCTGTCAGGATAATTTTTTCGATTTTATTGTGAAATTCTCCAGCCAAACACTGAAAAATAGCCGAATGCTCAGAGTCCACAGGCAAAATAGGCACTTTATAGCGTTCTGTCATTTCGGTAATGATAGCCCCAGCCACTACAAGTGTTTCTTTGTTGGCAAGTGCAATGGGTTTTCTGGCTTCAATGGCTTTGAGTGTAGGCTCTAAGCCTGCAAAACCAACAAGGGCAGTCAGAACAATATCCACAGTTTCCATCTGTACCACAGATTTTAGAGCATTTGCTCCTGCAAATACCTTTATATCATGGGGTTGTAGAGCTTCTGCCACTTTATTATAAAGTGTGTCGTTGGCGATAACAACCGTATTGGGTTTGAACTGCAAACTTTGTTCAATGAGCAAATCTGCATTATTTTGAGCTGTTAGGACTTCTACTTCAAAAATATGGGGATTGGCAGCTATCACTTCTAAGGCTTGTGTACCAATAGAGCCAGTAGAGCCTAAAATAGCAACTCTTTTCTTTTGCATAAAAAATAAAATTAGGATTTTTTCTTTTTAGGGTGTTTGTCTCTGTAATCTAAATAGTAGCCTATTCCGCAAATTAAGGCGGTAAGGGTAAATATTAGGATGGCTGCGTATTTGAAAGGCATAATATTTTAACAATTATCTGTGAACACTTATCGATGAACAATATTTTTTTTATCATTCATCACTCATAAACTTATGATTGGAGGTTTTTGTTTAATTCAGGCACTTCAAAGTCTTCTTGATTTAGTTTATAATTCTGTAAGAATTCCATATTTAGTTTTCTTTTAAAAGGTATTATTTGTTTCTCTTCCAATTCTTTTTTCATTCTATCTGAAAACTGGTAAGCAAAATTTTCTTTTTCAGATGATAAAAAATTCTTATATGTTTCTTTTTCTGTAATGGCAAAATGATACAAATGACCTATTTCATGTAATAAAGTTCTGTATAACTGTGTATTACGAGCACTGTCAATATTGATTTGTATGTCGTATTGATTCTTTTTTTCAAGAATGAGGTGTCCGTCTCTTTTTAATCTATCCAATTCTTTCTGATTGTCTATATCTAATTTTTTAGACCATTTAAGCTTTTTAGAACAATTAATACTCTCTAAAATAATCGCTTTTTTATATTGATTTTCAAAAGAATATGAATAAATAAGTCTCCCCCAAACAGGTGAAATAAAAATTTCTTTTTTCTTAGGTTGTCTTAATACAACCATTTCTAATGCCTCCCAATATTTAAAATCGACTGATTTTAATATATGAACAATATCTTCAATACTACACGTATAAATAAAATCCTTTTTTGTACTTTCTACAACAAATAATATATTTTTATTCTCTAAATCTATTTCTAATTTTTTGTATCTACCTAATTTTTCGTAAAAATCCAGCATTTTTTTGGAATCGAAAGGCAATCTAAAAATAGATTGCTTCTTGATTCCTTGTTTGCTTGTTCCTATATTTTTATTTCTACGAATAGGATTTTTCATAAATATATCTAAACACTCACTTCTGCTTTGATGGCAGGGTGTGGATTGTAGTTTTCAAGTGTAAAATCTTGGTATTTGAAACTGAAAATATCTTTTACATCAGGGTTAATTTTCATAGTAGGTAATGGACGAAAATCTCTTGATAACTGTAAACGAGCCTGCTCCAAATGGTTCAGATACAAGTGTGTATCTCCTCCTGTCCAAATAAAATCCCCCAATTCTAAATCACAAACTTGTGCAAACATCATAGTCAGCAAGGCATACGAAGCAATATTGAAAGGCACACCTAGAAATACATCTGCTGAACGTTGATACAACTGACAAGAAAGTTTGCCATCAGCCACATAAAACTGAAATAAAGCATGGCAAGGCATGAGTTTCATGGCTGGTAAATCTTCTACATTCCATGCCGAAACCATGATTCTTCTTGAGTCAGGGTTGGTTTTGAGTTGCTTGATAGCATCAGAGATTTGGTCTATTGTCCCACCCTGACGAGTTTGCCAGCTACGCCATTGTTTGCCATAAACAGGTCCTAGATTTCCGTTTTCATCTGCCCACTCATCCCAAATGCTTACATTATTATCTTTGAGGTATTTGATATTCGTATCGCCATTCAGAAACCAAAGTAGTTCATGAATAATAGATTTTGTATGTACTTTTTTAGTCGTAACCAACGGAAAACCTTCGTTCAAATCGAAACGCATTTGATAGCCAAATACGCTGACTGTTCCTGTTCCTGTTCTGTCGGTTTTTTGAGTTCCTGTATTTAAAATATGTTCTAAAAGGTCGTGATATTGCTTCATAAAATAGTATAAAGATATGAGTAATGGGTATTTGGTTGCAAAATTAGCATTTTTTTAATAATTTTTATTTATGCTTTGTAGATATTATAGTTTTTAGGAGAAAGGAATAAAGAAAAAGGATAAGTTTATACTCTTTTTTCTTTTCTCAAAATTTCACCACAATAAACCCCTTAAATAAATATTATTTTCTTCCAAAATCAGCAGGGATTTCACCCCAAGTATCTGTTTCCCACTTGAGTACAGGGATATGCTTGTAATCATTTTCTTGTAACCATTTTTCTGCTCTGTCTATCAGTTCAAAAACGTCTTCATTTTGCTTTGTTTCAGCTTGTTCTGTTTTACAATGTTTGTTTCTAAGCCAAGCAAGAGCCGTTTTGCTATCAGAGTAAATGGGCATTTGTACATTGTTTTTGAGTAAAAAAGCCAACCCATGTACTATTGCCAAAAATTCACCAATATTGTTGGTAGAATCTTTAAAATCTTTTTGGTGGAAAATCACTTTACCAGATGGATAATGAACGCCTCTGTACTCCATATCGCCTGTTTGCATATTGCAGGCAGCATCTACACATAAACATTCTTTATAGGGTATTTTAATTTCTGTTTTTTTCTTAACAGTGGCTTCTTTACCTATATGTTGTGAGTAGCCTTGTTTAAAAGCCTTTTGGGCATCTGTTTGACTTTCAAAAGATTTGTATTTGGCATCTGTGAAGCCTGAAACTTGTTCTTGACATTTGTCCCAAGAATCATAAATACCAGCCTGCCTTCCCTTCCAAACTACATAATATTTCTTTTTTGCCATGAATTTGAATTGTAAGTTTTAAATAGTAAATGCTAAATGGAAAAGGAAAGTTTACCATTTAGCACTTTAAAATTGAATATTTTATAGTTGTTGTTTTATCCTATTCCTAAAATTGCTTTCAGTGGCTCTAAAACCTTCAAGGCTCTTTCTTCATCAAACAATGGCGATGTATGCAAAGACTCTCCTGTTTCCACAAGCAAATCTTGAGCTTGTACTGCTCCATGTTTTGCTTTTTCTCCAATTTGTTTGCGTTCTGGGACTTCAAATTTAGAGAACGTACGCCTTAAAATTGGCATGAGTTCTATAAATGTAGGCTGTTCTAAGTGAGCTACCCACAAATACAAAATATTCCAAAGAGTATGGTCGTAGATAAGTATCATACCACTGCCCTTTAAAAAGCCTTCGAGCCATGCAGCCGAAGCCATTGGGGTGTTTCCTACTGAAAGAGCTTGCGAAAATTCGTTAGCAGTTTCATCAGGACTAATTTCTTTAGCATCTAAAAGCAAACGACACACACAACCCACAATAATTCCATTTATGCCTTCTTTATGCAAAATCACTTTAAGAGCCTTATACCAAATTTCTGCCAATTCTTCAATTTGAAAAAGTTGGATAGCTTCATCTACTTTTTTGATGTTCTCAAAAAGACTATATGAATTTTTTTCGTCCAAACCATACGCTGTATTGGGCAAACCAATACAAATACGGCGAACAAATGTATCTACGAGTGCATTGATGACTGTTCTGTCGCCCTCACGAACACGAACATCGCCATAACGACCTGTATCTACCAAATTGGGCAATGCTCCCATTAGTTCAATCACATCTGCTGAGATAGAGGATAATTCTGTTATTTTAACAAGAATTTTGTCTATTGCCTCATAAATTTTAGCAGGAAAAGCCTTTTCTTTTACAATATTGGAGAGTTCTGCAATACTCTGATTGTCTTTGATGCTATCTAGTAAATATTGTGTAGAAGCTTTTTCAACAGTATTTCCCCAAAAACCTTTTTCAATCAAGTCTATCACCATTTCGGGCTTCCAGCGTGTAAACCAACTTTCTTTGAATGTTCCTTTACCTGAAGTATATTGCTTTCGAGCCCAATTGATACCCAATATTTGCAATTGATGTAAAAAGACACTTTTACTCAAATCTAAATCTTTGCGTAAGTCGAGTTCGTATGTTTTATCTAAATCCTTGACATCCAGACGATTTTTCTGGGATCTACTCTCAAAATCTGCCTGAATAGGCAATTTAGGTAAATCGCTGGGTACTTTCCCCATTACTTTGGCTACAATTAGCTCTTCTTCAATGAGTTTAAGTAGTATTTTATCTCCAAAACAAATGACAGATTGGGTTGCCTCGTTGAGTTCCATCAGTCCTGGGCGAGAGAGATCTCGCATAGAAGCGAGTGCTTCAGCAAGCCTAAAAGCCTCTATAACATGAGCTGTAGAGGTATCCATATCTTTATCTCTGAAAAGTCTGGCAACCTTCGAGAGCCAGCGAGTACCTTTGTCTTTGGGATATTTCCAGAGGTGATCATACCAACCTGGCGAAACAATACCAGCTCCATAGCCTGTAAACATACTCAAACGTGTATTTGTCCAAGGAATCCAAGTACAACCCACATTTGTTTTAGGTAAAGGCTTGAGCATTTCCTCATCTTGTTTGGTAACTTGCTTATCTTCAAAATTTTCTAATACAGGAGCATGCCAAGCACCACAAATCACTACAGCCGTTTTAAATCCTTGCTTTTTAGCTTCTCTGATAAGCTTTCGCATATAAGCCTCTCGTGCATCATCTCTTTGAGAAGCATGATTTTCCAAGTTTTCTCTTAAGACTTTCATGGCTTCAAAAACAGCCTCAAAATGGTCTTCCCAAGAACCTTTGATATGGTTTTGCTCAAAATGATGTTCCCACCAAAGCTCTGAATCGTCATAACCTGCCAATTCTGCCAAATGGCTGATAGGGTCTTTGGGAACATATTCTGGAATGATTTCTTCAGGAGTAGCTGTTGTATTTTCAGTTTCGTTTTCTAGAGTATCTTTGGGTTCATTTTCAGCGTTTTCAGCTTCTTTAGCCATTTGTTCTTCCAAAAGCTTTTGTTGTTCAGCTCTTTTGGCAAGTTCTATCCCAAAACTGTGGCTTAAGGGCAAATCCATCATTTGCACTTTTATATCATTCTTGAGGGCATACGTAATTGCCTGCCACTCAGGAGAAAAATGTGTAAACGGGTAAAAAACAGCCTGTGAAGGTTCATCGATATTATAGGCAAGCACCGAAACAGGTGGCTTCATTTCTTTATGAGTAATCCAAGAAGTTACAGAATCTAGTTCAGGAGGACCTTCTACCAAAACAATATCAGGTTTAAGGGCAGCAAGAGCTTCAGCTATATATTTTGCAGAACCTACGCCGTGGTGTCTGATACCTAAAATATGTAGTTTCATGGAGTTTCTGATTATAAAGTTTGAAGGCAAGATATAAAAGAAAAAGAAAATATGAAATGAAACATTTAAGGCAAATTCATGTCAAAATATAAAAAACTCATTTTCAAATATTTATTTTTAAACTTTGAATCGTTTGGGATAAGCCTCTAATGATACTTTAAAATACTCATCAAATTGTTCTTTAGGTGTTTGGTCATAGAAAGCGTTGATAGCCTCTAAAAAAGCTTCTAAACTTGGTGCTAGTACATTTCTCGCTTCATAATCGTGATTATGTTGTAATATTTGTCCTTTTTTTCCTGTAAATGTTCCTTCCATATCATAACAGATATAATCGCCTCTACCATTATGAAATAGTGGAATCCAATCTTTATTCCACCAATTTTCTCTATCAAAATCTTTCCCTATCATTGCTGTCAGGTTTTGGGCTATTTCGAGAGATTTTTCAAGAGGAATCATCATAGAATTATTAACGAAAGTCTCATAGAGTTTCTCAGGTTGCCCATTTTTCCATAAATACAATTTTTTTAAATCTTCAGGAAGGTTTTTTTGAAACAGTTTTTCAATTTTTTCTATTTGGGAAGTTTCTATCCCTAGTTGAAGTTTATTGTAAAACTCTGTTCTCTTAAGAGAAAGATGAGCTTCTAACTTTTCTAAAACAGATTCCATATCATACTATTAGACAATATTTTATTTGCAACATACAAAAGAAAACATTCAAATAGTAGTTTTTTTACTTCATTTTTATATATTTGAAATAACTTTTTTCCATTATTCTTTTATGTATTCTAAAGAAAGATTTATCCCTTTGGGCTTGAAAATCAGAGTTCTTTTTGGTGATGTTTCATCTATTGTTGGTTTTTCTATAATGGCTTTGGGGCTTATTTTTGTCATTGTTTTTGTAGGTTTTGCCGATTTTTCGGATTGGAAGTTTAAACCTGATAGCCCTAAAACACAAGGAATTATTACTACTATTGGGGCAACTAACAGTAAAGAGAATAAAAACAGAATTTATGCTTATTATTATGAATTTTCAGATAACAAAGATACTAAACAAACAGGCGTTTCGTATGGCTATTCTGGACAATACCAAGTAGGCGATACTCCTACTATTATTTATTTGACAGAAAAACCTACCTATTCCCGCATTGAAAATCTTAGAAAAGAACCCTTTGGTATGTTTGTTGTTTTTACTGCTATTTTTCCATGTATTGGATTAGGTTTTGCTGTGTTTGGTGTCCTTACAGGTTTAAAAAACTTAAAAATTTTAAAATATGGCATGATTGGGTATGGGAAGTATATCCGAAGTGAAGCAACCAATACCAAAATCAATGGACGAAGAGTAATGAGATTGTATTTTGAAATGATGGTAGGTGATAAAAGCTATACTGTTACAGCCTCTTCGCACCAGCCTGAGCATTTGTTAGATGAAGCTCAAGAGATGTTATTTTATCTACCTCAAGAGCCTACAAAAGCTGTTTTAAAAGATGCTTTGCCTGGTCGCCCTAAAATATTGAGTGATGGTTCTTTAGAGGATTACTCTCTATTTCCGAGTGCTTTATTTCTTTTATTGCCTTTAACTGTTTTGATTGAATTACTTATTTTTTATAAGATGATGACTTCTTAAATTTTTATTTAACTAAAAAACAAATGGTTATGCAAAGAATCAGATTTGTATTGTGGTGCTTTGTAGTGATAGGACTACAAACTTCATTTGCTCAAAGTAAGGCAGGAGATATTGCTGTTTCAAAACTACCTGCTGAAGTAAAACAGGTTTTGGAAGAATATGTGAATATTCTGACCTCTTCCAAAGATTTAGATGAATGTGCTCAGCGTTTTACAAGTATTGCTGGAGGTGGTTTGATAAACGAAGACCCTGTAAATGTAACATTAAGGCAAACAGTTCAACCTTTTTCACTCAAAAAGGACTTCAATAATATTAAGTTTTATGCTCAACCTGTCAAAGTTACACGAGTAAATGTTTCTAAAACAGGTGGCTCGGGTTATGGGGCTTCGGCTGTAGCTGGAACTATTTATAAAATTTGGATTGATAAAAAAGATCCCAAACAAGGAATGCCAGCCCCTGTGAGTATTGTTGTTCCTGAAAACCATTCTACCATCAAAACTCCTAAAGTAATGAATATTGGTAGTTTTTAAGACATTAAAATTCTTTATTGCTAACAAAAAAAGTGTGGGTGTTAAACTCACACTTTTTATTTTTATTTAGAATAATTAAAAATAAAAAATATTTTTTACATTTGCCTGCATTTTTAGCTCGCTAAACCCTACCAAATGGTTTCCACAGATTTCGAACATATTCATTCTCAGATTCATCTTTCTATCCAACAACAAATTTTTGAAGGAGAATCTTGTGTAAATATCCAAGAAAAAGCTCATAGTTACCTCCTACAATACTTTTTAAATCCAACTTCCTGTGTTTTTGACCTTAATGGTGCTTATTATAATATAACCATTGAACTTGAAAAACATTATCTGGAAAGATACAAAACTTCTACCCTGCTTGTTACCAGACAAGAAAGCATTTGCTGTAACGTACAAGGAAAATTATTGGACATGATTCATTGTGATTTAAAGGGCATTGAACGAGAGATTTTCTTAGAAAGTCAGATTCTATACTTAATTCATTATCTGTTTAAAAACAATCATTTTTATGAATCTCATTGTGGCTGTACACAATGTGGACTATCCCAAAAGACAACTGAAACAACAAAAGTAAAACATGCTCATCAGTATATTCAGGAGCATTTACACGAAAAACTTACAATTCCTGAGATCGCCCAAACTGTTGGAACTAACCAATGTTATCTCAAAAAGGGTTTTAAAGAGTTATATGGATGTACTATTTTTGATTTCGTTTTGGAAAACAGAATGCTCAAAGCTGAACATTTTTTAAAAAATTCTGATAAAAAACTCATTGAAATTGCTGAATTGGTGGGTTATTCCTCTCTGAGTAGCTTCAGCAAAGCCTATAAAAACTATTTTGGGATTAGTCCCAGCCTTGTAGAACATTAATTTTTTTCCGATTTACCAAATCAATTTCCTGATTTGACAAATACAGCGTAAGAAGTATTTATACTTTTGTGTCATTATTTATATTTAGTCTAAATAAACCAAAATATGAAATATATACTTCTACCAGCTTTTATTTGTATGAGTTCTTTGGTTTTGGCTCAAAGCCAAACCAAAGACTCCACTCGTCAAGAAGCCATTGAAGAAATCTCTGTCAATGGTTCTATTATCAAAACTTCTAAAGTTTCTAAGAATAAGTTAGAAGAAATGGATTTGCCTCAAGCTATGAGTGTTTTAGACAATAAAATACTTCGAGAACAACAAATTATGAACCTTACAGATGTTCTTAAAAATGTGAATGGTATTTACATTATGGGCAATACAGGTGGTTATCAGGAAGAAATAGCTTCCAGAGGTTCTAATATTTCTACCACCAATACATTCAAGAATGGTATCCGTTTTTTTAATGGAATGAAAATAGAAATGAGTGGCATTGAAAAAGTAGAAATTTTGAAAGGCAATACAGCCATCGAATATGGGAATGTTGCTCCTGGAGGTGTTTTAAATATCATTACAAAAAAACCAAAATTCAATTTTGGAGGAAATGCCAGCCTTACAGTAGGTAGTTTTGAGAACTATAAACCTCAAATAGATGTATATGGCTCACTGAATAAAGAAAAAACCATTGCATTCAGGCTCAACGCTTCACATCAACAAGCTCAGAGTTTCCGAAAATATGTAAACTCCAATACTTTTTATGTAAATCCATCCTTACTTTTTAAAATTTCAGACAATTCTACTCTTTTACTAGAAGGAGACTACATCAAGAGCAGTACCATTCCCGATTTTGGAGCAGGAATCATCAATTATGAGGTTGTGGATATTCCCAGAGAAAGATTTCTGGGTGTTACTTGGGGCAAATACAACGCTGAACAAGGCTATGCTTCAGCCAGATACGACTGGCAGATTTCAGAAAAATGGCATCTCAATGCCTTGATGGGCTTTAGAAATTATGCCACAGACTTATTTTCTAACACAAGACCTAACGCTTCAGGTGGAATTATCCAAACAAATGGTACTTGGCGTAGAAGTATTCAGCGTTCCACAAACAATGATACCTATTTTATCCAACAAATAGATGCCAATGTGAGTTTTAAAACTGGAGCCATTGAACATCAGGCTCTTGTGGGTGCAGATGCAGAGCGTTTTATTACCAATACAACTGCCTATAGAACCTTCTCCAATTACGATGAAATCAATATTTTTCAAGATTATGACCCTAATGCACAACCTACTATACCTAATTTAGACCCAAGTACAGCTACAAAAAACCCTATTAATCGTTATGGGGTGTATGCCCAAGACCTAATTAGTTTTCCTAAGTACGTAAAGTTGTTTGTAGGAATACGTTATAACCAAATTAAATCCATTTCCGATGTATTTACTTATGGTGTCAATACACTTACCTCAACAGAAAAAACAGATAAACCATTTTCTCCTAAATTGGGTATTATTCTTCAACCGAACAAAAAACATACTGTATTTGCGAGCTACTCAAACTCTTTTTCACTAAATACAGGTGTTGATATCAACGGAAATGCTTTAAGTCCCTCTATCATAGACCAATACGAAGTGGGTATTAAAAACCGATTATTCTCTGAAAAACTACAATTCAATGTAACAGCCTATCAAATTATCAATAGTAATTTGGCTCAAACATCTCTTATCAATGGCAATACAAACGCTAATATCAGAGAACTGGCAGGCGAAACAAAATCGAAGGGTATTGAGGTAGATGCTGTTTTCAAGCCTATCAAAAACCTTTCTGTGATGTTTGGATATAGTTTCAACGAAACCAAATATACACAAAGCAACATCTATGTCATTGGTAGTGAGCTTCGTTACAATCCCAAAAACACAGCCAATGCTAGTATCAGTTATACATTTTCTCAAGGTACATTAAAAAATCTGAATGTAGGTGTCATTAGTCAATATTTTGGTAGTAGATTTGCGGGGCGTTCTACTCGTTTAACCGTAGATAACGATACGTTCAAACTCATTCCTCTTTCCAATTACTTCTTGGTAGATTTTGTAGTGGGTTATGAATACAAAAATTGGCGATTAAACGGAAAATTAGCGAATATTTTCAATGAATTAAACTATAACATTCATGATGATAACAGCTTAAATCCGATTACACCTGCCAATTTTTCAGTTCAATTAGGTTTTACATTTTAATCAGTTTTAAGTTCAATGAAAATGACAATTCGTTCTATTCACAGAGATTTAGGGTATTTTTATGTAGGTTTAATCATTTCTTTTGCCTTTTCGGGAATACTGATGAACCACAGAGACCAATGGCATGCAGAAAAATACACCATTGAAACAAAAGAGTTTCAGACACAACTGCCCAAAGAATCGGAGATTACAGAGGCTTTTGTAAAAGGATTTGTTTCTAATGAATTAAAAATCAAAGATAAATTTAGAAGACATACTCTCAAAAACGATAAACTTCGCATCAATTGTGAACGCCACGAAATAGAAATTGATATGAAAACAGGGAAAGGAGAAGCTACTGAGTTTAGAAAAACGCCTATCATCAGCCAAATGATGGGTTTACATAAAAATACTTCCAATTGGTGGATTTATTATTCTGATATTTTTGGACTTTCATTAATTACCATTGCCGTTACAGGTATGTTTGTGTTGCCTAAGGGGAAACTTTCATTCAAATCGAGAGGTTGGAAATTGGCTGTTGCAGGTTTGTTATTTCCTTTGATATTTTTGATATTCTTAGCTTAAGAGATTTTACACTACAAAACTATTTTATTAAAAGAGGCATTTATAAATGTCTCTTTTTTTGTTTTGAAATTATAATTCTACATTTGAGTTTTCTTCTGTTTATATGCTTTTTATTTACATTTTATATATTTTTACGTTTATCCTTGCTCCAGTCATTAGCAATCTCATTATAGAAAATGTTATATTTCAATCTTATAAAAAATACTTAATTGGATTTAGTATCTTCTTTTTTATCCATAATCTTTTTTGGAGTTTTGGATATTCCATTCAAGGAAATTTTCCTGATTACATTATTTTTTCTTTAGAATATTTTTCTGTTTGTCTTTGGTTACTGTTAGGATTTAGAGTTAAAAAATCATATATAAAAGTTTTAAGCATATTAGGTTTTATCCCTGTTGGACTTACTCTCATATTAGCTTCTTTTTTTCTTATTTGGTTTCCTCCAATTACTCAAGATTATATTCCTTATCAAAACTATTCTTTTGGGTATCAAGATAATCATTACCAAACAAGAGTGTTTGTATATGGCTTTGTTACCTTTGTAGATACCAAATATACTTTTCAGACTTATCAAGTTTTTGAAAATGTACCCATAGAATATCATCTTGATACGACTCTACTTTCTAGCATCAAAAATTCATTTGTTTACGCCTTAAAAGACTTTAATGTCAGAATAACTGAATATCAAGGGCAGAAACAATTAATATTTTCAAGTGGAAAATCTTTTTATACCAAAAATATTATATTATAACATCATGAAACAAAAAGCTATTTTCAATTGGAGTGGAGGAAAAGACTCCTCACTCGCCTTGTTCAAATTATTACAAAGCCAAGAATATGACATTTTGTGCTTGCTGACAAGCGTGAGCGAGCAATATCAGCGTATTTCGATGCATGGCGTACGAACTGAACTTTTGGAGTTACAAGCTCAAAGTATTGGAATCCCACTTCAAAAACTCATGATTCCCGAAATGCCCACGATGGAGGTCTATGAAAAACAGATGATTGAAACCCTTACAGTTTTAAAAAATCAGGGAGCAAGTGTTTCAGTTTTTGGAGATATTTTTTTAGAAGATTTACGGACTTATCGTGAAAATCAGTTAGCTAAAATTCATTTAAAAGGTGTTTTCCCACTCTGGAAACAATCTACCAAAGAACTTATCAGGGAGTTTTTAGATTTAGGTTTTAAAACCATTATAACCTGTGTAAACGAAAAATATTTGGATAAAAGTTTTGTAGGAAGGGTAATTGATGAAGATTTTCTGAAAGATTTACCTTCTCATGTTGACCCTTGTGGCGAAAATGGTGAGTTTCATACGTTTGTTTATGATGGACCTATTTTTCAAAAACCTGTTTCTTTTCAAATTGGTGAAATAGTACACCAAACCTATACGCCTACTCCAAAAAATAATGATGATGGTTATGAATGTGGTGAAAAAGAAGAAAACCAAAAACCTTTTGATACAGGTTTTTGGTATTGCGATTTGCTAATAGTGTAAATATCAGAAAAATGAATTTAAGGCTTATATGAAAGTATTCAGTTTTGTATTGGAATTTCATCCATTGCCATACGATTGCACTTCATTAAAATTTCTTGTAACTCTGAACCCTTTGAACGCAAAGGGTCAATTACTTTGATAAGTGTAGTTCTCATATAATACAATTCTTCACGATTATACTTTTTTGAACCTTTTACCATATCCAATTCCATAAGAGCTTGTTGTTGATTTTCTTTTGGATTAAACCAGCCATTTAACTCCGAACACTGATGACATACACCATTTTTATTGATTAATGCACAACGATTATCAAAAATATCTATCATGGTTTTTCTTCCATCTTGTAATAAGTATTTTATAACACCCTCAGTTTTATCAAGTATCAAACATATTTCAGAAACTGAGAAATCATATACATCTTTGAGTATGATGGCTATTTGATTTTCTATGGGTAAATTTTTTGAGATACAAGTAAAACAAGTATCAATATGCTCTTTCATATCATACTTTGCATCTGTGGCTGTTTCATGAACTTTCACAATCTCGTTTCGTAACGAAGGGTTTTCAAGCACCAATTTTTTAGCTTTTTCACTTACATTGGGTGTCCATCTTTTTTGTCGTTGTAAATAATTGTATGCCAAATGAGTCGCTATTTGAAATATCCAAGTTTTTAGAGATGACTCCCCTTTAAAGGTTGAAAGTTTGTCAAAACCCTTGATAAACGTATCGTGTGTAATGTCTTCTGCATCATTGCGATTGGCAAGGAGTCTATACAAGTAAGATTTCAAATGATTTTGAAATTCAGCAAAAAGAGTTTGAAATGCGTTGATATCTCCACTCAACGCATTTTTCAATGTTTCTGTGTTCTTCATATCAGTTGTTTAGCCAATTTATCGCTTCTTGAAAAGTAATGAAGTTTCGTGTTTCAAATTTACCATTTTCAGCAGGAATGTCCTTCATAAACGGTAAAAACTCTGGTTTAGTAATATAAGCAAATTTATAGACACCTAACTTATAATAACGTGGATTCAATTCTTCTTCACGCCAAATTGTAAACTCTTCTGGTAACTGAAAGTTAAATTTGCAAGTATCTACCAATAAGTGTTTTGACTGGTATTCCCATGCAAAACCTGCAAAATTATTGCAAGCTGCTTGAAAATCTTCATAATTCATTTCTGTTGTTTTATCTGTCCAATCAAAGAATATAATGGATGGCTTCTCAACTAACAATTGAAAACTGTATAGCGAATTTTTAAATAATGTTTTCATTTTTTTGGCTTTAAAAGTATGCTTATTACAAAAAGAATGATGCTAAAAAATGCAAAAACAGGAATGAATGAATATTTATTGAGGTAGTAAAATACAAGTAATAGTACCATAAAACCCAATGAAATCCCTATTAATATTGCTTGAAATGATTTCATATTTTAATAACTGGTGGCGTTAAGGATGTAGGTCGTTTTTCAGGACTACACATATCATTATCTTGTGGACGATTTCCAAAATATAATTTACCTTCTGAGTCTAATGAAAGCAAATCATAATCTCCTGGACACTCTTTAACTGATTTCCATGCACTACAACCACTTGCAGATACATCTTGTTCTACATCTATAATCATATTACAAGGTGTAAAACCAAATGCTTTGATTAAATTCTCATCCTTTGTTTTTAAGGTTAAAAATTTCTTTTCTTCAAAAAATAAAGCATGATAGGTGTTGGGGATTTTATTTGATTTATCCTGAATTTTATATGTTCCCAAAGTTCTGAATTGGAAAACCTGCATTTTCATTTCAGGGTCAAGGGCAAGCGTAAAATGAAGAGTCCATCTTCCCTTATCAAAAGTAAATACTCTTCTGCCCCAAGCCTGTCCATAAGCATATGGTTTAGCATCTGCATAAATTCCTGAAAGTTTTTCCAATTTGTTTTTCAGTTCCTTATCTGTACTTGTTGTAAATGCAACAGCAATCGTTGCGATAACAAGAATAGCGATATATAAAATTGATTTTTTCATTTTCTTAATGGTTTGTGGTTAATACTACTTTTCCTGTGGTTTGTCTTGCTTCAATTTGTCTATGAGCTTCAGCAACATCAGACAAAGTAAAAGTTTTAGGAGTTTCAATTTTTAATTTTCCCTGAGCTATCAGCTCTATAATCGTTCCCAATGCTTCTTGCCATAGTGGCATCTTATTAGTAATGTAAAAAGCCAAGTTGAAACCTGATTGACTGATATTTTCATCAACAAAATATTCAGGATGTACTTGCCCTTGAATACCACTTGCACAACCATACACAATAAGGTGTCCACCTTGAGCCAACGATTTTACAGTTTCATTATAAATGTTCCCTCCTACCATTTCAAAAGCAATATCTACACCTTGTCCATTGTTGGCTGATTTCACTTTTTCACTCCAATTTTCTTTAGAATAGTTGATAGTTTCATCTGCTCCATGAGCTTTAGCTACTTTGAGTTTTTCGTCTGAGCTACTTGTTGCAATTACTTTTGCACCATTGAGTTTTGCCAACTGAACCAGTAAAGAACCCACACCTCCAGCAGCAGCATTGATGAGAACAGTTTTATCTTTCAGGTCTTTAGCAAATTGTGAAATCATTAGTTGTGCTGTTGTTCCTTGCACAAAGATAGCTGTGGCTGTTTTTGAGTCAATATGAGGTGGAAGAGGAACACAATATTGTGCTATGGCAGAAACATATTCTGAATATCCTCCACCAAATGGAAGAATAGCCAAAACTCTTGTTCCAACGCCATAAGGTTCTGTTACTACATCACCCACTGAAACAATTTGTCCAACAGCTTCTGAACCCAAAATATAAGGTAATGGTGTAGGTTGAAAATACTGGTTTCGTCTACGTAGTGTATCAGAGTAGTTTACTCCAATAGCTTCTACCTTAATAACTACCTCACCCGTTTTGGGTTGAGGAATATTTGTTTCTATGAGTTTTAATTCGTCAGGTGAGCCATACTGTTTAAGTTGCACCTGTTTCATGGTTGTTGTCATATACATATATTATTTTTAGTGAATAATATAGCTTTGACAAATGAGTAGATAAAAACGGATGAAATTTTTGATTTTTTTTTAGCCCAAGATTATCAGCATTGATTGAGTTTTAAGTATAACTCTACAAAAATGTAGCTAAGGATCTCTTTGAATTTTTCATATTTTATTAAAATTTAACAATTACAAATATATTCCAGCCATTTTGTCAGTTTTTGAAAAAATTATCCACAAAAACGAAAAAAAGTATTAAATTTGCAGTCCGAAAAGGATTGCACCAAAATTTTGTGGAAAGCAAACTTTATTCTTAATTGCGTAATATATTAACTAATTCATACAAATGGCTAATTTTATTGTAAATGCCCTCGCCAAATTGGTGGGTTCTAAAGTAGAAAAAGACCGTAAAGAGTTACAACCTTATATTGGTACAGTCAATATCGAATTTGCAAAACTCAGAGAAGTCTCCAATGATGGTTTGCGTCAGAAAACTCAAGAACTGAAAAATTATATACAAGAAAAGCTAAAAGACATTGATAGTCAAATTGCTGATTTAAAAAAGCAAATTGCTGACAATCCACAAATGGGTGTTTTAGATCAAGAAAAGATTTTCAATAGAATTGATGAATTAGGAAAAGAACACGATAAACAACTTGAAGTAGTTTTAGAAGAAATTCTTCCTCAAGCATTTGCTATTGTAAAAGAAACAGCTCGTCGTTTCAAAGAAAATATAGAATTAGAAGTAACAGCTTCAGATTTTGACAAAGAAATTTCTACAAGAAAAGATAATGTAGAAATCAGAGACAGCAAAGCTGTTTGGAAAAACTCTTGGATAGCAGCAGGTAACCGTATCACTTGGGATATGATGCACTATGATGTGCAGATTATTGGTGGTGTGGTACTTCATAAAGGTAGAGTAGCCGAAATGGCGACAGGTGAAGGTAAAACTTTGGTAGCTTCTTTCCCTGCATTTTTAAATGCTTTAGCTGGAAAAGGCGTACATATTGTAACTGTAAACGACTACCTTGCTCGCAGGGATAGTGAGTGGATGGCTCCCCTATTTGAGTTTCATGGTTTGAGAGTTGATTGTATTGATAAACATCAACCCAACTCACAAGCTCGCAGAAATGCTTACTTAGCAGATATTACTTACGGAACAAACAACGAATTTGGTTTTGACTATCTGCGTGATAACATGGTTAATAGCCCTGACCAACTGGTGCAACGCAAATTGCATTATGCAATGGTCGATGAGGTGGACTCCGTATTGATTGATGATGCCCGTACTCCTCTAATTATTGCTGGACCTGTGAGTAAAACAGGACAAGAAGAGATGTTTTATGCTCTTAAACCACGTATTGAAAGACTCGTAAATGCTCAAAAACAAGCTATCAATGAGTTTTTGACAGATGCCAAAAAGAAAATACAAGCAGGTGAGTCCAAAGAAGGTGGATTGGCTTTGTTTAGAGCTTTCAGAGGTTTGCCAAAAAGTAAACCCCTCATCAAGTTTCTTGGAGAAACAGGTATGAAAACTCTTTTACAGAAAACAGAAGCTATTTATTTGGCAGATAACCAAAAACTGATGCCTGAGGCTGATAGTCCTTTGTTTTTTACAATTGAAGAAAAAAACAATCAGATTGAGCTTACTCAAAAAGGTTTGGATTTAATTACTACTACCAGCGAAGACTCCAATTTCTTCGTATTACCTGATATTGGTTCTGAAATAGCTAAAATTGAAAATAGTACAAGCCTATCTCTTGAAGATAAAGCACACCAAAAAGAATCTTTGATTTCAGATTATAGCATCAAAGCTGAGCGTATTCATATTATAAACCAACTTTTGAAGGCATATTGTATGTTCGAGAAAGATGTGGAATACATCATTGTAGAAGGTGAAGTGAAGATTGTAGATGAGCAGACTGGTCGTGTGATGGAAGGCAGACGTTATTCTGATGGTTTACATCAAGCCTTAGAAGCTAAAGAAAACGTAAAAATAGAACAAGCTACTCAAACGTATGCTACTGTTACGCTTCAAAATTATTTCCGTATGTACCACAAACTGGCAGGTATGACAGGTACAGCAGAAACAGAAGCAGGTGAATTATGGGAAATTTACAAATTGGATGTGGTAGTAATTCCTACCAACAGAGCGATTTCAAGAAAAGATAGCAATGACTTGGTATTCAAGACAATGCGTGAAAAATTCAATGCTGTAATTGAGGAAATTGTACAACTGACTGAAAAAGGCAGACCTGTACTTGTGGGTACTACCTCTGTCGAGATTTCTGAATTACTCAGCAGAATGCTTGCTATGCGTAAAATCAAACACCAAGTTTTGAACGCAAAACAAAATCAAAAAGAAGCTGAAGTAGTTGCTTTAGCAGGTTTACCTGGTACAGTTACCATTGCTACCAACATGGCTGGTCGTGGTACGGATATTAAACTGACAGCAGAATCGAAGGCTGCTGGTGGTTTGGCTATTATTGGTACAGAACGCCATGAGTCTCGTAGAGTAGATAGACAGCTTAGAGGTCGTGCTGGTCGTCAAGGAGATCCAGGAACATCACAGTTTTTTGTGAGTTTGGAAGATCAACTGATGCGTTTATTTGGTTCTGACCGTATTGCTAAAGTAATGGACAGAATGGGCTTGAAAGAAGGTGAAGTAATTCAGCACTCTTGGGTGACTAAATCTATTGAAAGAGCTCAGAAAAAAGTAGAAGAAAATAACTTTGGCATGCGTAAGCGTTTGCTCGAATACGATGATGTGATGAACGTACAACGTGAGCAAATTTATAAACGCCGTAGAAACGCTTTATTTGGTGATAGATTACAAATTGACCTTTATACTATGATGTATGAGGTTTGTAAGCAGACTGTAGAGTCTATGCAAACACCTGATAATTTTGAAAATTTTGAATTAGAATTTATCTCTACGTTTGGTTTCACTCCTGATATTCAAGCATCTGAGTTTACTTCAAAAAATACAGCAAACTTTATCAGTAAATTATATCGTCAGATTGTCGAATATTATAAATCTAAAAATCAACAACTTCTTGAAGGGCTTTATTCTGGTTTAGAAGCTCAATACGAAGCAACTCAAGGCAGATTCCAAAATATTGGTATTCCTTTTGGTGATGGTAGAAAGCAAATTTTCTTAGAAGTTGATTTCAAAAAAGCATTAGAAAGTAAAGGAACTGAGGTTATCAAGGAACTCGAAAAGGTAGCTACACTTGCTATCATCGATCAAGAGTGGAAAGAACATTTGCGTGATATGGACGATTTGAAACAGTCCGTACAAATGGCTAGTTATGAACAAAAAGATCCTCTTTTAATTTACAAATTTGAATCCTTCCAGTTATTCAAAACCTTCATTACGAGAGTAAACAAAGATATTATTTCATTCTTGATGCGTTCACATGTGGTTGTCCCTGAACAAGAACCTCAAATGGTTCAAGAAATAAAAGTTCAGGAAAACCAAAACAAGAAAATCAAAATGCAAAAAGAAGAATACATCTCTTCAGCAAGCAATGAGTATTACGACCCTACTCCTGAGCATGATGTAAAATTACAACCCATGAAATCACAAAAAATTGCGGATAGAAACCAAAAAGTAAATGTGATGTATCATGACGGTAAGGTACTTAGAGATGTGAAATACAAGAAAGTGGAAGAAGATTTGGCAAATAACAAATGTGTGCTAATAGACTAAAAAATAAGGCGTATTTTCAATACGCCTTATTTTTTTAACTTCTTGGATGAAACTGCTGAATAGTCTGACGCAAGTAGTCTTTATCCAAATGAGTATAAATTTCTGTGGTCGTAATAGACTCGTGTCCAAGCATTTCCTGAATAGCTCTCAAATCTGCCCCACCCTCCAACAAATGTGTAGCAAAACTATGTCTAAAAGTATGTGGACTGATAGTTTTGTTCAAAGAGATTTTCTGGGCTAATTCCTTGATAATCATAAATATAAAAACTCTTGAAAGGTTTTTACCTCTTCTATTTAAGAATACATAATTTTCGTAGCCTTTGGGTATATCTAGATGGTTTCTGATATGTTCCAAATACATTTTGGTGTATTTAATGGCATCTTTACCAATGGGTACAAAACGTTCTTTATTACCTTTTCCTATTACTTTCAAAAAACCTATATCAAAATAAAGTTGTGAAAGTGTCAATTCTGTCAGTTCTGACACACGAAGCCCACAACTATACAAAACCTCTAAAATGGCTCTATTTCTTGTACCTTCAGGCGTTGATAAATCTATAGCAGCAAGTAGTTTTTCTATTTCTTCATACGAAAGTGTATCAGGTAGTTTACGAGCCAATTTTGGGGCTTCAATTAAATAGGAAGGATCTTGTTGCATGACATTTTCTAAAAACAAGAATTTATAAAAAGCCTTGATTCCTGAAAGTACACGAGCCTGTGAAGCCTCTGCAATACCCAATTCATTGAGATACACCAAAAAATCTTGAATTTGATGATGTGTTATTTTCTCTGGACTTGTCCATTCCTGACTTTGAGCATACTCTCTGAATTTTACTACATCACGCAAATACGCATCTAAAGAGTTTTCTGCAAAACCTCTTTCAAGTTTCAAATAGTTTTTAAACTGCTCTGTATAAATCTGCCAATTCATGCCTTTTTGGTGAACAATGGATAATTATTAGTATCTAAAACCTTCTGTCTAACTACTTCGTACTCCCTTCTAAAATCTGAGTGGTATGGTCTGCTGTTTTTACTTTGTCTATCACTTCTTCTACAACTCCCTTACTATCAATCACAAATGTAACTCTTACAGTTCCCATATATTTTCTACCATACATGCTTTTTTCTTTCCAAACGCCATAAGCTTCCACAATAGTATGGTCAGTATCAGCGACAAGTGGGAAAGGCAATTCATATTTTTTAATAAATTTCTGATGCGATTTCTCATCATCTACACTCACCCCTATAATCTGATAACCTTTTTCCAAAAGAGCTTCATAATTATCTCTCAAATTACAAGCCTGAGCCGTACAGCCAGAAGTATCATCTTTTGGATAAAAATAAAGGACTGTTTTTTTCTTTTTACCTAAAAAATCTTTGAGTTTGATGGTATTGCCATTTTCATCTTTACCTTCAAATAAAGGAGCTTTTTCACCTTTTTGTATCATAAGTCTTTATGTTAAAATTGTTTTGTAGTGATAACAAAAAACAACTCCCACAGTTTTGAAATGTGGGAGCATATTTTAATCTAATATCTCACGTCTGAAATTTATTCTCTCAAAAACTACATTTGGAATAGTTCAAAAGGCAATGCGATAATATCTTTGAAGTCTTTTCCTGCATCTTGCATATCTTCATCTTTGGGGTCGTAATACCATTGTACAGATACCAATTTGCCTTTTTCTTTGAAGGTTTCTAATTTTTTGAATACATCTAAAATTAGCTTTGATGAAGCTGTATTAAAGTATTCTAATTTGAAAACAGCCTGAATAGAACTGATATTACTTTTTTGTTTACATTGTTCTAGCCAGTCTAAAATAGGATTATAAAAAGCTGGTGCATTTTCAGGAATTGATCTGCCAGCCATTTCAAAAACGCCTGTGAGGGTGTCAAAATTCACTTTAGGGGTTCTATTGGTTTTTTCGATTACTAAACTTTCCATAAGTTTTGTTTTTTAGTCTTGGTATTCAATATGGGGTAATTGATATATTTTGGGCACTTTCACGCTAATTGTAGCTTTTTCATTTTCTAAGGGCATTGCTTGGCAAGCAAGTCTTTCATGAGGCTTTAGGCGTTCTTGAGCCAGAAACTTATTTTCTGCTTCTGTAAGAGAGTTTAAATACTCCTCTCCTTCCAAAATTATCATTTTACAAGTAGTGCATCTCCCTTTTGCACCACAGGCTTGCATCCAATCAATATTATTTTCAGCAAGTGAATGCAAAATAGTTTTTTTTTCGGAAAGTAAAATAGTTTTTTGGTTTAAATTTTTAATATCAAGAATTATCGCCATGTTTTTATTGTATCATCAGATTGCAACCTCGTTGTTCTGTATTGTCAGAACGTCCTAAAACCATAAACTGATTATTTTCTAAAATTGTTCCTAAATCTTGAGTCGCAATAAAAGCACAGGTTTCAATATTAGCCAAATCTATCACATTGATAACACCTCGTTTTTGTGTGTAAGTCAGAGGATCATTAACTTCTCTAAGCAAGATTCGCATAGTTGCAGGCATTTCAAAAATACCTTGCCCCTTCGAATATGCCTGTGAAATTAATTCCGTCATACCATACTCCGAATGAACAGCCTTTACTTGTAGTTTATTTTGCAAAATCTCATGGATTTCTTCACGTATCATTTCTTTTCTACGCCCCTTCATGCCTCCCGTTTCCATCAAAATCACATCTGAAAGGTCAATATGGCTATTTTCTGCCAAATCTAAAAGGGCAAAAGTAACACCCACAAGCAATATTTTTCTGTTATTTTGCTTTCTAATTGTTTCAATGGTTTTAAAAAGCTTTTCATAATCGTACAAATAAAACCCTGCATATTCCGATTTACTGGCTTCTATAAAGCATTCTATCATAAAAACCAATGAAGAAGCCCCCTGCTCCAAATAAGAGGGTAACAAAGCTAAAATATGATAGTTTTCAAGACTTCCATAAGTCTGTTCAAAAAGCCTAATACTGTTTTGAGTATAAAAATTGGTATCTGTTAGATAATGTTTGCTTTTAGAGATTTGTGTGGTTCCACTACTCTCAAAAATGACTTGATGTGGCTCTTGGATAGAACGAACAGAATAAAATTTAAAGAATTCGATAGGCAAGCATGGAATTTGCTCTAACTTTTTTATATTTGAGATATTTACACCCAAATTTTTAACAAACTGGGCATAAATTGTGTTATAATGGAGTTGAAACTGAAAAATTTCAAGAGCCAAAACTTCAAAATCTTCGGGTTTGATATTCAAAATGTGTTCTTTAAAATCTTCTAATTGCATACAATAATATGAGAAAACTATTTTTATATTCTTTGATAACCATTTTTACAATATTAGGGTTTTCTTCGTGTATTATCAAACCCGAATTTCCTTCTCAACCTTCTATTAGTTTTAGTTCTATTGTCAAGAAAAGTTTTATTGACCCAAATTCTGGATTACCTGGTGATTCTGTAATAATAGGTATTAAATTTAGAGATGGAAATGGAGATATTGGGCTTACAACAAGCGATACAACTGGTAATTTTGCTCCTTTCTTGCCTGATAAAAGTAGAAATCCATTTTATTACAATTATTATTGTACCATTTATAGAAGAAATAAATTTTCAGGAGAATATGAACGTTTTACAATGTTCTTATCTCCTCCTAACAACAATATTGAAGCGAACATACATGGGCGTGTTCCTCCATTATTAGAAAATGCTCGTCCCAGTCCTATTGAAGGGGAGCTTTTCTATGAACCACCAACAATCAGTGATTTATACAATGATTCCAACATTCCTGACCCTACTAAATTAAATAAAAAAGACAGTATAAAATTTGAAGTTTTTATTTATGATAAAGCTTTAAATAAAAGCAATACTATAATGACTTCAGCAATATTTGTGAATCCTTAATATGCAACCTGTTGGTATTGTAGGTGGTGGGCTTGCAGGGCTTACTTTAGCCATCCAGCTTGCCCAAAAAGGTATAGAAACCATTTTATTTGAGAAAAAACAATATCCCTTTCATAGAGTTTGTGGAGAGTACATCGCTATTGAGTCTTGGGACTTTTTAGAACGTTTAGGGCTTTCTCTACAATCTTTAGAGTTACCTCTTATCAAAAAGCTACGAGTATCTGCCCCCAACGGTTCTTTTTTAGAGCAACCCATGAAAACAGGTGGTTTTGGGATAAGCAGATACACATTGGATAATCTCTTGGCAGAATTAGCCCTCAAATCTGGTGTAAAAATTATTTATGAAAATGTAGAAAATATTTCTTTTCAAGAAAAAGAGGATATTTTTATACTTAAAACTTCTACACAAGAACATATATTTAAACTTGTTTGTGGAGCTTTTGGCAAACGTTCCAACTTGGATATTTTCTTAAACCGAGATTTTGCAAAAGAAACCAAAAATGCTTCTAAACAGTTTATAGGCGTTAAATATCACATACGCCTCGATTTTCCTGATGACGTCATTGAACTTCATAATTTTTCAGGTGGTTATTGTGGTATTTCTAAAATTGAAGGAGATAAATATTGCTTGTGTTATCTTTCAGAAAGTCAGAATCTTACAAGAAATAACAGTTCTATTGCCGAAATGGAGAAAAACATCATTTTTCAAAATCCATTTCTTAAAAAATATTTCTCAGAAGCTCAGTTTGTGTACGAAAAGCCTCTTACTATCTCACAGATTAGTTTTGCCTCAAAACCCATCATTGAAAATCATATGCTCATGCTTGGCGATTCGGCAGGCATGATAACGCCTCTTTGTGGCAACGGCATGACCATGGCTATGCAAGCATCACATATTTTACACAAATACATTTTAAATTTTCTTAATGGCTCTTTCAATAGAAATACAATGGAACAAGCCTATCAAAAGGATTGGAACAACACTTTTGCTCTCCGAATGAAAATAGGCAGATTCTTACAAAATAATCTTTTTGGAGGTACAACCACCAGCAATATGGCTATCGGGACACTCAAACATCTGCCTTTTGTGATACAGTCATTAATTAAACTTACTCACGGAAAGTCTTATTAAAATAAAAAGAGAGCAAAGGCTCTCTTTTATTCGTGTTCTATAATGATTCTTTTGTTAATTTCATCTCCAAAATTATTTCTTACTTTTAAAACATAAAAACCGTTTGGAATTTTTTGTGTATCTAATATCAATTTTCTTTCTCCAAAGCTCATTTGATGCTTTTGTATAAACACCACTTTTCCCATCATATCTGATATTTCTATACTAATTTCTTTATTGGTGTCTTCATCTCTTACAAAAACCAAACTGATTTCTTTATTTGCAGGGTTTGGGTTGGCTTCTATCAGATCTCCTCTTAGTATCAATTTTTCAATATATATTCTTACAAAAGTAGAAACTTCTGTTCCATAAAAATTATCTTTTGCCAAATATCTGAATTTATACGTCCCTACTTTTATTTCATCATATTTAAAAGCTAGTTCATCTGTGTTTGTAGTTGCTCCTATGGGTAAGTTTTTAAAATTAAAGTTTGTAAAAATAGGGAATATAATATTATCAGAGTCAGTTTCATCTACTTGTTCTGGTTCTAAACGCCAATAAGTTGTAATTGCCCCAGACTGTGGATGAATACCAGAAACTGTACCTTTCACAACAAAAGGAGTATTGGCATCAGGACTTTGACTTCCAGCAAACAAAAACCCTTGATTAGGCACTTTAAAGAGTGTTGTTTCTTGAGTTGGATTAGTAGAAACCACCAAATTGCTTTCAGCAGGTTTTACAAAAAATGTTACATTTTGTTCTATAAAAGTTCCTGAATAATATTCGTCTTCAACTCTTAGTTTCAAAGTGTAAGTCCCCGATAATAAGTTATTTAGATTCAAAACAGGAACATTGAATGTACTGCTTGTTACAGGTATATCATTGATATTTGCTGTATAACTAGAATTAGGTAAGCTAATTTGTGAAGGTCCTGCTACTTGTGTCCATGTATATCGGATTTTATCGTTATACAAGTTTATTCCTGTAATTTGAGCATTTAAGGGTACATTATTCACAGGCGAAACAAGTAAATTAGGGTCAGGTGTATTAATCGTTATTCCTAAATTACTGGTGTTTGGTTTTACCAAAAAACATTTTGTTTGGGTGCTATCCCCTCCTCTTTCATCGATGGCTGTAACTGTATAACAATAATTCCCAGGTTTATTAATTCCTGAAAGATTTAATTGTGACAAGGTTGTATCAGAGCCTCTTGATACATTAATAGTATTTCCTCCATTAGGAAGGCTTAGAGCCACAGGATTTGAGGCAGATTGTGACCAAGAAAAGTTATGTTGGTCTGTACAATCCTCTACTTTTACATCAAATTGTTCCGTAGCATTTATAGGTAAAACTAATTCTGAGATAGTTTCAAATGTAATTTTAGGCAATGTATTAGTCAAAGGTCTTGCTATGATTTTTACCTCATTACAAGCTATTTCTGTTCCATTACAAGCTGATACACATAATCTAATTGTATAAAGCCCAGGTCCTAATATTCTGTATTGAGCTCTCTTAGCAGCATCCGTTGAGTTTGGTGCTGGATTAACAGTAAAGGCAGTAAATATAGGTGATCTAAATTGAGGAAATGTTGTTCCAATAAACGATGGAATATAATCAACTGTTTCCCAATCATAAGTTAGTTCACTACAACTAAACCCTGATACATTTGCTTTTATATTGGGAACTACTGGTATATCAGTAGTATTAATTTCATACATTAATAACCCCAATCCAACATTCTCTGTTACAAGTGTAGTAGGAGTAAAAGAAACCGATTGAGCAGATAAATGCGTATTTATCCCCAAAACACATAAAATAAGATAAAGTACTCGTTGCATAATGTTTTCAAGTTTATATTGTTAAAAAAGCCAAAGTTTCCTTTGGCTTTTCGTTGTATTTAAAATCTTACCGAACAATGACAAAACTACCTACATTGAGTTTTTTGTTTTGCTCTCGTGTATTGAAAAACTCGTAATAGTAAGCTCCTTCACTTGCAAATCTTCCATCTTTTCTTCTTCCATCCCAACCTTTATCAGGAAGCTGAGCAACCGAATCTGTTTCAAAAACTATTTCTCCTCTTTCATTTACAATTTTTACACCCACCTCAGGGAAGCCTTCTATATTACTTACTCTCCAAATATCATTTTGTCCATCTCCATTGGGCGAGAATGCTACTGAGGGTATTATTTCAACCAATCTTCCGATATTAACTTTAACAGAAACAGAATCGGCAGTACCATAAAAAGTATCACGAGCTACAAACCAGAATGTATGTACTCCTATTCCTGCATTGCTTGGTGTAAGAGTTACTGTACCATTATCTGAAGTTGTTCCTAATGGTATGTTTTTGGGATTACTGATAGTATTAGGTAATGTTGGCTGATTTGTATTGGTAGCTTCTGCTTCTGGTACATACTCAGAACGCCAATAAGTTACAACATAATCAGTTTTATCACTAATACCTGTTACAGTGCCTTTTATTTCAAAAGAGCCTATTTCTTCTTTATTCAGATTTATAAATATACTTCTAACCTCTACAGAGGTCAAGGATGTTTCCTGATTTGGATCAATACTAACAGAAAACGTACTTTTCCCTGGTTCTACCAATATTTCTACTTTAGCAGAATCGGCTGTATTATAGAAGCTATCTCTTGCCACGTACCAAAATATATATCTACCTTCTCTTATCTTTTTTACAAGTGTTCCATTCGAGTTTTCCTCAGTTGTACCCAAAGGGATAGACTTAGGGCTTGCAGCAGTTAAGTTAAAAGGTGCAGCACTTAATTGTTCAGGGTTGGTAGCATCTTGTCTCCAATAAGTACGTATCACATCACTCCCAACATTTATTCCTGTTACTTTACCACTAATTGCAAAATCGCTATAAGGGTCTATGGTTGTCACTGCAGAAGGTGTTACTGTTACATCCAAGTTACTTTCAGGAGGTTTGACAGTAAAAGTAATATCTTGTTCTACAAAAGTTCCTGGGTAATACTCATCTTCTGCCCTCAGTCTCAAAGTGTATGTCCCATAAGCCAAAGCATTCAAATTCAAGGCTGGAACTGTAAATGTAGTACTTGCTACTGGAATACTTGCTATATTGGCTGTGTATGCTGGAGTTGGTAAAGTAATAGTGGTAGGTCCTGCTATCTGTGACCATGTATAAAGTATCCTATCATTAAAGGTATTTATTCCTGTAATCTCAGCATTCAAAGGTACATTGTTTACAGGGGTAAACAACACACTGGGGTCAGGTGGACCTCCTGGCTGTGTGATATTAATAGCCAAAGTACTAGTATTTGGTTTGACCAAGAAACATTCTGTGGCTGTTCCTGTTCCACTCCTTTCATCTGCTGCATCAACAGTAAAACAGTAATTCCCAGGTTTATTGATAGCTGAAAGGTTTAATTGTGATAATGTTGGTGATGAACCTCTTGTAACATTAATAGCACTTCCTCCATTGGGCAAAGTCAAAGCCATAGGATTTGTTCCCGCCTGAGACCATGTAAAACTATGTTGGTCTGTAATATCTTCTACTGTTACATCCAATTGTTCACTTCCTCCAACTGGTAATGTCAGTTCATTAATATCTTCAAATGATACCAATGGATTTACATTGGCTAAGGGTTGAGCCACAATTTGAACTTCACCACAAGCTGTTTGGGTTCCACCACATGCTGATACACAAAGTCTGAGTGTATAAATACCTGGGCCAAATATTCTGTATTGAGCTCTGTTAGCTGCCGCAGTTGAATTTGGTGGAGGGTCTGCAACAGGGGCTGCAAATATAGGATGTCTAAATTGAGGATTTGTTGTTCCAGTAAAAACAGGAGTATAGGCCACTGTTTGCCAATCATAGGTAAGTGGGGTACAACTAAATCCTGATAAGTTAATCCTAATATTAGGCACTATGGGTACATTTGTAGTATTTATTTCATATTGCAATAGTCCCAGCCCAACGTTAGGGGTTGTAATACTGGAGGGAGTAAATGTTACAGACTGACCTGTAACATTTATTGCCAACATCATACCAAAAACTATCAGACAAAAAATCCTTTTCATAATTCTTAGCGTTTAATTACCATCTTATGAACTATTTTATCTATATCTCCAATCTTGATTTCTAATAAATAAAGTCCTTCAGGTAAATCTTGTGTATTAATTTCTAAATTTCTTTCTCCACCTGCCAAAGTATAGTTTTTATTTTTTACTTGGCTACCCATCATGTTCAAGACTCTTACCGTTACTGCTTGGTCTTGAGCAAAATCAGTTGAGAATGTAACATTTACTTTATCATTTGCAGGGTTAGGATATATACTCAAAGCATTTTTATTACCCCAATCAGCAGTAGCAACATTGGTATAATAGAAACTTCCTTTACTTTCTACAATCTTGATTCTGTAATAGTTTTTACCCACAAATGGTGCTCCATCTAAATGCTTATACTCATCTTTATTAAGAGCTGTGTAATCAGCAATGGCTACATAGTTTTTAGCATCATAAGAACGCTCTAAAACATATTTTACATCAGCATTTTCTTGAAAAGCATTCCAATTCAATTGAATTCCATCATTTGTGTTTTTAGCTCTTAATCTTCCTCCTGTTGCTGGTAAGATACTACAATTGGTTTGGAAACCAGGGATGATAAATCTACACTTACCAGAATCATCTAACAAGTTAGCCTCATTACCTGCAAACATAGACCTGAAGTTTGTACCATTAGAATAAAATACATTGTATTGTGTAATGGTTCTTGGTAAAGCCACAGGTGTAATAGGAATTAAATCTGTTTGATACTCTGTTGGTGTCGTGATTACATCCACTACTGTATAATTTTTACCATCATAAGGGTTAAAATCCATATCTATCCACTCTGTTTCATCTGCTATTGCATCACCATCTATATCATCACTAGGATGAGAGATTGCTATTCTTTCTGTTGTAGAGCCTGTATAAGCAGAAAAAGCAGAAGCATTGATTGAACCTATGGTAATTGTATTAGACGTTTTAGAAGTAACTCTTCCTGCTAACCCATTGATTTGGGTCATACCTGTAACTCCAGAGAAACTTACAAATGTATTCAAAGCTATATCATCACCTGTTGTACCACTTAATGTTACTACTACTGGGTTTGTTTGTGAAATACTTGTAATCAGTGCATCAGGTAAAGCTGTTACCTGTAATACACCTGTATTACCAGGATAAGCTACTGCATTAGTACTTCCAATAGTAATGGTATTAGCTGTTTTAGCTGTAACAATTGCTGTAGTGTTATTAATTGGAAGACCTGTCAAATCGAATAAGGCAACTTCAGCACCCACAGGTACACGATAAGTTCCAGCAAAATCGTTTGCTCCACCACCATTAGCAACTGTAATAATAGTAGGTGCCCCTGTATTTGTTACGTTTGTAATTAAAAGACCGATTGGATAAGGGAAAGGAGTCCATTTCTGGAATCTTACTTTCGAGTTGCTATAGCTATTTCCTGCTTTTCCAATAATTGTTTGGATTCTACCATCTGTTGGTCCACCAGCATTTGCACAAACTGTTGTTTCATCTATCAAGCGAGAGTAAGAACCACAAGGACGGAAACTTACATTGTCTATAGCTAAGTCATTACCCATACCACCAGGAGCTAAGTTTCTCATAGATAAGTTCAAAGCTTGAGAAAGATTTGCTTTGGTTACAAAAGTAAGACCTACTCTATGCCATGTTTTATCATTAGGGATAGAAACTGGTACTGTATAAATTGGGCTTTCATTCAAAGCAAAATCTATTTCAGGATTTAAAGAGTATGCTCTGTTATTACCTCCACCTCCAGAAGTTGTACCAGCAGCACCTGTACCACCACGAGTTACAGAACCCAAACCAATGGTACTACCTGTACTACCAGGGCGACTAAACTGTGCACAACCAGGCTCAACAGAAGGGTCACAAGTATCTGTTGCAACAAAAACTGAGCCTCCATAATTTCCAAACCCGAAAGCTAAAGGAACATAAGGACTTTCATTTGTAATTACTCTTGTATCTCTCAACACATTGATAATATCTACAGAAAATTCATATTGAGTATCTGCACAAAGTCCAGAAATTGTTTGGTCAAAGAATTTGCCACGAGCATAAGCAGCATTGATACTCATCAAATATCCATTTCTATTAGGGCTATTATCATAAAAACCTACCCAAGCAGGTCCAAAACTATGTCTTGATTGAGTACCAATGAGGTAGTTATTATCATTAGGTCCTGAACCAATATTTAATTGATAATTATAAACTCCACCACTGATATTTCTATAAGTAGGTCCTCCATTAAATAATAATGTTCCTCCACCAGCTCTTACTACATGGTTTGCAACAGCATCATTAGGATAAGAAGGATGAATACCATTGTAGGTATTAAAAAGAGTACTATTGGGAGTTGCACTGCCCCAAATATCATTAATAGCTGCATCATAAATTTCTTGTGTACCTGTAGTAGTAGAAGTAGCTTGTGTTACAGTTCCACCTGCACAAGCCACAGGATTACCGTTTGCATCTAAACACTGTGCTTCACCAAAATTACCACCTTGGTAAGATTGCAAGCCTATGGTACCTCCATTGGCACTACACAAACCACGTACTAAACTGATTACAGGAGAATTTAAAGCTGCTTGGCTAAAACTACCTCCTAAACGGAATTCATCCATAGCACTCGCATCTGCATTTGCTCCTGGAGAGTATGCCATAGAGTGAAATGAAATATCTGTTGCTGCAGGTACTGTTACATCTACTTCTACATGCTGTACAAAGTCATCTCCACCAGCTCCATCAGTATCAGTAATATCATCTCCTAAATCATCCAATATTTTACCTTGGTCTGCCGAATAACCCGCAGGGTTTGCAACCAATGGGTAAGAATCTACATTAGGGCTTGCATTATCTCTTGCTATATCTCTAATTATATACAAGCGTACTCTGTGGTTTGATGCATAAGAGTTATCAGGAGTTGTTAAGCCTGCCGCATCTACAACAGAAGCAGCTGTTCCTTCAGCAAAATCAATACGAGCTACCAATAAATCGAACACTCTCTCTTCAGGTGTAGTAGGTTGTGGTTGCCCTGTTAAACCAGCGTTAATCATTTGAGCAGTAGTAATACGGCTGTTTACACTTGTTCCTTTTGTCAATACACCTCCTACTCTTACACCCCAATGTCTAAAACCATCAGCATCTGTACCGTCAGCATTTGTTCCTCCAAAATATCCAATTTGGACTTCATTAGTACCTGTTCCTGGAGTAAATACATTACCATTTCTATGCAAAGAAATAAATATAGGATCATTATTATTGAAGTTCTTTCTAAGCATTACGCCTACCCAAACTGTAGAGCCTTCAGCACCCAATCTTGTATTATTAGTATGAGTCCATTTTAAGTTATCACCTGCCAATTGATTTGCTGCTGTCGCAATATGCGTAACAGCTCGTACATCTGTATTATGTCTAATAGGACTAATAGATGGGCAATCACCTGATAAACTTGTACAAGGTTGGAAGTTTGTAGTACTTGTAGCTGTATATTGGAAGGCATATCCACCTGTACTGGTTTGAATTCTTCTACCTGTTACTTGTCCATTCCCACCCTCTACATACATACCAGAGTTTACTAAACTTCGTTGCTCAGAAGCACTTGTAATGGGAATGGTTGGCTTTACATTCACAACACCAACTATTCCAGCATCTTGCCCTGGAGTAACTTGCACATTACTAACAAGTGTATTAGGGTTAGCTGTTGCCAACCAATCTCCTGCCCAACCTAATGTAGAAAATCCGTTTCTATTAGTATATCTATTATCAGTAGAGTTTGTTGTTACACCATGTAAGTCAATAGGTGCTACACCAAAATTACTGAATCTTGTTAATATTCCTTTAAAACCTGTTGGGTCATTTACACCATCATTATCAATATCACCAACTTGGCCTAATGTTTCATAATAGTCAAAACCATCATAAGCCCAAAGTATGCCTCGGTTTAGATTGATACTTGTAAGAGGTGCAACTGATGCAATGATGCTAATATCATCAATTGCCATTTCATCCCCTTCAGCGTTTGTACCATTATTGTCTAAATAAAATCTAAGAAACAAAGAACCTCCATTAGGTATGCTCAATGCTCCTATGGCACTGCGTGCTGTTAAGTTATATAAAGACCCTACCCATGCAGGTGCACCTGCTGCTGCTGCCACACTGTTATGAGTACTACCTGGTACCAATATATAACTACCTGCCGCACCATTGTTGGTAGTTGAAACAAGAACTCTGACTCTATTTGAAACAGCCGTATTATTGAGTTCCCATACATTATAACTAATTCTAAAATCTTGTATAGTAGTTCCTGTATTATTGGTTACTTTAAGTGTAACAGCTCCATTGGTAGCAAAACCTGTATTGGACTGCCAACCCAGTGCCCTTGAAGTTGCCCCTGAAAGAGAATTTACATCTGGAACATTAAAAGCATACCATCCATCTGTTGCAACAGTACCAGCCGAAATACCTTGTCCAGCTGTACCATCTACACCAAATGCAGAAGAAAATTGTGTTTCTGTACCTGCTCCATCATTGGTAAAACTCCATGTTGCTCTGTTAAGTTGCCCTGCGGCAGGTGTTACCACAGACAATGTTGCAGGAGCTGTAAATAATGAATTATTTACATTCGTTAATGTATTGTCAAAATCAATTACAGTTGAGACATTGGGGTTGGTGAGTACCAAGCCTTCAGCATCTGCTACAAAAGATATATCATCAATAGAAAGTTCATCTTGTCCTGTTCCATCTAAAAACCAACGAATAAACACACTACCACCATTAGGAATACCTCCACCAGGTGATACAGTTGTTCTACGAACAGTTTCTAATGTATTTACTTCTACAAATTGTCCTCCTGATGTAAAATTACCAAATGCTGCAGAGTTAATTGCAACAGTAGTTGTAGTAGCAGTTGTAGCAAGTACAACTCCTGACATTCTACGCAATTGTGTTGTTCCTCCAACTGAATTATTGAAGAATATTATATCATTCACTGCTATACCAGAATTTGCTCCAGATGCATGTGTAATGACAGTAGTTGCTCCTCTTGTAATACCTGTAATATTGATGGTAGCTGCAGGCTCTGCATTAATAGATGTATAATCTAATGATGTAACAGCTGTATAAGTTACATTATCCGTAGATGTAAATAACTTAATACCATTGGTACCATCTCTATTATTGATTTCTCTAATTCTATAAGATAAATCTAAATTGCTAACTGTAGAACCAGTATTATTTGTAACTTGTAATGTTACCATACCAGAAGTAGCAAAAGCTCCTTGAGGTTGCCAATAAAGGGCTATATTACCAGTCCCCCCCACATTTTGAGCATACCAACCTTGTCCTGCACCATCATTGGTAGCAGCACCAATTATCGTTCCTTTACCCAAAGCAGTAGGTGTTCCGCCAAAAACAACGGCAGAACCAGAAGCAGCTCCATCATCTACAAAATGCCAACCATTAGAATTAAGCTGTCCTGCACCAGGAGCAGCAACAGCTAGGTTAGCATTTCCATTGAATGTACCGTTATTTACCCCTCCTAGAGTTGTGGTAAAGTCAATAGTAAATGGAGTATCCTTGGCTGTAATACTCAGTTGCCCCCATGCTTTATCAAATGAAAAAGAAGCTAGTAATACTACCAACACTTTGAGTAAAGTCCCAAATGGAGATTTTTGGGGTGTTGTTTTACTTTGGTAATTCGTAATTCTCATAAGTTTCGCTTTTATGATTCTCTTTAAGTAATAATTATAACACATAACAAGTTTGAGGTTATTTTATTGTAGAATATAAAGATTCAAGAGATTTTTTCATGTATATTCTGAAAATTGTATTAAAGGTAACCATTTTTTTTTCGTTAAAAAAAAATGTGGTCATTTTTTAAGCTCTTTACGTCTATAATTCATGATTGGTTACATGATTTTATAGCAATACATATTTTTTTATAAAATTTATACAAAAAAAATACCATAATTGTATCTCTAAACGTTCATTAGTAAAATTAATAAAACCCATATTCTCTTATGAAAATTAAATACACATTTTCATGGCTTTTAGTGGCATGCTTTTTTATATCGCTTGGTGCCACAGCCCAAAAAAAAGACAAGAAAAAGAAGGGCAAAGATGCCCAAGTAACTACTCAGACTCAGCAATCTCCACCACCTAAAACAATAGCTTCTGTTATAGGGAAGTGTAAAGCATCTAATGGGCTTTTCAATTTATATCAAGATGAAAAAGATGGTTCTGTGTATATGCTTATCAAAAAAGAACAAATAGGTAAAGAATTTATCTATTTTAGTTTTACTACTGATGGAGTACTGGAAGGAGGAAATTATCGTGGAAATTTTAGAGATAACAAAGTATTTACCATTAAACGATATTATGATAGAATAGAATTTATCAATATAAACACAAGCTTTTATTTTGACCCCAACAATGCCCTATCAAAAGCTGCTGATGCCAATATTGGAAATGCTATCATGCTTTCAGAAAAAATAGAAGTAGAAGATAAAGAAAAAGGTGAAATTCTTATCAAGGCTGATAAGGTGTTTTTAGGTGAAGATGTTTCTCCCATTAAACCAAACTACCCTCCTACTTATCAAGGTTTTAGATTAGGAAATTTAAATAGAGATAAAACCAAATATGGAGGAATCAGAAATTATCCTAAAAATACAGATGTAGTAGTTGAATACACTTATGACAACCCTGCTCCACAAGGTGCAACCAGTGATGCAGTAGTGGATAATCGTTTCATTACTATCAAGTCTCAACATAGTTTGATAGAAATGCCTCAAAATGACTTTATTTCTACATTTGATGATCCAAGAGTTGGTTATTTTACAACACAAGTTACAGATCTTACAAGTAAATCTAGTACAAATTTCAGAGATTTTGTACACAAGTGGAATCTTAAAAAGAAAAACCCAAGTGCTGCTCTTTCAGAACCTGTAGAACCTATTGTATTTTGGATTGAAAAAACAACACCTGTCGAATTTAGAGAAACTATTAAAAAGGCAGGTTTAGCTTGGAATGAATCTTTTGAAAAAGCAGGTTTTAAGAATGCTGTAGAAATTAAAGTTCAACCTGATACAGCTACTTGGGATGCTGGAGATATTCGTTATAATGTATTGCGTTGGACATCTTCTCCCCAACCTCCTTTTGGTGGTTACGGACCTTCATTTGTAAATCCAAGAACAGGACAAATTTTGGGTGCTGATATTATGTTAGAATATACTTTCATTATCAACTCTATGAGAAGCAATAAGATTTTTGAGACAGCAGCTCTCAACAATAATCTTTTGGAACAAGAACAAGAGTTTGCTAAGTATCACAAAAATCATCAGTTCTGTTCTTTAGGGCATCACATGCAAGTACACAATGTATTCGGTCTTTCGGCTGTGCAGTTGTTAGGTGGTACAGATGACGATATTAAAAAATACACAGAAGAGCAAATTTATTATTTGGTATTGCATGAAATGGGACATACTTTGGGGCTTAACCATAACATGAAAGCAACACAATTACACAGCCCTGATAATATACATAATGAAGAAATTACTAAAAAAGTAGGCTTACAAGGTTCTGTAATGGATTATCCATTACCAAATGTAGCTTTAGATAGAGAAAAGCAAGGTCAATATTACACAACAAAACCTGGTCCTTACGATAATTGGGCTATTGAATTTGCCTATGGTACACTCTCTGATGCAAATGCTGAAAAACAACGTTTAGAAAGAGTTCTGGCTCGTTCTACTGAACCCGAACTTACATTTGGCAATGATGCTGATGATATGCGTAGCTCATTTAGTGGTATTGACCCAAGAGTTATGATTTATGACCAATCTTCTGATATGATTCGTTATGGTTCTGAAAGAATGAAAATGGTAGATAATCTATTACCTAAACTAAAAGAGAATCACCTTAAAAACTTCCAAAATCAATCTTATGATGAGCTTTTGATACGTTATTTTGCCTTAACAGCTCAGAAATTCAACTCTGCCAATGCCATTTCACGTTATATTGGTGGTGTATATGTAGATAGAGGTTTTGTAGGACAAAAAGGGGCTACACAACCTTATACGCCTGTTTCTACAGCAGATCAAAAAAGAGCTATGAAAATACTCACAGAGCAAGTATTTGCTCCTGATGCAATGAAAGCTCCAGTAGATTTGTATAACTACTTACAACAACAACGTCGTGGATTTAATTTCTTTGGTCGTGGTGAAGATCCTCGTATCAATGAAAGAGTTTTGGCAATGTATGGAAATATACTCACACATTTATTAAGCCCTGTTACTCAGCAACGTATCTTAAACTCAGAACATTATGGAAATGGCTATAAATTGGCTGATATGATGGGAGATTTGACAGATGCTCTTTTCAAAGCTGATTTAGGAGGTAATGTAAATACCTTCCGTCAAAACTTACAAATTGAGTATATAGGTAGATTACTTGCTATTGCTGGTTTGGATAGACTTTCTTTTTATGTGTATCCAGCTCAATCTGTAGCTTTGTATGAGTTAAATAAAATCAAAAGAATGTTGAAAGCTACCACTGGAGGTGATGCTGCAACAAAAGCTCATAGAGAGCATATTGTATATAAAATAGAGAAAGCCCAAAAATAGAGATTAATTAAGTTTACACATAAAGAGTTAGCAAGTATGCTAACTCTTTTTTTATTGAATCAGGTTTGCTGTAATAGCAGCTGAAGAAAGGCAAAGAGGTATTCCTCCTCCAGGGTGTACACTTCCTCCTACAAAATACAGATTATCAAACTCTTTGGAGAAATTGGCATGCCTTAAAAATGCTGCATAACGATTATTGGAACTATTTCCATACAAAGCTCCTTGCGAACTGGAAGTTCTCGATTCGATGGTTCGAGGATCAAGAATGCTTTCTACTTCTATCAAAGATTCTATATCTGTTTTTAACAGCCTAGAAAGTTTTTCAAGAATATTTTTTCGAGCTTCTGTGATGAGTGTGTCCCAATCCTGTTCTTCATTGTTGGGTGTATTTATCATAACAAACCATGTTTCTGAACCTTGTGGAGCATCTTGAGGCTCTCCTTTTGAACCAATATTTACGTAAATGGTAGGGTCTTGATAAATGGTTTTATGTTTAAAAATATGCTTAAATTCCTCCTCGTAATGATTGCTAAAAAAGATATTATGAACCTTTAATTCAGGAAATTCTCGTTTGATACCCCAATAAAAAATCAGTGCAGAGCTTGATTTGGGCTGAGAAAGTAGTTTTTGAGGATGGTGAGCATGAGGTAATAAATATTTATACGTTGCTACCATATCCATGTTGCTGATAATCAAATCAAAGTCCAAAATAGCATCGTTAATTTTCAAGCCTTTTACTTTATTTTTTTCTGTAATAATTTCCTGAACCTTAGAATTGAGATGAAACTTTACACCCAAATCTTCTGCCAAACGAGCCAAACTTTTAGTAATGGCATACATTCCTCCTTTTGGAAAGAAAGCTCCAATATTATGTTCTAAATGAGGTATAATGGTAAGCGTTGCAGGTGTTTGGTATGGGTCAGAGCCATTGTAAGTTGCAAACCGATTGAACAATTGTACCAATTTTGGATTTTTGAAAGCAGATTTATTTGCTTCATTCATCGTTTTGAAAACTTCTAAGGTATGGATATTCATATACCCTCTAAAAGCCTCCTTATTGAGCCATGTTTCTAACTTGTGTAATGACCTTTTGAGAAACAAACTCTCTGTAATTTCATATTTTTTAGCACTCTTTTGAAGGTATTTCAGGATTTTTTCTTTGGGTTCACCTAGTTTCTGCTCCACTTCTTGAGCAAATTTTCTTTTGTCTGCATGAGCTTCTAAAATTGTTCCATCTTCATAAAAATATTTACAGATGGTTTCAAGTTTTGAATACTGAAAATAATCTTGAATGTTCTTTTTAGAAATTTGAAATAAATCTTCTATAAGATGAGGCATGGTAAATAGAGAAGGTCCTGCATCAAAACGATACGCTCCCAATTGTATTTCGGAGAGTTTGCCTCCCACATAAGAGTTTGCCTCAAAAACATCTACTTTATACCCTTTATTTGCTAATCTAATGGCTGTTGCGATACCAGCAATGCCTGCTCCAATGATACCTGCTTTTTTCATGAATATATAAAAATTGGCTCCTGATTTGTATGAACCTTTTAAAAGTCATTTTGGTTACAAAATTAGAGGAGAAAATAGCTTATAAAAAGATTTTTTCGTAAATTGCCCAAAAATTATAAGATTATGAAGAAGATAAGCCTTGTTATTTTATTGTTGTTTGCTTTTACGTTCATTCATGCTCAAAGTATTATAGAATTTGAGAAAGAAACCCATGATTTTGGTACTTTTGATGAAGGAAAAGTAGCTACTTACGATTTTGTATTCAAAAACAGAGGAAAAACACCTCTTATTTTGCAATCTGTAGAGCCTTCTTGTGGTTGTACGAGTCCATCTTATACCAAAGAACCTATTGCTCCTGGTAAAAGTGGTAAAATAAGTGTTTCGTATAGTAGCCAAGGTCGTCCCAATGCTTTTCATAAAAGTATCACAGTTCGTACCAACAGCGAAGAACCAGTAAAAGTGTTGTATATCAAGGGTTTTGTAAACCCCAAAGCTGCTGTAGCTGCTTCGGCTGCTGCACTTACTCTTGACCGTACAGTTGCTAATATTGGTAGTTTGCAAATTGGACAAACCGCTTTACAAAAATTTGTTATTACCAATACAGGAACAAGCGATTTAGCTATTTCTGGCATCAGAAGTGATTGTAATTGTATTACTCATAGTGGTACAAGAACTTTAAAACCCAAGGAATCTTATATTTTAGAAATTAAATATACTCCTCGTCAGAAAGGAAATATTGTAGATGAAGTGTATATCACTTCTAATGATGGAAAAAGCCCTACACATCGTTTACAACTCAAAGCAAATGTGATGGAAGCCTCTCCCATGAAAGAAAATGCTCAAAAAAATCCTTTTGGATTCTAAAAAATATTCATAGCTTAAACAAAACTACAAATCTGTTTTTTCGTATAGGTTTGTAGTTTTTCTTTTTTAAACAAAAACATCTTTTCTTTATGAAAAAAATAGCCTTATTCCTGATTGGTTTTACATTTTTACATTCTTGTGCTACCCTCCAGCAAGTTGCTTCTAATCTGCCCACTACTGCCACGGGCCAACCTCTTACTGAGGCAGATATAGCCAGTGGACTAAAAGAAGCTCTCAATCAAGGGATTGGCAATGGCGTAAATGAGCTTATCAAAATGGATGGATACTTTGGTAATCAGGCTATTAAATTATTGCTTCCACCTGAAGCCCAAAAAGTACAAGATTTGATTGTCAAAAATATTCCTCAAGGACAGAAATTGGTAGATGAAGCAGTACTGAAGATGAATAGAGCAGCCGAAGATGCTGCCAATGAAGCCAAACCTATTTTTGTAGATGCTATTACTTCTATGAGTATTACAGATGCTAAAAATATTTTATTTGGTAATGAAAATGCAGCAACAAATTACCTTAAAGAAAAAACCTTACAAAAGCTTACCCAAGCTTATGCTCCTAAAATCAATGCTTCATTGAGTAAAGTAGGTGCAACACAAGCATGGCAAGCTATTACAACCCCTTACAATAAATTAGCTAATTCTCCTGCTGGAGCTCTTGTAAATGTAAGACAACCTATTAACAGCGATTTGGGAGCATATACTACTCAAAAAGCATTAGATGGTTTATTTTGGCGTATTGCTCAAGAAGAGCAAAAAATCAGAAATACACCCTTAGCTCGTACTACAGCTCTTTTACAGAAAGTATTTGGGGAGTTGGATAAGAAAAGATAAGAATACCAAATTATAAATGTTATTAAATACTCATTGTAAAGATGGATATTGAAGATTTCAGAAATTACTGTATTAAAAAGAAAGGTGTTACAGAAGAATTTCCTTTTGATAATGTAACACTTGTATTTAAAGTAATGGGGAAAATGTTTGCTCTAACAGGCTTAGATCGTGAAGTTTTTTCTATTAATTTAAAATGTGAGCCTGAAAAAGCTGTTGAGCTCAGAGAACAATATGATGGTGTACGCCCTGGATACCATATGAATAAAAAACATTGGAATACAATTCTTGTGGAAAGTATAAAACCTCAAAAGCTTGTTTTAGAGTGGATTGATGATTCCTATAATTTAGTAGTAGCAAGTCTAACTAAAAAACTACAAGATGAACTAAAAAGCCTTTCCTAGATACAGGAAAGGCTTTTTTTATTCTAAACATTTGAAGATAAAATATTTTAAAGGTTATTCTCTATAAAAATTTAAAATGAGTATTAAATCGTCCGCTTCGTTGGTGATTTTGCGTAAAGAGTTAAATGCTTCATCAGAACCTTTGATATAAGTAGTATTTTCGGGTTTTGCAACCAGTTTGCAAGCATAATTTTCCATAATTCAGGGGCTTCTGTGGGTATTGCCAAGTATGCTTCTTGAATTTTGTTTCTCAAAGTAGGATTTAGGTTTTTCAAAGCTGCCACAGGTCCATGAGGAATATTTGGAGATTTCCATAAAATACGAAAATCTTCTTTTTTAATTTTCCCTTCAGCGATTTGGTCTTGGAAGAAGTTATAGGCACAAGCTCCTACTGCATTGGGGTTTGTTTTTAGATAATCTGTTACACCAACATGAGTTTTCTTAAAATTAACTTCTTTAAATACAGTTTCGACATCTAAATTAATAGAGTTAAAGTATAATCTTGGTACCAAATGCCCAGAGGTAGAAGCAGCATTTACAAATGTCATTTCAAGTTTAGAGCCTAATTTTTTAATATCTTCAATCTTTTTGATAGGTGATTTGGAATTGACCAAAATACAACTATTGTAGGTTTCTACTTGTTTGTTTTTATCACCTCTAATAGCTATCACATCCACTTTTCCATTTAAAGATGCCATTACATATCCGAAAGGGTTAATATCTACTACATGAACTTTACTGCTATCTATCTTATCTAACATTTCAAAGATATTCTTTGGGTAATAGACTTTTACAGGCATTGCTAATTTTTTTGCAAGATACTCTTGTAATAATTTATCTACTTCTGCACCTTTTTTATCCATTTGTGTATGTCCAATGGCAACTACAAGTTCTTTAGGAATGTCTTGAGCTAATAAGTTTTGTGCATAGAATAATGTTAGCAATAGCAATAGTTGTATATTTCTCATAAAGGATATGGTGTTTTGTAACAAGTGTTAAATTTTATAAATTAAAATTACAAAAAATAGACACAAGATGCAATAGGCATGTAAGTTTTACAGTATTTTGAGTATTTTCTCTGTAGCTTTTAGTCCAGAACCAGTAAGTACAGAAACTATTTTTTCATGTGGTGGGGCTGTAAGAATGTATTTACGTACACCTGCTACTACAGCAGCCGAAGTAGGCTCAATAAAATAGCCCATTTTACCCATCATTATCAAAGTATCTTTGATTTCCTCTTCACTTACACACATAAAAACTCCTTCTGTAAGTTCTACATACTGAAGCATTTGTTTGCCTCGTACAGGTTGAGCAATGGCTATTCCTTCTGCTAAAGTAGGCAATGTGATAATTTCGGGGATGTAGGTCAAACCTTCATTAAAAGCTTCATATAACGGAGAGCAATGTGTCGCTTGTACGCCTATAATTTTAGGCATACTCTCAATAATGCCTGCTTTTAAAAGTTCCTTGAATCCAATATAAGCTCCAATGAGCAATGTCCCATTTCCTGCGGGTAGAATAAGGGTATCAGGGGCTTTCCAGCCCAATTGTTCGCATACTTCAAATGCAAAAGTTTTTGTACCCTGAAAAAAGAAAGGATTCCAACAATGGCTTGCATAATAGCTATTTTTAGCTGCTTGATAAGCTGTCTCAGCAGTATCTTCTCGTGTACCATCTACTACTATTACATTTGCTCCATAGCATTTCATTTGTACCAGTTTTCCATCTGAAACACCTTTAGGAACATAAATATCGCAAGTAATACCAGCTTTGGCACAATAAGCGGCTACAGAACTTCCTGCATTGCCTGATGAGTCTTGTACTGCATGTGTAATGCCCAACTCTTTCATTTTGCTAACCATTACAGCACTGCCCCTATCTTTGTAAGAGCCTGTTGGAAACATAAAATCCAACTTAAAATGCACACCAATATTGTCTATCATGATTTTTTGGAGTGGGGTTGCTCCTTCTCCAAAGCTAACGATATGAGTATCATCAAAAATAGGCAAAGCTTCCCTATAACGCCAAAGATTAGCTGCTCTTTGACGAATCAGATTTTTATCGAGTGTGGGTTTGAAACGAATATCTAACAAATGCCCACCATTACTCTGCCAGCGTACTTCATGAAGAGGATACTCTTCTTGTGTTTTGGTACAAATTAAACTATCAGACTTCAATGTTAATTAGCCATTATTAGTGAACAGTTATCAATAGATATTTAGCACTTAAAATTTATAATAATCTTGTTTTATCCACAATCCCAGTTATATAAAACATCTGAAAAGTCTAATTTTTTGAGTTTTTCTATATCAATAAAGAAATTGCCTACTCCCATATCACCCCAACAAATACTACCTTCGCTATCCATTTGAAAAAGCAAGGTATTGTATTGTTTAAATTTTTCTTCATCATATTTTCGGGGGTCTTCTTGTACAAAATCGGCATAGCCTCCTATTTTATGCCCTGCATTGCGTACCTGATTACTAAGCCAGTCGGCAATTTTATACTCATTGGCTTCAATTATTTCATTAAACTCGTCTAATTTATCCCCCAAAGCAGATTCTAAATTTGCATCGTTAAGTCCTACATATTCTTCTGCAACCTCAAATGTCAGTTGATGGGTCTCAAGATTCTTACCCAAAGGTGTAAGTTCAGCTTTGACCAAAGGTAAATCTCTCTGAAAGCTTTCTTTATCAATATCGGCAAAATACAACACTCTGAAACCATTTTGCTCTGAAGGTTTGTCAAAATCCATTCCGTACAAATCGTCATCAGCGATATAAAACTGTAAAATACCTTTTTGTGGAAAATTTTCGATAGCTGGAACTTCTTCAAAATTAATTTGAGCCAGCAAATACAAAGGCTCACCTTTGGCATTTTTGGGATACTCTACTCCAACAGGCAAAAATGGCATTCCACCAAATTTACTTTGCCAAATCTGAACATCTTTTTGGGGAGTGTTGGTGATGTTGATAAACTTCTTCTTGAGTTTTTCAAAAACAGGAAAGAAACTTTCTAGTTCTTTTGGAAATTGAATATTTTCTTGCATGGTTATAAGAGTATTTTGCCTTTATTGATAGCAAGATAAAGAATTTTAGATAAAATTCTCTAACTTGCGACAAAATTTTAGCAAACCCCAAACCCATGGAAAAAATTCTGATTCTTGATTTTGGTTCGCAATATACCCAGCTGATTGCCCGTAGAGTTAGAGAATTGAACGTTTATTGTGAAATTCATCCTTTCAACAAAATTCCAAACCTTACTGATGACATCAAAGGCATCATTCTTTCGGGTAGCCCTTGTTCTGTACGAGATGCAGGCTCTCCTGATGTAGATTTGATGGCTATTCGTAAGAAACTACCTATTTTAGGTGTTTGTTATGGAGCTCAGTTACTTGCTCAGAAGTTCGATGGAAGTGTAGAAGCCTCTCCTACACGTGAGTATGGCAGAGCTAATTTAGCTTCTTTTGAGCAAGGTAATGCCCTTTTAAATGGGCTTTCTGATCATTCGCAGGTTTGGATGAGCCATGGAGATACGATTACACAAATTCCTGAAAATTTCCAACTCATTGCAAGTACAGAAAGTGTACGAGTAGCAGCTTTCCAGATACAAGGCGAAGAAACCTTTGGTATTCAATTTCATCCTGAGGTAACACACTCTTTGGAAGGCAAAGTTCTTCTAAAGAATTTCGTAGTCAATATTTGCAAATGCTCTCAGGACTGGACATCTGCCTCATTTATAGAAAGCTCGGTAGCTGATTTAAAAGCAAAATTAGGTTCTGATAAAGTAGTTTTAGGACTTTCGGGTGGTGTGGATTCGAGTGTAGCAGCGATGCTTTTGCATAAAGCTGTTGGTAAAAATCTGTATTGTATTTTTGTAGATAATGGTCTTTTGCGTAAAAATGAATTTGAAGGCGTTTTACACTCTTATCAGGATTTGGGTTTGAATGTGGTGGGTGTAGATACGAAAGACTTATTTTACAAAGAATTGGCTGGACTTTCTGACCCAGAAGCCAAAAGAAAAGCCATTGGAAAAACTTTTATTGATGTTTTTGATATTGAAGCTCATAAAATTCAGGATGTAAAGTGGCTGGGACAGGGTACTATCTACCCTGATGTGATTGAAAGTGTAAGTGTGGCTGGTCCTTCTGTGACCATCAAATCGCATCATAATGTTGGTGGTTTGCCTGAAAGAATGAATCTTAAAATTGTTGAACCCTTGAATACCCTTTTCAAAGATGAAGTAAGATTAATTGGAAGAGAATTGGGTTTACCTGAAAATATTTTAAATCGTCACCCTTTCCCTGGTCCAGGGCTTGCCATTCGTATTTTAGGCGATATTACAGCCGAAAAAGTAGCTTTATTGCAAGAAGTAGATGCTATTTTTATTGAAGGCTTGAAAAAAGCAAACCTATACAACGAAGTTTGGCAGGCAGGAGCTATTTTATTGCCTATCCAGAGTGTGGGTGTGATGGGTGATGAACGTACCTATGAGCGTGTTGTAGCCTTGAGAGCTGTAAGCAGTTTGGATGGCATGACTGCCGACTGGTGCAGACTGCCTTACGATTTCTTGGCTGATATTTCAAACCAGATTATCAACAAGGTGAAAGGTGTAAACCGAGTAGTATACGACATTTCTTCTAAACCCCCTGCTACTATTGAGTGGGAATAGTTTTTAGATGTGAGAAATTAGATAAAAAAAGTCCTTTAGTTTAAACTGAAGGACTTTTTATTTTTTAATCTTGAAAAGAAAAGCTCTGAGCTATAAGTTTTTCATAAAGTATATCCAAATTAACCTTGAAAGTCTAAAATTAAAGAAACATAATGATAATATTACTGAACACATTATAAAGAGAATCCAATCAAATTTTGGAATATTCAAAATGTAATGACAAATTAAATAAGTAAGTATCCCTTCTAACATGCCTAATCCGTAGCTCACGTACATGGCTCCAAAAAAATAACCAGGTTCTTTATCAAATTTAAAGTTACAAAAACTACATTCTTCATTCATTTTAGAAAAACCCCATGAAAACAAAACATTTTTAACTTCAAAAACTTTGCCTTTATGGCAATTAGGACATTTATTCTGAACTAAATAATACATAATTGTTTTTTATTACAAAATAAAAACATCTTAGTTTCTTTTTATAGTATACTTTACGTATTAATTTATACAAAAAAGACATTTATGAAAAAATATCCTATTTATGAGATAAGGAACTTTAAGTGTTCGTCTTTTCAAGAAAATATCTACATAAACAAAATTAGTAATCATATTACAGAACATGGCTTTATTAATCAACCACATGGGCATGTTTTTTATTTAATAATGCTTTTTAATGCAGGAACAGGTAAACATTGGATAGATTTTCAAGAATATCCTGTTAAAAAGGGAAGTTTTTTTATTATCCAACCAGGACAAATTCATCATTGGGAATTATCAAAAGAAGTGGATGGCTATATTATCTTTATCACGAAAGAAATATATAATTTATATTTTCAATCAAAAAAAATACAAAATTATCCATTATTTGTGTCATCTAGTAATATATCTTTTTTGGATATAGAAAAGGATGATATGATAAGTTTAGAATATTTAATGGAACTTATCTTAAAAGAGTATATACTTGATTCAAATACAAAACGTGATAAAATCATCAATTTAATTGATTGTATTCTTATAGATATGTCCGTATTGGCTTCAGATGGAAATTATATTATCAATCCCTATAATCTCAAACTGAATATGTTTTATGAGCTAGTTGAAAAAAACTTCGTTATTGAAAAAAAAGCTTCTTTTTATGCCAAAGAGCTAAATATTACACCAAAACATCTCAATAGAATTTGTAAATCATTATTAAATAAAACAGCTAGTCATATTATTACAGAACGGATTATTTTAGAAGCTAAACGTTTGTTAATAGATAGGAAATTATCAATATCTAATATTACTGAACAATTAGGTTTCTTTGAAATGACTCATTTTGCAAAATTTTTCAAGAAGCATACAGTCCTGACAGCAACAGAGTTTAGACTGCAATATTATCAGAACTCCATAAATATATAAATTATATCAAACCTATAAGGTTTTTGTTTCTTCACATCTTTTATCCGCCTTCGCTGGTATTCTTCACCAGCGAAAGTAAAATATGGCTTGTTGGTCAAGAAGACCAACAAGGGCAAAAAAACACTATAAGGTTGAAGGTGCAATGTGAATAGAATTTTAGCTCTTGAATCCCTATTAAGAGGAACTTTTTTCCTATGTAGGGAGTTTTTTGAACATTATATCGAAAAAATGCCAATACACTCAAAATAGATTTATAAAAGACCAAACCAAAAATAAAGTACCATGAAACAATTATCACTATTCTTGACTATCATTCTTTCAACTATTTTGCTTTCTTGTGCTACAACAAAATCTACTTCAACTATTTATTCTGAAGACTACGATAAAATAAAAGACCAAACTACTATCACAATTTTCCCTCATGGAGTAGTTAGAGTTCCTGGGAAATGGGTAAAAAAGAAAAAGTATGAGGTAAGTGAACAATACTTTTATGTTGGAAAAGACTCTGTAAGTATAGCAATTGCCTTACAACAATGGAATAAATACGAATTCTCATATAATAATCCAGAGGTTACACCTGAAAATTTTGTGAGAAAGTTTTATGAGTGGGATGCTAACTATTTGAAGGAAAAAACCAACGGACAATTAAGACTTATTAAAGAGAATAAAGAAAAACAATATTTGGTATGGAATCTCAATAGCGAACTTGGAAACGATTATTTTTTATTTGGACTAAAAGGCAAAACAGCATACAATCTGAATATAAAAACTAAAAAATGGAATGAAGAAGAGAAAATAGCTTTTCTTGAAAAGGTATTTTTTGGCGAATAATCTATTAAAGAAAAACTACAACTATCCTATGAGTTTATCTTTAAAACTTCAATCTCACCATCTTTTGGGCTTCTGATATTTTTTAGAGTTGTGTATCTGTATACTGTAATTTTGCATTTAAAATATTTGTTCTTATCAATTACATACTTTTTACCCAAACTGATGACCAGCCGTTGGCTGGTATCATTTCTTTTTGCTAAAAAATGAGTATCTGCAAAAATCTCATTACGAGGTAAAATTTGAAAGTCTACGATTTCATAATACTCTTTTATTCCTTTACCTGAAAAATAGGGAGCAAAAAATTTAATATCAGATTTTACTTTAACATAACCAGAATCTTCAGTCTTAAATATTGAAGGTTGTATTTTACCTGTGTGATAAATCAAATTCTGCTCAGTTTCAAAATACTGAGTTTGACTTCCTTTATTAACAATTCCTATTAATACTTCAGGATTGTGTTTTTCATACTTGGTTAATTTATGTGGAGAGATGTTTATTAAGACAGATTCTGTATCCAATTCAATAATTGTTTTTAAATGTTCTTCCAAAAGGCTTCTATTTAAAGAATCGTTTGGTTTCAATGGAAAAGCTCCAATATTTACAAATTCGATGGCTTGGTAGTAATCTTGTTTTTTGATAGATTCGATTTCTCCAGAACCAGGGAAAAGAACATAAGCACCTACTATTTCCTTTTCGGGCTTGATTTCATTTTTATTGACATAATAAATAGCATCTCTATAACGATGCATCTGATTGATAGAATCTTCTGTCGGTAAGTCAGGGGAGCCTTCTTTTTCGTCGGAGGCTAACCGATATTTAGCATCATATAAGTATGTAAGAACATAGTTTTCTTTCAAATCGTTTTTTGTAATCTTCAAAACAATATCAGGTCTTTGGTTTACTGTAAAGGATTTAACACCCTGACTTTCAGATTTTCCGTAGGAATACTCATGATATAATTCTATCACTTCACCATTAGGTTTGTTGAATACAACTTTCGATTTTGCCCCTTTCTTTATTTTAAAGACAAAATCATTTACTTGTATTTCAGCCAAATCAACTTCATCAGGATTGTTTTTACCCAAAAGTTGTTGTAAAATATTTTTAAGCTCAAGAAAACACCAAATCTGATATAGTTCAGCAATATTTTTAAGTTCAATTTTCTGAATTCCTTCTAAAAATCTTAAGCCACTATTCAGCATAATCCATGATTTGTAGATAGTGCTATAACCTGTTGCTTTTTGCAAGACGAGAGACTCTTGTTTTATCCCCTTAAAATTACCGATTGTTCTAAAAAATGGATTCACAGCAATTGTCTTGAGTTGCTTTTCAATAGAAGACAATTCTTTTTTAAAATTTTCAGTAATTTTATCATTGAATTTACTTTCAATAAAAGTTTTTACTTTTTTATACCGTTTGAATGTCTGAAAGACAGCATGTTTAAAGAATCTATTTTCGGATGTGTTGTTTGTTAATGTTTTGTACTCCGAACGGTAATTTTTATGAGGGTAATCTTTATATTTTGAATATTCCTCTTCTAAAAAATTTGTCCATTTGTTAATTTTATCTGCTTTTACAAATTTTGTTTCTCTAATAATACGGCTATGGGGTTTATTTAGAATAAACTTTGCAGACTGGATAAAGTTATTGTAGAGTCCACCAAAAACCTGCCACCAAATTAAATCAGTATTTGCATGATCGCCTGTTTTAAATGAAGTATATGTTTTTTTCAGAAAGTCTAAAACAAGGTAAGGATAGTCTTTTTCAATATCTGATACAATTTTCTCATAATCGCTTTTATAATTCAGTTTTGTTGGGAATACCTCAAATTGAAATATAATTTCACAATCAACATCATTCTTTTTATATCTTAAAATAAGATCACTTTTTCCAAGATCATTCCCAAAATTGATGGTTCCTGCCAAAAAATTTATCTTTTCTCTATAATAAAATTTCTCTGCTATGTCTTTGGTTTTTGAATAAATATGTGGCTCAATACTTAATTCTTCTTTGAATGTGATACCAACAAAATAATCTTTGTTTTCGAAGATCAATGGATGTGTTTTCTCAGAAGCCAGAGGCTCTAAACTTTCACTCTTAAAATTGTATATGGATATACTGCCTTCATTAATTGAATAAGAAGTAGATGAAAAAATTTCAGGTTGTTTTTTTTGGCTTTTTCAAAAGTACCTATAAGATGATTACATTCAATAAGCATCTCAAAATCATTATGTTTTATTTTAATAATTTCCATTATGACCAGAATGATGTGTAACCATTATCCTTGAGTCGAGCTTCCATTTCTTCGAGTTTGTCATAGGATTTTTTGTACTTTTCGGTTAATCTGCCTTTTAATTCTCTTAATACCTTTTCCGTTTTTGTCTCATCTCCTTCTATTCGAGATAAAATTTTCATGTGTGTCATGGCATCAAGAGCATTGGTTAGCCAATCTTGGTTAGTTGAATTAAGACTTGCATAATAGCAATAAATGAGAAATTCGTCCCTGACCCGATAAGCAATTTGGAAAGGTGTCTTTTTTAAAACAGCATTTATTTTTTCTTCAAGAAATTTCAATACTTCCTCTCTATCTATAAAAGACTCTTTGTACACTTCTGCTCCTGAAGTATATCTTCCCAATACTTCAGTTGCTGTGATATATTCAGAAGGGTAACTCCAGTCATTTTTAGAAGCCTCCAAACCAGCTTTTAAGTCCACCTCATTCATTTCAAAAGTCATAGCTCTATCAAGAACCTTTCTGCTGAAAGAGTGGGTAGTTTCGTCCATATTGACTGTCCCCATTACAATCAGGTTGCTTGGAATGCTAATTCCTTCAGGAAATTGGCTTGCATCCAATCCTAAATCTTTCAATAATTGAAAGTACAAACCCTCACCATCATTCTCAAAACTTACTTTTGAAATTAAAAAGTCTGTAACAACCTCCTTATTTTGGACTTGTCGTGTTTCTATAATACTCAGATATTCGGCAAAGTATTGTTCTACAGGTGCAAGATTCATTTCGTCTAAGCAAAGAAAAAAAGGTATTTCCTTGTGTTTCCAAGCTTTTGCAATAAATTTTAAAAATGATGTAGTAATGTATTTTACCCCATTTATTCTGCTGACATAACCCATTAGTTCAGAAGAATCATGCCAATTGGGTCTGACAGGGATTAACTCAAAATTCCCAGGTTTTTTGGGTTCTTGTCTCAGTTCTTCTTTATTACAAGTTTGATAAGCAAGCGTTCTGACCAACCTCGATTTGCCAGTTCCCGATATACCCGCCAGAATAATAAAAGGCTTCGTTTTGATGGCTGTGAGTAACACTGAGTCGACCATTATATTCTTAGTTGGGTTTTCATTTTTAAAATAACTATTAAATTTTTCTTTTAACTCATCACCCTTGCCCTGAAAAGTATCAATATCTTTTTTACCTTGAATAGCAAGACCAAAGTTTGGTTTATAAATATTTTGTAAATCTGTTGTAACATCTATTTTTGGGGTAAGAGTTTGCCAATCAATATCAAATGCAGATTGGTATTTTTCTGCATCTGCCCAAGGCTTATTATTAGTAATGTTCTTTAAAATGCCTTTTGCACCCAATTTCCAGTTGCCTTTTTCTTTGACAATTAAATACACAAGACTTCCTATTTCATAGCCATTTGATGGAAAACCTGCTACATTATGCTCTATACACAGATTATAGTTATCAATATTTTCTCCACAATTACAGAAATATGTTGCCATTTTATAATGAAGTTAATTTTTAAAATACATATAGTTTTTAAAGACACCCCTCAATCCCCTCTCAAGAGGGGACTTTTATTCCCTCCTTGTCCTTGAGGAGGGTTGGGAGGTGTTTTTGATGCAGTTTCCAAGAAAAAACAATATCTACAAAAGACACACCCTCAATCCCCTCTCAAGAGAAAACTTTTTTATTCCCTCCTTGAGGAGGGTTAGGGAGGTGTTTTTGATGCAGTTTCCAAGAAAAAACAATATCTACAAAAGACACACCCCTCAATCCCCTCTCAGGAGATTTTTTTTTATTCCCTCCTTGAGGAGGGTTGGGAGGTGTTTTTGATACAGTTTCTATAAAAAACAATATCTACAAAAGACACCCTCAATCCCCTCTCAAGAGAAAACTTTTATTCCCTCCTTGAGGAGGGTTAGGGAGGTGTTTTTGATGCAGTCCCCAAGAAAAAACAATATCTACAAAAGACACACCCTCAATCCCCTCTCAAAAGAAAACTTTTTTATTCCCTCCTTGAGGAGGGTTAGGAGGTGTTTTTGATACAGTTTCTATAAAAAACAATATCTACAAAAGACACACCCCTCAATCCCCTCTCAAGAGGGGACTTTTATTCCCTCCTTGAGGAGGGTTGGGAGGTGTTTTTGAGGCAGTTTCCAAGAAAAAACAATATCTACAAAAGACACACCCCTCAATCCCCTCTCAAGAGGGGACTTTTATTCCCTCCTTGAGGAGGTTTAGGGAGGTGTTTTTGATACAGTTTCTATAAAAAACAATATCTACAAAAGACACACCCTCAATCCCCTCTCAAGAGAAACTTTTATTCCCTCCTTGAGGAGGTTTAGGGAGATGTTTTTGATGCAGTTTCCAAGAAAAAACAATATCTACAAAAGACACACCCTCAATCCCTTCTAAAGAGAAACTTTTATTCCCTCCTTGAGGAGGTTTAGGGAGATGTTTTTGATGCAGTTTCCAAGAAAAAACAATATCTACAAAAGACACACCCCTCAATCCCCTCTCAAGAGGGGACTTTATTGCCTCCTTGCAGTTTAACTACCCTCCACAATCTTGATTTCTTCTTCAGTAAGCCCATACAACGCATACACCATCTGGTCTATCTCGGCTTCTAAGGCTTGGGTGTCTGCTTTTGGGTCTTGAGCTTTGAGTTCTAAAATTTTACAAACAATAATTTTAATTCCATTTTGTCTATTTATACTTACTTTTGGAATAGGCAATTTTCTCAACTCACCTAAGGTAGTTTGTCTAAAATCATCTTTTGTTGCTATTGTTGAGGAATTTAAGTAAATAAATGAAATAAGTTTACTTGCTACGATTCCAGTCAAATAAAAACAATCAAAATTGTTGTCAATTGGTATAAAAGGATTTATATCTTTCTTAAAAACTAATTTTTCATCACAATATGCTACAGATAGTCTATTTTGACGATTAATTATTCGTCTTATTAAAATTTTAGGTTCAGCTTGATAGTATTCCAAAAGATTTTTTTTATCAGATAAATCTGTGTTATATATTTTTTCTTTAATTAAACTGTAATTATAAACATTACCTTTTTCAAGAAATGGATAAATATATTCTGATAACTTATTATTTGTTTCTATAAAGTTACTACTGGATAATCCCTGTGTTGATTTGGTAATAGAACCAAATGAAACAAAATCACTAGAATCAAATCTTGAAAACTGCTGTGAAGTTTTATCAATAAATATTTTAAAATCAGGTATTTTAAGGTCAGAAGTTTTAAAAGTTATATAATTTAAGTTTTCTAACGTTTTAATTTGTGCCTTTTTCTCAAAAGAATAAATAGAATATTCAGATTTTCTTTCCTTAGAGATAAAATATAATGCTGTATCAACATAGGCATCTTCAAAAATATTAAATGGCAGATTTATCAATTTGTCTATACCAAAATTTTCAAAAAAAGATTTCCTGAACTTCGAATAATTTTCCCCTGTTTGCCAAGTAATAGGTGCTATGTATGCTAAAAGACCAGATATGTTTAAAATATTTAAACCTTCTAAAATAAAGGGTACAGATGATTCATATTTTCTTTCTAGTTGTATATATTTTTTGCTAAAAAATGTCTTTTGATTAAGACTAAATGCTTCTAATGGAATATATGGCGGATTTCCAATCACTGCATCAAAACCGACAAAATTGCCTTCATTGTCTAAGACTTCAGGGAACTCAAAACGCCATTCAAAAGCATTTTCAAAGATTTTATTGTTTTTTATTTCTTCAATTTCGGCTTCAATTTTCTGTATTTCTTGGGTGAGTTTTTCAGCTTTTTTGTTTTTCTCTTTCTTTTCTTTTTCTGTTTCGCCAAAAACAGAAATCTGGTTCATTAGGGTAAATAAATCTCCTTCCAGTTTTCGTTTTTTATTGAGTTTAGGATCGTTTTTGGCTATTTCGCTTCTAAAATCCGATTTAATATCAGCAATGAGGCGTTCCATTTCCCTTTTCTGCTCTTTGTTTTGGGCGTTTCGGTAGGTATCTACGGCTATTTGGTAGCTATCAATGGTATATTTACTTTTTTTGAGGGCTTGGCTCAAATCGGCATCTAAGGCAAAACGACTCACCAGCGAGTTGCCTGTTTTAATATTGATGTCAATATTGGGCAGGGTTTGCAACTCCATGTGACTCCCCTCTGGAGAGTTGAGAGTTTTCCCTCCTTGAGGAGGGTCAGCGAGGTGTTTGTAATAGGCATTTTTGAGAAGCTCAATCCAGAGACGCAAACGGCATATTTTAACAGAATTGGGGTTTATATCCACTCCAAACAGGCAGTTCTCGATAATGGTCTGCTTTTCATAGAAAAGGGTTTCTTGTATTCGCTGGCTTTCAGGGCTTTTGGGTTTGTACTCAAAAAGCTCTCCATCTTCATCTGTTACAATGAGTTCATCATTTACCACTTCTATGGTGTAGTTTTTGAGGCGTTTGCCTTGAGCATCTTGCAGAATTTGGAGTTCACTCTTGATGGCAATGATTTCGTTGAGAGCCGAAACCAAAAAATGCCCTGAACCCACAGCAGGGTCACAGATTTTGAGGCTGTTTACAATTTCGTTGGCTTCTTTTCTGGTAAATAGCTTCCCATTACCAATTTGCTCATACACATCATCAAGCGTTTTGAATATAACACCTCCCTTACCCTCCTCAAGGAGGGATGACACACCCCCAACCCCTCTCAAGAGGGGAGTTTTTAAGCCCTTGTTTAATAGAGCTGTATCATTTTCAACTATTATGCCTGTAAAAGGATTTAAGGGAGTATCTTCATAACGAAACTCTGATAAATCGCCTTTTTCAAAACCTTCAATGTATTTACGAATGGTTTCTAGTGTAGCTTCCAGATGCTTAAAAATATCAGAATCAGGAAAACGTAGAACATTGAGTCCTAATTCATTTAACTTACTTTCTTTTTCAAAATCTTTCTGTTGTGTTTCTTCCCAATTATGTGTTTCGCCATCAATTTCAATTACTAATTTTAATTCATAACAGAAGAAGTCAGCAATGAAATTGTCTAAAGGTTTTTGTCTGTGGAAATCATATTTACCCTCAAATTTGCCTTTGAGTTCTTTCCAGAGTATAATTTCTGATTTTGTGCTATTATTTCTAAGTTCTCGGGCAAGTTCCTTTAATTTTGGGTTGTATGGGATAATTTCTCGTTTAACACCCTCAGACACACTCCCAATTTGTAAATCTCCTTTTGTAAGGGGTGTTACAGCTTCCTTATTTTTCAAGTTTTGGGGTGTGTTTTTCACAGCTTCATTAAACTTCTGTAAAACAGCCTTTCGGATGGTTTCACGACACATATACATTGTGATGAACCCAGGTGTAAAAAAAGAACCATCTTTGTAGCCGTTTATTTTCTCGAAAATCAAACCCAAAACAGAAGCATTGATGAGGGTTTTGTTGTCTTCTTGGATTTCTTCTGAGCCTTCGGAGCTAAAATCGTAGGCATCCAAGAAACGAAACAGATATTCTAAGGTATTGAGATTTCCTGTGAGGGTTTTGCCCTGTTCGTTTTTTAAAACTGTTTTAGAATGTAAAGGAATCGTTTTTTCATCTCGCAGATTGCTGATAAACAATGTTGTGTGTTCAAGTTCGGTAGGCTCAAACAAAGAACTATTGAGGTAAGGAACTTTTTCAAAAGCTTTCTTGACATCACTGTTTCGTTCATCATGTTTTCGGGCAAGCACCTGAAAAAACAAGCTGTTCAAATCGTCATAATCTTTGATTTTTTCTAGACTCAAAAAAACGTAATTTTTATCTCCTTTGTGGTAAGAGATAAGCTGAGCCTCTAAAAGTTTAAGAAACAAGATTCTGTTTATCCAAGTGATGGAAAGCTCCAAAGCTACATTGAAAAGGCGTTCCTGAAAATTTTCACCAAATTGTGATGGATTGGGTAAACGGCTGATTTTATCGAGACTATCCAACTGAATGATAGCATCTTCCAAAATTGTCCCTGAGTTTCTTTCTCCTTCTTTATTACGTTCAATGAGTTTTTTACCGCCTTCTTTGGTTTCGGTGAGACCAATTATATGCAACAATTCGCTGTAGAAGCGTTTATCAAGGCTGTTGCTGTCGTTGGCAAAAGGTAGTTTTAAAAGGTGTTCTGGCGAAAGTAGTTTGAAAAGGACAATTAGATGGTTGTCATCTGCTTTGTTTTGATGTTCAGACCCAACCCCTCTCAAAAGGGGGGTGTACTCTCGTAAATCGAAATGAGTAAATTCTATCCCTGTGTTGATTTGTGCAATAAAAGGTTTGGCAATCTGTTCATAGAAAAAGTCCGTTTTGCTTTCTACAAGCGTTCCAGCCTCAAAATCTGTGAATGACTTCACTAATTGTTTATTCTGAGCAAAAAGCCTGTCAAAAACATGAGCATCAAAAACAAACCACTCATACACATTGGTAATAATCAAGTTTTTGATTTCCAGATTTTTGTGTATAATTCGCTCTCTGAGATAATACAAAACAAGCTCCTGAAATGCCTTTACATTCAGATTCTCTTTGGTAGGCATTTCAGGTTTGTTGGTGGGCTTTTTGGTTTCAATAATCACCCCTACAGTACTTTGAGCATTGCTACCATTATGAATGACTAGGTCTTTTCTATCTTTGGTATTAATAAAATGGTTGGGGTCGTAGTAGGTTTTCTTTAGAAAGTCAATGACCAAATTTTTATGAAATTCTTCACTTTCTTTCTCATTAATCCCATTCAATAAGTTGGTGAGATTCTTTTTGAAGTTTTCTATTTCAATTCTGTTGGGTCGTACTTTTAAAAAGGCTTTGTTAAGCACTTTTCGGGGCTTCAACTCATTTAAAATCATTTACTTGTTATTTTTTCAGGTAAAAGCTAACACTACAATGATTCCAAGTTAATACAAATATCTCAAAGATACAATTCATCAGATACCATAATATATCCCATATAATTTAAGATAAAAGTGTTTCCAGTAATGTATAAAAAACATTATCTTTTATTCATTTCATTCAATCTGTATTATTTTTCAAAATTATTCCTCTTCCAAGAGCAATTGCTCCTCCTATGATCAATCCTGTAAACCATATATTATAGCTTCCTTCCTCCGAAAGTATTAAACTGAGCAATATACCCACACCCAACAAAACACCACCTACTATCATGTTTTGTTCTGCATCTTGCTTGCGTTGTTTATGCCTCTGCTTTTGAAGGAATTGATAATCTTTATAGAATGTATCCGCCAATGCTTCTAATTCTTCTTCTTTTGCATTTTCTTCTTTGAGCATTTCTATTACTTCGGTTTTTGTTTGTCCAGAGGCATACATTTGAATAGCTCTTTGCTGACAATATTTTTCTCGATACATAGTTCTTTTATTTAATATTTTTTATGGAATATCATAATGCAAGTCTTTTTCGTCATGAGTGAAGAAATATGCATAATTAGACCTCAATTCTTCCCAACCTTCTTCTGTTTTATATTTTTCATTCATTACATCTTCCCATGCAATTCTCATTTGTCTTGCACACAATAAAGGTGGCACTTGTCCTACTCCTGTTCCAAGCCCTGGGATAGCAACCGTTTCAATTTTATCTCCTATTTTAGTTCCATCCTCAAAAGTACCATGTTTTAGCAAAACTAAGATTGCTTTAGTAGCCAAATACACATTCGGGGAACGCAGGATGGTCATGGGCGTTCTCATGGTTGGTGCAGAAATCAGATGGGGATATTGAGTGTTTTCGGTTTCTACGAGTACAGCCTGCCCAACTAAAAGCTCTCCATAATATTTTTCTCTCAGGAGTTTTTGTAATTTCTTTTCAATATGCCAGCCCAGATTCTTAGAAATGGCAAAATCTATCCCACCATTCATATATCCAAAACTATTTGCTGGACTAACAATGGCATCACAAGACAAATCAAATATAGATTGGTTCTTAACTTCTACATTTTCAACGCCCTGAAATACTTTATTCCATGCATCTGTTAGTTGGGAATTAATATCTACAAAATAAAATTTCATGTGTAGGTTTAAGGTTTTTAGCATTATTCATTCTGATGAAGGCTTCTCATCCTTCTTCAAAGCATATTTTAAGAGTATTTCCATAGGAATTAGTTTTAGGGATTGTTCGTTGGTGGCTTCTAAGTCCACGAAAGGGGCTTTACCTGCCCTGTAAGCCTCCAGCCAACGAGAGGCACACAAACACCAACGGTCGCCAGCTTTGAGTCCCTCGAACTCATACAATGGCATGGGGGTAGTCAAATCGTTGCCCATTTGAGCCGAAAACTCCAGAAAATCGTCTGTTACGATGGCACAAACCGTATGAGAACCATAATCGGTGGCATCTGTATTGCAACAACCATCTCTAAAATAGCCTGTCAGGGGTGTATTGCTACAAGTTTTAAGGGCTTCACCAAAAACATTTACATTTTGCATAATATAGAGGTTTTACATTGTTTGTTTGATAAAAGAGAATAGAAAAAAGAAAATAATCTGTCGTAGTTGAGAAATATACCAATTCAATCTTTTTTCTTTTCTCTTGAGTCCTTTCTCTAAAAATTCTATACTCCTTTTTCCAGAATTTTTCCGTTTTCAAAAATAACAAATTTTTCTTCAAATTCTTTTGGGAAATTACTCACCACAGCCGAAGGTTTTTGAAGCTCCCGAAGCAGAGTTGCCCCATGCGAAAGCCTGCCTCCTGTGCGAGAAATAACAGCTTTGGCTCGTTTATAATCTTCAAAATGCCCTGGCTCTAAGGCATCTACTACCAATATATCTTTCCCTAAAATGCCTTCTGCACGCCCAGGGTAAATCATAAATGAAAATGCCTGAGAAAGTGTTTCGCCCCCATTTTGCCAAAAACAACCCGATTTTGTTCGGATGCCCTCATGAGCCTCTAACCACTCCGAATCCTCAAGGGCGTTGTGCAGACGATGAAACAGACGCATATTGTTATCTCTAAACCACTCCCGAACTTCAAAATAATAGCTTTGAAGTCCCATCATGTTCAAATAATGGGCTATTCGGATGCCTTTGCTCCATTTTGGAAATGGAAGCAGAGGTTTTTCGTCTTTATTATTTCTTGGGGTTGCAGGGTCACTTTCAAAATGAATTCTATGAGGGAAATCTTGTGGATTTAAAGCATCATAAACTGTTTTTCGCTTGCCCCAAAACGTTCCAAAAGAGGTAGAAATACAATTGTTGATAAAAATATTGTTCTGCACTATCCAAACATAATATCTTGTAAACCAATTTACCAAATCTGTTTCTTTCTGAGGGCTTTGTTGTTTTCTGATATTTTCTAATTCCTGTTCAAAAACTTTTAATTCTTGTTCTATTTTGAGGATTCTCTTTCTTGAAACTGCCTGCATTGTAAGAAAAACAGGAATATTTTGAAAGAATTTCCAAAAGTTAAAAGGCAAATGAGGCACTGCCCCACCTATTTCTTTGGCATACAGACTGCTCGGCAAGCCCCAATCTCTGAAACGAGCCAAAAATAAATCAGAATTGATGTAAGAAGCATTGTCTTCGGCTGTTACGCTAAAAGGCTCATTGTCATTGAGAACTCTTTTATCCCAAAGGCTATAAACACGCCCGATATTCAAAGAAGCTTTCTGTTGAGCATATTCCATCAGTTTACTGACTTGTTTGGGCAGAATTTCATCCATATTGGCAGAAGTCAGGCTTCTACGCCATAAATAATGTGTAACAGGGCGTATCTGAAACAGATGAAATTGATAACCATCCCAAGCCCACTCAATATCAGAAGATTGATAATGAAAAACTTTAATGGTCTTTTGTAGAAAACTCCACAATTCTTTTATTTTCAAACCTTTGGTGTTAAGCAAATTTTGAGCTTCTGAAGAAATGGGAATTTCCCAGTTTTCGCCCATTTTAGAAATTGTAAAACTGTGTGGTTCTTTTTTCCCTGAAATAAACTCTTCTAAATGTCCTTCTACCAAATCTATTTCCGCTGAAATATTTCTTACAAATGCAACCCCAGAAATAATTGGCTCTACAAACTCTTGAATCACCACTTCATCAATACCTTTTTGAAATAAATCTTGTGTTTTGGCAATAATCTCTGATGCTCCAACTCTCAAATACGAAGTATGGATTCCTGCATTGGATTTATCTATTTTATCTTCGTTGGAGGCAGAAGAACGCACAGCAAAAAGTTTAGTCGTATTGAGCAGGTTCAGAACAGCCATTAAATCTGTCTGAGGGTTCACAATTACCTTTTTGGGTACAGGCAAACCTGCTAAAGTAGCCAAAGCAAGCCTTCCTCCTTTGGTGTGTGCCTTGAATTGTGGTTTGTGCTTTTCAATAAAATTTGCAAACTCTTCAGGGTTATCGATATAGGGATAATGTTCCCAATGCTCATGAATGCTGATACTCAAATCGGCTCTCGGGAGAATAGAATCCCAAGCTGGAGCTTGATTGATACCCAAAACAGCATCTTTTGTTCCCCAAATAAGTTCTATGGGTGTTTCTATCCACTCAAAAAGTGTAAGGGCATTATGAGGCTGAACAAATTCAAAATATTTTTCAAAGGCTTTGCATTGCTTGTAACCCTCTCCCATGCGTTTGTATTGACTATTTGTCCATTTTTTAGATGAAAATTTATGAGCAAACACTTTAGGAAAGTTTTTGAGTAAAAAGTGAATTGTTTTACGAATAGGCTTCCAAGACATGATTTTCACAAAACTCCTTTCCCATAAAAAAGCCCCCACAGGAGCGAGTAATATCACTTTTGAGAAGTGTTTGGGCTTTCGAACAAGGGCATGCAATACCACCAAAGCATTGATCCCCACAGCAAAAATCTCTTGATTTTCTTCGGTTTGCTCCAATAGAGCTCGAGCTAATTGCTCTAAATTTTGATATTTTTGAGAGGTATTGCTTCCAAAACCAGGAAGTTCGAGGGGAATGGGTTGTTTTTCTTTGAACAAAGGCAGACAATCGTCCCACCAAGCTTTATAACTACCATTTCCAGAAAGAAGATAAATTTTTTGCATAGCTTTTTAATCAAAAACTTTTCGTACTCCCAAAAGTTTTACATATTGGTACAAAATACAAAACGTTATGGCTACAAACATATTTCAAAGCAAGTTTTTTTTATATTTCACAGCTATATTTTATGCTGTGATGGGTACAAACCACTTTATTAATCCAGATTTTTATGTAACCATGATGCCTTCTTGGTTTATCCAAAAGCCTTTTTTAAATTACGCCTCAGGAGCTTTAGAAATTATTTTTGGACTCATGCTGATTCCTTCTAAATACAGAAATATCGGTGTTTGGGGTATTTTCGGACTCTTGATGAGTTTTTGGAGTATTCATATCAGTCATCTTTTTGAGCCTCCTGTTATGGATGTTGGAGGCAGTCTGATTGATTTTTCTCAGAAACCCACTTATTATGGTTTGTATGGCAGACTTCTATTCCATTTTGTCTTTTTCTGGTGGATTTTGAAAGTCAAGAAAATTCGTTAAATCTTTTTATTTTTAAATTTTTTCAAGATAATATGTGAAAGAGGATTATTAGTGAAAATAATCAAACCCATTGTTACAAGTATACCCATTAAAAATGAAGCTATTACATAAAAAAACATCATTGCTCTGGATTCGGTAGTAGCATTTTCAGGAGATTCAGACAAGTATTGAATAGCTATTTTTTCACCTTCTTTGGCTCTCATTCTCCGTTCAATGGTATAAGTTTTGTTTTTTATGTCTTGAAACTGTAAAAAAGCATAATAACTGGGCTTATTGCTTCCAAACTTTTTTACTTCTATTACTTCTGCTTGTGTTTGTATGCCTCTTTTAGCATACTGATATAACGTATTTGACCAATTATAACAGCCATACATACACATCAGGGCAAAACAGATAAAAAAGGTTATTGCAAATATTTTGATGAACATAGCATTTATTTTTTTAAAATATTTTTAAGCCTTTTTCTTGTAAGGACTATCAATATAAGCATTATAAAGCCACTACACAACGTATTAAATAAAAATATTGAGCCAAATGGATTTTCTTGAACAATCTTTTGGGTACCTTGTACCCTCACCCAAGCAATAAATATATCTGCTATGGGCATTTTGCCCATTAAATACTTTTTCTCTGTTTTTGAGCTATAAGAGAATCCAAATGTTTCAATACAACTAAACATACTATTAGCTGTTTTATATTCTCCAAACTTCTCAAATACCCCAACTGACACAATAGTCGCCACAGGGCTCATCCCAAAAATTACAGGACCCGAATCTACATCGCCTACTCCAGAACTTTCATGTGGATATTCTCTGATAGATGGCAACTGCAAAATGGTTTGAGAAAATTGTTTTTTAAACAACTCAAATTGCTCTTGGGCAAATGTAGGCTCTATTTCTGAAAGAAATAAAAGCATCAAAGCCATCGAAGAGCCTCTTGCTCCTTCTATCTTATCGCCTGTACTTGAATCTACTGAGTGAGGTATAAGTCTAGTTTGCTTATCTAAAAGCATTTTTACTTTAACTATCAATTGTTTGATAAGTTCCTGATATTTTGGTTCAAAGAGTTTATCGTGCAAATGTAGAGACATCATCGCTACAAACGAATCGGCAGGCCAAGAAGCCTTCTGATAAGACTCTAAAAAAGGCGATTTTGAGTTTTGAAAAGCCTTTGCTATTTCCTCACAATTCTGTTTGAAAACTTCTAGTTCTTTAATGTTTTTATATGTTTGTATTTCAAGGAGTTTTCCCAATAAATAATTTCTCCATCCTGCATAAAATACTCCATATTGAGGTTTGGTAGATGTAGGAAAAATACTTTGAGCATATTTGGTATTTACCTGATTATAAGCATATAAAATTTCCTGAATAGCTTTTTGATGGATAAGAGAAGTTTTATCTGATTTTTGGGCTATTTCTGCCCATGTAAGTCCATACAATACATTAGAAAACACATAACCTTCTGGATACAGCATTTGCATTTCTACAGCCAAATCCTTCTTTTTTAGCTGGATTTCTATAAATTGGAGTTGTAGAAGAACATCCTTATGCGTTTTCTCTTCATTTTGAAGGCTTGTACTCATGTGAAGCCTCATATTGATATAAGCCAGTACAATTACTATGAAAAGTATGAAGGTATATCCTATTTTTTTCAACATAAAAAGGCTTTTTTTCAAAAAAGTACACATAAAAAAACAACCTACAAAATTTTGTAGGTTGCTCTTTATTAATATGCTATAGCAAAAACAACTCTTTCTTTAGAAGGTTTGCCTGAATAAATGCATTTCCCTTCTTCTTGTTTGTTTCCTAATGGAATACAACGAATTGTTGCTTTGGTTTCTTCTTTAATTTTCTGTTCTGTTTCTCCTGTTCCATCCCAATGAGCAAGGGCAAAACCACCTTTATCCAAAACAGTCTTCAGTTCATCATAAGAATTAACTTCGTAAGTCATTTGTGTTCTACGTTCTAAAGCTTTCTGATAAAGATTGTTTTGAATTTCAGTTAATAAATTGCTTACGTATTCTGCAATACCTTCAGAGGCTACGCTTTGTTTTTCTTTGGTATCACGTCTTGCCACTTCAATGGTTTTATTTTCCAAATCTCTAAGCCCTAAAGCCAAACGAACAGGCACACCTTTTACTTCCCATTCAGCAAATTTGAAACCTGGTGTTTGGGTATCTCTGTTATCAAATTTTACAATGATACCTTTGGCTTCCAATTGTTTTTTGAGTGTCAAACATGCTTCATCAAGTGTTGGAATAGAGTCTGCACCCTTGTAAATAGGAACTATTACTGCTTGAATGGGTGCTAAACGAGGTGGTATTACAAGACCTGAATCATCAGAGTGACTCATTACTAATGCTCCCATGAGGCGTGTACTCACTCCCCACGATGTTCCCCATACATAATCCAATTTATTTTCTTTGTTTGAGAACTTCACATCAAAAGCTTTGGCGAAATTTTGCCCTAAAAAATGTGATGTACCTGCTTGGAGAGCCTTTCCATCTTGCATCATGGCTTCAATACAATATGTTTCTTCTGCTCCTGCAAAGCGTTCATTGGCTGTTTTAATACCTTTAATTACAGGAATAGCAAGTATATTTTCTGCAAAATCAGCATATACCTCTAACATTTGTTCAGTTTCAGCAATGGCTTCTTCTTTGGTTGCATGAGCTGTATGCCCTTCTTGCCATAAGAATTCTGCTGTACGTAAAAATAAGCGTGTACGCATTTCCCAACGTACTACGTTTGCCCATTGGTTTATCAGCAAAGGCAAATCTCTATACGACTGAATCCAGCCTTTGTAGGTATTCCAGATAACAGCCTCACTGGTTGGGCGTACAATTAGTTCTTCCTCTAATTTAGAATCAGGATCAACAATAAGTTTTCCTTTGTTGTTAGGGTCATTTTTGAGGCGATAATGCGTTACAACAGCACATTCTTTGGCAAAGCCTTCTGCATTCTTTTCTTCTGCCTCAAACAAACTTTTGGGTATAAAAAGGGGGAAATAAGCATTTTGATGCCCTGTTTCTTTGAAACGTCTGTCTAAGTCATCTCTCATTTTTTCCCAAATGGCATAACCATAAGGTTTGATAACCATACAACCTTTTACGGCAGAATGTTCTGCTAAATCTGCTTCTTTTACAATGTCAAGATACCATTCCGAATAATTTTGGTCACGAGGTGTTATTTTCTTGCTCATAAATAGTATATTTTTAGTACTTAGTATTGAATTAATATCGTATTTGTTAATTTTTTGTAAAAAAGAGTAAAGAAAAAGGAGTGTAGATGTTTTTTTCCTTTATCTTTTTTCTTTTCTAAAGTAGTTTCCAGAAAAATCTATTCATAAAATTGTTGTAATCAAGATTCATTTACTTCATCTTTTTTATTAGGTAGTGTAAGCACTATCCTTGTACCCTGCCCCAATTCGGAGTCCAGTTTAATAAAGCCTTGTAATTTATTTACTGTTTCTTTGACAATATACAAGCCTAATCCTGAGCCTGCAAGCGAATCGTTGGCTCTGTAAAACATATTAAAAACCTTGTTGATATGTTCTTTGCCAATACCTATTCCATTATCTTGGATTTCTACTTTTACCTCTTTGTCATCAGTTTCTACAAACACCTGAATATAACATCTTAACTGTCTTTGGTTTGCGTATTTAATAGCATTAGAAAGCAAATTATTAAATATAATATTCAATCTGTTTTTATCTGAGTAGAACGTTTTCTCCTCATTGATTTTGATAATAGTTTCAATACGTTTGGCATTCTCCATGTGATTGTGTTGTTCAAAGCAATTTTCTAAGATTTCTTTGAACGAAATGGGCTCAGGAGTAAATTCTAATCGAGCATTTCGAGAATAGTCCAAAATATCTTTGATGAAATTATCAAGTCTTTGAATACTTTTTTCTTGCAAAGACATATATTGTTTTACTTCTTCCACATCATCTGTCATTCGAGAAAGCTGAATAAGCCCTAAAAGTGAGGATATAGGAGCTCTCAAATCGTGAGATACACTATATACAAACCTGTCTAGTTCAGAGTTTGCTTTGCTAAGTTCGTCATTGGTTTGTCTAAGCTTCTCTTCAGCCAATTTGCGTTCATGTATATCAAGTGTAATCCCTGATATACCTATAATTTTATTTTCTTCATTTTTAACAGATTGAGCTTTTGTAAGAAACCAACGGTATGCATCATCATTTTTTTGATATTGTCTCAATTCTATTTCATAGGTTTCTGTTTCACCACTAAGTACTCTTTTATACAACTCTAATAATTTAATTCTATCATCTTCATGGATTAACTGTCTCAATTCTTGACTATTACGAGGAGTTTTATCTATAAAAGGATTCATGCCAAAGGCTATAAAAGTCTGTTTAGACCAAGCTATAGACTCTTCTGGCTCTGTTTCTATATGCCAAGACCCCATTTTAGCAAATGTTTGAGCATCTTCTAGTATTTGATTGGCTTTTTTAAGTTCAATTTCTTTTTGTTTGATGATGTCAAGTGTGTTTTTTAGTTTTTCTTCTCTTTGAGCCAACTCTTCGTTAAGCTTTTTTTCTGTTTCAAGAGCCTGAATAATTTTTTCCTCAGCAAGTGTTTGTTGTGTTACGTTTTGCACAATCATCAAAACGGCATTGATAGAAGGCTCTCTGAGTAAGTTTTTGGCTTTTACTTCCATCCAATGGTCAGAACCATCTTTATACAAAATACGAAAGGTAGTTCTAAATAATTTTCTACGTGTATTGATAATTTCAAAAAATATTTTCTTCACTAAAGATGAATCGTAGGGATGTACCAAGTCAAACAAATATTGTTCTTGCAGTTCATTATTCTGATAACCCCAGTTTTTATGAGCAGCAGGTGAAGCATACATAATATTAGCTCCTTCATCTAAAAGCAAAATGGAATCATCTAAATTTTCAATGAGTAATTGAAACTTTTTCTGTTGAGCATCCAAGATTTCTTCAATACGGTCGTGGCTACTTACATCTTTGAATAGAATACTAATATAAGCATCTCCTTCATTTTCTTCATAAGAAATGCTACTCTCCACAGGAATAATTGAGCCATTTTTTTGGATATACCTTGAAAGTGTTTGTAAGGTCTCAGGGCTTTTTTGTTTGAGTTCAATCAAAAACTTTTTCCAACTTAATCCTGTTTGTCCATTTAATTCAACATCAATTTGTTTAAAGGATTTTTCTAAAATTTCCTCATGGGTATAACCCAAATATTTCAAGGCTGTTTCATTGGTTTCCAGCACATTGCCTGTTTCAGCATTAAGTAATAGGATACCATCTGAAGTATTTTGTAATAATTTAAAAAACTTAGGTGAGCGTCTTGTAAATTTTTCGGAAACATTTGGGTAAATGCTTACGACTATTTGAGTATCAGATTTATTTTCTTGAATGGGTAAAAAAGTACTATAATATTCTCTTGAAGTCTTTTTAATTTTAATGTCTCCTGTCCAAGTTTTCCCATTGACAATTTCTTTTAATTCATTTTCTAAAACACCTTCTATGTATGTTAGAAAATCCGCTTTTTGGAGGTTTTTTTTATCTGTTGCTAATATATTTTTAGCTAAAACATTATGTTCCTGTATTTTGGCACGACTGTCCAATACCAGCCAAGCACAGCTATCGCTGAGTGAAGATGTTATTTGCTGAATAATGCTTTGTTGCATAATTATTGGGCTTTTTTATCGGGCAATTAGCTGTTTATCAACAACTAAAGACTCTTATTTATCTTTTCTTAGAGAAAATACTACATTTATCTAAAAAAACACTTTAATTTGCCACGAAAATAACAACTTTTTTTCAAAAAACAATTTTGCTATGGGACAAGACCATAATAATCTCCATAAGCTAACAGGAGCAGGTGTTCTAGTTACTTTGGGGATAATTTTTGGGGATATTGGAACATCCCCTCTCTATGTAATGAAATCTATTATCAATGAAGGTGGCGGGATTATCACAAAAGACTTAGTATATGGGGGTATATCAGCCGTTTTTTGGACACTTACACTTCAAACAACTGTTAAATATGTAATTCTCACACTTCGAGCTGATAATAAGGGCGAAGGTGGGATTTTTTCTTTATATACACTTGTTCGTAGGCGTTCAAAGTGGCTTATTGCTGTTGCCATGATAGGAGGAGCAATGCTCCTTGCAGATGGTATTATTACCCCTCCTATTTCGGTAGTTTCGGCTGTAGAAGGATTAAGAGGTATTTATCCAACCATTACTACAAATAATATTGTTTGGATAGCAACGATTATCATTATCTTTATTTTCTTTTTCCAAAGATTTGGAACTTCCATTGTGGGTAAAGGTTTTGGACCTGTGATGTTTGTCTGGTTTAGTATGTTGGGCATTTTAGGTTTCAATAAAATCATTGAAAACCCAAGCATATTTGCTGCCATCAATCCTTATTATGCCTACAACATGATAGCCAATACGCATCATGGTTTTTGGATATTAGGAGCTGTTTTTTTATGTACGACAGGTGCAGAGGCTTTGTATTCAGATTTAGGGCATTGTGGAAGACCCAATATTCGTGTTAGTTGGATTTTTGTAAAAGCTATGCTTTTGCTTAATTATTTTGGACAAGGAGCTATGCTAATGCTCAAAGAAGGACAAAAAAATGAAGGTAATCCATTCTATGATATTATGCCTCAGTGGTTTACCCTTATAGGTATTATTATTGCAACATTAGCAGCCATTATTGCCAGCCAAGCCCTTATTTCAGGTTCTTTTACACTTGTCAGTGAGGCTATTAGACTCAATTTGTATCCTAAAGTAAAAATCAATTATCCCTCCAAATTCAAAGGGCAATTGTATATTCCTAGTGTTAATAGTTTATTAATGTTTGGTTGTATTGGGGTGGTTTGGTATTTCCAAGAATCCTCGAAAATGGAAGCAGCTTATGGGCTTGCCATTACTACTACCATGCTCATGACGACCATTTTATTGGCTTATTACCTTAAAATGTTCAAAGTTAATCCTATTATAGTAGGTTTGATACTTGTTGTATATTTGGTAATTGAAATTGCATTCTTTGTTGCCAATGCTGTAAAATTTGCAAATGGAGGTTTTATTTCAATACTCATTGCTTTTGTAATTGTATTTGTGATGTGGATACGCCACAAGGCTGTAGATATTAAACGAAGACTCACCGATTATGTAAAAATCAGTGATTATTTAGAGCAACTCATGGCTCTCAGTAAAGATACGACCATTCCCAAATATGCTACACATTTAGTATTTTTGAGTACCATGCGAAGTGAAGACAAGGTGGAACAAAAAATTATTTATTCTATTTTGCAAAAACAGCCTAAACGTGCTGATTTGTACTGGTTTGTACACATTGAAGTTACAGATGAACCCTACACGATGGAGTATAAAACCAAAGTCATTGCTGAAGATGATGTTGTAAAAGTAGAATTTAGACTTGGATTCAGAGTTGAACAACGTATCAGCCTGTTTTTGAGGCTCGTCATTCAGGAAATGGTACGCAATGGAGAGATTGACGTAAGAAGCCGTTATCATTCTCTTAAAGGTAGAAACGTGATTGGAGACTTCCGTTTCGTTATTTTGGAAGAAGTACTTTCATCTGATAATGATTTGCCATTTATGGAACAATTTATCTTAAATACAGATATTAGTGTTAAGAACTTTACAGCCTCTCCCGAAAAATGGTTTGGTTTGGATACGAGTTTGGTTACCATCGAAAAAGTACCTCTTGTTATCAACCCTGCGACAGGTGTACAACTTCAAAGAGTTTACGATTAATCATAAAGAAAAAGGCTTGATATATTCAAGCCTTTTTCTTTATCTAAAATCTAAATACTACTTAACCCAAGATACTCTGATATGAAATCAGTAAAATAGCTATAACAGCTACGCCAATCCCTATTTTATTAAGTGTATTGAGGCGTTCTTTAAAAAGTAAAATGGCAAAAGCCGTAGAACATAAAATGATAGCAATATTGAATACAGGAAAGAAAAATGCTCCATTATTAGCAAATTCTACCTGCAATGAGCGTATCATAAAAATAACTGAAAAGTAATTGACTACACCCAATACAATACCTCCCAAAATACTTTTCATCTCAACTTTTTCTTTATCTAAAATTATCTTTTTCAATAAAATGATAATACCCACTATTCCAGCCACTCCAAAAATAAGCATGGAAAACAAAGCCTGAGAAGTAGCATCCTTCGCAGATTCTTTACTCACCCAATTGATACTCGTGTCTATTGCCCCACTCATCAAAAATATGAGTGAAATAAGTACAATATTACCCCATGATTTTTGGGTTTTAGCTTGAGGCTCTTCAGATTCTACTTTGCTCGATGTCAGGAAAATAGCCACAAAAACACAACCCAAGCCCAAATAATTAAGCCAGTCAAATGACTTATCAGTATTGAAAAAGAACAAATTGAACAACACAGGGATAATCAGCGATATTTTAGCAGCTACCGAAGAAGCTGAAATACTGATGTTTTGAGCTACAAAACCCATCAGATAAAATGTACTGATAAAAATAAATCCTAAACCTAAAGGTACTTTTACCCATAAATTTTCCCAAGAAATATTTGCAACTGCTTCAAAATCCCATACATACAAAAGAGCTGTAATAACGCATGTCCAATAGTTGGTTACAATTGCCTGAAAAGTATTGATTCCTAATTTGTTAAACGCTCTAAATATCAAGAACAAACTGGCTGAGAGTGCCACTCCAATCAAAAAAAGCATAAAATGAGTGTAAAATGATGTGTGAATGATAAATTTTAGTTTTTACCTGATTTTTTGAGCAAAAATAATGATATTTGTAGAAAGTAATGCAAAACTTACGAATGTTAATTTTTATAGAATGTCTGTAGAAATAAAAAAATTGACTATTGATGAACTAGATAAATTCATAGAATTGGTACTTGTTTTTAAAGAAACTTTTGAAATACAAGATTCAAAACCAACATCTTACGATTTACTCAATAAAATGATTCAAAATGATGCTTTCCATGTATTTGTAGCAATTTTAGATAAGAAAGTAATTGGAGGACTTACAGCTTACACTCTCTATCATTATTTTGGTAATTCGCCTTTGATATATATTTATGATTTAGCAGTAAAACCAGAATACCAAAGACAAAGCATTGGTAAACAATTGATTACACACTTACAAACTTTTTGTAAAACTGAAAACATTCATGAAATTTTTGTACAGGTAGATATAGAAGATAGCCATGCTTTGGATTTTTATCGTTCTACAGGTGCAATATCTAATGAAGTAGTTCATTTTACATATCTTCTAAAATAAAATTAACATTTAGCATTTAATCGTTTACAATTTACCATTCATTTTTTATGCGTATTCCTCCAGATATTGTCGAGAAAATTTATCAAACCATTGATGTAGTTGAGGTAATTCGGGAATATGTTCATTTACAAAAATCTGGAAAAGATTTGAAGGCTTGTTGCCCTTTTCATAACGAACGAACTCCCTCCTTTTATGTATCACCAGCCAAAGGCATTTATAAATGTTTTGGTTGTGGCAAAGGTGGCGATTCTGTGAATTTCATCATGGAAATTGAGGGTGTCAGTTATGGCGAAGCCCTCAAGCAACTTGCTGAAAAATATAAAATTGCTCTCCCCGAAGAAGCTTATCAGAAGCCTACAGACACCGAAATGCAAGAGCAAAATGAAAAAGATAGTTTGCTCATTGCCTTAAATTATGCCAAAACGTTTTTTCACGAACAACTTTTATATACAGATGATGGCAAAGCCATTGGATTGAGCTATTTCAAAGAACGTGGTTTTAATGAAAAAACCATTCAAAAATTTGATTTGGGGTATAGTTCGGCAGAATGGGACGCTTTTCTTAGAAATGCCACTCGAAAAGGTTATCAGGCTGAAATTTTAGAAAAGGCTGGTTTGGTTATTCAAAAAGAAGGAAAACAAGAATACTATGACCGTTTCAGAGAGCGTGTCATTTTTCCGATTCATAATGTTTCGGGGCGTGTGATTGCCTTTGGAGGCAGGACACTCAAAAAAGATAAATCCATTGCCAAATACATCAATTCTCCTGAAACACCCATTTACAACAAAAGCAGAATTTTGTATGGGCTTTTTCAGTCTAAGAAAGCAATTCTACAAGCAGAAGAATGTTTATTGGTAGAAGGTTACGCTGATGTTGTTTCGTTACATCAAGCTGGTATTGAGAATGTTGTGGCATCATCAGGTACTTCGCTTACCCATGAGCAGGTACGCCTCATTCGCCGTTTTACAAACAAAATAACCATGCTTTATGATGGTGATAAAGCTGGTTTAAATGCAGCTTTACGTGGTTTGGATATTATTTTGGAAGAAGGGCTTTCTGTAAATATTGTTTGGTTACCTGAAAACGAAGACCCAGATAGCTATGTTCAGAAAAATGGTACAAATGCCATGCTGGAGTACATCAAAGAAAATGCACAAGATTTCATCAAATTTAAAACAAATTTTTTACTCAAAGATACTCAAAATGACCCTTTCAAACGTGGAGAAGCCATCAGAGAGGTTGTTACGAGTATTATCAAGATTCCTGATGTTATTCAGAGAAATATTTTTTATAAAGAGTGCAGTTTGCTTTTTGGCATTGAAGAAAGTCTGCTTATCAGCGAAGGTAACAAACTATTACTCAAAGACCAAAAGAAAACAAATGACAAAGCTGTTGTAGATGAGCTTTTTACAGAAAGCAAGGATGCACTACTTGACAAAAAAGCTGTAGAATACAATGCTCTTTATTACCAAGAACAAGAAAATATTCGTTTGCTTTTGAGTTATGCCAATTATCCCATTGCAGAAGACAAAGTTTTTGGACATTATTTGCTGAACGAAATTCAGGAAATTAGCTTTGAGACTCCTATTTTTCAAGAAATTTTAGGTATTTTCAAAGAAAATCTTTCACAAGGAAACTTGATAGACAGCAGTTATTTCTTAAGATTAGAAGATAATATCATTAAAAGTACGGTTATTGACTTAATTTCAGAAAAATACGAAATTAGTAGCCGTTGGGAAGAGGAAGATGTGGTTACTCGAAAAAAAGACGAACGCCTCAATCATGTGGCATATACTCACATTATGCGACTCAAGTGGCGAGTAGTACAAAAAATGATGGAGGACAACAAAAAAATTTTACAACGTTCTGATAACGAAGAGGATATTGAAAAAGCATTGCAAATTCATGTGATTCTTAAAAATACAGAAAAAGAAATTGCGGAGGTTTTAGGAAATGTAATTCGCTAATAAACAGAATATTTAGATTTTAAATCCACTAAGATGCCAACACTTGCTTGTCCTTATTGCCAGCATCACAATGATATAAATGCCTCAAAGTGTGAAAAATGCTATCAGAGTTTGGCTTTTGCAGAATCTCAGATTGGCTTAAAACAAATTAAAAATGAGTTAGATAGCCTGAAAAAACAAGTAAGTTTTCAATATGAGCAACTCTACACAAGACTGGATGAAGCAGAACGCAAATTGGCATTTCTCAAGCAAAAAAATGCTTTAGAAACCACTCCATTTGTAGAAGAGAAATTCGAAAAAAAGAAAGAGGAAAAAGTTATCCCTGTTGTAAAAAAAGAACCTATTGCTCAAGAAGTAAAAAAAGAGATACCCAAAAAGGAGGAAACGCCCAAAGAAGAACCCAAACGTAAGGTTATTTTCAATGAAGAAGAGTCTGTTAAAAAAACAGATGAGGATTTAGTTTGGAAGGAGATTGAAAAGTTTTTTATGAAAACCCTGATGCTCGGAACATTCTTCGCTCCTTTTACACCTTTGCTTACCTATTTCATTGATTTATACAAATTTTATCAGAAACAAGACCGTTTGCCTGTCTTTTTTATGACTATTGGAGGTATTATTGCCTTGCTTTTCGGTTTTGGTTATCTGATGCAATTTGTAAGTGATGATACTTTTGAACTAATTAAAATTTCAGGAACGGTTGCCTTCAATATATTGCTTATTGTTTTGGGGGCTTATTTTCATAGAAAAGAAAAGAAATATCATGATTTTGGTTCTGCTTTGCTGGGCTTAAGTATTTCTTTAAATTTTCTGCTCATTTATTTTCTTTCGTATTCGCTGTTTTTTACTGTTTTTGCCAATTACCCCCTGCTCGTTTTGGTGCTGATTTTGCTTAATAGTGTGTTGGCTTTCTATTTGGCTTTGCGTTATGATACCCGAATCGTACTGATTGTCAGCTTATTTGGTGGTGCATTTGCTCCGTTTTATTTAGGAACAAATATTATTTCAGGATATTATTTTGTGTATTTATGGCTTTTAAGTGCTATTACAGTACTGATTGCTCTCAAAATCAATTGGCAAAAAGCTGGTACAGTAACTTTTGGGGTATGTACTATTATTTTGGGAATAGTAATTTACAACAAAGCCTATTTTGAAAATATTCCTCGCCTCAGTCTCACCCTTGCTATCATGGCATTTGCTTATTTATTTTATTTCTTTACACTTTACAAACAAAAACTATCAGCAAGTGGCTTTCAGTTTCATATCAAAGAAAAACTCGAATCAAGTGATATTTTTACTTTGGTAGCCAACACTACCATGCTCATTGTCAATTTGTTTTATACTTATAATCTTGAAAATCTCCAAAGAACATTGGGTTATATTTATCTCTCCAATGCCCTGATTTTTGTAGTAAGTTATTTTGTTTTATCCCAAACATTCAACGAGAAAATTAAAGTATTGTGGTTTACCCTCATAGGCACATTTATAGCTTTTGCCATTCCTCAATTGTTTGAAGAAAATCTATCAGGTGTATTTTGGAGTTTGGAAGGACTTGCTTTGGTATTTTGTGGTTTTGTATTTACCCTCGAAAATGTCCGAAAAGAAGGTTATTTGGTATTAGTATTAGGTATTGTTAAAATATTATTCTTAGTCCCTGATATGCTACCCAACTGGCAATTAGTTCTTTGGACAGATGCTTATAAAAATCTGTTAGGTTTGGGTGTTATTCTCATTGTATGTAAAATATTATTGGATAAATTCAAAAGTATTTCATCTGATTATGAGAAGTTTATAGCTTATCTAGTGATGGAGGCTCTAACTGTTTGGGTTTTAGTGATAATCTGGACACCCTTAAACTTCTATTTGCCTATTCTTTCTTACAATCTGATGATTTTATTTGTGTATGTCTGCATGATGTGGGCATATAAATATCGTTTACCTGTAAGTGAAGGTATTACATTTTTATGTTTGGGTTTCTTGGCGTATGGTTACTATTTATCTACTCTCCAAACCAATTCATTTATATTTCGTTTTCAAACCCGATTGGCTCAAGTAGCAGCAGGCGAATTATTTTTGAGCTTGTGGTTTTTCCAGTTTATGTATCAAAAAGTTTTACCCAAAATACAACGAGTAGAAACTTATACTTTCTTTCAAAACACTGAGGAGCAAGAGTTCACAGATATGCCACTCAAAATATCTAAACTTTTTAGAGAGATATTCTTTTTGTGTTTGCCCATTCTGATTTTGCCTTCTGTATTTCGTTTCTATCCTGACTACATTCTGATAGCTTTGTCAGTATCTGTACTTATAGCCTTTGTAGTAGCCAAAATCACAAAGCGAATGGCTGTGAAAATAGAATTTCATTTGCTTACTCTCATCAATACCATTGCATTTTTTGAATATACCACACCTTTATTTTCGTGGTCTGTGGTAGTTAGTTTGCTGATATTTGGAGCTATTTTGGTATATAGCAAAGGGTTGTACGCTTACAAAGGAGATAAAAATGATCGTGTAAATCTTTTGTCAGAGTATCGTTATTTCCACGCCTATACCGTTTATCATTTTGCATTTTTATTAGGATTAGCAACATATTTCCACCTGAATTTTAATGAATTAATGGGTGTTTTTGTATTTACTATTTTCTTGAGTATTCTGGTGATTTTTAGAGAAAAAATAGCTCCCATACAATTTAGCTACAAATTTGCCTACCGAATTTCTACTCTTTTGGGTTTAGGAATTATTTTCTTCATGTATGTAGTAACAGCATTGCGTATCCGATATAATTTAGGCTATACAGAACTTGGAGTTTTAATGCTCATGACAGCTATTTTCTATATTCTTGTCTATACCAAACGCTATCCCATGAAAAAAGAAGGTATTGTTTGGAATTTTGATTTACTCTTGTTACATATTCTGACTTTAGGAATATACACTTCTGTTGTAGAGCTACTTTCAAACAATACTCATAGTGTCTGGATGACCATTTTGATTACAGTTCATGCATGTATTTTGTTGTTTCACAGCACTTCTAAAATCCATAAATTTTCTTTAAAAATATCTATTGGTTTGTTTTTGATAGCTCTAGCAAAGCTCTATTTTATAGATATGCAAAACTCTACGTTACAACAAAAGATCATTACATTTATGGCAATTGGTGTGATGATGCTTATTTTCCCTTATTTATTCATGAAATACAAAGAAAAAAGTCAAAAAGAATAATATGAAACAGAAATATTTATTATTTGGAGCTGGGTTAGTAGCACTGGCCTTAGTTATTTTCTTGGTTTTGGGTAATGAAAATGACACCCAAGCCTACAAAGAAAAAGTAGAAAACGACCGTTTGAACAGAGACCGATATTTTAAAAACAGTGCCGAATCGCCCATTACCAAAAAAGATAGCTTTGTGGGACTTCAGTATTTTGCCATCAATCCTGATTTTAAGATTAAAGCCAAATTAAGCCTTATCAAAGGGGCAGAGCCTTTCCCTATTCAAATGACCAAAGGTGATGCTGAAAAATATGCAAAATTTGGGTATGCTACTTTCAAGTATCAGGGCAAGGAATATAAAATACTCCTGCTTCATAAACCTGGTGATAAGTTTTTATTTCTACCATTTTTAGATGCCTCCAATAAGAAAACAACATATAGAGGTGGTCGCTACATCAATAATGTGGCTTTTCCAAAAACTGATGAGGTTATTTTAGATTTTAATTATGCCACCAATCCATACTGTGTGTATAATGACGACTACACCTGTCCCATTCCTCCCAAAGAGAATCGATTAGATTTCGAGATTAATGCAGGCGAAAGATTATACCAAAAATCTGATAATCAAAATAATAAATAAAAAACACAAAATATTAAAAAAAATATTTCATGGAGCTTTAAACCTTTGTATCATTTTTGCCTCTAAGTTTTAAAATGCAGAAAATGACATAATAAAAGATTTTGAAAAAAATTAAAAATACTTTTAAACCTTTTTTGCATAAAGTGTTCTAAGCTTAAAGAAGTAAAACTAAATTTTTAAAACCATGAAAAAACTTGTCTTAACTTTCGCTTCAGCCCTTTTAGTCGGTTCAATAGCTCTCACGAGTTGTGATAAACAAAAAGAAGCTATTTTCGACCAAAGTGCTGTAGATAATGCTACTGCTGACGCTCAGTTCAACGATTTAGATAACATCACTACTGAAGCTATGATTAGCCAAGAAGCAAACGCAGGCTTGCGTGATGCCTCTACAGAAAGAACTTCTACTTTCAGAGGTTGTGGAACCTATACTTTTAGCCCATCAACCAAGACTATTACTATCGATTTTGGAACTGGTACTACTTGTACAGATGGTAGAACTCGTAAAGGTAAAATCGTTATTGTAGCTACAGGTAGATATATGACAGCAGGTAGTGTAATTGTAACAACTCCACAAGATTACTATGTAAATAACGTAAAAGTAGAAGGTAGAAAAACTGTAACCAATGTTACTCAACAAGGTGGTAATCCTAAACACACAGTTGTAGTAGCTGATGGTAAATTAACTTATGCCGATGGTAGTACTTTTACTTGGACAACCAACAGAACTCGTGAGTGGTTGAGTGGTTCAGGAGATTTGAATTTTACCAATGATGTTTGGAGTATCACAGGTAATGCATCAGGTGTAAACCGTAAAGGTAAATCTTTCTCAGCAGAAATCACAAATGCTCTTATCATAAAAGCAGAGTGTTTTGCAACAAGCGGACGCATCCCAGTACAAGGGTCATACACTGTAGTAGGTGAAAATGCTTCTAAATCTGTAGATTTTGGTACAGGTGCTTGCGACAGAACAGTTACAGTAACTATCACCAATGTAGGTCAGTTTACAGTAGCCGTAGGTGACTAAACAATTGAAATTTATTTAGATACCTCAAAAGGAATACACAATAGTGTATTCCTTTTTTGTTTTTATTTTTTACATACAATAAAAATGTTTAGCTTGTTTTTCAATTATTTTACAACATTAGTATTGATAAAGATAAATTAAAGATAGCTTTTAAAAGAAATTTTAGGGGAACTAATGAAATTTTGACATCCATATTTATGAATTACAAACAAAAACTCCAAGAAATGATTGCACAACTCAAAAGCAATCCTAATGTGGAAATATTGGAAGTAAAAATCAATGAAGGTATTGATGAACAAATCTTGCAAAATCTACTAAAAGACTATCAAAAAAAGCATCAAACCAATTTTCCCCAGAGTTTTATTGATCTTTACAAACAAATGAATGGCTTTAAATTAGTATGGAAACCCAAAAAAGAGAAGCTTGTAGAAATTGATGGCGAACAAGAAAATTGGAATTTACCTGAGTGTTATACAGAGTTTTTAGCTTTGCAAAATGTGCTTATTGACACAAAAGACGAAGTTTGTTGGGAGGATGAGGAAACTGAATTAAAAATGGCTTTTCAGTTTTATATAGATTATGAAGAAGAAATGCAAGGTACTTGGTTTTTGGGTACAGACAAAAAATCAGGTTTATATTATATTGATAATCAAGGGGAAGATGTGAGAGAAATCAAGCTTGATTTTGAACATTTTTTTGAATTGTATTTGGCTTCAAAAGGCTTCTTTTGTTGGCAAGAAGCTATACTTCCTGAAATAGAAACCCTACAAGACACTGTATTTGAAGCCTTCCACGCTTGGATGCCTGCTTTATTTGAAGATTTTAAACCTGAATTATTTAAAAGACCTAAAAAATAAACTTTTACAAATATGGCAACACAATTAGGAGAAATCCAACTCACAAGCATCGAAAATAACACTATTAAAGGTGTTTTTAAGAGTATTTACGAAAAAAACGTTTATACCGCAGGCAAATGGTTTGGAGTAGAAATGATAAAAGAAGGCTGTTATCACAAAGATATTGAGCATTTGCCTATTGCCAAAATTACACAAGATGACATCATAGAAGTTATTTTTGAAACACCCAACACTGTTAAAACAAATTTTGTGGTAAAAGTTGCCCCAAACATTGATTTAAAAGATTTTGAAAGTGGTACTTCGGATTGGGATAGCTATATGCTGGGGTAATTTTTAATTATTTAGAAAAACATACTACATAAACAACAATGGCCATTTGGGCTTATTTCCAAAGTAGTTCTTGATAATAATCCTGAAACTTGGGATTTAAACACCTATTTATACAACTATGAGGAGGTAAAATCCTTTTTTGGACAACAATCTTTTGAAATAATTGGTGAAGTAAATGGAATGACCACTTTGGCTAAAAAATCAAATGCAACTGAAATTTATGCTGTAGACCACTGGGACAAGATTTATATTTTTCCTGTGGCTAAAAGTCTTGAAACTTTGATAGTATTTTTAGATGAAGTAACTATACTTTGGTGTGATATTCCAGCAGAAACCAGTATTAAAGACAAAAAATTAGCACTTGAAATTCTGGATAACTTCGATAAAAAATTTATGTAATTGCGAAATTTAATAAACAAAAAACATGTCGGCTCTCAATTCTTTTCGTGTTTTATCGAAAAAAGATAATGTAATAGTCATTGAAGTTTGTATGATTCATGCTGACGAACGTCAAATCAATGATTCTTATAATTTTGCTTTGCAAATTTTGGTAGAATTGTACGAATTTGTAAAATTAGACTATCTTCATAGCATTGCTTATAGTCCTTTAGACAAAGAAACGCATAAAAAGCTTGTTTTAGAAGCATATAAACCACTTTTAGAAAATCTTTTGACTTTGATGCGTTTTGATAATCCACATCATGAACCTGAGTACATAGCTTTTTGCAAGCAAGCAGACACACACATTAAGCTTGTAGAAGTGTTGAGTGTTGATGATTTTCCGCATTGGATAGATAGATTTGAAACATGGCTCAAGTATCAAAAACAGCCTTATCACCTCACAGAACAAGAATATGCAGAAAGTCCCGAAAGCGTAGAAACACCCAGTTATCAGTTACAAATAACTGTAAATCCTGAAAGTACTTTTTTGTTAAATCATATTGTAGAAGGTTGCAAATGGGAATCTGCTGCTTATAATTTTTTGAATTATGTAGAAAATTATCAACAACAAAAAGAAAGCATTGTTTATTGTTTGAATTATAGTACAGAAGTTTCCCCTCCTACTGATGAAGTCTTACAAAGGTGGTGGAATAGTTTAGATGATATTTGGAAACACATTTTTATTCAAAATTTAGTTGCACAAAAATACGATTTGCCTGCTGATATAGTTGAAAATTTTGCTTTGCCTATTATGCCAAAGTTGATACATGAGGTTCAAAAAGAAATTTCTTTACAAGATTTAAGGCTGATAAGTCAATTCAAATACCTCAATGCTTCTCATGAAAACATTAGAGATATTTCTTGCATTTCAATGCTGAAAGGGTTAAAAATTTTGAACTTAGAGAATACTTATTTTACAGACATTTCTTTTTTGAAAAATATAACTTCTTTAGAATATTTAAGTCTTTTCGGCAATGACAGTATCAAAGACTTTTCAGCATTGCAAAGCCTTAAAAAACTCCAATACCTTCATTTTTTACCTCAAAAACAAGACGATTTAGAAAATATACGTTCTCTTGAAAATCTGCGAGTGTTGAGTTTTGGTACTTTATTTTCTGATTTTAACTATAGCATTTTTGAGCAATTTCCTAAACTAAAAAGAATATCAGGGTTTGCACAACCACTCTCCGATTCAGAAATGAACATCTTAAAAAAATTGCATCAAAAAGGTGTAGAAATAGATTGGAATACTTATGACGAAGACAATGACGATTGGATAACATTAGAACTATGAGTAAATTTAATTGTAGTTATAAATCAGTTTTGAGGCGTACAAAATACAATGACGCCTCACATGCTTGGATTGACTTGCATCGTTGTGTAGAAGCATTTGCACATACCAAAGGCGAAACATTTAACAGCATTTTTGAGATTTTGGAGACAATGTTCTTTTTTGAAAGAAAAGACACAAATAAATTTCCTAACGCTAAAACCATAGAAAAGTGTGCAATATATCTAAAAACAGAAAGAGATATTTTTTTAGAAAAAATGAATTTTGAAATTCAAAATAGAAGACACGAAAAAAAGCAAGGAAAACGAAAATCCAACAATAAAGAGTTTTTAGCCTTATGCCATAAGAAAGGCAGTTATACACAACCAAAAGTTGGTTTTTGGGGTTGGAGAAAACTTAGAAATAAAAACCAGAAATAACGTATGTCAGATTTATCTCAAACAAAGATTTTAGAAGTAACCGACACCTACTGTGAAGTATTTATACAACACTACAATCATATAGAAGCAAATTTAAACCCAGATTTGCAAACCAATGAAACCCTTAGAAATGCTACCTTATATGCATTTTTGGTAGATTTTGCATTGTATTTTCGCCATGAAAATCAAGAAGAAAAACACTTTGAGATTGCTTATTTTGAGGGAGAAAATAGCGAAAAGCATAAATATTCAAGTAATTTTTATGATGAAGAAGAAGCGAAAAAAATCATTGAAAAAGTAGACATTTTAGAATGGCATTTTGATACTGTTTGGACAAAAGATATGTTCGAGAACACTCAAAACCCTATTATCAAAGCTATGTATGAAGAAGACCTAAAATCTAACGAAATATTTGGTCTTACATTTGATTGGGACGATTTTTTGGAGAATGTCCCTCGTAATTTTTTTACTGCCAAGGTATTTTTCAAAGATAAAAAATACCTCATAGGTTTTGAAAAAGGCATGCAGAATGCTTCTACTTTAGATACTTTTGCCAATGAATGGTTATAATATTGTAATTTTGAAATGGAGTAACTAAATTGGAATACCATCAAGGTAAAAAACAGCCTTTACTGATGATATAGATAAAATAATTAAACTATGAGTTCTCCCCTTACTTCCTTGTCTTTCTTTAAAAAAAGTGATAAAAGTTGTACTATTTTGATGCGTTTACAAAGTCAGCACCACGAAATTGGCATTGAATTGAAAGACAATCTAGATGATATTCCACCTACTGCTCTAGCTTTTTTGTTGGAATTATTGGAAGAAAACAAGCTAAATACAGATTTACAGAAAATGCTCCAAAAAGATTTAGGTCTTGATGAAAGTAAACGTACATACGCAGGAACACTTTTATCCAATTATTTTATCAATCTTGAAACGGTGATGAAATATGTAAAATCTGCTACAATTACACATATTCAAGAAGAGTGTTTGTATGCTGATACTGTTTCAAATATTGAACTTTCACCACAAGAGGAAGATATTTTTTGGGAGAATATCATTCAAAAAACCAAACACGATTTTTATCTGCCCGATGAAAATGATTTTCCTGAAGATGCAGAAATACCTCGTTATTGTGGTTGTATGAATATTTTACAAAATTTAGAAGTTTTAGAAACATTTTTATCACCTCCACAAATAGATAAAATTTTTCCTTGTATAGAATTTGAAATTGTTTTCCATGAAAATTACTTACAAGACATTAAAAATGAAAATATACATTCTATTGAATCTTGTTTGGATGCTTTTATTTATCATTGGCTTGAGAAGATTTAATTATGGAACATTATCAAATTGAACATACAACCAATATTGAGGTATTTCCTGCCTATCATTTCAAAATAGATGGAGAGGAAATAGAGATGTATGAAGAGCCTCATTATATGGGGTTTAACCTTTTGAGTTCTTGGAGTTTTTATTTGCAACATCTCAATCCTGTTTTTGAAAAGCCTGAAACTTGGGTGTATAGTGCAGGTATTTATTGCGATTATGCAGAATTTTATATTAGACAGCAAAGTTGGAATAGCATTTCTGTTTGTACACAATTTTATGATGAATCGGATAAAATAGAACGAATTTGTGATGCAAAAACTTTCTACAAAAAAATGATAGACGAAACGGAAAGATTTTTTTTAACTATAGAAATTACACACCTTGATAAAACCAGTTTAGAAAAACTATCTGAATGGAAAGCTCACTTAGAAAAAATAAAAGTTTTTTATCAAAAATATTATGTCTGACTTACACTCTATTCTCCTGTTATAATAATTGCATTTTCTTCTTTCAAAGCAACAAAGTAAAAATCTGTTAGTGGTTTTATATAATTTTCATATAATTCCGTTTTGTCTGGTGAGTCCCAGTATTCAAGTTCTTCTTTTACTTCTTGCAAAGTATTTTCATATACATTGAAAAAACCACTTTCTGTATCTATTTTGTTTTGTTGTATCCAGTCTACAATTTGTTTTACTTCCAATGTTGGCAAAAAACCATAAATTTCTCTTGTTCCAATAGTTTTCTCTATTTGGTGTCCAAAAATCATTTTGTAAGGAATGGTGTTTGTTTCCTTATAAAGGTCTGTATTGTTATTAAATATCATACATATATCTCCTGCCAATTTATGCAAATTCACCTTAGATGCATTAGCTTTATCAAGTTCATTTTGAAAGTCTGTTAATTCTTCAAAACTTTCAGCTTTTTTTACTCGATATAAATTAATTAAAATCCCCATAACTTGTTTTTTATAAACTAATATAATATTATTTCATTTTCTCAATCATATTTTTTTCTAATATTGCTTTATATTGTTTTTTGAGATATTTTAATGTTCGCCAACTTTGGATATTTTTATTATTTTTTAGTGTAACATTTATAACATTAATCATTGTTTTATTTTTATTCCATTCATAAAGAGAATATTTGACATTCAAAATAGTGTCTATTGGCTTTTTATTATCATCATAAATAGTGATATTATCAGTTTGATAATATGGATATCTTCGTGGATGAAATGGATTTGCCTTTATGGCTACACTATCATTTGGATTTTCGTAATAATCAACATTATAGCCTAAAGATTTTATCATTTGGATAGTTTCTTCTTTAGATTTTTTTACTTTATAACTTTCACCTATATAAATTGTCCCTTCTGGCATATCTGTTCTGTATACAGGCATTCTTGATGTTGCACAGATAGCAAATAAAGAAATCATGGCAATACTCAATTTACTTACTCTTAAAGCAAAATTTGGTTTTATATCTTTTTCTGTATCTAGTTGTATGATTATGTGTGAAATAGGTAATATCAATAAAGCCCAATAATCTGAGTAATCTATGATTCGTTGTATTTTAAATGGCAGAATCAAATTGAATGTATCTATCAAAGGCGTTACGATGGGCGTTTTCCAAATGATAAACAAAATACCAGTTACTATACAAATCCATTTTTTAGACGATGGAATTAAATATGCCATAAAAACTGGAAACACGATTAATCCAACAAAATCTGAAAGTTTCCCTGTCAGTTCGTTTGAATAAGTCTGTTTTAAATAAAAGTCATTTAAAAGCAATATCAATAGACCTATTAAAAAGATTGGATTGAAAATTAAAGTTCTTCTTGTCATTTGATTTTCATATTGTCCATACAATGTATTATACTTTATAAATATGTATGTAATAATAATAGATTCTTTGAAAAAAATCAAGAAAATGTTGTTTTCTGATATAAAATATTGCCTTATAAAATTGAGTGACGTTAATTTGTAACAATGTTTATCACTTTCAAAATTTTCATCAAAAAAAATTAGCATAAAATTTGCTATAAGGTTTTGCATCTTGTATAATTTTCCCTCATTTTTGTAATTCTTAATCAGAAGCTTATAGAATCAAAACTACTTTTTTAAAGTATTTAAACGGATTACAACTTTGTTCAAGCAAAACTTACATACATGGCTAGCAGGTAGTATAGCCTTTTCTTTATTTTTAGCATATACTACAACTCACCAAAGTAAACATATTACTAAAACCTTCGATTATCCAAGTGGTTACACTCCTTTGGATACACCTGTTTACAAAAAAAGTAAATTTTCTACTTTCAAATTTCCAGATAGAAGAGGTGATATGTTTAGTACACATCAAACCAGATCTGCTTTAGATTTAAAACCATCCAGTCTGAAAACTAATATTAAAGTAGATTTAAATGATACAGCTAGACGTTATGTGGTAGAAGAAAAAATGGGAGATTTTTATTTTAGACCTCCCACTCTTATTGAACCTCAAGACATGGATTTTTTCCAAAGTAAAGAGGCTGGTAAAATTTTTTGGAGAAATACTGGAGCTGGCTTGAAAGAAGAAAGTGCCACTCAAAACTCAAAATTTGTACTTAAACCACGTATTCCTGTAGGGAGTAAGTTATTTGGTAGAATTTTTGGAGGAAATGCCGTAGAATTCAAACCTAACGGTTTTGTAAATTTAGATTTAGGTTATAAACGTCAGAATGTAGGTAACCCTGCTATCCCTGCTGACAGACAAAGTAATGGTATTTTTGATTTTGACCCACACGCCAATATCAATTTAGCTGGTAAAATTGGTGATAAGCTAACCATCAACACCAATTATGATACCAAAGCCAGTTTCGATTTTGAGAATGCTTTTAAAGTACAATATAAATCCTATCCTGAAGAAGCTTTGCAAGATGTAAAGTTTGGAAATGTTCAGTTTAGCCCTGGGGTAGCCTTGATTCAAGGTAGTCAAAATTTATTTGGTATTCGTACCGATTGGCAATTTGGTAAGCTAAAAGTTCAGACAGTGATTGCCAACCAACGTTCTTCTACTGATGAAATTAAGTTGCAAGGTGGTTCACAAGTACGCCGTTTTGAACTACGAATGACTGATTATGAGGAAAATAGACACTTCTTTTTATCTCAATTTCATAGAAATACTTATGAGCCTGCTCTTGCCACGATGCCCATCATCAATTCGGGTGTAGTCGTTACACGTGTTGAGGTTTATATAACCAACCGAACTAATAATACTCAGAATTTACGAAATGTCGTTTCATTTTTGGACTTGGGTGAAGCCCAAAGTTTTAGAAACACAAATCCCTTTGTAGGAGCTAATGCAAACGCTCGATTCCCTGCTGCCAATCAGGCTAATAATTTATTTAACAATGTTAATCAAAATAACACTGTTCGGAATCCGCAGACAAGTAGTGATGTTTTAGAGGCTCAAGGCTTACGTAAAGGTACTGATTTTGAGGTTTTAAGAGCATCCAGAAGATTAGAGGCTAACGAATTTACATTTCATCAACAGCTTGGTTATATTTCATTGAATACCCCTTTGCGTAATGATGAGATTTTGGGAGTAGCTTACGAATATACTTACAACGGACAGCAATATAAAGTGGGTGAACTTTCAGAAGACTATGTGAATCGCCCACAAGAAGATGTAATTTATCTGAAAATGTTACGCCCTTCTACCATCCGTACAGATATTCCCTCTTGGAATTTGATGATGAAGAATGTGTACTCTTTGGGTTCAGGACAACTCAAGCAACAAGGTTTTCAACTTCGCATTATTTACAGAGATGATTTAACTGGTTTGGATAATCCAGCTCTTCAAGAAGGTGGTAATACAAAAGATGTTCAACTGATTAAAATTTTTGGCTTAGACCAACTCAATCCAAGAGGAGATAGAACAATTGATGCTCAGGGAAATATTGTACAAGACAGATTTGGGAGAGCTATTGGAGATGGTAATTTCGATTTTGTGGAAGGTATTACTGTTCAGACAGCACAAAGTAGAATTATTTTTCCTGTTCTTGAGCCTTTTGGAAGTAATCTTCGGAAAGAATTTAATGCCAATACTGAATTAGCTCTTATCAATAAATATGTTTTTCAAGAGCTTTATACAGGTACTCGAAATGATGCTCAAAATAATTTTGCTAGCAAAAACAAGTTTTTCATCAAAGGGCAATACGAAGGAACATCAACAGGAAATTCTATTTCACTCCCAGGTATCAATGTAGCTCAAGGCTCTGTAATTGTAAAAGCTGGTGGTGTGCCTCTTACAGAAGGAACTGACTATCAAGTAAATTACTCTACAGGACAAGTAACCATCACCAATGATGCCATTTTAAATTCGGGCAAAGAAATTACGATTAGTTTTGAGAAAGCAGATTTATTCAATCTCCAAACTCGTTCTTATTTAGGGACAAGACTTGAGTATCAAGTAGATAAAGATTTCAAATTAGGAGCTACATTAGTCAATCTTCGTGAACGTCCAGTTCTTACACGTGTTGCAATAGGACAAGAAGCTCTTAATAATGCTATGTTAGGTTTTGATGTTCAGGTAAAAAAAGATTCTCGATTCCTAACCAGAATGGTAGATGCTATACCTCTTATCCAAACCAAAGAAAAATCAAGTATTCAATTTGCAGCTGAAGTAGCTCAATTACGCCCTAATGCAGCTCGTTTGAGTGGTGCAGTTTCGTATATTGATGATTTTGAGGGTGCTAGAACACCTTTCGATTTGGGTAGAAGTGGCAATTTACGTTGGAAATTGGGTTCAACACCACAACGAATACTTACCCAGCAAGGTGTACTTTCAGAACCTAGAGCTTATGCCTTCCGAAGAGCAAGAATGGCTTGGTATAATATTGATAACTCCGTATTTTACAACCAAACACAACGACCTTCCAACATCACAGCAGCCGATTTGGAGAACCACTATGTAAGAGCTGTTATTCCTCAAGAACTTTTCCCCAATCGTCAATTTGAAAACGTAGCAGTAAACGAAAATACATTTGACATTGCTTATTTCCCTGATGAAAGAGGAACATTCAACTATACTCCTACCCTAACACCTGCGGGTAAATTACCAAATCCCCGTCAAAATTTTGCTTCTATTACAAGAGCTATCACCAATGAAGTAGATTTTGATAATGCTAATATTGAGTATGTAGAATTTTGGCTTTTAGACCCCTTTATACAAGGCGAACGAGGCAGAGTAGTAACCAATGGTGCTAATGGTACAAATAATACTACTGGAGGGGACTTATACCTCAATTTAGGCAATATTTCTGAAGATGTGATGAAAGATACTCGTCATTTCTTTGAAAATGGCTTACCAGAACAAGCAAGTGGAGACAAAGACCAAACAATATGGGGTTTTGTACCCAATAATCAGTTTGTGAATAATGCCTTTAGCAATATCAGTGGTTCAAGAGCTTTACAAGATGTGGGTTTAGATGGATTGCCAACCAATGAAGAAACAAATTTTTATCAAGATTATCTCAATACACTTCCAGCTAATGTAAGAGCAGAAATTGAACAAGACCCTTCAGGGGATAATTTTAAATTTTATTTGGGAGGAGATCTTGACAATAAAGATGCTAAAGTTATTGAACGCTACAAATTCTACAACAATACAGAAGGAAACTCTCCTGAAAATGCCAATGGAGCATTTGTACAATCGGGCACAAACTTCCCTGATAATGAGGACTTAAACACAGATAATAGTTTAAGTGATTTAGAAGAATATTATGAATATAAAATTTCTGTACGCCCTCAAGATTTGGTAGTAGGTAGAAATTACATTGTGAGTAAAGTAGAAGTAAATGACTCCCGTATCACAAAGAATGGACAAGACGTGGTTACATGGTATCAGTTTCGTATCCCCGTTCGTGAGTTTAATGATAAAATAGGTAATATCAACGGTTTTAAGTCTATCAGGTATATGCGTTTATATATGACTGACTTTGACCAGCCTATCGTAATGCGTATGGCTCAATTCCAAATGGTAGCTAATCAGTGGCGTAGATTCTTAGGCGATTTGAAAGATAAAGCATTGCAATTGCCCACTGAACCTTATGATCCTTCTTTTGTAGTTTCAGTAGTAAATTTAGAAGAAAACGGACAAATAGCTACAGGTGTTATCCCTTACACTATTCCTCCTGGTTTTCAAAGAGATACAGATATTACCACAATCAATAACAGACAATTTAATGAGCAATCTTTACAATTGTGTGTTAATAATCTTCAGGATAGAGACGCAAGAGCTGTATTCAAGAATACAAACTTAAATATGTTGTATTATAAGCGTCTTTCAATGCCCATACACGCTCAATCGTCTGATATAAATATTCAAGATGGACAACTTAGTGCTTTTATTCGTGTAGGTACAGATTTCACTGAAAACTATTATGAAATTGAAGTTCCTTTAACTTTCACACGTCTCTCAGAAGTACAATCTACTCCTGCAGGTTCTTTACCTGAAGTAATCTGGAAAGCACAAAATAACTTAGATATAGCCCTTGAAGATTTGGTACAAACAAAAACAGAACGTAACAACTTAGGTATCAGAACTATATTTTTACCTTATACCAGACAAGTTGGTCAATACAGAGTAACTGTGGTTGGTAATCCCGATTTGAGTGCAGTACTCACCATGATGCTTGGTATCAAGAATCCAAATTTACAAGGAGATGATAGACAGCCCAAAACAGCATGTGTCTGGTTTAATGAATTGAGAGCTGTAGGTTTTGACAAACAAAATGGTGTAGCTGCCAATGCTCGTTTGGGTATTACACTTGCCGATTTTGCCCAACTACAAGCCAGTGGCTCACTCAAAACTGCTGGTTTTGGTAGCTTAAACCAAAAAGTATCTGAACGTTCCTTGAGAAATGATTGGGAGTTTGATACACAAGGTACTTTTGCTTTGGATAAATTTACTCCAAACAAATGGGGATTGCGTTTACCTGTATTTTTAAGTTATCAACGTAAAAACTCCACCCCCGAATTCGACCCCTTCGATCCAGATGTCAGAGTTAAACGTTCTGTAGAAAAATTTGGAAATGAGTCTGAGAAAAATAATTTTTTAAGTCTCATTGAAGACCGAGAAACTCGAAGAAGCATCAATTTCTCGAATGTCAAGAAAAATAAAATCAGTAAAGAGAAAAAGGCACAACTTTGGGATATTTCTAATTTTGCTGCTACTTGGGCATACTCCGATCTTGAACGTTCCAGCCCTTATGTAGCCCAATATTTACAACAAAACTGGAAAACATCTTTGGGTTATAATTATACACGAGAAGTAACTTATATAGAGCCTTTTAAGAAAAGTAAAGGTAAAGTACTTCAATCTCCTTGGCTCAAGGCTATAAAGGATTTTAATTTCAATTTATTGCCCAATAATATTGCTGTCAAAGGTGATTTGGATAGAACCTTTACCAAAACGCAACTCCGTTCAGGCGATTTGAGTGCTCAAACTTTTGACCCTTTCTTTGAGAAGATTTATAATTTCAATAGAGATTATAGTGTACAATGGAATTTGACTAAAAACTTGAATCTAACAGGTAATGCCACAGCACAAGCAATTGTAGATGAACCTTTTGGAGATTTGAATGCTCCTGGTAGCAAACAAGTTGTACAAGATAATTTGCTCAAATTGGGACGTATGAAAGACTATAACCAACGTTTTAATGCTACTTATAAACTGCCTTTGGATAAATTCCCTGTTACAAACTTCATTTCAGCAGATTATAGTTACAACGCTACATATCGTTGGGGAGCAGCTTCTTTGGGCTTAGAGAAAATTTTAGGAAATAATATCCAAAATAGTAGAGAGCAAAGTCTGCGTACCAGAGCCGATTTTGTGAAATTTTATAACAAAAGTAAACTTCTCAAGAAAGTAAACGATTATCAGCCTAAGCCAAAACCTAAGAAAACAAAAACTGATGATAAAAAGGCTAAAACTGATAAGAAAACCGAAAAAGTAGAAAAACCTGTACAACTCAAAGATACCACTCAAAAAGGTAAAAAGAATAAAAAAGATAAAAAGAAAAAAGACCCTAACAAAGAGGTTAATCCTTTTGTAAGAAGTGTTTTACGTACACTCATGACTGTCAGGTCAGCTACTTTCAATTATGCTCGTCAAGAAGGAACTGTACTACCAGGTATTGTAGGAAGTCCTCGTTATTTGGGACTTGCTGATGGTTGGGGAGCTCCTGGTGTTGGTTTTGTCTTAGGTAATCAAAATCCAAACCAACGTTTTGATATTTTGAATAACAACTGGATGGTTATCCCTCCTGATACCAATTTAATTCAAAATAATCCTTATACACAAAACAAGACTGAAAATATTACGCTGGGTGTAAATCTTGAGCCTTTTAGAGATTTCAAGATTACCGTAGATGCCAAAATGGTTCGTACAGATAATTATCAAGAAATTTTCCGTTTTGATACACTTGCAAGAGCTTATCAATCTCTAAGCCCTTTCAGAAAAGGTACATATCAAACAACTGTAATTTCTATTGGTACGGCATTCAATAAAGATAATTCCATTAACTCTGAAACGTTCAATCAGTTTATCAACAATTTAGATAAATATCAGCGTCAGCTAACAGCCTTGAACCCTAATGCGATTTCTGATACAGCGTATCGTACTCGCTCACAAGATGTCCTAGTTGCTGCCTTCATGGAAACGTATGTAGGAGCTAAAAATCAGGTATCAGCATTTCCAAAACTACCACTACCCAACTGGTCATTGGATTATAGTGGTTTGGCTAAATTAGAAGGTTTCAAAGAGATTTTCCAATCATTCTCACTTACTCACCGATACTCTTCCGAATACCGAATTGGTAATTTCACTTCTGCCTTAGAGTATCAGAGTACAGCCTTATTACAATTGAACAATGGTTTAGGAAATTATATTCAACCTTTTACACTCAATGCCAATGGAGAACTTGTACCTGTATTGGTACTAGGACAAGTACAACTTTCTGAAAAATTTAGTCCTTTAATTGGTATCAATGCTAGAACAAAAAGCAATTTAAACTTTCGTTTGGATATAAACCGTAGCCGTGATATAGGCTTGAATCTTTCTAATGCTCAAATCACAGAGATTAGAAACAACGACATTGTTTTGGGATTAGGTTTTTCTAAGAAGAATATTCGTTTACCTTTCAGAAACTCTGATAGAGAGCGTGTTGTTCTGAAAAACAATGCTGATTTCCGTTTAGATTTTACGATTCGTGATAGCAAAACCTATCAAAGAAAAATTGAAGAAGAAACTGTTGTTACCTCAGGAAACTACAATTTTCAGCTTCGCCCTAACATCAATTACAAAATTAACAACTCACTTACATTTCAGTTTTATTTTGAGAGAACCATCAATCAGCCAGCCACTACGCTTGCATTCCCTCGTAAAAATACCAATGTAGGTTTTCAATTAAGATATAATTTAGCTCAATAGTCATGAAACAGCCTTTGGTAAGCCCACAATCTCCTGAAGATGATGCAGAGTTGTTGAAACTCATAGAGTTTTACAACGAAACATTGGGCTTTTGCCCAAATAGCGTAAAAACTATGCACAAAAGACCACGCATTGCTTATGCCTTTATTGAGATGAACAAAGCTGTAATGGAGTGTAAAGGCAAAGTAACCAGTGCCTTGAAACGCATGATTGGCTATATCAGTAGCCATGCAACAGGCTGTCAGTATTGCCAAGCCCACACCATCAGAGCTGCTGAGCGATACGGAGCTGAACAAGAAAAATTAGACCACATTTGGGAGTACAGAACACACACTGCTTTTTCTGATGCTGAAAGAGTTGCCTTAGATTTTGCTTTGGCTGCTTCTACCGTTCCCAATGCTGTAGATGATACCATTTCCGAAAATCTTCGTAAACATTGGGATGATGGTGAAATTGTAGAAATTTTAGGTGTTATTGCTCTTTTTGGCTTCTTAAATCGTTGGAACGATTCGATGGGAACAGAACTTGAAAAAGAAGCTGTAGAATCAGGAGAGAAACTTCTCCAACACAAAGGCTGGTCTGTGGGCAAACATCAGTATTAAAATATGACAAAAAGAAAGTGGATAAAAAGATTTTTAGGTATCTCAGGTGTTTTATTTTTATTATTAAACATCATTGCTTGCTTTCATGCCTATCATTTTACCCATTTTACAGATAAAGACGTTGTAAAAACAAAAGAATCCAAAGATTTATCCATTCTTGAAAAAACAAAAATTGTTCTGACTGGTGTAAACAATCCACGCCCAAAAAATACAAAAACCCCTTCCCTACCATTTAAAACCATTACCTTACAGCCTACTGGTGGCAAAAAAACAGAAATATGGAGTATCCAGACTCCCAAACAAGCCAAAGGAACTGTCATTTTATTTCATGGATATTGTAGCTCCAAATCTAAAATGATTGATAAAGCTGAAGTATTTTTAGAATTAGGTTATAACACCATTCTTGTAGATTTCATGGGTTCGGGTGGCTCAGAAGGCAACCGGACAACCATTGGCTTTTATGAGGCTGAGCAGGTAAAACATTGTTTTGAATATCTTAAAGAGCATGGCGAGAAAAATATTTATTTGTTTGGAACTTCTATGGGTGCTGTAGCTATCCTGAAAGCCTGCCACGATTATGGCATAAAAGCAAAAGGTTTGATGTTAGAGTGTCCGTTTGGAACAATGTATGAAACCGTTTCCATCCGTTTTAAAAATTTGGGTGTACCCAAATACCCTTTGGTGCATTTACTTGTATTTTGGGGAGGCGTACAGAATGGCTTTTGGGCTTTTTCGCATAAACCTACTGAGTATGCAAAAAAAGTGAATACCAAAACACTTCTCTTGTATGGTGAAAAAGACAATCGTGTTACAAGAGCCGAAATAGATGCGATTTATAACAATATACCTACCACACAAAAAAACATTGTCACCTATCCCCTTGCAGGACACGAAAACTACCTTCTCAAGTACAACACCAAATGGACTGAGGATATAAAGGCTTTTTTAGAGTAATAATTTAATATTTTTATTGTATGAAATCTTTTCTTATCCTAAGTACAATTTTTTTACTACACATCTCTACTTATGGGCAAAACCCCATCAAAGATGGAGAATACAAAGAATTTTATCCAAACGGAAACCTCAAAATGCAGGGTTTCTATAAAAATCGAAAAGCTGATAGCACATGGATATTTTACTTTTCTGATGGAAAAATTTTTAAAACGGGAAACTATAAAGATTGTTTATACAATCTCGGCTATATTAAAGCTCTTATTAGTGTGCCTTACGATTATAAATGGCATGAAAAAGGTAGAGAAAATGGTCTTTGGAAAATCTATTATCCAAATGGATTATTACAAACAGAGTATCAAATAATCTGTGGTACAAAAGTTGGATTAGAGAAACGATTTGATACCACTGGACGAATTATAGAAGAATCTTTTTACTCAAATGGAAACTTATTGTCCCAAAAGGAATTTCACCAGAATGGTGCATTATTCAGGCATTCGCTTTTTAGTTATTACTCTGTAAAAGAGCGAAAAAAAGGAAACTATTATTTAACTTTTTCCAAAACTGCTGTTTCAGAATTTTATGAAAATGGAAGCTTGGAGAAAATATATTATGAAGATGATAAAGGCTACTTTGGTGAATATAAAGAGTTTTGGGAGAATGGGTTTTTACAACGTGAAGCTAATTATAAACAAGGTGAGGAAAATGGTGTAGTAAAAGAATTTTATGAAAATGGTTTTTTAGAATCTGAAACAGAATATAAAATGGGTAAAAAACATGGAAAATCTTTTTTACTCAATCCAGATGGAGAAGTTCGAGAAAAACAAATATGGAAAAATGGTGTTTTAAACAAGAAAATTAAGTTACAAACCCATAAAAAATAAACCTTCTCAAAGTTCAGCACTTTTGGAAGGTTTATCAACTTAAAGCATTTTCATTCTACCAATCGATTTTAAAAACTGTCAAGTTTACTTCGTTGGTGATGGAGTTCTCAGTTGCTTTGAGGGCATACATGCCATCATTGGAAAATAGAAGTTTATCCAAAATCTCTTTTTTATACTCAATTTGCTTTACAATCTTTCCTGTTTCAACATCAATTTTTAAGAACTGATAGAATCCATTTGCATAAATATATTTACTATCAGCACTAAAAGTATGTTTTCTTGTTTCTACTCCTATTTCCGAAGAATATACTTGTTTGCCATCTACTCCATATTTATAAATCTTTTTATAGGCTTCATAAACAAAATATTTGGAGTTTGGTGTAAAATCAGCAGTTTGGATATTGGTTGTTTCACTAAAAATTATTTTACGAGTTGTCAAATCCCAAACTGTTATTTTACCTGCATCCAATATATTGGGCTTGTATGCCATCAAATACTTTCCATCAGGGCTAAACCTGACCTCCATAAATAAATCGTTGGTTTTAAGGCTAAAACTTTTTTTACCTAAATAATCATATACCTTTATTCCTGCACTGCTTCCGCTTGGATTAAATGCCAAGTATGCCAGTTTACTACCATTAATGGCTATTTCCCCAACCATGAGTTTTTCCTGAATAGTAGCTCTCAGCCCACTTGCATTGCCCCAAACTTTTATCACATTGCTCTCATCCACAGAAACAAAGCTTTTTTGGTCTGTATCCATTTCAAGATTATTGACTCTTTTACTATGTTTATCAGACTCCACATCAGCCGAAAGTGTTTTAGTTTGCTCACCATTCACCAAATAATCATGGATATTATTGCCTAAAGCTATTCGGGCATAAAAGTTCCCTTTTTGGTACTCATCTACTAGAAAATGTTTCTTTATGGAGTTTGTTATTTTCCCTTGAATTGTAACTGTTCGTTTGGCAACGATTTCTTGGGCTGTGGCAGAGCATATTACGCCTAAATATACCCATAGAAGAGAGATAAGATGTTTTTGCATAATTGTTTTGTTTAAATGCTATTTGCATCAAAACTATACAAAAACCTGTATGATTTTATGATTCACTTAACGGATGTTCTATTTATTTTTATAAAATACATGCTTGAGTTTATAAAGATTTATTGCCACAACTTTACTGATTAGATTCACTCATTTTCTCTGCTAAATCTTTCTTAAACTCTGTCTGTTCAAAAGAAACTATAAAATGTCTGTGAGTTTGGTAATTGTTTTTCACTATAGTTATACTGTCTAATGTATTCATTCCATCATAATTTACTTTTTTGAGATTTGATAATTCATACACAATTTTTTTCCAAGGAAATATATGATTACAAACTATCAGATAATCTGGCGTGAGTAAAATATAATTTTGAATTGAAAAATACCCATAGATACACACCAATGAAAGTATAGATGTTATGGAAAAGCCTATTATGCTTTGAGATTTCCAAGCAAGAACAGACAAAAATACAAGCCCTCCTAATATTCCTATCAAGAAAATAGTCAAAATTGTGAAAAATGTGAAAAAACTAAAATCACCTTTATATTTCTTTACATCTTTTAATTTTAAAGATTGAAAAGACTTTTTCTCAAATTCTATCATTTGAAAATCTTTTTTTAAAACAAATACTTGCTCTAGAAAAAGCTTCAACTTCCAAATATCAGAGTACATAGGTTCTATGATAGATATATCTTCCTTACTATTTTTGAACCTAATTTTTATGCCATCTGCATGGTTTTTTTCAGTATATCGTACATATTGATATTTTATTTTTGCAAAAAAATGCACTTTGTCTATATCTGTTAATTTGTATATTTTCTTGCCTATTTTTATTTCATCTTTATGAATAATGATTGTGGGCGATAATCTAAAATGACCTATTATTAATCCTAAAAAAAGAAATGTACACCCTCCAAAAAACAACAAAACAAATATAGTTGCAATAAGTGGTGCATCTCCTTTAAAAAATGCAGAAATGATTACAAACATTATAAACAGGAAAAAACAAGCTATTGAACTCAAAGTAATGACCAATGTAATCGTCTGCCATTTTTCTCTTTTTATAATTAATGTTTCCATTGCTTAAAATATCTATAAAGCCTTCTCCATTTTAAAATTACTAATTTCTATTCTTTGTTTTACAAAGGTTTGCTTTTGGAGAGCTATAAATCCCTTTTTCTCAAAAAAAGGTTTTGCTGTAAAACTCACATCAGAGGTAATAGATTTTGAACCTTGTCTGATGGCTTCTTGCTCCAAAGCTGTATAAATGGCATTTGCCACACCCTGTCCCTGATAATCTTTGTGTACATACATCAAATCTATATAGTTTCCTTTATCCAATGAACCAAAACCTACTATTTTGCCATCTATAAAAGCTATTTGTACATATTGCTTTACAATAATATCCGTCCAACGTTGAGTATTTTCAATGCTGGATGTCCATATTTTTATCTGGTCTGGAGTATAATCTTTAGAACAAACGTATGTTATCGTTTCTACAAACAGATTTTGCATAGCAGGTAAATCTGTAATATCTGCATGAGAGAGGGTTATTTTAAGCATTTGAGAAGTCTTATTTTTCAATCCTAAACCTATAAGGTTCTAACCTTATAGGTTTAGGATATTTGGTTTATTGAGGTTTTAACTCATAAATATCTCCTAATACTCTGTAAAATCCACCTTGCGAAGCCTCTTCTATTTTATCCACTACATAAAAAGCTCCTTCTTTACGTAAATTGTTAGGGAATTGCACAAACCAATTGGCTTTATATCCATTCGATTCTACTTTTACACGCAATTTACTACCATCTTTTACGCATTTTAAAATCACTTTTCCTGTTGTTTGCGATTGGTTAAGGCTTTCAAGAGCTGTTGTTTGAGCCACTGCTACTTGTTCTTTAGGGGCTTTGAGTTCTACTGTTTCAGGTAAATCTCCTTCTTTGGCTTTATTGATAGCCTCTTCAGAAGCATCAATACAAATTAAGTTTCCATAACCTGTTACAGCATACAATTTTCCTTTGAAATATTGCATTGAAAGAGCCGAACCACAAGCCGTAGGAAGTTTCCAAACTAGATTTCCATCTTCAGAAAAACAATAAATCATATCATTTCCACCAAAAACAAACTTTCCACCTTCAGAAGTAGCACAAGAAAGAGCCCCACTTTTCATATCGTAAGATTGCATCTTTTTACCTGTTTTCTTACTGATTTTCTCGACTCCCATGCCACTCACACCCGAAAAAACAGCGTCTTCTTCCTGCCAACCAAACAAAACCGAATTAGTTTTCTGAAACCAAACTTCTCTACCATCTTTAATGGAAAAAGCTGCTGTACCTGCTGAATCTCCATAATACACATTTTGGCTATCCAAACGAATCATCCACGCTCCTGAACCTTTTCCTTTAAATCTACCCGCTTCTTCACCTTCATAGTTTGCAACAACCACATTGCCGTCTGCATCCGAAACACCCAACAAGCCATCACATACATCCAACCAATAAATATCTACATCTTCATTGATTTCATAAGCAATACGAGGTACTTTACCCCCCAAATCATACACATTTCCATCATCACAACCTGCATAAATCCATTGTTTATCTGCCATGATACACTTTACACCTTCAGGTAGTTTGTATTGAGTCAAAACCTCTCCCTGATGGTTTAATTTAAAAATATTACCATTTTGATTTCCTACCCAACAAGCATCTTCATTGATAAAAATACCATAAGCAGCCGAACCAGTATTGAAATTCCATACAGTAGGCACTTTTATTTTTTTGCCCGAAGCTGATGTCATGACTGCACTACTTGAAGAAGAGCTTACAACAGGTCTGCGTGTTATTTTACGTTTTTTACGAACCCCCATTACAGCTTCTTCGTAGCCTTTTTTCTTTTTTTCAGCTACTTTTTTCTCAGCATATTTTTTAGCAGCAGCAAAATCGGCAAGTGTTTCCGTAGATTTTTGCCCATCTGTACCTATTCTGCCATAACGAATAGATACTTTCTCTTCTTCAATAACTACTTCGTAAAATTTGTGAGAACCCTCAGATTCAGAAAGTTCGAGATAAAATTTTTCAGTTTGCATATTTGTAAGTTTTAGTATATTATTTTTAACAAATAACGAATAATAAAGCAGAAATATATGAAAAAAATAAATTTTAAGCCACAATCCTATGCAAAACATCCATTTTTTTTCGTATTAAAGTTATATTATTGTATGATTTTGATGATTTTTTTTTAAACAAGCAGGATTTGACAAACTCAATAGTTATAAATAAGATATATTTGTGAATAAATAAAATGATATACAAAACCTAATTCAAAACTTATGAGATATATTTTTCTTTCTATTTTATTATTAACAAACCTTTATAGTTTTGCACAAAAAAACACATTGAGTCAACCTGAACAAGACTTTGAAACCTATTGGACTACCTTTAGAGATAATTATGCCTTTTTCAAGTTAAAAGGTGTTAATTGGGATAGTACCTATCAGAAATTCCGACCTCTTATCAATAAAAACACATCTACCAAAGAGCTTATTGCTGTGTTTATTCAAATGGTAGAACCTTTAAAAGATAGTCATGTTACGATATCCCAAAAGGATGAAATTTTATTCAAAGGAAAAAGAGAATCTTATTTTAAACAAGAATTTAAAGGATTAGAAAAAGATTTTTGGCAAGTTAGTTTTGCTACTCTCAAAAATAATGGTTTTAGTGAACCTAAAGGTGTAGGTCCAAAATTCAGAGATGAATATTTGTATTATTATGCTCAAAATAAAGATATTGGTTATATCAGAATTACACGCTGTTTTGCTGATATAAAAGGCATTATGGATGATAAGAACGCAGCCAAAGACATTACTACAATGCTCATTTTTTTTGATGAAATTCTCAAATCGTTATCCAACACGAAAAAAATCATCATAGATGTAAGAGCCAATGGTGGTGGACATGCTGGTGAGTTATTAGCAAGCCGTTTTGCAACAGAAAAAAGGCTTACACATTACAAAACTATCAGAAAAAAGGGGGATTATGAAAGTTTTACTGATTTACAGCCTTTTTATATTACTCCCAACGAAGGAGTGAAATATAATAAACCAATCATTATTCTTACAAATGATAAAACAGCTAGTTCAGCAGAAGATTTTACAATTGCTCTGTATGAACAAAATAATGTAACAATTGTTGGAACTAATACATCTGGTTCAATGTCAGATATGTTTGAGGCTAAACTATCCAATAAAATCAATTTTACATTATCTAACCAAAGGTATTACTCTAAAGATAATAAACTATTAGAAGATGTTGGTGTACCAGTAAAAATTGAGATTAAAAACTCTAAAAAAGATTTAGAAAGTAAAATAGATCCTGTCATTCAAAAAGCCATTCAAACACTTTGATAAAAAAGCCCTTGTATAAAGGGCTTTTTACATTCTAGCCTTACATTCTGTAGTGGTTGTACTTGACTGTTTAAGATTTTGATTGTTTTGTGTAGGTACATAACGGATGCTATAACGCTGAGTTCGCTTGTAGGTCGTTACTAGTCGTTCTTTGAGTTTTAGTATTCGTTCTGTTCTGTCATTTTCTGTACCCAAATCAGGATCATCAAAAGTTTTAAGGCGTACATCCAAGGCATGAAAGTGATTAGTTCTCCCTTTGGCTTCTTTCCCTTCTAAGAAATGTGCTTTTTTAATATGTTTGGGTAATCGTGGAAAATATACTTCACAAGTTACAGATTGTCCTACTTGTGGGCTATGATAAAATATATCTTTATCCCCTATTGTTTCCATTTTCAATTCATTCTCTACTCTAATATTTCGTATATCAGTCAAGTAGAAAGTTTCATCGGGATTTTCAACATTTTCCAGACACCAACGGTCAATATTTGTCAAACCTCTAAAATCCATTGCATCATAATCCCTTGAGCCAATGTAACGAAAATAGAAAATGGTATGTTCTTTCGTGTATTCTATTTTATCAACAATGTAGTTTCGCACCCACTCTGTGTATTGGGGCTTATAATCTACATAGACTTTTTGAGAGAATCCAGCCTGAATTCCCCAAAAAAATGTTAAAAGAAATATCAATGCTTTCATGAAATAAATACTTTTACAATCAAATATACATTAATACTAAAAAACGATATAAAAGTCACCCAAAAAGCCCACCAATCTATTTTTTTAGCCAAATTATTTTTTCCAATAGCAAATAATCTATACGCTAAAACAGTCATAATGAGACTAATAAGCACATAAACAAAAGCTAATACGTGAATTTTATCTACAAGTGTGTAATCGTTAGTTTCTGGAAGGATAGAATCTACTACATATTTATTGGCTACAGCAGCAAACAAAGCTCCAACAAGTACTCCAAATCTTTCAGCATTCTCAGGTCCCATAAAAAATGGTAACAAAGAAATAGCAAAAGCTACATACAAACCTGTAAATAGTTTAAAAAACAAACCCCAGCCATCTCGTTCAAGTGTAATAGTTGCAATAAACGAACTATATTGTGCTTTTCCTGTAATTTCAGGATCTCCATAGTTAGATGTATAGGATTTGACTTCTGCTTTAGTTTCAAATTTAGAAATTTTCCAACCTTCAATTTTAATATGCGAAGCATCATAACTACTATTTTTGGTATCTGCCAAATATACCAATTCGTTATGCTCTGCATCGCCACTTTCTATGGTAATAGCAAGCTTTTGTCTATCAAATGGGAAATTGGTAATATTCCAGTCTTTCTTAAAAGTTGCCTTTCCTTTTTGGGTAGCATAATTGTATTTACCTCGTCTTTCTGTTGTTGAAAGAGAATATTCATGATCTTTAGCCCCAGTAAGTTCCATGTTTTCAAGTATTTTGATGCTATCATTTTTATAAAGTCCCCAAAGCCAGAATTGAGCAGCAAACGATTTATCTGCCAAATTTAAGTCATAGATATCTGTAATAAATATACCTACTTTACAAGTATCTTGAGCAGAAGCCTGTAAACATAAAAACATAATAATTGCAATAGTGTACTTTCTGAGCATAAAAAAATCAGCTTATGATAACTCACAAGCTAATTTAGCAATTTTCACGAAGAATTAGTTCTTTTAATTTTTATTTTAATTTTTCTAACAATTCTACAACTCCTTCCTCCTTAGAAGTAGAAACCGTTTCAATATGCTTTCCATCTTGGAAAATCGCAAACGAAGGTAAATTATTCACACCTGCCAATTTACGAGATTCGGGGCTATCTTCTGCGTTTACATCCAAAAACACTATATCTGTGAAACGCTCATCGTTGGATAGTCTTTTGTATTTGGGTGCAAAAAGTTTGCAACTACCACACCAAGAGGCATAATATTTCACAATTACTTTACCATGCTGGCTCAATTCTTGGCTGAATGTACTGTCATTTGCTTCTATTAACATATTTTTTTTATTTTTAAATTTAGCATTTACAACTAGAATTACTCATATTCAATATATTCTTTATTATCCAAAACGTCCCAAGTGTGGTCTGCAAGTAGTTGAACCTTTGCTGAGAACTTCTCAAAAGGAAGCCTTGCCCCCCATTCTTCTGGAGAGATCATGGAAAGTATATAACTTAGATCTTTTTTCTGATATAAATAATAATCTTTTCCAATAATAGGCTCAAAACCCATTTGGGCTGTATAAATTTTTTCAGAAATGACCTTACGTTCTTGTAGCTTTTTAGCTTGTTCTACAAGTAAGTTCATTTGTTGGTAAAGTTGCCCCATCTGCCTGTCTGTTTGCTGATACATTGCAGAAATAGCTTTACCTTTAGTTTTACCCATATCTTCGGGCAAGATAACTACTCCACCTCTGGTATGAGCATAAGGCAGATTATGTGGATTTTCTGTTATTTTGTCTTTATCAATGGGGTTTATAAACTCCTTATTGTCTTCCATAACCTTTTTTTATTTCAATAACGCTTAATCCAATATATTTGTTTTGATTTAACAAACAAGATTGTATTTGAGTTTTTTTTAACTACCAAAATATATATCTTTGCGAAAAAATTTCTAAAAAACTTCAAAATCCTATGTCATTAAGATGTGGAATTGTAGGTTTGCCCAATGTAGGTAAATCTACTTTATTCTCTGCCCTTACCAGCATCCAAAATGTGGCTGCTAATTATGAATTTGCAACCATAGACCCTAATATAGGTATCGTAGATGTACCAGATCCTCGCTTGTATGCAATTTCTGATATTATAAATCCTCAACGCATTGTTCATACAACTGTTGAATTTGTAGATATTGCAGGACTTGTTAAAGGAGCAAGTAAAGGAGGAGGAAGAGGGAATGCTTTTCTTTCCAATATTCGTGATGTAGATGCTATTATCCATGTAGTACGTTGTTTTGATGACCCAAATGTGGTGCGTTCTATTGGTCCTGTTAATCCTGTTTCGGATAAAGAGGTCATTGAAATGGAATTACAGTTTAAAGATTTGGATTCAGTAGAGAAAAAAATCAGTAAAGTAGAAAGAACCGCCAAAGCTGGTGATGCCAAAGCTAAGGTAGAGTTAGACGCTTTACAACGTTATAAAGCTCATTTGGAGCAGGGTAAAAATGCTCGTACCCTTCCAGATGCAACAGAAGATGATAAAGAGGCTGTAGCTGACTTGTTTTTACTTACTATGAAGCCCATGCTTTATATTGCCAATGTAGATGAAACGAATCTCCATGAAGATAACCAACATGTAATTGCTTTAAGAGAAGCTGTAAAAGCAGAAAACGCTGGCATTATTCGTATTTGTGCAGCTTTGGAATCTCAAATTGCTGAAATTAGTGATAAAGATGAGAGAAAAATGTTTTTACAAGAGTATGGCTTACATGAATCAGGTTTAGATTTATTGATTAGAGGTGCTTATTCGTTATTAAATTTGATTACCTATTTTACAGCAGGTGAAAAAGAAGTAAGAGCTTGGACTATAGAAAGAGGTTGGAAGGCTCCACAAGCTGCTGGAGTCATTCACTCCGATTTTGAGAGAGGTTTCATCAAGGCTGAAGTAATAAAACTAACTGATTATCTCACTTACAAATCTGAAACAGCCTGTAAAGAGGTTGGTAAAATGGCTATGCAGGGCAAAGATTATGTAGTAGAAGATGGTGATATTATGCACTTTAGATTTAATGTATAAAGTAAAAAGCCCATTTTAAATGGGCTTTTTTTATGCTACTAGCTTGCTTATAAAAGGGTACTCCGATGATTTAGTTTGTATAGTTTCCCACGATTTAGCAGTTATCCATAAACCTATTCCCAAACCCATTATATCTTTTAAAATAAAAGCATCTACTACCCAAAACCCATCTATTTGTGTTATTAGGTTAGGCGTTGTAAAAATAAAAGAAAGGGTGACTAAAAATGTTATAGAAGTCAATATCCCCCCTACAAAACTAGCCTTTTTAAACCAAGTATATGATCCTAATAAAATCCCTGTTCCTATTTCTGTAATACCTATCAGTTTGCTTACGCCCATTTCCGAAAGAACATTATACATCCAACTCATCAGAGGGCTACTCATAACTAATGGTTTAATAGCTTTGGCTTCTGTAGGCGTGAATTTAAAAGCTCCAATCCATACCAAAACAATGACTACTCCATACAAGGCTGTATAAAAGCCTATTTTATCTAATTTTTTCATGATTTTACGTTTTTTATGGTGAAATATTATAATGATTGTTAAAGCTCTTCAGCTACAGGGAAATCTATTTCTAATTGAGTGATATTGTGAATATAGTTGCTAATGATTTTATCTCCTACCACAATGATTACATCTATCATATTGGCTTCTGTATAGCCTGCCTCGAAAAATGTATTTTTTGCTGTTTGGCTAACTTTACCTCTGTTTTCTACCATACTGGCTGTAAATTGAGCCAAAGCATCAAGTTTACTATCAAAGGAGGCTGTTCCTTTTCTGATTTCGAGAATTTGTTCTTCAGTAAAACCATGCATTTTACCTAAAACTGTATGAGCTGACTGGCAGTATCTGCAACCATTGATTTGACTAGTAACTAAATTGATTATCTCTCTTTCTTTAGGTCTCAAAGTACTTTTTCTATTTTGAAGTGTTAGATAATCTGCTAAAGCTGTTTCGTTTTTGGCATAATAAGCATACAGATTCGGAACGAATCCTAAACCTTTTTGAAGATTATCAAAAATTGCTTGGTTGTTTACTGAAACTTCTGCTCTGGTGGGAACTGAGAATGCTTGAGATAATGTTTCCATGACTTTTATTTTTAAGGGTTTAATTTATCTTGATTGACATTACAAAATTGCATCAAACTTGCCCCAATAAAAATGAAGTAGATTAGGAAATAAGGGTAAACTAATTCAATAAAAAAAGTTGAACTAGTTCAACTTTTTTTGGTAATTCTTTTATTTCTGAGTTTGGATAGATATTCTGTTGTCATGCCTAGAAATGAAGCCAACGCATACTGAGGCACTCTTTGAGCTACTAAAGGGTATTTTTCTTCAAATTCATTGAAACGTTCTTCAGCTGTTTTAGTCAGATTCATAATAATTCGTTTTTGCATAAATGCTGTAGAACGTTCTGCTATAATTCTAAAAAAGGTTTCAAATTTGTGATTAAGAGACTTTAACTTCTGTTCATCTTCATAAGAAATTTGTAAAATTAAGCTATCTTCCAATGCTATAACAAACATAGTTGCAGGTTGTTGATAAATGTAGCTATTATAATCTGAAATCCACCAATCTTCAATAGCAAATTGTATGGTATGGTCTTGCCCCTCATCTGCTACTACATATGCCCGAAAAGCTCCTTGAACAATATAATTTCGATATTTTGCTACAAATTCAGGTTGAATAATAAATTGTCTTTTCTTGATTTTCGACAATTTAAAGAAAGAGCAAAAGAGATTTAATTCCTCTTCTGAGAGTTCAACACGTTTGCAAATATGGCTTTTCAAGTTTGTAAAATCAATCATTTTATTACTGATTAAAAAGATAGACTTGCAAAATAAGTTTTCTTGATTCTAAAGCATAATATTTTTTTCTACCCAGTTCTATTGAATACTGAATAACAAGTTTTTACTTAAGTTTAAGAACTCTTATTTATCTCATTTTATTGTTAAAAATAAAAAAAATACATAATAATATTGGAATATTCATAATATTGTATTACTTTTGATTTAATCATAGCTGGTTGAAGGATAAAAGACCTGTCGCAATTTGTGGCAGGTCTTTTTTTTTGCCCAAAATTTCAACGTTTAATTCAAATATTTCACCGATTGTAAAATCTATTTCATCTAAAATAATATTCTAAATTTATATCAATTGCATATATTTAATTTCAAATCAAATCTATAAACCAGAATTATATTTTTTCATAATTTTCTCTAAAAAGCATGTAATATTTTCACCATTTTTTAACAAAATTTATTCTGCAAACATACTTTTTAGAAAAAAATTGAAACCTTGTTATTATTTTTATCGTATTATTGTTAGTAACTTTTTTTCAAAAAAAACATTAATTATTTTGATATTGTACTATTTTGTAGTACTTTTGTATTATAGTTTTGCTATCATAAGATGAGAACACATTTTAAAACAATTTTATTATTATCATTGCTATTTCTTGCTTTTACTGTAAAGCCACAAGGAGATATCAATTACCATCATGTTAAAGGTTATCATTTCATAGGAGAAGAATCTGAAAAAAGTGATATATTTCTTATAATACACAATGAAAAAGAATGGAGAAACTTCTTTAAACCTTATCCTGGGCATTATGTAAAAGAAGTGACTAATATAGATTGGAATAAGTATATTGCAGTAGGTATTATCAAGTATGGTAATCATGCTTGGGCAATGCAGGCGAAAAGAGTAGAGTTAGATGAGGGAGAGTTATCATTTGAGTATGTTTCTCAAAAAACAGATGAAGGGTTGGTTTGGAAAAATGCTACTCCATTAGTTGTTCTGATTCCTAAAGGCAAATATAAAGCCTTGAGATATATAGAAAACAGCATTCTAGTCAGAAAATTCGAGAATTTTACAGGAAAAAGAGATTTTTAAAGAGTAGCCTAAAAGCTACTCTTTTTTTATATATTTTTGAACCATTCTAATGTCATATTCCAAAGTGTTGGTTTAAATCTACTTCTGAAAAAATCAAAATGCCCAATTTTATCTGTTTGTACATCTTTTGGATTAATAATTTGAACTTTTGGATTCTCAAATAAATTTGCAAAACGTTCTATGCCTTGAGGCGTTCCAATTGGGTCATCTGATATCCCTATCATTTTAATAGGCACTTTGAGCAAATGATATCCCCACTTTTTACCTTTGGCTTTGTGCTGGTCAACTAGATTTGGGTATTTTCTTCTGTTGTGCCAATCTTGTATCACTCCAGCAGGTATATCTTCCAACATTCCCAATTTCTTCCCAGGGAAATATCCCCAAATTTTAGTAATCAGAGGCATCAAGATATGCCATTGAAAATATAGCTTTCTTCTGATAGATTTGTCCCAATCTTTATAATAGGCTCCTTGTGTGGCTACTGTCATGAGAGAAGCGATATTTTCGTGTTCTTCCATCATGCCTGCATAAGCTCCTCCTATACTATGCCCTATGACATGTATTTTTTGCTCGTATTTTTCTGATAACCAATTCAAAATACCTTTAAAATCTTTTTCTGCCCAATCTTCAAAATCAGCTTGAAAGCCTCTTAATTTTTTAGGACGAGAACCAGCAATACCTCTTACATCCCAAGTAAGAGCAGTAAATCCATTTTCAGCTAAATAAGTGGCATATTTATGGTAAAACTTTTGGTTTACACCTCCTGCCGAATTGATACACACAATACCTTGAACAGCTTCTTTCGTTTCAAAAAGTGTAGAAGCCAATAAATAGCCGTCTGTTGCAGGTATTGAGAGTATTTGCATAGCTTAAAATCTATAATAAATAAACGGATTGTAAGTATTACCCACAAGCATCGCAATAGAAAGTATTAAGAGTACAAACTGAAATGCCATAGAAAGTACCCAAGGATAAAGTTTTTGACTATATTTCATTTCTCTTGCTACCCATCTGCCTACCCACATATACACAGGCATACACAATATAAACGCTACAAGTATCCAAAACATATTTTCTTGCAAAACAAAAGATAATTCATAGTTCCAAAGTGGAGCGTTGCTAGCTCCAAATAATAGCTTGAAAAACTGAATTAGTTTATTTAAGTCTGTAAAATAAAACAAAGCCCAACCCAAGATGGCTGCAAAAAGCAGATAAATGTGTCCAAAAAATGCAGGTATTTTCTCTATAATTTTGAGTAAAAATATCTTTTCTATAAAAATAAGAACCCCAAAATACAAACCCCACAGAATAAAATTCCAGCTTGCCCCATGCCACATGCCTGTAAGTCCCCAAACAATAAACAAGTTTAAATAAGCATTTTTCTTATTTCCACCCAACGGAATATATACATAATCTCTAAAAAACGTACCCAACGAAATATGCCATCTACGCCAAAACTCCGTAGCTGACTTAGCAATATAAGGATAGTTGAAATTTTCGTGATAATGAAAGCCAAACATTCTACCCAAACCAATTGCCATATCCGAATAACCCGAAAAATCGAAATAGATTTGAATAGAAAACATAATAATCCCAAACCAGCCCTCACCTACCGAAATATCTGCTAAATTCCCATCCAAGTATTTTTTTACAAATTCGCCTGCAACGTTGGCAATGGCTACTTTTTTAAATAGTCCAATACAAAATCTATGAATACCAGCACTCATATCAATCCAATTGAAGCGTCTATTGTCTATCTCGTGAGCTATGTGTACATAACGAACAATGGGACCTGCTACAAGTTGATGATACAAACTCACAAACAACAAAAACTTCGTAAATGAACGTTGAGCCTTCACGCCATCTCTATACACATCAATAATGTACGAAAGTGTTTGAAATACATAAAACGAAATCCCAACAGGCAAGGCTATTTTAGGAATATCGAAGTTTGTCCCAAAAACAGCATTAATATTTTCGTAAATAAAACCACTGTATTTAAAACCTATCAGTGCTGATAAATTGACTATCACTGAGACAATGACACCTCCCTTAGCCCACCGAGTACCTCTTGCCTTTTCAATCCATAAACCATTGAGATAATCTACAAAACAAGTAAAAACAAGCAAACCCACCCAAATAGGTTCACCCCAAGCATAAAATACCAAAGAGAAGGCTGTTAAAACAATATTCCTGTATGTATTGTTATTAGAAGCGTAGTAAATTAATAAATTGAGGGGAAGAAAAAAGCACAAAAAAACCAGACTTGCAAAAACCATAAATCAACAAAAATCAGCTATTTTTAAAAATTGTGTTCTTAAATATTTTTTTGTAAAATTACAGATTAAAAAACAATTCTTTTGCTAATTGTGGCAACTTTTTTGCTGAAATACTTAAAATACTACAAACTATGAAATGCTTATCATCAATCCTTACTTTTGTCTTAATTTTCTCATCTTGTAAAAAGAAAGAAGAACAAAAACCAGATATTTATGCTTCTATCAAATTTGAGAAGCCTACAAACTTTCCTGATACCAAGTACAATATTGCTGATAACTCTCCCACTCCAGCAGGTTTTAAGCTTGGAAAAGCCTTGTTTTATGATGGAATTCTTTCAAGAGATGGCTCTATTAGCTGTGGAACATGCCACCAACAAAGTTTTGCTTTTACTCATCATGAGCATGATGTAAGCCATGGGATTGATGATAAACTTGGACAACGAAATGCTCCAGCTCTTCAGAATTTGGCTTGGTACAATACTTTTGGTTGGGATGGTGGTGTAAATCATTTAGATTTCTTTTCTGTACAACCTGTGCAAAATCCTGTGGAAATGGACGAAAAGCTTTCCAATGTTTTAGAAAAACTCCGAAATCATGCTACTTATCCCAAACTGTTCAAAGATGCTTTTGGTGATGAAGAAATAACTACAGATAGATTTCTCAAGGCTCTTTCGCAGTTTATGCTTATGATGGTTTCTAACAACAGCCGATACGATAAATATTTAGCAGGAAAAGCGACTCTTTCAGATTCTGAAATGAAAGGTTTACAACTTTTTGAAAACAAATGTTCTTCCTGTCATCAGGGTGTTTTGTTTACAGATTTGAGTTTTAGAGATAATGGACTTTCTCCTACGGCTCGTCAAGATGTAGGCAGAGAAAAAATAACCCTTTTAACAACAGACAAGTACAAATTTAAAGTTCCAAGTCTTAGAAATATTGAGTTTTCAAGACCTTATATGCATGATGGTAGATTTTCAACACTCGAACAAGTTTTGAATCATTATCAAACAGGTGTCAAGAACAATCCTAATCTTGACCCTCTACTCAAAAAACCTAATGGTACATTTGGTATAGACTTAACAGAAGAAGAAAAAATCAATATTATTGCATTCTTGAAAACTCTTACAGATGAAACGTTCTTAAAAGATGAACGTTTTTCGGAGTTTAACAATACAGTAAAGTAAAAAAATAACACACTATGCTCATAGAGAAAATTGTTTCTCGTTTTCTCATTTTTATTTGGTTGGCACTAATTACAACCATTTTATATCGTTTTATCTTTTTAGACACTCCCGAAGCATGGCAAGAGTCTGAAGATAAGCTCATCATTTCATTTTTTTACTTCAACATTTTATCTTTTGTCAAATATTTAGCAGGTTTTATTATTTTATCTATTATTGTTGGGATTGTAGGCATGAACAAATCTATATCTCTGTTCAAAAAATACATATTTTTAGCTTTAAGTGTATCAGGACTATTGTATTTTTCTGTCAATATTTTTGCCAGTCTGTACCTGAAACAAACTACCATTGTTGAAAACGATAAAATTACACTTCATTATTCACCTTCCTTTTTAGCTTCTTCCAAGAGTATTTTGCTCAATACTATTTATGACATCAATTACAAACTTGATTATCATATAAAGCAAAACAAACGCATCAAAAATTCTTATTATAGTATCCTAATAAAAAATGAAACAGGCAGTTATACTCTTTTGCCTGATATTCCAAAAGAGCAAGTTGATAAAAAATTGAATAGCATCAAGAGTAGGCTAAAGCCTAATACAAACCCTACCAACGAAATTTTCTCGGATAGAGTAGTTTTTGAAAAAAGAAATGATGGTATCTATATTACTCTCAAACCGAAAAATTTTTCTTGGGAATGGGCTGTTTTTATCATTTTATTTTTGGTTGTTTTTATTGGTATTGGAGCTTCTGGTTACAAACGTTTTAACTACAAATTTCTTTGGGGAGTATTTTTGATAGCCTTTATTTCCTTGATTTTATATTTTGTTTTGGTTCAAACAATTAATCGTCAAAAAGTCACGATTACAACTACAAAAATAGAGTCTATTAGTACACCTTTGCCTTTTTTGGGCAATACCTCAGCACCAATACCCTCTTCCGATAAAATTGTAAAAATTTTTTCTAAAGAGAGTAAATACAAAGGCAACTATGAAATAGTTGCTGAACTTTCAAGTGGCAAGAAAATTCGATTTCTGTTGGATACAGACGAAATGCTTGTAAGGAGTATTGCCAGAAAAATAGCTTATCAACTTCAACTTTAAATGACATTCTATAAGGTCAGTTCGTAAACTGACCTTATAGGTTTCTTTGTTAAATATGCTCAGTTTGTCTAAGAATATTCTGAATGGCTATTTTGTTATTCAGATACAAAAGAGAGCCTACCATAACCCATGAAATTACTGCTGGTACTGCCTTAGTAAGCTCCACTCCTGCACCAAAATGTACAGCAACTGCACCTGTTACTAAAAATAGAAGCCCCAACAAAGCTATTCCTCTTGTCCGCTTTACCCAAATACCTACAACTGCAACCACTTCCGAAAAACCTATGAATAAACCAAAGGATTTTGAAATGTTTAATTCTGCTAATTGTTGATAGAGTGGTTCAAAACCCACTAATTTCAAAATGCCTACTATTGACATTTGAATGCTCAATAATATGAGCAATGTGTAAAAAACTTTCTTTTCCATTTTCTTTTCGTTTAATGATTATGTAAATAACCGAAAAGGGTAAGAAAAAAAGTGTGATTCAAATCACATAATAACTTTACGCCTAAGTCTGCTCAATGTTTCTCTTGTCAATCCTAAGAATTGTGAAAGGTGTGTAACAGAAATATTTAAAATAAATTCTGGTTTGTTTTTGAGTATGTATTGATATTTTTCTTCTGGATTATAATTTAAAAGAAGCATCAAATGCTCTTTGTAGTTTGATAGTATTTGATGTGTTACTTGTCTACCAATTTTTTCAAATGTAGGATTCGTATTGCTTAATTCTTGTAAAGAAGCGTTTTTAAAAATTATGAGTTCACAAGGCTCGATTGCCTGAATATTGTAAGCAGAAGATTTTTGATGAATATAGCTTTCACAATCTGAAACAAATTCTCCTTTCATCGAAAATTGTGTGATTTTCTCATTTCCTTTTGTATCAATCAAAAAGTGTCGAAGAATACCTTTTTGCACATACGCTGAGTGCTGACAAACTTTATCGTTGGTTAGAAAATAATCACCTTTCTTGAGTTGCTTGATTTGTGTGATAGCCCAAAAATCATCCCATTCTTGGTCAGTTAGTTTAGCAATACTTTCTAATACATTTCTTAAATCATTCATCATTGGTGTTTTATTTCTACTTTATTTTGTTTGATCTAACTTCTTTGTAAAAATTCAAAAAAATCTAGTATTCTATTGTTAATTGAAGCCCTTCAAAATCTTTCTTTTGGTGTTGTTTATGATTATCAAAAATCAAGTTTAACCAATTTCTTGAAGATTGTTCAAATTCAATATTGTTGTCATTTCTGAAATAATCAAGAAATTTATCGTTACTACTATTTTGATATTCAAAAATGGCTTTTGTTAGACTTTTTATTCCATTCTTATGGCTTTTGGGTTCTTTTTCATGTTTATTTTGCCCTTTAAATGGGAGCCTGAAAGTCCAAGGCAAATCTGGCTGATGCTCATTTTTTAAAATATCTATGATTAATCCTTGTGGGAAGTAGTTGGGTTGATACTTGAAAGCCCTCTCGAAAAATTGTTCTGTTTCGTCTGTATTGATAATACAAAGTCCAAAAGGTGCAAAATGATTAGATTTAAAATTTGCCCTTTGCCACAGTCCTGTTGGTTTCGTTAGTTCACTTTTTATTTCTGCTTCATCATGTACCCAAAGTATTTCTAAAAAGAAATTCTCAAAATAAAATTTTCGATTGGTTGTTCCTTGTCCAACATGAATACGATTACTGCCTTCTGTTAGCCCAAACGTCACCAGTTCGTCTGCGATTTCTCCTTTATCATCCGTAAAGATAAATATGTGGTCTATATTCATTTTTTATTGTTTATTTCCTCAAAATACTCCATAACTCTTTTTTCTGTATCAGTCTGCAAGTGAATATTAGGCGTAAAAAGATGCGTTCTGAGTTGTTGATATAAAAGAACTGCATTTTTTAAACTTTCTAAAAGGGATGTTTTCGTGTACTTTGGAATCGTTGCTTTTATATCTTCAAAGTCTGTTTTTGGGATTTGAGTTTCTATTTTTCTTACACCTCTTGGCAAATTATTGTTTTTGATATGTAACAAAGGACCTAAAACTACCATTCTTAAAAATCCTAAAAAGTCAAATGCTTCTAAAAATTCACCACGTCCAATTTTCAAAAGTGCATAATGTATCCAAATCCAAAAACGGTCTTCAATCCATTGATAGTCTGGGTAAGGAAATTTATAGGCTGTCTGCTCAAGAATTTGCTGTAGCTGGTTGTCTGTGTCCAACAAAATAGTAGGTTGCTCTATTCTATGCTTAAATTCATCCAGTGTCAAAAACTTGATATCAACATGCAATAGCGGTTCGTCATATAAACAAATTAAAACTCTTGGCTCTCCTACATGCTCACCTGTGAAACCTGATAATAGTTTTCCTAAGTGATTGGCATATTGAAGCATTTTGCTTTTATCATCTGAAATCTTTTCTTTTGTTACAAGAATGAGGTCAAGGTCTGAAAACTCATCGAGTTCGCTTGTAAGCCAAGAACCCGCTACTGCCAGACCTATAACATTTTTGTTCGTTTTGAGAATTTCAACTACTTTATTTGCAAACTCTACTTGTATCATTTCTTATTAAATTTTATTGATTTTCTTGTCGTTTAAAACTACAAAATACAAAGTTTTGAATTGTATTGAAAGGTGTTGTATGATTTTCTGTTACACAATGAATTTTATCAAAACCATTTTTAAGTTCCTCTGTTAGTGTTTGTTCTGAATATTGCTTGATTTCCAATCCACTGCATTTGGTTGGTCCGTTCTCTGAAAAAGTTCCAATGATTAAATAACCTTTCACAAATTTTCTTGCTGTATCTATGTATTTTGCAATTTGTTCAGTCGTAGTCAGAAAGTGAAAAGCTGCTCTATCATGCCAAACATCAAAAGTTGTATTTGGTTCAAATGTTGTTACATCACTCACTATCCAGTTTACTTTATTTGCCTTTTCGCCTAAGCGATTTTTTACTTTTTCAAGTGCTTTTGCCGAAATGTCTAAAACAGTTATATTTTCAAATCCTTCATCAAGCAAATAATCTACAAGTTTGCTATCACCACCACCAATATCTATGATTTTAGCATCTTTTGTTAGACCAAAAGAATGGATAAACTCTAATGAAGTTTTGGGTATTTCTTGTGTCCAACTTACTTGGTTTGGGTTTTTTGTTTCATAAACTGTTTCCCAATGATTTTTTCTATTTGTGTTATCCATTTTTTATGGGTTTGTTGACTTTTTTGTTTCTATTCTTTAACCATAAAAGTCATTTTTTAACCTTTATCAGGTACAAATACAGATTGCTATTACTCTCAATAGCTCCCTCCCATTTGGCAAGATTCAATATCTCAAAAGTACTTATCAAATGAATATCTATGGATTGTAATTTATTCATGTCATTTGTTGAAATCAAATAAATTTGTTCTACTGATTTCTTTTCCATCAATTCTTTCACACCAGAAGAGTATAGATTAGTTTGGGTCAAAATATTTGCCATTTCTCTATCCCATAAAAGAAAGCTCATTTCTCTCTTAAATCCTAAGCAATAAAATGGCTTATCTACAAAAGCAGAAAGGTAATTGAGACACCAGTAATCCGTTACAATTGTTTCATTTTTAGGAATAATCTCATACAAATCTTTCACTTTTAAAGAATTAGAGAAAGGTTGTTTCCAATCCCTATATAAAGCTATCGAAGCACCAAATATTTGTAAAACTAAAAACCCTAAAATAATAGCTCTTTGACGTATGTCAAACTTATCTTTTCCTAAATAAAACCACATTGAAATGATAAATGCAATAAACACAAAGCCTACATAACGAGTACTTGTCAAAGGAAAAATAAATCCAACAAGACAGGTAAGCAAAAAATTACACCCAAAGAAAATCAAAATTCCTTTGTTTTTTTTGAGTAAATAGTAAATAGCTCCCATTATACCTATAAAAGAACATATACTTACTATTCTAATAACCCAGTTATTGGTATTCCACTCAAGCAAGAAATTAGAGTTCCAAAAATGATGATTCCACCAAGCAGGAATGGTAAAAAACGATTTTACAGGAATTTGCAAAATGATAAGTAATTGCTGTAAATTCCACCTATCAATCCAAAAAGAAAAATTCAATTCGCTATCTGATGGAGGCATGATCAAATACAAAGAAGGTAAAACAATGATTGCTCCAACAAAAAGTTTCCCAATTGCTTGATAATAACTTCTATTTTTTTCAAAACCATCGTAAGCTACATACACACAAAAAGATACGCTCAAAACTAAACCCAATAAATGAGTATTTGAAAGTAGAAAAATAAGAAGATAAAAGACCAACAACTTATATTTATATGTTTTATTTAAAATTAAACATATATAAAATGCAATCAGGATGCCTATGGCATAATTTCTAGACAAAACAGAATACTCAAAAGCAAAATAATATCCTAAAGGAATCAATACTTTGAAGAGAAATGGAAATGGGGAGGCATGTAAAATCAAGAATATAACTAAAATTGAAATTACAGCATGTACCCATTGAAACGATTCAGGGTTGTGAGATATTTTAGAAATAAAAAAAAGGAAAATATACCATAATGGAGGATGACCTTCATATCGAATATTTTGAAACAAATCTATTAGACTATTACTCGATTTTGCAATATTCCAACTATGAATTTCATCCCCCCACAACTCATGTTTAGAAACAGAAAATAAAAGTATGCCTACATACACAAAAAAAATTACTAATTGCCCCAAATAAAATATAGAGTGTTCCTCTTTATTGGATTTAATCTGAATATCATTTACCATTTCTGATTGTTTATTTTACAATTAACTCATTGGTGTACAGATCTCAATTAAAAAACCATCAAGATCTCTTAAATATGCAACTGTTTGCCCCCAAGGTTTAATTTTTGGATCTTCAACAATTATTGCACCTGCATTAGTTGCTGTTATGACCGTTTTCTCCACATTATCCGTTGTAAAACCTATTTCAATTCCAAAAGGTTTATTGATTACATTGCTCTCTATAAACCCATCTGCTAAATTTAGTTTTGCCAATTCAACTGAAGTAAATGAAAGTGTTGTTTCACCTACTAAAAGTTCTCCATAATCATTCTCTGGTGTTATAAATTTCCGTGTAAAACCAAACGCTTTTTCATAAAACTCAATAGCTTTTGTTACATCTTGAACATACAATATTGTATAAGCAAACTTTACCATCTTTTTTTATTTTAAAATATGATTATTCTTTTTCTTTATATTTGACCATAGTCATCGTCAGAAGTTTTTAAAAGTGAAAAGTACAAAAAACTTATAAGATTATTGATTATGAGTTTTTCTTCTTTTCTTCAACAACCATTTATCAAGATTTAAAAATTTAACATTATTTCCTATTTTTCTTAAAAACAATATCTTTGTATTCACTTTAATTGTATTATGGAAGAAAACATAAATCAAGAAGATTATAGAAATAAAAAATGGCTTGAAGAAGTCAGTGAACAAAGTTGGAATCCCGAACTTATTATTTCGGGTTTTGCTATTTATGCTACTTTTAGTTTGCCTAAAATTATTCAAGAGGCTTTCAATACATACACAGTTAATTATCAAATCAATGAAGGCATGGGCAATGCCATGATGCCAGCTCTTATTTCGGCTATTCTTATATCTGCAAGTCAGATTCTTTCCATTGCTTTTATTGTTCATTTTATTCTCAGAGGTTTTTGGGTAGGGTTTTTAGGGGTAATATCTGTGTATCCCAAAGGAATCGATTTCAATAGAATTACTGTTTATGGAGATTATGGAAAAGAGAAATTAAAAGCCAAAATGCAAAATTTAGATGTATTGGCAGAAAAACTTGATAAAGCAGCAAGTATTGTTTTTGCTTTGGCAATCATGATTATTTTGCAACTCATAGGTATATGCCTGATGTATTCTTTGTTTATTATACTATATAATATTTTTCAAAATCTTTTGGGCAAAGCACTTTACGAAAAGTACGAAAATCTGTTATTATTTGCGTTTCTTACTTTTGTTATGATTCCTACCACTAGTGTTATTATTTTAGGACAAAAACGATTTAAAAATCATCCTAAGTATGGTAAATGGCATTATCACTTTGCAACAAATTTTCAAAAAATATTCTTACCTTTTTTTGGTGATCACATTCAATCTTTATTGCTCACATTCAATTCTACTGTATCACAAAGAAGAATTAATATGATTAATCTTTTTGTGGGTATTTGTTTTATGTTTATGATGGCATTTAATTTGTTTTCTTTACGAGGTGTATCTCCTTTAAACTTACATCATTTTTACACTTCTTACACTCGTGAAACTTTTTTATTAAATAATTATTATGAGAATCAACGTTCTTTAGATGTACCCCGAACATTTACGATTCAATCTGACATCATTACAGAGCCTTATGTACGCCTTTTTATTGCTTATCACAAAAAAAATGACGAGTTTTTAGATAGTTTATGCACAAAAACTTCATCCAAAAAGATAAAAGATAAGTATCTCAATCGTATTGCTGAAGATGAGCAAAAGCTTCAATGTTTACAAAGTGCCTATAAAATACAACTCAATGATAGTACATTCGCCAAAAATGAGTTTATGTATTATGAATTTGATGATGCTGAAAAAGGCGTTGTAATGCATATTCCTTCTAAAATTTGTAAAAAAGGTAAAAATCAAATTAAAATTATAGCACGAAAACATTATAAACCAGACACACGCCCTTATGAAGCTCTGATTACGTTTTGGTATTAAGTTTAGAGATTGGCTGTTTTATCTGTGTTATTGGGTTTTTGCACATGGATTTACTTGCTTCATTTTCCTCATGCTATCATTCCTGATAGCTTAGGAGGTTTTTTGATGAGCATTTTTGGTATGCTGATTGGCTGTATTTGGGATAAAAAAATAGAGTTACTCTCCAGTAACCCTATTTTTTACGTGTTTTTATGTCTTTTTATTCTACCAAGAGTTTTTCAACTTTTATTCCATTTGCTGTATGTACATTTACAAAATACAAGCCTTTTCTCCAGCTACTTACATTTATGTTCATTTCATTAGATAAAATACCTTCGTACATTTGTTTTCCAAATTGGTTTGTAATTGTTACTTTATGCTCTCCAACAGAAGTGTTTTTAGCAATATTTACCACACTTGTTGCAGGATTTGGATACAATTTAATAGGGTTTTGAATATTGTTCTGTTCTTGCTGTATCATTTTTTCAAAAGCTACATATTCTTCTTCTGTCATTTTACCAGCATAAATATCTAATGCTTCTAATGTTGTATTATTTGCCATTCTCTGAGCATAACCATAAACTTTTTTATGAGTATAACCATAGGTAGAGCAATTATGCTTCGAAATATGACGAACCATGTAGTATACACCATACTGAAGATTAGAAAATGTATGTGTGTTAGTAGATGTAACAACACCTGCATAAGTCCAACCATTCAAAGATGTAATAGGTAAATCAGAGTAGCTATAAAACAACATCCAATTGCTGACGGGATTCGTAAAATCGGCTGATGTTACTTCTATAGAAGGTGCTCCTCCAGCAACTGGTGACTGAAATTCCATTGTAAAATCTGAATTTACATAATTATTAAATGTAGGTATTTGAAATACTCTTCTTTGTTCTACCCAAGAACACATATTTGTCCAAACACCATGTTTTATCATATAATATTTGCCTGCAACGTTGGGTACTCTAAACTGTACTTGGTGTCCTGACAAAACTTGAATAGGATTAGGTCCACTGATAATATCTTGGTCAGCGATACTATTTCCATTCATTTCATACAAATTCCACTGACTATTCTGATTTACAACATTGCCTATTACATCTATCACTGCTTGGTTTGCTTGTTTATCACAACCTATAGAATATGAATAAGCAGGGTTTAAAGTACATACTATGGGCGTAATAGAAACATCATCTATAAACACAGTTCTAACATTAGGTCTGCTTTCAAATTGAGAAAAAGTAAAATGTTTAATACGTATTTCTACTCTGTTATAAATATTTGCTTCTGAATCAATAATGGAAAAAGTGGTCGCATATTGTTGCCATTGATAATTGGTTAGACTTGGGCTTATATAAATAAGTTTTTGTAATGAACAATCTGTTCCTTTTCTTAGTACCACCTCAACTTGATATTTTGTAACAGGGTCTAAAGTTGAAGGTGTAAGATGGTTTTTACCCCTTGCCAAATAAAGAGACAAATCATAACTACCTGCTTGTAGGGTTGTTGTCAAAGTTCCTCTGATACGTTCATCATTAACAAAAGTTTGATCTACCTGATTCCAAATACCTGCATAACGTCTTTGTCCTGTTCTTTCATCAAGTCCTGCTGATGTTGTCCATACATTAGAAGGAACACCTACAGAAGAGCTTGTCGCATTTTTATCAAATAAATCAGAGCTTGGCCATGTACTTGGGATATTAGGATTATTAGCAATACAATCTCCTTTATAATGTGTCCAGTTTGTTGCTAGATGTAATTGACTTTGTCCTGTGGGTATTGTTCCTTGTTCGAAACTTGGATTTTGAACAAGATTTTGAGCATAACCTATGCTAGCAGAGCATAGAAGAGCTGTTAATACATTACGGATTTGTTTGAGTGTTCTTTTCATTTTGAGTTTTAGTTTGGTGATTTGATGCCTCAAAACTATATCAAGAAATCAAGGTTCAAGCCTCCCATTTTATCAAAACCATTGCTTTCTTTATCAAACAAGTCATTTGTTTTATGAACTCCTCAGTTTTATCCATAAAAAAACCACCTTAAAAGGTGGTTTTGATTATTTTTTACCATTAAGATAAGTAAAGAGTTTTGAAGTTACTTTTTTACCTGAATCGTGGATATATTCACCTTTTACAAAGCCTTTGAGGTAATGAATATTTAAGAAATGTCCCCAACCATCCTTTTTAATAAAATGCTCCCCATCTATCTGAATACCTCTTTCTTCTCTATAAGGATGTAAAACCCCCAATTTAGCCACTACATCATGCTCATTGGAGAAACTTTCTATCAAAGGTTTATTGTTTTTATCAGCAATAGGTTTATGACTCATTTCTTCAGCACAATTTGCAAAAGCGTATATTTCTAATTTTCCTATATAAGGGTTTCTTTCTTGTATGAGCATATCCAAAATTGTAGAAGTAATCAGCGTTCCTTGTGAGTGACTCATTAAAACTACTTTTTCCTTTTCGCTCAAAGCTTTTCTGATTTGTGGTAAGACAAATTTTGCGAACTCTACGTTGGTATGTCCAAATTTACCCATAGCAGATTGTATCATATCAAGTCCTATACCATTAGTAGGATTATGAAGAATCGTAATAGGTCTTTGAAATAATAAGGAAATATATTTTCCATTAGACATTGCCAAATCTTCATTGGTAACAATTCCATTGATAAAAAACCACTTTTCATCTTCTATTTGATCATTTTTACTTACCATGCTTACATCAAAAATAGAAGCACGCTCCATAAAAAGAATAGATTGTAGAAAACTTGGTATAAAAGGTTTTAAGAATTGGCTATCTCCAAAAAAAGGTGGCAAAGCCACTTCTGAGCTATATTTTACAAATTTAAGTAAATCAGCAGAAGCCAAATTAAATTCTGAAAATTTATCAGTATCAGCCCACGAATCAGGCTCACCAAAAATAGATTTTATGTAATTGGGTCGAGTATTGAATATAGCATCTAAAGTATTTCTAATAACTGCAAACATAAAAATTAAGTTGTTCTAATTGTACGAATATTTTATGGTTCTACTGTGCCTTTAAAGTATAAAAGTTCTTCTTTATTAACACCATTAGATATAACTAAAATGACTTTTTTTTGTTCTCCAGTTTGGTTGGGTTTGGGTAAATAGACTACTGTTATTTTCCCTTTTTGCTCTGGCTCTATTACTGTTTTCTCCCAAATAACTGTTGTACAATCACAACCTGTTTGTACTGCTTTTATTTTAAGTGGTTTTTTGCCTGTATTGGTAAATTCATATACTTGTGAAATAGCCTTTCCCATCTTGATGTTACCAAAATTATATTCTTTTGACTGAAAATAAATATAAGGTTCGTTGGGTGTGGGAATTACAGGAATCGTATCTTTTTTAACTTGGAGGGTATCTTGAGCAAAGCCAACTGTATAAACCCCTATAAATAAAATGATTAAAAATAATTGTTTCATAATTTTTATATTTTCATGGATTGTTTCCACATCTACTTCAAAAATCGTTCAAATATGGTTAATTTTTACTAAAAAATCAAAAGGCTTTCTTGTTTAAACAAGAAAGCCTTTAAAAAAATAGTTAATTTTTATTGTTTTTCCATTCTCTTACGCTCATTCTCATCGAGGTATATTTTACGCATACGAATAGCCGTAGGTGTAATTTCTACGTATTCATCCTTTTGTATATATTCCATAGCTTCTTCTAAAGAGAATTGAACTTTTGGAGCAATTTTTACACTATCGTCTGTACCTGAAGCTCTTACGTTGGTAAGTTTTTTACCTGTCTGTACATTCACAACTAAGTCAGAACCTCTTGTGTGTTCGCCTATAATCTGACCACCATAAATTTCCTCTCCTGGATCGATGAAGAAATATCCTCTATCTTGTAATTTATCAATAGAGTATGCTGTAGCAGGACCTGAATCTTTAGAAATAATTGAACCACTGATACGTTCAGGAATGTTTCCTTTGAAAGGCTCATAGGCTGTGAAACGGTGTGTCATAACAGCTTCACCTTGTGTAGAGGTAAGCACTAAATTTCTAAGTCCAATCAAGCCACGAGAAGGTATTTTAAACTCTAAATGTTGTAAATCGCCTTTTGGCTCCATGATTTGGAGTTCCCCTTTACGTTGTGTAGAAAGTTCTATTACTTTACCTGCAAATTCTTCAGGAACATCTACTACCAATGTTTCGATAGGCTCATGACGTTGTCCATCTATTTCTTTGAATAACACTCTGGGCTGTCCCACTTGCAACTCATAACCTTCTCTACGCATAGTTTCGATAAGGATAGACAAGTGCAAAATACCACGTCCATACACTATAAATGAATCCTCTCTATCTGTAAATTCTACTCTTAGAGCTAGATTTTTTTCAGTTTCCTTTAATAATCTTTCTCTCAAATGTCTTGAAGTAACAAATTTACCTTCTTTACCAAAAAATGGCGAGTTATTGATGGTAAAAAGCATACTCATCGTAGGCTCATCAATTGAGATACGAGGCATAGGTTCAGGATTCTCTATGTCTGCAATTGTATCACCAATTTCAAATTCTTCTAAACCTGTAATTGCACAAATATCACCTGCTTTCACTTCTTCAGCATTGGCTTTTCCCAAACCTTCAAAAGTTTGTACTTCTTTGATACGCATTTTCTTAATAGAACCATCTGCCTTACAAAGTGCAATTTGAGCATTGGGTTTCACAGTTCCTCTATATACACGACCAATGGCTATTCTACCTACAAAGCTTGAATAATCTAAAGATGTAACTTGCATTTGTAAAGCACCCTCAGCTATTTTAGGTGCAGGAATTACATTAATAATAGTATCTAAAAGAGCTGTAATATTATCTGTTGGCTGTTTCCAGTCATAACCCATCCAACCTTGTTTTGCTGAACCATAAATAGTTACAAAATCTAATTGGTCTTCTGTTGCTCCCAAGTTGAACATCAAATCAAAAACATGCTCATGTACTTCATCAGGGCGACAGTTGGGTTTATCTACTTTATTGATAATCACGACTGGTTTTAAGCCTAACTGAATAGCTTTTGTCAATACAAAACGAGTTTGAGGCATAGGACCCTCAAAAGCATCTACAAGCAAAAGAACTCCATCTGCCATTTTAAGTACACGCTCTACTTCTCCACCAAAATCGGCGTGACCAGGAGTATCAATAATATTAATTTTAGTACCTTTATAACGAATAGATACATTTTTAGAAACGATAGTAATACCTCTTTCTCTTTCTAACTCGTTGTTATCAAGGATAAGGTCATCAAATTGTTGGTTTTCTCTGAATAGTTTGGCAGAATGAATTATCTTATCTACCAAAGTGGTTTTTCCATGGTCAACGTGAGCAATAATAGCAATGTTGCGAATATTCATAAATCAAGGGCTTATTTTGAAGGTGCAAAAATAGAAAAAATATTTGAGAATAAGAAAGTTTCCTTCAAAATAAGATAGTTACCTTTGTATTAAATTTAGTTTAACAGTTTTAAAGCAATAAAATATGTCTTTACAAGAAACTATCAACGAGCTTATCAAAAGCCGTCGTTCTACTTATCCTGCTCAATTCGACAACTCTAAAATAATAGATGATACTATTATTTGGCAAATTTTAGAAAATGCTAATTATGCTCCTACTCACAAAAAAACAGAGCCTTGGCGTTTTGTAGTGTTTAAAGGAGAGGGTTTAAAAAAATTAGCTCAATTTCAAGCTGATTTATACAAAGAAAAAAATACTGGTGATAAGTTTAGTGAAAGTACATATCAAAAACTACTTACCAACCCACTCAAAGCCTCTCATATCATAGCTATTGGCATGAAACGCCACGAAGGAGTTCCTGAAGTAGAAGAAATTGAAGCTGTGGCTTGTGCTGTTCAGAATATTTATTTATCCATAACAGCCTATGAAATAGGTGGTTATTGGGGTAGTGGTGGTGTAACTTACTATCCTGAAGCCAAGTCGTTTTTCGGTTTGGGCGAAGAGGATAAACTACTTGGTTTTTTCTATCTGGGGCATATTGCCAAAGAATCACCTGAATCGCAAAGAAAACCTGTTCAAGAAAAAGTAACATGGATAGAATAAAAAAAGCCCTTTTCAGGGCTTTTTATTGTTTATGAGAGTTTGATAAAATCTTGAGGTTTATCCAATACCAAAGCTACCTGATTTATTTCTTTCTTAATACCATAAAGTCCTCTAATACTTATCTTTTTGTGTAACTTAATAAGTACATTAGGCTGTGTCATGAGTAAAGAGGCTACATTCAAGATATTTTTATCTTTTTCTACATCTTTGATTGGGATAATTTCTGAGATATTGGATTTATCTATTTCAAAATTCCAAACCTTACCTACTCTTATAAAAACTGTATTCTGTTCAATAGAAATTTTTCTACGTACAATAGATACTATATAAGCCATTAAAAATACCAAAGAATAAACACTAAGAGCTGTTAATATCCATGTAAGTATCGGTTTAGAGTCCATTAATAAAATATGAACCACAACTAATTCTATCAATGATACAAAAATTAAAACCGAAAAAGTAGGTACAAAAGCAGATTCTTTATGGATTGTGAATTCATTTTCTTGAGTATCTCTTTTTTTATAAATCCAGAAAAATAATCCATAACGAAGCATGATAAGTTCCGAAACAAAAAAGTGTATAAAAAAACTATTCCCCAAGTGCGTTTCAAAAGCCTGATGAACGTTTTTTATAAAGTCTGATGTTTCTTTTTCTAGTTTTTGATACTCTTTTATAATTTTATGGATTTTAGTAAGTACCCAAACCAGCACCCCAAGTTCTAAGATAATCAAGCCTATTTCTGCATAATAAAGATATTCTTGATACCCTTTTGGTATCACCCCATATCCCACACCCATACATGCCATGATTACCCCCAATAGAGAAAGTTTATTTACTTTTAAAGGCTTTACAATCACAAAAAAGTATAAAACAGGTAGAATAATTATCAAATCAATGCTTACAGCTAAAGGCAGAAGTCTATTCTGATAAAAATGAGATGTAGAAACTATCCATTGTTCTAAAAAAACAATTACAAGAAATAATGCTATAAAAGCTAAATAATGTTTTTGAGGTTTCTTAAGACTTAGGTTTTTCATAAGCAAATATAAATTTCATTAGAAATTAAAAACATATTTATAAAATAGAAAAGGTTGGCATGTTGCCAACCTTTCAATAATGTATATTTTTAAGCCCTCACTTTCTTAAATGCTTCCAAACCAGCTTTTAAGTATTTTTCGAAGATTTTCACATCTGGTTCGTAGCCTACAGGTGGACTTACTAATAAATTACCCTCAGAATCTAACAGAGCATAATAGGGTTGAGCAATATTACTAAATTTATCTGCTTCAAAATGCAAGTTTATTTTACCCATAGATTTCTTTACTTTACCATCTACTTTCGATGTAACCCAATCCTTTTCTGGTAATTCTGTTTTATCATCTGTATAGAGAGAAATTATCACATAGTCATTTTTTAGAATATTTAAAATTTCAGGCTTTACCCAAATGTATTCTTCCATCTTACGACAATTGGCACAACCATGTCCTGTAAAATCTAAAAATATAGGTTTTTTCACTTTCTTGGCATAGGCTACTCCTTCCTCATAATCAAAAAAGCCTTTTAAACCATGTGGCAATTTTAAGAAATCACCATACTTAACAGTACTTGGAAAATCTCCATTATCAGTATTTGTAGATTGATTATTTCCTTGTGCTACAATAAACTCCTGTGTAGTTTTTGGAGGAATTATTCCGCTTAACAGTTTTAAATCTGCTCCCCAAAGCCCTGGTATCATATAAACTGTAAAAGCTGTAATAAAAATAGCCGTTACAGCTCTTGGTACAGATATTTTATCCAATTTGGTATCGTGAGGTAATTGAATTTTTCCAAATAAATACATTGCCATTGCTCCAAAAACAGCTATCCAAAGGGATAAAAATACATCTCTGTTCAAAATTCCCCAGTGATAAGCCAAATCAGCTGTACTTAAGAACTTAAATGCCAATGCTAACTCTAAAAATCCTAAAAACACTTTGACTGTATTGAGCCACCCTCCTGATTTTGGAAGGCTTTTCATGGCTGTTGGAAACAAAGCAAAAAATGTAAAAGGAATCGCAAAAGCCGAAGCATAGGCTATCATACCTATGAGAGGTTTTATTACTTCTCCTTGTGTTGCAAGCATAATAATACTACCTGCGATGGGAGCTGTACAAGAAAATGAAACCAAAACCAATGTAAAAGCCATAAAAAATACAGCTCCATAGCCTCCACCGTCAGCTTTACGGTCTATTTTATTGACAAAACTGCTGGGTAATACAATGTCAAACATTCCCAGAAACGAAAGTCCAAACACAATAAATATACTGAAAAACAACAGATTGGAAGCCCAATGAGTGCTAAAATCATTGTTAAATTCTATTCCAAACGCTAATGAAGCCAATAAACCCAATAAACCATAAATTCCAATGATTGAGCCACCATAAATCAGAGCTTTTACAATTCCTCTGCGTCTGTTTGCTGCTTGCTGTTGTATTTGTTCCTCTGCACTAGCCTGAGGACTAATAGGTCTATCTCCTTTCATAAAAAGGGTTACAGTCATGGGTATCATAGGATATACACATGGTGTAAGCAATGCTAGCAAACCTGCTAAAAATGCTCCTAAAGCAAACAAGAAAAGATTTTCTTCTTCTTTTTCTGCACCTTCAAAATTTACAGGTTTATTTTTTACCGTTTCATTAGACTTTTTAGAGGTTGTATCTACAGGTGTAATTTGAGTGGTATTTTTTGCCTCAGAACTGTCTTTTTTATTGAGAGCTTTTGTATCTTCAGGTTCTTTCTGGTCTGTTTTACCATCTGCTTTTACAGCTATCTGGCTAAAACTAAAATCATATTCACAAGGAATACACTGATTATCTTTATCAGAACAAGTTTGATAATCTATTGTACCTTCTATTTTAAAATTATCTGATAAAATCTTTATTTTTTGTTTGAATTCTCCTCTTTTCTTGAATTTCCTGATAGTCATCTCAAAAATAGGGTCTTGAAAACTTTCTGCTCCAGGCGATTCTACTTTACCAATCAATTGATAAGACGCATTTTTCTTAAAATTAAATTCTGTAATTTTAGGTCCCCCTTCTTCAAAACCATTGGCATAAGTATACCAATTGGGTTTGGGGGTAACAAAAAAACTGATGATTACCTCATCTCCTACTTTGGCTTCAGACTTTGATGCTTTCACTTCCCAATCTGAGCATTTATCTTTTCCAGTTTGTGCTTTTAGAGTAAGTATGTTGAAAAATAAGAGTATTATAAATATTTTTTTCATGGGATTGATAAAATAGAACTTCACTTATTTATAAACGCAATTTTCTATAAAATAAGTTTAAAAAACTATTAAAATATTAATTTATGCTTCGGCTTTTGCAAAACCAACAGTTTCACGATAAATTTGAGGAGAAACATCTGCATTTGTTTTAAAAAAACGACTAAAATAGTATTCGTCCTGATAGCCTAACTCATAAGCAATTTCTTTTACAGTTTTAGAAGTCATATACAACTCTCTTTTTGCTTCAATAATTATTCGTTCTGAAATTAAGTCTGTTAGTGTTTTATTAAAATAATTTTTACAAATTTTAGCCAAAGATTTTGATGAGATATTTAGTAAATCAGCATATTCACTTGCAGAATGTTTGATTTTAAAGTTGGATTCAATAGCTTCTTTTAAGTTTTGTAAAATAAAAGGCTGTTCATTTTCTCCATAAGCATTTTGAGCTTCTGGATTTTGCTCTATCTTGATACGTGAAGCCTTGATTAAAAAGATTTTCAGATGAGAAACTAAAAGTTCATATTGAGCCAAACTAACATTTTGCATTTCCTCTTTCATTTGTTCAATCAAAGAAAGAAAATATGTTGTTTGTTGTGGGTCAATTTCTATAAAAGGTGGATTATAAATATTATTAAAAAGTACCCCATTACAAGCCACTTCTTGCTGGTGTTTATGAATACAAAAAAAGTCAGGATGAAAATGCAAACATATTCCTTGTAAAACACTGCTATCAATCATGAAAGGCTGATAAGGCGAAAAACACATCATAGTATTCTTATGAAATTGATAATCAGAAAAATCAGCCTTCAGCTTACCATTCCCCTCCAAAATTAAAATCAAGCTATAATATCCCAAACGTTGAACATGGTCAAAATGATTATTATTTTCAAAAGGCAAAATTTTGAAAGCCAAATGTCCATTTTGAGGGTTTATCAAGGTATAACTCATAAAGCATTATCATTGTAAACGGAACATGAAGATAACCATGTTCCGTTTATTTTAAAAATTTAATTTTTGTTTGCAACTGCTTCCAATTCTACTGCCACAGGAAAATCAATTGGAATTTGGGTAAGATTATGAAGATAATTCATTACTACCTTATCTGCCACAGCAATAATTACATCTACAATACTACCTTTGGTATAACCAGCATTCAAAAATGTTTGGAGTGTCAAATCATCTACTTTTCCCTTGTTTAAAGTAACAGCTTTCGTAAACTTTGCTAAAACATCTAATTTACTATCAAAAGAAGCTTTTCCTTGACGTATTTCGATGATTTGCTCTTCTGTAAAACCATTCATTTTACCCAAAAGCGTATGAGCAGATTGACAATACAAACATTCATTGACTTGGCTTACAACCAAGTTTACTACTTCCTTTTCTTTTTTGCTTAAAGATGTTTTTCCATTTTGGAAATTAAGATAATTTTCTAAACCTGTGTTGCTGTATGCCATGGTTGCATACAAATTAGGTACCATACCCAAAGCACTTTTGAGATTATCAAAAATAGCTTGATTGTTTTCAGAAACTTCTTCTCTTTGGGGAACTGTGAATTGTGCCATTGTTATAATTTTTTTAGTGTGAATTAACATTACAAATGTATAGCCTCCAGCACTTTTATAAAATGGACAATAAACGCTTTGAGATGGACAATTTTCCCTAATCAGAAAAAAGCCTCTCTAAGATATTTAGAGAGGCTTTTTTATTTAATAAAAGAATAAGATTCTACTTTTTCGCTATCTGAATAGTTTTTGTTCCATTCTTATGCGAAACCTGAACCAAATACAATCCTGAAGGCAAACTTGTTAAATCTACTTGGAATTCAGAAGTATTTAATTTTTGACTCATCACTTCTTTTCCTAATAAATCTTTAACACTTATGTTGTACTCACCTATCCAAGCATTCTCAACAGAAATGTTTACTTTATCTGCTGTTGGGTTAGGATAAGCTTTCAACACAACTTCTTTGTTGCTATTCAAGGCTGTTGGATTCACTCCATTTCCTCTTACTGTGAAGGTATTAATCCCTCCTGCTGCATTGCTGTTTACTGTTACTGTTCCACTGTAACTAGCTACCGCAATAGGAGTAAATGAAACCTCAAATTCTCTACTTTCATTAGGAGCAATAGCAACTGTTCCTATGAAACCATAATTGAATACCACATTAGGCATACTCATAGATGATAGTGAAAGTGGTGCTACTCCAATATTTCTTACAGTAATCGTTTTTCTTGAGGATTGAAGAATTAATACATCTCCAAAATCAATATCTGTTACAGAGATTTGGATGATGGGTCCACTTGCAGCAACTACTACTGTGTAAGCTCTTGTAGCACTACAAGTTCCATTGGTAGCTTGTACTGTAAAATTAAATGTTCCAAGAGTGGAAGGTGCTCCTGAAATTACTCCTGTAGAAGTATTCAACGTCAAACCTGTTGGTAATGTACCTACACTTACAGACCATGTAACTGCTCCTGTTAAACCTGTTTGGGTAAGCGTTTGACTGTAAGCTACCAACTGTGTTGCATTGGGCAATGTCGCTGGATTCACACTTACTCCTGTACAACTAATTACCACTGTATAAGCTTGTGAGGTTGAACAAGTTCCATCTGTTACCTGAACTGTAAAATTAAAAGTTCCAAGAGCAGAAGGTGTTCCTGTAATGGCTCCACTTGTACCATTCAAAGATAAACCTGTGGGTAATGTACCTACACTCACAGACCAAGCAGGTGTACCTGATAAACCTGTTTGAGTAAGTGTTTGGCTATAGGCTGTACTCAAGAAACCATTAGGTAAAGTTGTAGGGCTGATACTCACACCAGCACAATTCACAGCAAAAGTATAAGCTTGAGTTGCACTACACACTCCACTACTCTGAGAAGCTGTTACTGTGTAAGTTGTTGCTGCTACTTGTACAGAAGGTGTTCCTGTGATTTGACCTGTTGAGGTGTTTAGAGAAAGACCAGTAGGTAAAGCGGGAGCTACAGAATAAGTAATTGTGGCTGTATTACCTGTTACTGATGCATCTAAACTATAAGCTGTTCCTATTGTTGCATTATTTGCTGTGGTATTGACAAAAGTAATCGTTGGACAATTTACTGCAAAAGTATAGTTTTGAGTAACTGTACACACTCCACTACTCTGAGAAGCTGTTACTGTATAAGTAGCAGAAGCTGTTGTAGTTGTGGGAGTTCCCGTAATTTGTCCTGTTGAAGTATCTAAAGTCAATCCAGCAGGTAATGCAGGGCTTACTGAATAAGTAATCGTTGCCGTGTTACCTGTTACAGATGCATTTAAACTGTAAGCAGAACCTATTGTCGCATTGCTTGCAGATGCGTTCACAAATACTATGGTAGGACAACTCACTACAATACTATAAGCTTGGCTTGCTGTACAAGTTCCATCTGTTACCTGAACTGTAAAATTAAAAGTTCCAATTGCAGAAGGTGTTCCTGTAATGGCTCCACTTGTTCCATTGATAGAAAGCCCACCAGGTAATGTCCCTGCACTGATTGACCATGCTGGTGTACCAGATAAACCTGTTTGACTAATGGTAACACTATAAGCAGAACCGATTGTTCCTGCTGTAAGCGTTCCTGTTACTGGTGTAATGGTGATACCAGCACAATTGACAGAGAATGTATAAATTTGAGTTGCTGTACACACTCCACTACTCTGAGAAGCTGTTACTGTATAAGCAGTTGCTGCTACTTGAGCTGTAGGCGTTCCCGTAATTTGTCCTGTTGAGGTATTGAGAGTCAATCCAGCAGGTAAAGCAGGTGCTACTGAATAAGTAATCGTTGCTGTATTACCAGTTACTGAAGCGTCAAAGTTATAAGCTACTCCCACTGTTGCATTAGGGGCAACAGTATTCGTAAATGTAATAGTTGGACAATTTACTACAATACTATAAGCCTGTGTTTGAGGACAAGTTCCATCTGTTACTTGAACTGTAAAATTAAATGCTCCAGTTGCAGTTGGGGTGCCTGATATTTCTCCTGTTGTTCCATTGATAGAAAGCCCACCTGGTAATGCTCCCGCACTAATTGACCATGTTGGGGTGCCAGCTAAACCTGTTTGAGAGATAGTTACACTATAAGCTGAACCAATAGTTCCTGCTGTAAGGGCTCCTGCTACTGGGCTTAAAGTAATCGTAGGGCAAACAACTGCAAAAGTATAAGCTTGAGTTGCTGTACACACTCCACTACTTTGGCTTGCTGTTACTGTATAAGTAGCAGAAGCTGTGATAGCAGTTGGGGTTCCTGTAATAGCTCCAGTAGAAGTATTTAAAGAAAGACCAGCAGGTAAAGCAGGACTTACTGAATAAGTAATCGTTGCTGTATTACCCGTAACAGAAGCATTTAAACTGTAAGCAGAACCTATTGTTGCATTGCTCGCTGTGGTATTGACAAAAGTAATTGTAGGGCAACTCACTACAATACTATAGGCTTGAGTTGCTGGACAGGTTCCATCTGTCACCTGAACTGTGAAATTAAATGCTCCAGTTGCAGTTGGTGTTCCTGATATTTCTCCTGTTGTTCCATTGATAGAAAGCCCACCAGGTAATGCTCCAGCACTAATTGACCATGTTGGGGTACCTACTAAACTTGTTTGAGAGATAGTTACACTATAAGCTGAACCAATAGTTCCTGCTGTAAGGGCTCCTGCCACTGGAGTGATTGTAATAGTAGGGCAGCCGTTGAATTCATAAGCTCCCACATCTGGAGTAGTAACATCTCTGGTTGCACCCGTAATATCAGTTGTAATGCCTACAATAGGTGTACCCCTTGCATCCAAAAGGGGATTCGTAGGCAACAGATTTGTTGCAGATGTAAATGTAGGGTCTATGCTTACAGAGTTAGCGTTTTGCCCAAATCCTGTTTGAATTCCTGTTAAATCTACTCTGTCACTCCCTATAAATCCTAAAACTCCTTGAGTACCACTTACAAAGTAATCATTGTAATTAACGTTTGTGAAAGCTGTATTAGCTGCTGCAGAGTAGATAGCATATGTTTTAGCTGTACCTGCTGCACTATTAATAAGGTTTGTATGAAATATATTGTTACGCACATCCAAGTTAGTAACTGTTGATCCCACATAAAAAGCTCCTGATAGTGTACCACTAGTATTGCCCGTAAATGTACCACTACCTAAATTTACAGAATTATAGTATAGATTAACTCCACCAGTAGTACCCAATAGACGAATACCCACTACAACATCAGTGGTAAAATCATTCCAACCATCACCTCTTATATCACTAATGGAGTTATTAGAAATTGTGAGATTACTAGTAGCATTCGCAGTATTGATACTTATACCTTTTCCACCATAACCACCTGTTCCTGTATAATGAATATTACGTATGATATTGGCATTAAATGTTGAATTAATCACATTGGCAACAATGTTAATTCCCATAGGATTGTTTGCTGTAGTAATAATATCAAAAATTGTATTATTAGAAACTTGCAATCCATTATTATTGGAAAAGAACATTCCTATAAATCCTATTCTATCAGCTACAACAGATGAACCCACACTATTTTGAGTAACAACATTTCCTGTATTTCCTGTTGCAGCACCAGCAATAGCAATACCATATTGAGCTTTTGCTACACTGTTATTTTGAATGACAACATTGTTATTGGGCGATTCAGCAGTACCACCAGCCGTTACACCACTACCACTAAATATACCCCCAAAAGTGGTAGTTCCTGCATTTCCAAGAATATTTAGGTTTTTAAAAGTGTTGTTTGTAGCTCCATCTGAAGCACTTGCACTACCATTCCAAATCACAAAACTTGATGTTCCTACATTTGTATTAATAATTGTCAAATCTCTAGTTGTTCCACTCACTACATTGCTACCATCTATTGTAACATAGTCTGCTCCATTCAAACGAATGATAGCATTTGTACTACTACCTGTAATGGTAGGGCTGATGCCTACTGCAGGTTTGATGGTAAGTGTATTGGTCGAACTTGCTCCAGCATTAGCATTGATAACAATAGGAAATGTTTCTGAAGGGTATGTTGCATCTATCAAACTAAACACAATTGCCCCTCCAATACAAGAATTATTATAGGCATTGATAGCTGCTGTGAGAGTTGGATAAGTACCTGTTACCCCCACAGTATATGTACCTGCACTCAAAGTGGGCAAATTGGTATAAGAACTTGGAGTTGTAGGAGGTGTGCTTGCTGCTGGAGGATTTATTGTAAAACCAGATGCTCCCCCTGAAGGATTAGAACCAATATTTGGTGTTCCTGCATTATCCTGAGCAACTATATAATAAGAAATTACATCCCCAGATACAGAACCTGTTCCTAAAGTAAACTGATATTGATTACCTCCTAAAGATACACCTGTTGCTGCCTGATAAGCTCCAGCATTGATTCTCCAATATAAAACAGGTAATCCTGCACCACTGGTAGGCACTCCATTTATATCTGTAATGGTGGCTGTTAAAGTTTTTGCACCAACTGAACAATCACTCAAAATAGGTGTATATGAAATAGCGGGTGGGGTATTATCAAGAGGCACACCATCAAATTCGTCTGCTCCAATATCTGGAGCTGTTGCTCCTCCATTTACAGAACCTGCAGGTCCTGGTCTACTTTGTCCATCTATGTCAGTAGTAACATTAGTTATAGCTACACCTGCACCTGAAGATTCTAGGTTTGTAGGTGTTAATCCAGTATTGATATGTAAGTCTGTATTTGACACAAAGGGAACAACAGAAGAAAATCCAAAAGAACCATTATCATTCAATCCAGATGTACTTAGAGTGCTTGTATATGCTCTCAAGTTAGTAGCAGGAGATGTAGTTGATGCAGAGAAGTTACTTGCTAAATAAAATCCTGTACCAGCAGTTGTTCCTACTTGAGCTATGCCTTGTGTAGTTGCATCAGTTCCTGAGTAGTAAGCATTATTATTCAATGTTAAATTCATGGCAGATGTTCCACCAGAAGGCAAATAAATACTAACATTGGCTATGGAAGTTGTACCACCAGTGATTGTATTGGAAAATATGTTATTTCTTACATCACAACCTGTTAATCCTGTACCAACTATACAAAGCCCTGCTGATAAGAGCGATGAAGTTGCTGTTCCTGCTCTTAAGCCATATAAATTCACTGAGTTATGATAAATTTTGTGATTTAGACCAGATGTTACTCTAATTCCAAATATACCAAAAGTGGTAGAAAACGCTGCACCACCTGTCATATTACTTTGCAAATCTGTTACTGTATTGTTTTGAAGTGTTATTCCGTTACCTACAGCTATATTAATACCATATACACCAAAAGTACCAGTATTTTGCAAATTCATTTTATTAATAGTATTATTGGCAACAAGAGCATTTGTACCATTCGCTGAGATTGAGCCCAAGTCTAACCCTCTTATAGATGTTCCTAAAAAGGATTCCATATTTCTTATTGTATTTCCTGTAATGGTAGCTTGAGTAAAACCTTGTAGGGTCATACCCATAGAGTAAACACTCGTTGTGCCACCAGAAGTAGCTGGTCCAACAATATTATTAGTTACAGTAAGATTATCACAAATTGATATAGCAGAGCCTTGAATGGCAATACCTCTGGCACATGAATTTACTGTATTATTACTGATTATCAACCCATTAAAAGTTGCTCCAGTGCCAGCAGTTGTTGTTGCAGAAGTTATAGCTGAAGGGGCTGTTGTTTGACTTACTGTTGAAGCACCACCACCAACATAAATACCATACGTATTATTTTCTGTTGCTGTTGTGGAGGTAGCTGCAGCTATATTTCTACCTGATGCACTTCCATTGACAATTAAGTTTCTTATGATATTATTATTTGCAGTTGTTACAATTGTGGTAGCTACAGCAATTCTAATCCCCATAGTAAAAGTAACAGTATTTACTGCTGTATTAATTATAGATAGATTTCGATTTATTCCACTGGTATTTGGATTATCTCCATCAATTGTTACATTATCAGCCCCATTAAGTTCTATTAGACCTCTACCAGTAACAGAGGGTCCACTGATGCTGACACCATCAACAGTGGGTCTTATAAGTACTGATGTGTATGATGCTGAACCTGCACCTGAACTATTTAGTACACAAGATCCTGTTTCTGTCGTGTTTGCTGTAATATCAATCACAATAGTTCCTGTGTGTGTACCTGCATTGATGGCTGTAAAAGCAGCTCCAAGTGTAGTAAATGTTCCAGTGGGTGTACCACCTGTAGCTGTCAGTGATACCTGAGCTTCTGCTCGATTCCATGCCCCCAGCATGGTAATCCAAACAAGTAGCATAGCCGTTCGTAACTTAGCCCACTTGTAGTGTGTGTAGTTTTTGTTCATAAATGAATAAAATAAGTTAAAAAATTATTAAAATGATTGTAACAAGCTATTTAGCTTGAAGAAGATAGGTATAAGTCAAAAAGTGGCGGAAATAAATCTGATCAATATAGTAAACTTTTTCTTAAATAAAAAGTTTAAAAAATATTTTTATTTATTCCTTTTAATATTTTTTGCGAAATTTCGCTAAAAAATATTTTTTCGCTTTTGTTTTTTCAATAAAAATCTTAATTTAGCCTCCAAATCATCCTCAACCATAAAATATGTACGTATATGCAAGCCTATGAAATTAAAGCAAGTGGTGTGTATCAAGAAGTTTTAACCCCTGAAGCCATTGCATTTTTAGCTCATTTACATAAAAAATTTAATTCAACCCGAAAAAGCCTTTTAGAAAAAAGAACACAAAGAGCTTTGGCTATTACTCAAGGAGAATTACCAAACTTTTTAGCAGAAACACAAGACATTAGAAATGGAAATTGGCAAGTAGCTTCTATTCCACAAGATTTGCAAGACCGTAGAGTTGAAATTACTGGTCCTGTCGATAAAAAAATGGTTATCAATGCCCTAAATTCTGGAGCTAAAGTTTTTATGGCTGATTTTGAAGATGCGAACTCTCCTACTTGGGATAACTGCTTGCAAGGTCAGATTAATTTAAGAGATGCTATTTTAAGAAAAATTGACTTCGTAGCTGAAAATGGTAAAGAATATAAATTAAAAGACAAAGTAGCTGTTTTAAAAGTTCGTCCAAGAGGCTGGCATTTGGTAGAGAAGCATTTTTTAGTAGAAAATGAACCTATTTCAGCATCTTTATTCGATTTTGGACTTTTCTTTTTCCATAACGCCAAAACACTTCTTGCCAAAGGTACAGCTCCTTACTTTTATCTTCCAAAAATGGAAAGCCATTTAGAAGCTCGTCTGTGGAACGATGTATTTGTGGAAGCTCAAAACTATTTACACATTCCAGCAGGAACTATCAAGGCTACAGTTCTGATAGAAACTATTTTGGCAGCCTATGAAATGGAGGAAATTATTTATGAATTGAGAGAACATTTGGCAGGGCTTAATGCTGGTCGTTGGGATTATATCTTTAGTACAATTAAAAAGCTACATCATTTGCCTACAGCGTACTTTCCAGATAGAAGTCAGATAACTATGCAGGTAGGTTTTATGCGAGCTTATGCTCAAAAACTTGTAAAAACTTGTCATAAAAGAGGGGCTCATGCAATGGGTGGAATGTCTGCTTTTATTCCAAGCAGAAAGGATGAGGAAGTAAATAAAAATGCTTATGCCAAAGTTCGTTCTGACAAAGAATTAGAAGCTCAAAATGGCTATGATGGTACATGGGTTGCTCACCCCGATTTGGTAGCCATTGCCCAAGAAGCTTTTGATAAGGTTTTAGGACAAGCCCCTCATCAGAAGCATGTGATGAGAAAAGATGTAAATGTTTCTGCTGAAGATTTAAGAAATTTTGCCATTGAAGGTGGAAAAATCACAGAACAGGGACTCAGAGCTAATATTCATGTAGGTATTTTGTATATTGAGTCGTGGCTTTCGGGTGTTGGGGCTGCTGCTTTGTATAATTTGATGGAAGATGCTGCCACTGCCGAAATTTCGAGGGCTCAGGTGTGGCAATGGCTCAAAACTGCTGCAAAACTCGATGATGGTAGAGTTATTGATAAAACTCTTTATGAAACTCTTCTTGCAGAAGAAATAGAAAAATGCAAAGTCTATTTAGGTGCAGAAAGAGTACAAACTGGTAAACTTACTCAAGCCATTGAAATATTCAATAATTTAGCTACACAAGAGCATTTTGAGGAATTTTTGACGATTCCAGCATACGAATTGCTATAAAAAATCTATTTTTGTCATTCCAAGTAGTATTTTTTTATTTGGAATGGCAAAATTATAAAAACTATGAAAAACATTATTTTCGACATGGAAACTAACGACCCTGATGACTATATTACGTTGTTATTGTTGTTGGGGCATCCTGATGTAAATTTAAAAGCTGTTACCATTACTCCAGGTTCAGCCTATCAGGTGGGTTTGGTTGAAAGAACGCTCCAAATATTCCAAAAAGACATTCCTATTGGGGCTTTTAATATTGAACATCCTAAAACCTGTGTTTCGGACTGGCATGAAAATGCTTATGGTAAAATAATGCCTTCCAACAATGCTCAAGAAGGATTTGAAGTGTTGATGAAATACTGTGATGAAAATACCACTCTTATTACAGGGGCTCCACTAAAAAACTTAGGAAAAGCTCTTGATAACCCTGATTTTAAATTAGGCACACTTGTGGCTCAGGGAGGTTTTGCAGGTGAAGGTGTTGTTCCTGCTGAAAAACAATTAGAAAAATTTAAAGGCAGAAAAACCTGCCCTACCTTCAATTTGAATGGAGATATTCCTGCTGCATTTAAAACGCTTGAATCTGCTAAAATTGATATTCGATATTTCGTATCAAAAAATGTCTGTCATGGAGTAGTGTATGATGCTACATTCCATCAAGTCATCTCTCAATTCAAGGATTTATCCATGTCTTTGAGCCTCATTTATAAAGGAATGGAGTATTATCTCAGGAAAAATCCATTGGGTAAAATGCTTCACGACCCACTGGCAGCTTGTTGTGCCTTAGATTTGAGCATTGGAACATGGGCAGAAGTGGAGATTTTCAGAGAAAAAGGAGAATGGGGAGCCAAACTCCAAGAAAACACCAGAACATGGATCATCACAGATTATGACCATGAAAAGTTTGTAGATACTTTTACAAAAACATAAATGCCTCCAAATTGGAGGCATTTATGTTTGTTATTTATATTTTTACTTTACCATCCATAATATTTTTTTATTAATTCAACTAATACACCTCCTGCAACACCTGTACCCACACTCCAAGAACCGTCAAGTGCTTTAGCAAACATTTTTTGAACCCATGTTTTAGCTCCTGTCCCCAATGTTTGTGTCTCGTGATTTGGCTCATCATTATCTATTATTTCTACTAATTCTTGAACATCTGATTTTGGCACATTTGCTTCCTTTAGTTTTTGTATCAATTCATCTTTACTTCCTTTATTAATTTGAATAGAAGCATTGATATTTGCATCATTTCCAGTGTTTACTACCACACCATCGCCTGAATTATTAATAATTGTATGATTCATAATTGTATTTACTTTCTCTTTATTTTCTTTTAAATCTTTAATTTCTACTGTTTGACCAAACTCTTCTGTTATTTTCAACATAAAATCTAAAAGTTTGTTTCTAACTACTGAAAGTATATTATTCACAACAGTTATGGATGTAATAACCTCTAAATGAATCAAATTAAAAGCCCTATTTTCTGGTACTCTTTTTATACTTTGCTCTACTAACTTAACTAGTTGTGGGACTAATAGATTTCTAATAATAGTATCACTTTCTTTACTTAACATGGATTCTAATTCTTGAAGACTTTGGGTAAACCGTATTCTTTTTATTTCTTCCTCAATATCTTTACCCAAACCTGTGAGTATTGGTTGATTTTTAAGATGTGAATTTCCATTTATATAATCACCCTGCAAATATCCATATTTTACTCTATAATCAGGCAGATTTTCCTGTTCATAACCTTGTATCTCATCATTAACCCATTTTAATAATTCACTATTTTGTATTTGACTTGCTAAGACTTTAGCTTTTAAGAAAGGAGAAGTTATTGATTTATTTGTATCAACAAGCTCATTTATTATAGTATTGATTAACTCCATCGTATTAAAATTTACACTCTAGATAGAACACTAAATGTAAAAATAAAATTCCATATCATATTACTTTTACAAAAATATAAATGCCTCCAAATTGGAGGCATTTGCTGTATAAAATCTTATTTTTTAATTCCCATATTCCAGAGGGTAAAAGCCCAAATATCAGCCCATTCGTCTATTTGTTTGGCAATGGGTTTTCCAGCACCATGTCCTGCATCCACATCTATGCGTATGAGTGTAGGGGCTGTGCCTTTTTGGTTGGCTTGCAGATTAGAAATAAACTTATAAGAATGTGCTGGTACCACCCTGTCATCGTGGTCTGCTGTATAAACCAGCGTTGCAGGGTAATTGGCAGGTTTGATACTATGAAGTGGAGAGAATTTAAGTAAATTCTCAAAATCTTCTTTAGAACGCTCTGAAGAACCATATTCTGGCACCCAAGCCCATCCGATTGTAAATTTATGAAAACGGAGCATATCCATTACCCCTACCCCTGGTAGAGCCACTGCAAACAAGTCTGGGCGTTGTGTAAGGCAAGCCCCTACTAATAAACCACCATTGCTACGCCCTGAAATTGCTATTTTCTTAGAAGATGTGTATTTTTCTTTGATTAAATACTCAGCAGCCGAAATAAAATCGTCAAATACATTTTGTTTTTTGAGTCCCATACCATCTTTGTGCCAATCTTCGCCATATTCGCTACCTCCACGCAAATTGGCAACAGCATACACACCACCTGCTTCCAAAAATGGTACCATACGAATATCAAAACTGGGGTTTACACTGATATTAAAACCTCCATAACCATATAAATAAGTAGGATTATCGCCATTGCGTTTCAAACCTTTTTTGTGAGTAAGAAACATATGAACTTGTTTACCATCTTTGCTTTTATAAAACACTTCTTTGGTTTCGTAATCGCTGGCATTAAATTTTACAGCAGGCTGAAAGTATAGTTTAGATTGATTGGTATTCAAGTCATATTCATAAATATTTCCCCCAGAAACAAAAGAATTAAAAGCATAGTATGTCTCTGTATCCTCTTCTCTACCTCCAAAACCACCTACTGTACCCAAAGCAGGCAATTTTACTTCATTCAGTTGCTTTCCAGATTTATCCAAGACATACACTCTGTGGCTTGCATCTTTCATATAAGTAGCAATAAATTTGCCTCCTATGTAACGAATGCCATTTAATACATTTTCAGATTCGCTTATTACAGTTTTCCAGTTTTCTACCTTGGGATTATCTAATGGAATGGCAACTAATCTATACTTGGGTGCTTGGTGGTTTGTAAGCACATAAGCATGATTATCAAGAGTAGTGATTAAGCTATTTTCATTTTCTTGATTATCAATCAGAGGGCGTAAATCACCAAAACCTCCTAATTTTTTGTAATAAATTGCTGTTCCTGCTGTTCCTTTTGGTAGAAACACATACAATAAATTATTTTTTTCACTTACTGAAGCCGAAACGTTTTGAAGTGGATTTTTTCTGTCTGTGTAAATCAATTCGTCTTGGCTTTGAGGTGTGCCTATTTTATGATAATAAAGCTTATGATATTGATTTTTAGCTTCTAATTCTTTTCCTTTTTGAGGAGCGTCATATCTACTGTAGAAAAAGCCATCTTTATACCATGCTATTCCAGAAAACTTCACCCAATCAAGTTTATCTGAAATATTCTGACGAGTATTTAAGTCCATCACATAAATGGTACTCCAATCTGAGCCACCTTTGGAGAGTGAATAAGCAAAATAACGTTTGTCCTCAGAAATACTCCAATTACCTACAGAAACAATACCTTCTGTAGAAAGAGTATTGGGGTCTAAAAGTACTTCTTCTTTACCATCTTTTCCTTTTTTGATATAAAAAACATATTGATTTTGTAATCCATTGTTTTTCTGAATGATATAATAATCCCCTACTTTCGCAGGTGTACCCATTTTTGGGTAGTTCCAAACTTCCTGTAAACGTTTTCGGATTTTATCTCTGAAAGGGATTTTCTCTAAATAACCAAAAGAAACTTTATTCTGTTCTGTTACCCAGTTTTTTACTGCTGTAGAATCAGAAACCTCAAGCCAGCGATAAGGGTCTGCTACTTGCGTTCCATAATATGAATCTGTTTGATTTACTTTTGCAGTTTGAGGGTATTGTAAATTTTGAGCCATCGCACCACTTATCAAAAGTGAAAGAATTGAAGGGATTACTATTTTTTTCATATAAGCATTGTTTGACGTATTTTATGATGTTTTTGTAAAAAATGTTGACTTTTATAAAAATCAAAAATATAGATTTTTTGTTTACCTTTGAGAACTTTATTGCTTTTGGCTATCATTTTATGAAAAAAACCTTGATTTTAGGAGCAACCACTAATACCGATCGATATGCTTATTTAGCAGCTCGTCTGCTTACACAAAAAGGCTATTCTATTGTACCTGTGGGTATTAAAAACGGAGAAGTCTTTGGAGAAAGTATAGAAAAAGACAAAAATAAAATTTTTGAAGATATTGATACAATTACCATGTATGTAGGTGTAGCAAATCAAGCAGAATGGTACGATTATATTCTACAAACCAAACCTAAACGGATTATTTTTAATCCAGGCACAGAAAACCCTGAGCTATACAAGAAAGCCCAAACTGAAGGAATTGAATGCATAGAAGCTTGTACGCTTGTAATGCTTAATACAGGGCAGTATTAGAATAAATACAAGAAAAATATATTTAGTTTAGCATTAACAATTTAGCATTTATTTAATATTTATGAACAAGTTTTTTTTATCAGCGTTTTTATTATTTCCAAGTTTTTTATTTGCTCAGAAGAATGATGAATTAGTGGTGATTTCCACACAATATGGCGAAATGGTATTTGTACTCTACGACCAAACACCCAAACACAAAGCAAATTTCTTAAAACTCATCAAAGAGAAATTCTATGATGATTTGCTTTTTCACAGAGTCATCAAAGATTTTATGATACAAGGTGGCGACCCTAAATCGAAAAACGCTCCAGCAGGACAAATGCTTGGCTCTGGGGGTTTAGACTATAAAGTAGATGCTGAATTTTTGCCGAATTTATTTCATAAAAAAGGTACTTTGGCTGCTGCAAGAGATAACAATCCTCAAAAAGCCTCTAGTAGTTGTCAGTTTTATATTGTACAAGGCAGAGTCTTTTCAGATGATGAACTCAATGCTCTTTCTCAACGCACAAACTTTCCTGAGAAAAATATAACCATTATAGACTATCCTGAAGAACACAGAACCATTTATAAAACTAAAGGTGGTACTCCTCACCTTGACCAAAACTATACAGTATTTGGTGAAATGCTTTCTGGGATGGATGTTTTGGACAAAATAGCAGCAGAAGCTACTGATGGTAACAATAGACCTCTTCAGGACATGAAAATGAAGATTAAAACTGTTATTATGAAAAGAAAAGATATTATAAAAAAATATGGTTATCAATATACTGCCATAGAAAAATCAAAAAAAACTAAGAAAAAGAAATAATTATGCAAATATCTGTGGTCGTTCCAGCTTACAACGAAGCTGAATCGTTACCAGAGCTAACCAACTGGATAGCTCAAGTAATGCAACAAAATAATTTTTCGTATGAAGTAATTGTAATAGATGATGGCAGTACAGACGATACTTGGACAGTTTTAGGGCAAATTTCAGAGAAAAACCCTGCTGTAAAAGGTTTACAATTTAACAGAAATTATGGAAAATCTGCTGCTTTGCATACAGGTTTTCAACAGGCTCAAGGAGATGTAGTCATTACAATGGATGCAGATTTGCAAGATGACCCTGAGGAAATTCCGGCTCTGTATCAGATGATTACACAAGAAAATTTCGATTTGGTTTCGGGTTGGAAGCAAAAACGTCAAGACCCTATTTCTAAAACCATTCCTACAAAGCTTTATAATGCTGTTACTCGTTGGTTTTCAGGCATTCCGCTACACGATTTTAATTGTGGTTTGAAAGCTTACAAACTTCGTGTAGTTAAAAGTGTGGAGGTGTATGGTGAGATGCACCGTTATATTCCCGTTATTGCTAAATCGGTAGGTTTTAAGAAAATTGGTGAGAAAAAAGTTAAACACCACCCACGTAAATATGGTGTTACCAAATTTGGTTGGGAACGGTTCTTATTTGGTTTCTTAGATTTGCTTTCCATTACATTTGTAACCAAGTTCAGAAAACGCCCTATGCACTTTTTTGGAGGTTTAGGAGTACTTTCTTTCTTTTTGGGTATAATGATTACAATGTATGTGATTATTGAAAAGATGATTCATCTGTATCAAAATGAACGTTTTAGAAATATAACCGACCAACCTTTATTTTATTTGGCTCTTGTTGCCATTATAGTGGGCGTACAACTCTTCATGGCAGGTTTTTTGGGAGAAATGATTATCACAAACTCCTCCAAAACACACGAATATGTCGTTTCTAAGAAAATTGGAATATAAAATCAAAAGCCCCAATTAAATTGGGGCTTTTTTTATGAAATAGGTTTAATGTATGAATCCACTTCTATCATGTTGCCTACATTGTACTCAACGAGTCTGTATTGTTTTCTTTGTAGATATTGCAAATGTTTGCCTAAAAAGTCGGCAAAATCCTGACATTCATTGAATAAAAATGGTCCTTGTCCATCTTGGATTTCCATAGAAACTATTTGATACATATTTCCATTTTCGGCAGGATTAAAATCTATACATTTCATATTACCACAGCTATCTTCAGCAAAAGGAAGCCATTTTTTGCTCCACCATACCTGTTGTATATAATTTCCATTCCAATTTCCAAAATCGTGTTCAAGATGGTGTTCTACCCTCCCATCATCAAAAATGCCTTCATCCAAAAGTTTATTCATGCCTCGCCAACGTTTGATAACCTCTAAAATGCTTAACACTTTAAAATTCCCATCAAAATCAAAAGAAAGTGTATTTTGTTTTAGAAATGCTTTATAAGCTGGTTCCAATTCATATTCTAAGATTGTTTCGATTTCTATAATTTGTACATCTGTAGCTTTTTCAATTTGGTTGCCTTCAAAATATTCAGGCGTTTCGTTTTTATAGAATTTGTGTATTTCTGTTAGATTTTCAAGTGTTTGAGTTACATTTCTATCAAGATATAATTGCCAAAAACCTATTTTTTGAGCTTCAAGAATCATTTCATAAATATACGCCCAATCTTGAATAGGAATATTTTGTAAAATATTTTCTGTTACTTGTTTTTTAGAATCAGGCAAATTATCCCAAAATTCTTGAGGCAATTGAATTTCTTCGTTTGTAGTTTCTATGATTTGATTTTTATAAAAATATGCTTTTTTAAGAATTGGATAAAAATTTTGATATAAAAATGGAGGGTTATCCCAAGAATGTACTGTATCTGTACTTTTATTTGTGAAGGTAAAATCTACATATTCAGGTTTTTCAATTATTCCACTCAAGCAATAATCATTTGTTTTTGAGATTTTTATTTCCCAAGATGACCAAGCATCTTTATTTTTTACTTCAGTAATGAATTGTAATCCTTTTAAAAAACCTGCTTCTTCTGCATTGTTAAGAGCTGATAGTAGGTTGTTGATTTGATAGTGTTCTTCTGTTTCAAAATGAATAGTTTTTAGCAAATCTTGTATAATTGCTTGCTCTTGATGTAACAATCTATTAAGATGGTAATAAAATTGGGTTTTATCTTCAGTATATTTTTCTAACTTTTTCAGTCCTGAGTATAGTTTTTTTATCTTTTCTGTGTCTTGAATCTTCTCCAATACACCTGAAAAGTCATTTTTATATTCCAAAACAATCTCTGTAATATTTGGTGGATAAATTTTTATTTCAAAAAAACCATAATCATCACCAACTGAACGATGTGAAACAAATGAAGCATCCATATTTGATTTTACTTTATTTTGTTCAATATCGAAATAAAATAAAAAAGCCCCAAATAAATTGGGGCTTTTGATTTATCCTAAATAAGGTTTCAAAGCTTTGCTTCGAGAAGTATGTCTAAGTCTTCGAATGGCTTTTTCTTTAATTTGTCTTACTCTTTCACGAGTCAGGTTGAATTTCTCACCAATTTCCTCAAGTGTCAAGGCACTTTCACCATTCAAACCAAAATAAAGGGTTACCACATCTGCTTCTCTTTGTGTGAGTGTAGATAAAGCTCTTTGAATTTCTTTACGCAATGAGTCGCTGATAAGTCCTGTATCAGGGCTTTCTTCACCATCATTTTCAAGTACATCCAATAGACTATTTTCTTCACCTTGCACAAAAGGAGCATCCATAGATACATGACGACCAGAGATTTTGAGTGTATCCACTACCTCAGAAGTTGTAACTTCCAAAACTTCTGCTAATTCATCTGGAGAAGGCTCACGTTCAAATTTCTGCTCTAGTTCAGAGAAAGTTTTTGAGATTTTGTTCAAAGAACCTACTCTGTTGAGTGGTAAACGAACGATACGAGACTGTTCAGCTAATGCCTGTAAGATAGACTGACGAATCCACCAAACAGCATAGGAAATAAACTTAAATCCTCTTGTTTCATCAAAACGTTGAGCAGCTTTAATCAACCCCAAATTTCCTTCATTGATTAAGTCGCCAAGTGAAAGACCTTGATTTTGGTATTGTTTAGCAACAGAAACCACGAAACGAAGGTTTGCTTTCGTTAGTTTTTCTAAGGCATATTTGTCTCCCTCACGTATGCGTTTAGCAAGTTCCACTTCTTCATCAGGTGTGAGCAAATCTACTTTACCTATTTCTTGGAGGTATTTATCCAAAGATTGGCTCTCGCGATTAGTAATTTGCTTGCTAATTTTTAGCTGTCTCATGCTATAATTTGTTTTTTATTGTATATTAAAAAAATACAAAAGGGTATAATCACCTTCTGTACAACAAAAGCCTTATCTACAAAGTTTCAAAACTGCAAAGAAAGTAAGAAAAAAACTCATAACCAATTTTTTGTCTTTTTTATTTTGAGTACTCTTTAGTGAGTTCCTCTAAACTAATTTTTTCTTCATAAATTGCTTTCCCAATAATTGCACCTTCTAAGCCATTTTTTTGTAAATCATCAAGATCTTGCATACAAGATACTCCACCACTGGCAATTAAGTGTATATCAGGGAATTTTTTAAGTATTTTCTGATACAATTCTAAAGATGTTCCTTGTAAAAGTCCATCTTTACTAATATCTGTACAAATTACATACCTAATTCCTTTGGCTAGATATTTTTCTAAAAAATCGAAAATATGAAGCTCAGAAGTTTCTTCCCAGCCTCCAACAGCTATTTTTTCATTTTTAACATCTGCTCCTAGAATAATTTTTTCAGAACCATAACGCTCAATCCAAGATTCAAATAAATCAGGATTTTTTACTGCAATACTTCCACCAGTAATTTGCTTTGCTCCAGCATCAAATACTTTTTGGATGTCTTCATTGGACTGTACACCTCCACCAAAATCAATTTTGAGGGAAGTTTGGGAAGCAATTTGCTCTAAAACTTTATAATTTACTACTTTTTTTTGTTTTGCTCCATCTAAATCTACAAGATGAAGATATTGTAAACCTGCATTTTCAAATGATTTGGCTACTTCTACAGGATTTTCATTATAAATTTTCTTTTGGGAATAATCGCCTTGTGTAAGACGAACACATTTCCCATCAATGATGTCAATGGCTGGTATAAAACGCACTATGTTTATTATTTGGTATAAAAAAGGTTAAGAGTGATAAACTGATACTTCAATTTACCACTCTAATTATTTTGAAAGAAATACTATTTGGCTACAATTAAACCTCTGATTTCAGAAATTTTAACATGAATTTTTTCAAAGGTTTCTTTAGAGATTTCAACTTTTTTAAGAGTTTTCATCATCATTTTTTCATTAATTTCATCAGAGCTTTGTACTTCGGCAATATCCAATACATCAGCATCAGAAGTAGCTCCTGTTTCTATTTTTACCTCTTCAAAAGCTGTTTGTAAATCTTTGAGTTTCTTCATTAATTCTTGAGTTTCTTTGTTTTGGTCTAATTTACCTACTACACCTATCAAATTATTTAATGAAATTTTTTGACCACCAATTCTCCAAAGAACCAATTTATATTTTTCGTCTTTATCAAAATTTGGAATGTTTTTGAGTAGATTTGTTCCTAAATACAAGCCTTCTACCCAACTACCAATCAAAATTTGACTAGAAATATCTTTTCTTTCATTTTTACTCAAATAACTATCAATAGCAAAATAACCTTCACGAGCAATAGAAAGCAAAGAATCTCTGTTTTCAAGATTACCTTCAAATTTGCTTACCAAAGATTTGGTTTCGTTGTCAAGAATATTGAGTTGGTCTGAAAGTTTTTTAACAGTTTTTAAGTAATTTAAGCCTTCTTGAGATTTTAAATACAGTGAGTTATAACCTAAATCAACCATATAAATCCCTAAATTGAGAGCTGTTTTTTGGGAAGTACTCAAGTAGGCACTGGCGTTATCAGGACTATTTAAAAATTTCCCATTATAATCGAGCTTTGCTTGATTGATATGTGTGATAAAGTCTACAGGAGAAGGCAAATCTGCTGTAACTTTCTGAATATCAGAAACTATATCAGAGCTATCTTTTTTGGTGTTTTCTTTTTTAGCAGTAGTGTCTACTGTTTTTACTTCGCCTGAATTCGATTCGCAAGCAAATAAAGAGCCTATAAGTACAAGAGCTATGTATGTATGTTTCATTACTAATAGAGAGTAGTTTGTTAGTGTTCCAAAAATAAGAAAAAAACGAAAAAAACAAATAAGACATTAAAATATTTATCACTTTTTTATATTACCATCCTACCGGATAATAGGCTTTATCTCCGTTTTCATATACTCCTTCCAAATATAAGCCTTCATTATTTTTATCAGCTTCTTGAGTAATAGCAAGTACATGAGAAGCTGATTGAATAGTTATTCTTTTACCATTTTGAGAAATATGAGTAATAATAAAACCTTTTTGAACACCTATTTCTGCAAGCTTTCCTCTCCCAATCTTCAAAACTTTAGCCCCACCTTTCAAATTTAGATATTCTTTTTCTTCATCAGATACATTGTTGAGTTCGGCTCCCATTGCCTGTACACTTTGATTATCTGCTTTTTGGATAATCTCGAGTGTTCCTTTCGGATTTTTGAGTAAAATTTGGGTTTTCTTTTCTACATTTTCACGTTTATATAATACATCTACTTTATCCCCTGGGCGTTTAGAAGCTACAATAGCTTGTAATTCTGATTTAGAATTGACTCTTTTGCCATCAATCTCAATGATTATATCACCTTTTGTGATACCTGCTTCAGCTGCTCCACCATTAGAGGTCACTTTTGCAATATATACGCCCTCAATAACATCCAATTTTTTCTCTTTTGCTACTTCTGCATTGACATCTACAATCTCAATACCCATTAATGCTCTTTGAACCTCTCCGTATAACTTTAAATCATCTATTACTTTCTTTACTAAATTGGATGGTACAGCAAACGAATACCCTTGAAATGTACCCGTTTCGCTGGCAATAGCAGTATTAATACCTATCAATTCACCTTTTAGATTTACCAAAGCCCCTCCGCTATTCCCTGGATTTACAGACGCATCTGTTTGTAAAAATGCTTCTACCTGTAGATTATCTTTATCTTGAATGAGATTAATATTTCTTGATTTTGCACTAATAATACCTGCTGTAACTGTAGAATTGAGTTCAAATGGATTACCTACTGCCAAAACCCACTCACCTACACGGACATTGTCAGAATTGGCATATTTTAGAAATGGTAGATGATTTTCTTCTATTTTGAGTAAAGCTAAATCTGTTGAAGGGTCTGTACCTACCAATTTGGCTTCATAGCTTCTTTTATCATAAAGTGTTACTTCTATAAGTTCAGTATTTTCAATTACATGGTTATTGGTTACAATATAACCATTTTCAGAGATGATTACACCAGAGCCTGAAGAAGAGCGTGGTGTCCAACTTTTTCCATGAAACTGCCTAAACATATCTTCTACAGGGTCACCACTTCTAGAAGTAGTTCGTTTGGTATAAGAAGTTTTGATATGCACCACTGTTGGAATAGCCTGCTCTGAAGAATAAATAAAATTCATCCCTTCTGGAACAACTACGGCTGTATCTTTATAATGATATGAAACCTTTGGTGGAGCTATATTATTTTTCAGGAAAAATAAACGAAACCCCAACAAAGTGAGTATAGAACTTGATATTGCAGCCAATATAATGGCTATAAAGAATTGTTTTTTAGGAATCATGGAAGTACACTTTACTTCACCTCAATACTGTACTTTAATACAATAAAAAGTACAAGAAATAAAACTTTAGCCAAATATAATAAATTTATTGAATAAAACTTAGCTTGATAGCAATTATTTTGCATGATATGCCTTTAATAGAATTTGTTTTTAGATTTTTGATTTATCCAAATATGTTTTACCTTTACAAATGCTACTTTGTTAAACAGTTTTTTATTAAAATCAGCCTAAAATATGAGCACTAAAACCATTCGTAATATTGCAGAATTAAACCCTCAAATGCCCAAAGGTGTTGTGAGTAAATTAGAAGACTTTGCTACCAATATCAGTATCATTGCCAAAGATAATCTCATGGCTATTTATCTTTATGGTTCTGTTACTCATAAAATTTTTAATAGTCCACAAGCCTCTATTAGTATTTTATTGGTGTTGAAAAGTGCCAAAGTAGATGATATAGAAAATATTTCACCCATTTTATACAAAGCAAAAAAAGATTTTAATTTAGATAGTAATATTATTACAAAAGAAGAAACCAAAACTTCTGCTGATGTCTTTCCAATTGAGTTTACGGATATGAAAGTCAAGAAGTTTTTGATTATGGGTGAAGATGTTTTCAAGAATGTGTATATTTCAATGGAAGACTTACGCCGTTCTTGCGAATTAGAGCTCAAAAGAAGAGTTTTGAGTTTACGCCGTTTTTTTGTGCTCAATTTAAGACAACCCAAGCTTTTGATAGAGAATCTTACAGAAGATTTACCTGCATTTTTGATGCAAATAGATACCGTTTTATATTTGAAAGCAGGCCACTTTGCTACTTCTACAGAAGAGCTTTTCAAAGAGGTGTATAAAGAGTTTCGCATACAAAATGCAACACTTAAAAAAGTATATGAAATTAGTAAAAAAGGTTCCGAAGCTCCATCTGATCTATTAGAAATCATAGATTTGTACAATGATTATTTGTCTGTGGTAACCAAAGTTGCTCATCTGATTGACGGCTTAGAAGTCTATAAAAACTAATAAATTAGTAAACACATGCTTATTAACCTTTTGAAAACTTTAAAAAACCTTAATAACATTGAATTTATGAATAATTCTCGTAAAAAAGTCGTTGTTCTTTCAGGAGCTGGCATTAGTGCCGAAAGCGGGATTGCAACCTTTAGAGATTCTAATGGTTTGTGGGAAGGACATGATGTTATGGAAGTGGCAAGCCCTATGGGTTGGCAGAAAAATCCTTCTTTGGTTTTAGAATTTTACAATCAGCGTAGAAAACAAGCTCTTACAGCAGAACCTAATGAAGGTCACAAAGCCTTAGCTAATTTAGAAAAACATTTTGATGTTACCATTATTACACAAAATGTAGATAATCTGCACGAAAAAGCAGGCTCAACAAATATCATTCATTTACATGGTGAGCTTTTTAAGGCTCGGAGTACAACTGACCCGAACCTTGTTTATGATATGAAAAGTTGGGAGCTTAATCTTGGAGACAAATGTGAGAAAGGCTCACAACTTCGTCCACATATCGTTTGGTTTTACGAAGATGTACCTCTCATGGAAACGGCTGTTTATGAAGCTGTTGCTGCTGATATTTTCATTGTGGTAGGTACTTCGATGGTGGTATATCCTGCTGCTGGTTTGATAGATTACATCAATAAAGAAGTGCCTAAATATATTGTGGATGTAAAAATCCCTCAAATTCAAACACACAAATACCACAACTTAAATCTCATTGAAGACAAAGCCAGTACAGGACTTACACGTCTTTCTGAAGAACTTATTGAGAAATTTGCTCTATAAAAAACTTACTATCAATTATCTATTTTCTGATTTTTATAAAATGAAAAAACTTTTTTTTAGCAGTATTCTGATATTATTATGTACTTGTTTTGCTTGTGAAAAACCCAAAGACTCAGAAGAAAAAACTGATACTTTAAAAACAAATAGTAATAATCAAACCAACACTCCTGCCGTTAAAGCTCCAGATTTTAATGCTGACTCAGCTTTTGTGTTTGTTGAACGTCAAGTAGCTTTTGGGCCTCGTATTCCAAACTCCAAAGCTCATGAAGACTGTGCCAATTATTTGGTACAAACGCTTCAGAAATTAGGAGCTACCACAGAAGTACAAAACTTTGATGCCACTTCTTTTGATAAAAAAGTATGGAAAGGAAAAAACATTATTGGAAGTATTAATCCACAAGCAACCAAACGTATTTTGTTGGCTGCACATTGGGATAGCAGACGCTTTTCTGATAAGGATAAAGATACAACAGTTTACAAAAAACCTATAGATGGAGCTGATGATGGAGGAAGTGGAGTAGCCGTAATTTTAGAGATACTTAGAACTATCCAAGCATCTCCCACTAAACCTACAGTAGGCGTGGATGTTATTTTATTCGATCTGGAAGATGACGGGACACCAGAAGGCTATGAACCTCAAGATAATGAAAGCAGTACATGGTGTTATGGCTCTAAATATTGGTCTAAAAACAAACATAAAACAAATTACTCTGCTTATTTTGGGATACTTTTTGATATGGTAGGTGCAAAAGGAGCTACTTTTTACCACGAACCATTTTCTTTAGAATACGCTCAAAGCGTTACAGAAGAAGTTTGGAGAACAGCAGGACAATTAGGCTATGGAAATATTTTCATTAACCGAAAAGCTAATATTGGTTCTGGTGGCATCATGGATGACCATTTTTATGTAAACAGAGATGCAAAAATTCCGATGGTGGACATTATCAATTATGGTTCAGGTTTTGGAGCTCATCATCATACACAAGCCGATAATATCAAAGTTATAGATAAAACTGTTCTTAAAGCCGTAGGACAAACAGCCTTACAAGTTTTGTATCAACAAACTGCACAATGATTTTCAAGAAAAAAGATCAAGAAAATGTAAAAGGCTATGCTAAATATTCTGGCATAGCCTTTCAGATGATTGTAAGCATTGGGCTTGCTGTTTGGCTTGGTATGTATCTGGATGAACGTCAGAAGCTTTCTCAACCATGGTGGACGCTCGGACTCACCACCATGACTGTCATTGCTGTGATGATTTCAATTATTAAAGATTTTTTACCTAAAAAGTAAAAACTATGTTCAAATATCTTGTTGTCTTTTTAGTTCTCAGTGTAAAATTACAAGCACAAGATAGTCTTTTCGTAAAAGTACATTTTTTGTATGGCTCAAAACCCCAAAAAGCTTACAAAAAAACACAATCTAAATGGTTTGGAGGCAAACTTGGTGGACATGTAGGCATTGAGCTAGATAGCAATCAAATTTTGAATTTTATTCCAAAAGGTAAATTTCATATCATCGCCCACAAAAAAAATCGCCATAGTACTTATACCACCCACAATTTTGAAGATTTTTATAGTATTATGGGTGGAAATTGGCAAGAAAATAAAAAACTTATCATCAAAATTCCTATTTCTCAGAAGCAAAAAGAGCATTTTTTGTGTATTCAAAAGAATTATTTAACCCAAACTCCTTACGATTATGCTTTCTTGGGTATACGTTGTGGAGCTGCTGCCCACGATATTTTAGGACAATTGGGCATTTTGAAACATTTTTCGTACAGAGGCACTATTTTTAAGGTGTTTTATCCCAAAATTGTTCGTAGAAAACTTCTCAAAAAAGCTCAAAAACAAGGCTGGCAAATACAGAAACAAGAAGGCACAAAAGAGAGAAAATGGGAAATGGATTGAGGAAAATTGTATACAAGTAAAAGATTGGGTTTATGAAAATTTATATTTTTCTATTGATTATGAGTTATATTTCTTCTTGTGCATGGATAGAGAAAGCTCCAAATCTTAAAGTTTTATACAATCCTAAAGATACGTCTGTTTTTACTAATGATTTAAACTACTACATTGAGTATGTAAAAATTGATAGCAAAGTTTTATTATATGAATCTTTATTAGTAAAAAAAGACACATTTAAAGTTTTTTCAGATTTAAACGATTATCTAAAGCCAATCAATTTACGTCATGTAGCTAAATATAAAGATGATCATAAACAAATTTATGTTCAGGTAAGAAGCAGATATTATGATGATATTATTGTTTTTGAATCTGACCCTAGTATTAAAAGGTTAGATTCTACTATAATATTTGTACGAGAAAAAAGAGAATAATGAAAAATATAATTCAAATTTTTCATTTTAAAAAACAAGGAATCAAAATATAAGTACCTTCCTTGATAATTTCTAAATTTTCTATATTGTTAATGGTACTTATATTTACTCCTGTTTCACTTTGAAAATTCATATTATAAAGAGCCTCATAACTAATATCCAATTTTTTAGCTATTGATTTTAAATCCTCTCCTTTTTTCAATTGATAAATTTGATACCTTTCTTCATAACATCCATATTCTTTTCGATAATTAATAAAAAATTCAGAGAGCCTTTTAACAACTGGGTCTTTTAGAGATTCATTATCAACTTTTATTTGAAATATTTTACCCTCCGTTTTAATCAATAATCCTTTGCCACTATAATAAGGACAAGACGAACATTTTTCACTTTTTGTATTAGGTGGAAATGGATATTTTTGTCCTAATTTTTTAATAGTAGCATAATCTAATTTTTCTAAGAATTTAACAAAATCTTTATATTTTTCTATGGAAGCCTCATATTTAACTTTATTATCATATATTTGAACATAAGACAAATATTTCATACTTTTAAAATTATTCCAAATTATAACACATTTAATAGTTTCATAAGATAGAATACTACTATTTTCACTTATGGATATAGTGTATCCAGTAGTAATTTGCCCTTGAATCTTTAAACTAATACATAACAATACAATAACAACTATGAACTTCATGTTTATACATTTTTTAGCATTTCCTACAAACAAAAAAGCCCTTTTCAGGGCTTTTTTAACTAATTAGGGTTTCTACGTATTCTTTGAGTGGCTCAATTTGGATGCGTTCCAAAATTTCACCAGCGAAAGCTTTTAAAAGCAATTTTTTCGCTTCTTTTTCGCTAATACCTCTGGCTCTCATATAAAACAAAGCTGTTTCATCGAGTTTGCCCGTAGTAGCTCCATGAGAACATTTTACATCATCAGCCCAAATTTCTAATTGTGGCTTTGTGTAAATACTTGCATTTTCACTTAAAAGTACATTTCTGTTTTGCTGATAAGCATTTGTTTTTTGAGCGTCTTGCCTTACATAAATTTTTCCATTGAACACGCCTGTCGAATTTCCATCAAAAAGCCCTTTGTAAAGCTCATTGCTGTACGAATTGGGTTTTCTGTGGTCAGCAAGGGTATGGTGGTCAAAATGGCTTTTTTCGCCCAAGTACGAAAGTCCATTCATGTACGTTTCGCAATGTTCACCATCAATTTGTACATTTAGGTTATTACGAACCAAAGCACCTTTCAGTGAAATGGTCGTCATTGCAAAACGGCTGTAAGTGCTTTGGTGTACTTGTGTGGTATCTACTCTGTACACTTGGGCTTCTTCATTCTGAATTTTATAACAGTCTAAAAACGCATTTTGAGCTACAAAAATCTCTGATACTTCACTCACAAAAGAAGTTTTATCACCTTTTGTTTGATAAATCTGAGCAATTTTCGCCTCACTTCCACTCTCCGAAACAATGATATTTCTTACTAAAATGGCTTTATTATGTGTTTGACTATCTGTTAAATGAAACACTACAACTGGTTTGTCCAATTGTGTATTTTTAGGAATACGAATGTAAATTCCTTCTTGGGCGTATGTAGCATTCAGAGCATTGAAATAATCATTTTCGGTGCTTGCAACACTTGAAAACAAATTATCCAGTTTGCCTGCTTTTTCTGCCTCCAAAAAAGAAAGAATTTCTATATTCTGAGGTATATTCGAGTATTTAGCATAAAAAACACCATCTACACATACAATTTTATAAGCCTCCTCTAAACCATCAATAGACATACTTTTTAAAGCATTTTCATCTATTTCTAAAGAAAAACTTGTTGTAAATTCTTCTTTATGAAGGTTTTTAAGATTGGTATATTTCCACTCTTCGTGTTTAGTAGTGGGCAGGCTCAAACTTTCTAAGTGTTGAAGAGCTGTTTGCCTTGCATTTTTTGTATATTCGGTGGTATGAGGTGCTACGCTAGAAAATATATATTTGAAATCTTTGTCTGTATCCGTCATAATATCAAAATTGTAAATGGTTTAATTTTAAATGATTAGATTTCAGTAATGTTTTTTTATTACTATCTAAAACATTTAGCATTTATAAATTTAGCACTTTGCATTTTTAGATTTACAAATCTAAACTGCTGCTTCAGCTTTTACCCAATCGTAGCCTTTTTCTTCAAGTTCTAAAGCCAGTTCTTTACCTCCAGACTTGATAATTCTACCATCAAACAACACGTGTACAAAATCAGGTTGGATATAATCCAAAATACGTTGAAAGTGTGTGATTATCAAGAATGAATTTTGGCTGTTTTTCAGTTTATTTACGCCTTCTGCTACGATACGCAAAGCGTCAATATCCAAGCCTGAATCTGTTTCATCCAATACAGCCAAACGAGGCTCAAGCATTGCCATTTGGAAAATTTCATTGCGTTTTTTCTCACCACCCGAAAAGCCTTCATTCAATGAACGTTTCATAAGACTTTCATCCATTTGTAAGATTTTTGCTTTTTCTTTTAAAAGTTTCAAGAATTGAACAGCATCCAAAGGCTCTAATCCACGATATTTACGAATTTCATTCATGGCAGTTTTTAAGAAATTGGTAGTTGTTACCCCTGGTATTTCTACTGGGTGTTGAAAAGCCAAAAACATTCCTTCACCTGCCCTTTCTTCAGGAGCTAATTCGAGTAAATCTTTATCCAAAAATTGTACTTCACCACCTGTAACTTCATATTGGTCTTTTCCTGCAAGTACTGAAGCAAGTGTACTTTTCCCTGAACCATTGGGTCCCATAATGGCATGTACTTCGCCAGGGCGTATTTCAAGGCTAATGCCTTTTAGTATTTCCTTTTCCTCTATTCTTGCTTGTAGGTTCTTAATAGAAAGCATTATTGAAAATATTTATTAGTGAAAAAAATAGATAGTTTTACTTCCAAAACTAATGGAAATGTATATTTGTTCCAAAAAATTAAAATAAGTCTGCAAAGTTAAGACTTTTATTGTAATTTTGGACAAGAAAAGCTGTTATAACTCAAAATACTTGTTTGTAATATGGATTTACCAGAAAAAGAAACACTGAAAGAGTTAATCAAAGAAATTCTTTTAGAAGATAAAGAGTTTTTGAAAATTATCATCAAAGAAATGGCAGATGATGACAAGCGTTTTGAAGATTTATTAAAGCGAACTACAGAAACTTATAGCAATGTTTGGCAGGCATTGGCATAAAAAATATGCGATACTTAACTAAAAAAGAAATCGTTAGAATTAATAAAATCCAAGTTACAAGATTTGGAGGAAATTTTGTGTCTGAAGGAAATTTTTTAAATGAAGAAAACCTCGATTATTTGGTAGAAGCAATTCATGCTGAGATGTTTGGAGAGCCGTTATATCCAGCAATGCATCAAAAAGCAGGACTATACATGTACAATATTGTTTGTAATCACATTTTTCAGGATGGCAACAAACGTACTGGTTTACAGGCATCCATGATTTTTTTAATGTTAAATGACTATACCTTCAATACAAGTGTAAACGATGATTTATTGATAGATTTTACCATTGCTGTAGCATCTGGAGAAGTTTCTTTGGAAGGAGTACAAAATTGGTTTCAAGAACATATTATAAGAAAATCATAAATTTTAATAGCTAAAAGTTTTTCATTTTTAAATAAATTCATTGCAAAATGACAACTCGCCCCGATTTATTAGAAACAGCCCAAAAACTTGGACTTTTAGAAGAGGAGTATCATAAGATTGTAGAGGTTTTGGGTAGAAAACCAAATTTTACAGAGCTTTGTATCTATTCAGCTATGTGGTCTGAACACTGCTCATACAAAAACTCTATTGTTTGGCTCAAAACACTTCCAAAAGATTCTCCTAAAATGCTTGCCAAAGCAGGTGAAGAAAATGCAGGTTTGGTGGATATTGGCGATGGTTATGCAATTAGTTTTAAAATTGAGTCTCACAACCACCCTTCTGCTTTAGAGCCTTATCAGGGTGCTGCAACAGGTGTGGGTGGTATCAATAGAGATATTTTTACAATGGGTGCAAGACCTATTGCCCAGCTCAATTCGCTTCGTTTTGGAGATTTGTCTCTTGAAAAAACCCGTTATTTGCTTAAAGGCGTTGTAAAAGGTATTGGAGATTATGGAAATGCTTTTGGTATCCCGACTGTAGGTGGTGAAGTATTTTTCGATAAATCATTTACAATCAATCCTTTGGTCAATGCTTTTTCTGCTGGTGTTGTAAAGACTGATAAAGTGGCAAGAGCCATTGCTTTGGGCGTTGGAAATCCTGTATATATTGTGGGTTCGGCTACTGGCAAAGATGGTGTGGGTGGAGCAGCTTTTGCATCCAAAGACCTGACTGGTGAGTCTATCAAAGATTTACCTGCTGTACAAGTAGGTGACCCTTTCCAAGAAAAATTATTATTAGAAGCTACTTTAGAAGCGATTGATACAGGTTTTATTGTGGGTATTCAGGATATGGGAGCTGCAGGTATTATTTGTTCTACTTCCGAAATGAGTGCCAAAGGTGGTGTAGGAATGGATATTCATTTGGATAAAGTGCCTTTGCGTCAGGAGAATATGCAACCTTTTGAAATTCTGATTTCAGAATCGCAAGAAAGAATGCTTTTAGTAGTAGAAAAAGGAAAAGAAAAAGAAATTGAAGAAATTTTTAAGAAATGGGATTTGAATTGTAGCCAAATTGGAGAAGTAACCAATACGGGCATTTTAAAATTCATGATTTTAGGTGATGCCATTGCAAAAGTACCCGCAGAAAGTTTAGTGTTAGGTGGTGGTGCTCCTATCTATAAAAGAGAGTATAAAGAACCCGCTTATTTTGCAGAATACCAAAAATTTGATATCAATCAGGTAGTTGACATTAAGGATAAAGATATTTCTAAAATTGGTAAGTTCTTGCTTACACATCCTAATATCTGTTCAAAACGTTGGATATACGAACAATACGATTCGATGGTGGGTACAGCCAACCAAAGTACCAACGAACCTTCAGATGCAGCTGTTGTTTTTGTAAAAGGGACAGATAAATCTATTGTGATAACTGTAGATTGTAATTCCAGATACGTACATGCAAATCCTGAAGAAGGTTGTGCTATTGCAGTAGCTGAAGCATCTAGAAATATTGTATGTAGTGGTGGTGAACCCATTGCTATTACCAACTGTTTAAATTTTGGAAACCCTTATAATCCAGAAGTTTACTGGCAATTTGTAGGTGCTATCAAGGGGATGAGCAAAGCTTGTAAGAAATTTGAAACACCTGTTACAGGTGGAAATGTGAGTTTCTATAACCAGTCTAAAATTGATGGTGTAGAAACACCAGTTTTCCCTACTCCTACTATTGGGATGCTTGGAATTTTAGAAAACCAAGAAAACAGAATGACACTTGATTTTAAAGATGAAGGAGATTGGATTTATTTGCTTGGTGAGCCTAAAAACTGTATTTCAAGTTCTGAATATTTGTATTCTTACTTACAAATTCAAGCTTCTGGTTCTCCTCGTTTCAATTTGGAAGATGAATATGCTCTACAACAAGTAGTAAAAGGCTTGATTCAATCTAAACTTGTTCGTTCTGCACACGATTTATCAGATGGAGGCTTGTTTGTAGCCCTTTCTGAGTCAGCTATGTCTCGTAATTTTGGTTTTAGCATTGCCACAGACCCTCTTTACAGAAAAGATGCTTATTTATTTGGAGAAAGTCAAAGCCGAGTAATTGTTTCTGTGAGTAGTAAAGCTAAAGCAACCCTCAATTTTGAGAAGTTCATGAATGCCAAAGGTATTCCTTTCCGTTTCTTGGGCAAAGTAACCAAAGGCGATTACGAGATTGATGGTAAAAAAGTGTTGGACGTTCAAGAAGCTAAATACATCTATAATAACAGTTTAGGAGCTCAAATGAGTAAATAAATTTGGAATAAAAATATAAATTTTGTTCTTTGATAGAAGCTCCTTTTTGAGGCTTCTATCTTTTATTTTATCTCAAAATGTCTCAAAAAATATAGATACAAAAACCTTAGTTTCTTAGCTTTTTTTGTGTAGATTTGATATAACAAACTCGTAATCAAATGAAAGCATTTATTTCCACATTTGTATTTTTCTTTATATCTTGGGTAAGTCTTGCTCAAAATTGGGAAACCTTGAATGAAAAAGGTATTTATTATACTTTCACAAATGAATATATTAAAAGCACTGAAATATTTGAAAAAGCAAAAATACAAGCCGAAAAAGAGTTTGGAAAAAATCATGAAAATTATGCAACAGCTTGTTTGCTTTTAGGTGCTGTATATTCTGAGAGGGGTTTATATCCCCAAGCAGAATCTTTAATAATTGAAGGTGTAAGAATCATAGAAAAAGTTTTAGGTGCTAAACATTCTAAATATGCTAAATACTCAAATAATTTGATTTCTTTTTACATAGAAGATTGCTTCTCGTATGCAAAGGCAGAATTTGTATGTATAGAAGCGAAAAAAAAAATAGAAGAAGCTCTGGGCAAAGAACACCCTAGTTATGCCTCTTATTGTAATAAATTGGCTAAAATTTATCATAATCAAGGGTTGTATGCGAAAGCTGAGCCTCTATACATAGAATCCAGAAATATTTATGCTAAAGTTTTAGGCAAAGAACATCCAGACTATGCTCGATCTTGTGATAACTTAGCATTTTTATACATGAATCAGGGTTTGTATGCGAAAGCTGAGCCTCTTTACATGGAAATCAACAATATGTGTGAAAAGATTAATGGAAAAGATAATGAAACTTATTATGACCATTGTGCCACTTATCAGAATAAGTTATCTGACTTGTATAAAAGACAGGGTTTGTACACCAAAGCTGAGTCTTTATACATAGAAGCCAAAAATAGTTGTGAAAAGTTCAAGGGTAAAGAAAGCATAGATTATGCTTTTTCTTGCAATGATTTGGCAGATTTGTATAAAGAGCAAGGCTCTTATGCTCAAGCTGAAGTTTTATACATAGAATCTAAAAATATTTTTGACAAAAAAGCAGAAAAAAATCACTCTGAATATGCTCTTACTTATAATGATTTTGCTGATTTATACGAAAAGCAAGCTTTATATACAAAAGCTGAACCATTGTATAAGGAAGCTTCTTTAAAACTGATTTCAAATATGAAAAGAGATTTTATAGGGCTATCTGAAAAGGAGAAAGATGAATATTTGACTACTTTTAAAGATTATTTTGAACGTTATTATTCTTTTATTCTCAAAGCTCAAAAACCTGAGCTTTCTACTTGGCTCCTAGAAAACAACTTAATTACTAAAGGTTTGTTGTTCTTTTCTACTAATCAACTTCGTAGGAATTTAGAAAAAACTACTGACAAAAACCTACAAGATATCTACGAACAATGGCTTGCCAAACGCAAAGAAATAGCCAAAATCTACGAAATGAGTAAAGAAAACCGAAAAGCAGAAAATATCTATCCACAAGCCTTAGAAAAAGAAGCCAATGAACTTGAAAAAACTTTAAGTTCAAGCCTTGCCCAAAAAGGTATTTCAGTAGAGCTTACTCCTCGTGAGCGTTCTTGGACTGAAATTAAAGATAAATTAGTAAAAAAAGAAGCTCTTGTAGAAATTACTCGTGTTCGTTATTATGATAAACGCTGGACAGATACAGTTTTTTATGTGGCTTTTGTAGTCAAAAAAGATAGTAAACTTCCCGAAATGATTGTGTTACATAATGGTAAAGATATGGAAGCAGACCATATCAATTATTATCGTAACAGTATAAAAGCTCATAAACAAGATGTATCTTCTTACAAAATCTTTTTTGAACCTCTCCAAAAATCTATCAAGGGTATCAAAAAAGTATATTTCAGTGGAGATGGTGTGTATCACCAACTCAATTTAGCAACACTTTTCAATCCAAACTCAAAAAAATATTTAAGCGAAAAACTTAATATTCAGCTCATTAGTACAGCAAGAGATTTCTTAGATTTGAACAAAAAAGAGCTTAAAAAACAAGCAAATACTTATCGATTATACCTTTTTGGTTATCCTGATTTTGGAGATACATCTTCCAAGAAAAGAACAGAAGATAGAGGCATTGCAGATAATACTTTCATCAATCGAATAGATAAAAAACAACGTTTTTTTGATGCTCTATCAGGCAGTATAAGTTACTTGCCTGGCACCAAAAAAGAAATTGAAACCATAGAATTTTTGGCTAAAAAGGCTAAAATCTTAACACAAAGCTATTTAGCAGACCAAGCCAATGAAGAAAATTTGAAAAAAGTTTCTGAGCCTTCTATTTTACACATTGCCACACATGGTTTTTTCATAGAAGAGCAAGACAACGCTCAAGAAAACAAGCATTTTGATAATCCTCTTCTGAGGGCTGGGTTATTATTTGCTGGAGCAGAGCTAACCCTGAAAAAACAAGAAAATGGAAATAAAGAAAATGGCATACTAACTGCCCAAGAAGCCATGAATTTGGATTTGAAAAATACAGATTTGGTAGTGCTTTCTGCTTGCGAAACTGGCTTGGGAGAAATAAGAAATGGAGAAGGTGTTTATGGGTTACAACGAGCTTTCAAACAGGCTGGTTCAAAATCTATTCTGATGAGCCTTTGGAAAGTGGATGATACCACTACCCAAGAAATGATGGTTTTGTTTTACGAAAATATGCTCATCAAAAAACAAGATAAACGTTTGGCTTTCATTAATGCCCAAAATGAGCTCAAAAAGAAATACAAAGACCCTTATTATTGGGGAGCTTTTGTAATGGTAGGAGAATAATATTTGTGTAAATTTAGCATTTCTATTACTCCATTATTTTATGAAAAAATCAAACATTATTACTTTTGAAAAACTTGAAACAGAAGAAAATTTCAAGGCTTTACAAAATATCTCAAAAGCTCAAATCAGTCTTGTAGGTATTTATGGAAGGCTTATTTTTAAACCTGGTGATTGGAGTTTTATATTGGGAGATAATAATTTAGTTTATGATGCAACTACTGATGTGCTCAAAATGACTATCAATTTGTATGGAACTGATTTATCTTTGGAAATTGAAGCCCCAAGAGGTTTTACCATTTATGGAGAAACAAGCCTAGAAATCAAAAAAGCTTCAAAAATCACTTACAATGGTAATATAGAGCCTCCAGACCCTAAAGCTCAACATGTGCTTGTGATGGAATAAAAAAGGCTCTTTTCAGAGCCTTTTTTATTTTTTATATATTTTCTACTTTAAGACTTGTACCCATCCGTTACAATTTACTCCTGAAGGTGATTCCAAGAAATAATAGTATGTTCCTGATGCTACGTCTTTGCCCCAATCGTTTTTATAATCATCACTTTGGAACATAATTTTTCCCCATCTGTTCCAAATTTTTATTTTTGAACCAGCCTCTGCAATGGTAAACAAATCGTTTTTACCATCATTGTTGGGTGTAATTACGTTTGGAGGAAGTACTGGAGGAGCTGGAATAAATATTTTCTTTTCAACTTTCGAGTCGCAACCATTAGCGTTTTGAGCGAGTAATGTAATGGTAAACTCTTTATTATTCTCTAAATAAATAAATTCAGCAGGATTTGAACCTTGTAAAGTTCTTGAGTCACCCATATTCCATCTGAAATTAGAAAGCTTTGTAGTATCTACATTTACCAAAGAAAGTTTTACACGATAAGGTGTATTACAATCTTTCAAAAATTCATATTTAAAATCTATGGTAGCAGCAGGTAAAACAGTTACTTTCACAGTTTTCTTAATGGTACAACTCTCATCTTTCATTTCTACTGTGTAAGTAGTAGTTTGGTTTGGAGAAGCTACAGGGTTTCCAATATTAGGATTATTCAAACCTGTTGTAGGTGTCCATTTATATGATTTTGCTCCTGTTGCAAGGAGTTGTACTGTTCCAAATCTACAAATTTGTGTATCTCCAGAAACAATAAAGTTTGGAATAGAAATGAGTAAATCTTGAATTTTTTGAGCAGTTTTAGCACAATTTGTTACAACCAAACGAATTTTATAATTGCCTGAAGCCGTAAATGTAAATTGAAAGTCTTTATTGACTGTTTCTGTATAAAGCAAATTACCTCCCAAATCCAAAATTTGCCATTGAAAAGAGTCAAATTCTGTTACATTGGCAGGAAATTTAAAACTTACAGCTTGTGAACAAGATGTACCACCACTGCTGATAGGAGTCCCAACTGTGGGGTCTTGCATCTGAAAATCAGCATTGATACTTGTTTCAAACTTAAATACGGCACAGTCCCAGCTAGATGAAGATGTAGAAGCCCACGAACCTGATGTTGTTGAAAAACCACTGGGAGCACATACTGCATGATATACTATCCCTTCTTTAGAGAAACGACTTGTCCCTCCATCCACATGTTCACTTCCAGAACCTCCAATAAATGTTCCATACAACAAGCCTGTCATATCAGGCTTATAAACTGCTAAGTAAAAGTCTCCACCATCTGTTGTACCTTTAAAAGCATTAGGCGTAACTGGTGAGCCTGTTACAGCAGGAATAGAAGACCATCCACCATAACCAGAGATAAATATATTTCTACAATTATCAACTAGAAAAGCTGTTGGTGATAGATTATAAGAACCATTGCTATTTCCTACTCTTGTACTCCATTCGTTAGTAGCTAAATTTTGGTTTATTTTATGAATAAATTGCCCACTATTGCCATTGCTGTATGGTGGTGTAGTTGTTGGAAAGATAGGATAAGCACCGTTTCTGCTTTGTCCGTACGAATACACACCTCCTTGTGGGTCTAAATCAATGAAAAATACCATATCAGCATTGGTTGTACCCAAATAAGTACTTCTAATGAGTGTTCCTGTTGCATCAAATTTCGCAACAAAACCATCATCATTTCCAAAGGATGTTGCATTTAAACTTCCCGTAGTAGAAGGTAAATTAGTACTCCTTGTTCCGCCACCAATAAAAATCTCACCAGTAGCATTTGTTTTTACAGAAAGAGCCAAATCAAGATTGTTGCCACCAAAGTATCTACCAAATAATAAATTTAAGTTATTATCAAATTTTACAAGCAGAGCATCTTGTCCACCTTGTAGCGTTCCTGTGACACCTGAAATAGAAGCAGATGTAGTATTGGTAGCTAAAAATATATCTCCATTGTTATCTACATAAATATCTCCTCTACTACCATCTCCATAATTATCTGTTGTCCAAGCAAAACCAAGAGATGGCTTGATGGCTTCGTTACCTGCTCCACCTAATAACCTTGAACGATCAAGCGTACCATCAGCATTGAGTTTTACAACGTATAAATCTGTACCACTTGAGTACGAAACAGCTGTTACAGAAGCACTTGTACCACCTTGAAATGTTGGACCAAATGTTGTAGGAAAATTATTGGAACCCGTTGCACCGAAAGCAAGGAGTTTATCTCCATCTGTTACCAAACTGTGAGGTACTTCGCTAGCACTTCCACCTACAAAAGTGATATACATGAGTGTGGTTCCTGTAGGATTATATTTATACAAACGAATATCTGTACTACCTCCCAAAGTTCCTACATTGGTAGGTGTCGGAGAATTTGCTCTGATTCCTGTTCCAAAAGAAGTAGAACCTGAATATAAATTTCCTGTTGCGTCAAAAGTAGCTGTATTTCCATAATTAGGTGAACTCGCTCCTGAATAAGTTGAAAATATCAAATCTGGATCTATAATCAAAGGATATCTCTTATTGTAGCCTTTAGGAAATACAAAACCTAATTGTGTACCATTCAACGCAAATTCAGTAGGTACTTCTACCATTTTACCTCTAATAATCTGATAACTATAAGGGCGTTTTTCGTACATATTACCTACAGATGTTTTAATCTCTAATTTTCCATCAGGCAAAATTTGTAAACCACTGGTATAATCGTAATTCATTTTTATGAGGCTTGGGTCTGCTCCCACAGCCAAGTGAAACTCATACTTTAATGATTTACCTTTGCTGTATAAATAATAATTGGTTTTAGGATAAATTTCTTCAAAAGTAATTTTGCTATATGAATTTGCTCCTTCAGCCCAAGAACTTGCATCTCCTAAATAATAATTGTATTTGGTTGGATTTACATCAGAGGCTTTGGCTTGTATAGGGTTTGCTCCTTCAAAATTGATTTTAAAACTATGATAAGGTATGCCTTTATCTTCAAAAGGCATATGAGAGTGTTTTTCATCATGATCATGTCTGTTATGCATGGCAAGTGCATCATAGAAAAAATACTGTAATGAGCCATTTTGTACATCCAAAAAGCCTGCTGGTATTTCAGCTCTATATTGAATATCTTTATACCACTGTTTTTTGTTCTCAACAAAATGAATAGTAGGTTTAATAACATCCATGTTTTGAGCGATTTTGTTGGTCTTTTGTGCAAAAGCCCCAAACACCAATCCCAAAAAACAGAAAGATAAAAGTATTCGCATAATTTGGTATATTTTATGTTGTAAAATTCGCTAAATTTACTGTAAATATCTTTGAAAAAAAAGTTTAACATAAAATATAATTTGTATTAATACATCATATACCGTATTTTATATTAAAAAAATCTCAAACACAAATACAGAATGTGTTTCTTTACTTGTTACATGGCAAATCATAAATAGCATAATCACCAATATATTATACAGATACGAGCCTTAGGCTTTGGCATTATTGTTGTAATTAGTTAAATTTTAACCAACCTTATTTATCTTATGAAATTAATAATTCTACTTTTTACACTTTGTTTTTCCACTATTAGTTTTGCTCAGAAAAAAGTTGAGCATATGAAAAAAACTGATGAAATCCTTGTGGATGGAGTCAAATGGGCTACTGCTAAAAGTTTACGTGGTAATGGGACTTATCAAAGAATCATTGCTATCAAAGATATTACAGGCAAAGAAGTTGTTTATGGGAAAATCCTTAGTGGACAAGACAACAACTACTATGAAATACAGTTTGTTCAATCAGGGAAAATAGCATACAAAGCTCCTGGCAGATTCAACATTACAAGAGATTTGGCAATATTTTTGGTAGAGTATGAAGCACTTACAAAAGATGGCTTCAATTCAGCTGGAGAAGATAAAATTATGTCATTATTTAGTAATCCTCCTACTTTATCAACCACTTCTAATCCAAGTCAGTATGTTCCCTTAGACCCTAATAATACAACTCCCAATAATAATAATTCTAATACCAATTTTATAGAAAGAAATAGACAAGCTATGGTATTCGTATCTGGCAACAAAATTCAACAGGATTCAAAAAATATTGGTACAATTGAGGATAAAAATCAAGTGATTGGTGGCGAAATTGTGGTTACTTATATTGTTAAAAATCATTTAAATGTAACAGTTGGTGAAGCTACGACTAAGATGAACAGTCAAGAAGTACGTTTAATAACATTTAAAGATAACCAAGTTCACAATATTACAACTCAAAATGGATATATGAGAAACGATACAAAAAGAAGTATTGCTCAATATCTCAATGAAAGATATTATTGGTAAAATTATAGTTAGGCTAAATCGTGATGGTTTGGCCTAACTTCTCCAGAGAAATCCAAATAATAAATAAGAAACACTTACTACGATTAAATTGATAGCACCCAAAGTCGCTATTTCTTCTAAGCTGGAGCCTCTATCCAATCCATCCATTGCATTTTTAGAAACTTTGATGAGTAACAACAGCATTGGTAAAATAACAGGAAAGCCCAAAACAGCCATCAACACTGAATTATTATTTGCTTTGGCTGCAATTGCTGAAACCATTGTAAGTGTTGAAGCAAATCCAATAGCCCCCAATACAAGATTTAAAATAAAAAATGGCAAATCTTGAACAGGATTGCCTAAAAACAAACTATACCCTCCCAAACCTATGAGTGCAATGAGTAACATTAAAACTATATTATAGATAATTTTTGAGATAATAATCAAGTAAGGACTTACAAGGCTATAATAATAATACTGTCGTCCTGCTTTTTCTTGCATAAATCCTTTTGCAATGGCATTAAAAGCTGAGAAAAGCAATATAAGCCAAAACAAAGTATTCCAAGTAATGGGTTGTAATTTTTGCGTTTCCAGATTAAAACTCAAGTAGGCAACAAAAATAGCACTAGTTATATAGAGTATAAGCCCGTTGATAGCATACTTCTGTCTCCACTCCAATAAAAACTCTTTGGCTATCAGACTTTTGATTTGTAAAATCTCTTTCATCTACTTATTTATTGATTTAGAATGTACAAATATTAAAAAAAAACGTCACAAAAATTTGCTTCCTTATCTTTTTTTTCTACCTTTGTACCCGCCCACGACCAGCTCCTGCTGAACCCCCCCAGGGTTGAGATATACAGCAAGGGTAGGTGGTTGAGCGGTGCGTTGGGCTTTTTTATAAAAGCATTGAAAAAACCTGCTGTAAGCAGGTTTTTTATTTTATATAGGCTAAATATATTCTCTTCGTGTCATCACTTTTAGGTCTTCTCGATTTGCTATTTCTACTATTTCATGAATAATATGGTCGAGTTCTTGTGTTGATTCTTTCAAATAACTCAGATATTCTTGTCTTGTGTCAAAATCTAAATCCGCCTTCAAAAGTTCTATCAACCCTAAAATATTGGCAACTGGTTTTCGTACCCCATGTGATTGTTGCCATGCAATAGATTGTAGTCTTTCATTCTGTTGAGTAACTTTCAGCTCACTATTTCTCCTTTCTGTAATATCTATTACAAAAACTGTAACTCCTACTATTTCATTTTTTTCATTGATAATAGGTGAGTATTTATTTTCCCAATACATTCTATGCAATTCATAATCCCCAAATTCTTCTATTTCAGTAAAATAGCTTCCTTCTAATGCTTTTTGTAAGTATTCTTGTGTTTGCTTTTTACTTTTCTTATGATGAATATAACTCAACATATTAACCCCTAATTGAATATCGCTTCCCCAAATGCGTTTCATTGTTTCTTTGTGACTATTGGTAAAAAACAGGTATCGCATTTTTTTATCTAAGGCATAAATAATACTTCCTTTTGGGCTTTCAAGTATTGTTTTAAGTAATTGGTTAGAGTAATTGAGTTCTTTTTGAGTATCAGAGAGTCTTTTTTCCACTTTTTTTACTTCTGATATTTCTCTCATATTGTAAGATACCCCCACCAAATCCTGCTCATTATCATAGACTGGTACCAATGACATCAACCAATCTCGTTCATCATATCTTTTCTCTATCTCAATCACCTCTCCTTTCAAGCTTTTCATATAACTATTCAAAAATTCCTCTTGAAAATCTTGTTCTATAAAATCTAATATTGAGTTTTTTATTTGAATTTCTTTTTGAAAGCGTTTTTTTATAGTTTCTTTGGCTAGATAATTATAATAAATGATTTTCAGGTCTTTACTAATAAAGATAGAAGCTTCGTTTGAACTATGATAAATGGCTTTCAAGATATATTCAGACTGTTTTAGCTTTTCTTCTATTCTTTTGTGCTTATCAATATGTATAACGTTAAAAATCACTCCTGTTGAGTTATTTTTTGTATCTCGAAAAGGCATGTATTTTACAAGAAACCATATTTTTAGATTATCTTTAAAACTCATTTCTCTCTCTTTCTCTACAATTTCACCTCTTAAAGCTTTATCAAAATTATCATAAAAGTCTTGTTCTGTATTTGGTAACAAATATTCACTAATGTGTTGCCCTTTAGCAATTTTTTTATCATATAAAATTTCTACAAGTTTTTGAGCAGTTGTATTAAACTCAATAATTTTATAGTTTTTATCTATCAATATATTACTATCTGAAGTTGTATTCAGAACTATTTCTAATTTATCTTGTGGATTAGAAGTTTTTTCTTGAGCATTTTTTTGTTCTGTAATATCTTTAAAAAATACAATTAGTTCTTTTTGAGAAGGATGAGCTACAATTCGAAACCACACATTTAAAGGAGCATAATAGTCCTCAAATTGAACTATTACCTGTTTTTTCATGGCTTGAGGTAATTGTTTGGTATAATTGGATGATGGATTTTTTGGAAAAATATCCCAAAATTTTTTACCCAAAATTTTACCTTTAGGCATTTGAAAAGTTTGTTGAGCACTATCACTAATTTTGATAAATTCCCATTTTTTATTCAAAATACAGAATCCATCTGTAAGTGTTTCAAAAATATGCTCATCTGTTTGAATGATTTCTTGTGTTTTTTCTTGGGCATCAAGAAGAGAAGTTATATCATAACCTACACACATAATACCTAAGATTTGGTTTTCCTCATTTTTCAATAACGAGAACTCCCAGTTTGTCCATAGGTATTTACCTTTTTCTTTGTATGGTTTGCGAATTTGAACCTCAACTACTGTGTTGTGTTCTGTAACACATTTATAAGAGGCTGCCCTGCATTTTTCTACATCATCAGGGTGTACTGTTGAATCAAAATATTTACCAATAATTTCGTGGTCAAGGAAATTAAATTTCCTTTTAAAGTATTCATTAACAAAAACATACCTACCTTCTAAATCAATAACACTCAATGAATATACATTGGAATTTAGTAGCCACTTAGGAAATAAGGATAACATCAAGTCTTAAGCATTTTCAAGCCATGTACAAATAATATTTTATACGTAAATAATTTTAAGTGGATTATATATTTTATTTTTGCTTTCTTTATTCTTGGTCTGTTGCTCTAACAATAGAATGTATAATTTCATCTAATTCTTCTGTAGCATATCTTAAATACTGCAAATAGGTTTCATCATACATTTTTTCTTTATCTATCTCTATAAGTGTAATTAAACCCAAAATGTTAGCTACAGGTTTTCTAACTTCATGTGATTGTTGCCATGCAATTTTTCGGAGCTTTTCGTTTTGTGACATAATTTTCAGCTCATTATTCTTAATCTCAGTAATATCAGTTGCTACAAGCACAAAGCTATCTACTATATTTTTACTATTGTAAACAGGTTGTAAAATATTCTGATAAATTCGATTGCCATAATTCACTTCAAAAGAGAAACTATTCCCTTGACGTATATAAGCCAAAGAATCTTTTATTTTTATATATAAATTAGCTTCAAATATATCTTTAATTGATTTTCCTATAAATTCTTTCGGGTTTAAGCCATAATCTTTATACCCAGCTCCTCCTGTATATAAAAAATTCAGGTTAGTATCTATCAAACTAATAGAACCATAAGGGAAATTATTAGCCAGTAAATCGAGTTTGTGTTCACTTTCTTTTATGACTTGTTCAACTCTTTTTTGCTCTGTAATATCTGTCACAAATACTGTTAAACCTATTATTTCATTATTTTGATTAAAAATAGGTGAATAACGGTCTTCCCAATAGGTTCTTAAAAGATTTTCATCTCCATACTCTTCTTTTTCTACAAAATATTCCCCATTCAAAGCTCTATCAAAATTCTTTTTGGCTTTAATTTTATCTTTATAATCATGAATACACTCCAACATATTTGTCCCTACTTCTATATCTACACCCCAAATGCTTTTCATAGTTTCTTTATGCATCGTAGTAAAATACAAATAGTTATAATTATTATCTAAAGAGAATATTATAATTCCTTTCGGACTTTCAAGGATTGCATTCAGTAATTGATTGATATTATGGAGATTTTTATGATGTGTACTTGCATCTAATTCTTGACTAATTTCGTGGACAATGTATATGAGACCTAAAGAAGTAGCTTCATTTTTCAATGTCGCAATTTCACCTTTTATGTAATAATATGATCCATCCTGTTCATTGTATTTACATACATTCAGAGGAACTGCACCATCAAATTGATTACACTCTTTTATTGCCAGATAATATTTTTGAACATCTTGTTCATGTAAGTTTTTAATAAAAAAATCGTCCAACAAATAATCTTTAAAAAAATCATATTTTTTGGTAAATGTATCATTTATATATATACACTTTCCTTCAAAGTCTAAAACCATAAAGGCTAAAAACTTGGAATATTTCAAATATTCTGGCACCAATGCAATAACTGAGTTTCCTTGCATAATAATGTAGTGTATTAATAATTAACGGAATGTAAGATAACTAGTTCATTTTTGCAAATTTTTAGCTCATTTTTTGTATTATTTTTATAACTCATCAAAGTCATTTTTTGTTTATTTCCCAAAAAAATCATTGATATAGTGATTCTATTTTGTGAAAACTTTTTTTTATTTCTAAATTCGAGCAAAAAAAACGCAATGGAATTAAAAAGAATACCTTTAGAGCACTTACATGAAAAATTAGGTGCAAAAATGACAGGTTTTGCAGGCTTCAATATGCCTGTACGTTATAGTTCTGATAAAGCAGAGCATTTTGCAGTCCGAAATGGAGTGGGAGTTTTTGATGTATCGCATATGGGAGAATTTATGCTTTATGGAGAAAAAGCTCTTGACCTTATTCAGAAAGTAATCAGTAATGATGCTTCTAAACTAACTAACGGCAAAGCCCAATATGCCTGCTTACCCAACGATAAAGGTGGTATCGTAGATGATTTATTGGTTTATAAAATTGCAGATAACGAATATATGCTTGTAGTGAATGCCTCCAATATCGAAAAAGATTGGAATTGGATTCAAAGTCATAATTCTGAAGGTGTTGAAATGAAAAATATATCTGATGACATTTGCTTGTTTGCTGTACAAGGTCCTAAAGCTGTTGAAACACTACAAAAAATTACGACCACTGATTTAGCTTCTATTCCATATTACTCATTTACAAAAGGCTCTATTGGAGGCATTGATGATGTAATCATCTCTGCCACAGGTTATACTGGAGCAGGTGGATTTGAATTATATGTTCATAAAAGTACTGCTGAAAATCTTTGGAATAAAATATTTGAAGCAGGTAAAGAATTCGACATACAACCTATTGGCTTAGGGGCAAGAGATACATTGCGTTTGGAAATGGGTTATTGTTTGTATGGAAATGATATTGATGATACAACTTCTCCTTTGGAAGCAGGGTTGGGTTGGGTTACCAAATTCACAAAACCTTTTGTCAATTCTGAAAACTTGCAACGTCAAAAAGAACAGGGTGTTGCAAAAAAATTAGTAGCTTTTGAAATGATTGATAAAGGCATTCCTCGTAGTCATTATGAAATTTGCACTGAAACAGGTGAGAAAATTGGAGAAGTAACTTCAGGAACTATCTCTCCTATGCTCAATATTGGTATTGGGTTGGGCTATGTAAAAACTGAATACAGTAATGCAGATACCCCAGTTTTCATCAAAGTTCGTGAACAATTACAACCTGCCAAAGTGGTAAAACTACCTTTTTATAAAAAATAACAACGAAGGGGCTTTTAAGCCCCTTTTATTTATAGTCTGATACCGAAACTAATAGGATTTAATTTGGGACCTCTGCCTTCTGCAAACAATGGATTTAAGTCATATTTGGCAAATAAAATAAAGTCATTGATACCAATATTCCCTTCCAAACCATATCGCCAAGTATTTAAATAATAACTGTCTTTATCTTTAATTTTTTCCTCACCAACATTAAGTTTTGTACGTCCACCTGTACGAATTGCCACATAACCACCTATACCAGCTTTTAATTTTACTTTATCAGAAACAGGTACAGAAAACTTCAACATCAAAGGTATTTGAATATAAGGTACAACTAATTTAGATTTTGTAAGTCGTCTGCCAAAGTCTTGGTTGTAATTACTAAATGTAATATTGCTTCCAGTGCTATCCAGAGTTAAGTAATTTTGTGGCACAAACCTAAAGTTATACCAGTCTGCCATAATCCCTGTACGCACCCATACTGGACTTTTTTCATTTCCTATTCTAAAATACCACATTTTTCCAACACCTACATACGCCGAATTAGCTGTTTGTAAACGATATGGCTGATTATTAGCATCAGGGAAACTACCATTTTCTTGTAGATAATTATTTAAACCCAAATCTACAATCCAACCTGTTTGTATTGATCTTGGTTTCCTTTTTTTATTATTACTACCTTTGTTTTCTAAGCCAATATTTATAAGTCCGTCTGCGTCTGGAGAATCGAAATCTGTCCCAAAAAGAATTAGTGTACGGCGTTCTTTTTCTTCTTTGTAACTAAATGTTGTGTCTATTTTACTAATAGCTCCTTTAATTACTTTATTGAAGTTTACATCTTTCAGTTTTTTCAAGCTTTCACGGTCTTGAGCAGTTATAAGAACTTTTGCTTTGTCATTCAAATCTATTTGAATGGTGTCTTGGGCAAAGCTATCGCATACACCCACCATGGCGAGCATTAAGAAAATCTTTTTCATAAAATTTTATTTTTAAATGGTTGATTTTTGAAGGCTTTTGAACATCATTCTACCAAAAGCCCACATTGTATTTTTTAGTTGAGTGGTATTTGGACTGGAGGTATTCCTGTCTCCCCTTCTTTGATTTGTTTTAATTTTCTCAAAAATTTACCTGTTTTCGTAGAAGCAAAATCGCGAGCTTTGCCTTCTTTGGGTTCTTCAGGTTCAGAGAGTTTGATGATTACCTTTACTCCTTTTTTAGCTGGTTGAGGTTTCGCTGTATCTATTTTTTTAGTTTCTTCTTTGACTTTTTCTTCTGTTTTCTCATTACTATTTTGTTTTACTTCATTCTCTTCAGCTTTCTGATTAGTAGATGAAATTTCTTTTTCAGAGGTTGCTTCGGATTGTATATTTTTTTCATTTTTTTTCTGATTAATTGAAAATTCTTTATTTTCGGAATTCTGAAGGTCTTTTTGAATCAAATTATTTTTAGTTTCTTCTATCTTTTCCTCAGACTCCTTTTTTCCAGAATTTATGATGTTTTTTGTTTCATTATTCTCAATATCTACAAGTTTTTGTGTATTGATATAAGTTGCCATATTTTCACTTTTTTGAGTAGTATTTTTTTCATAACTCATATACCAAATTCCTATACTCATAGGTATAAAAAGCAACAGACATAACCACCAAAATCTTCTAAGAAAACTTTTTTCTTCTTTTTGCTCATAGGGAATTTGTTTTTCTATCCTATCCCACAAATTTACAGAAGGTGTAGAAGTGTAATCTGTTAATTTATCTTCAAATAATTTATCTATTGGGTTCTTTTCCATTTTTCTGCTAGTTAATTGGTCATTGATACTGAATCTGTTCCTAATAATTCATTCACATAAGCTTGTAATAAGTTTCTTGCTCTCGAAAGTTGCGATTTGGAAGTTCCTTCACTAATTCCCAACATATCTGCTATTTCTTGGTGCGAGTAGCCTTCTATGGCATATAAGTTAAAAACTGTTCTATATCCATCAGGAAGCCTTTGTACACAAGTTAACAAATCTTCTGCGTTTAGTCTTTCTTCTGCTGTTTCAATGTTATCTGTTAAATTATATTGTGTTTCTGCGTCTACAAATAATATTTGTTTTTTACGAATTTGAGTTAGACATTCATTAACTACCAATCTTTTCATCCATCCCTCAAAACTACCTTCATTTCTAAATTGTATAACTTTTTCAAATATTTTCACAAAAGACATCACCATTGCATCTTCTGCTTCGTGCAAATTGGCAAAGTATCGTTTACAAATACCCAAAAATTTCCCAGCATACTTTTCATATAAGTATTTTTGGGCTAATGGGTCTGCTTTCTGACACCTTAGTACAATTTCTTCTTCTGTAATTTTCTTACTCATAAACTATTTATCGACTTTCTGATTTAAAGATGCAAGTTTCTAAAAAAGGGTTGCGTGAAGTCTAAAAAAATTTCGTTTTTTTATAAAAATTTTTCTTGTATTTATTCATGCAAAGACATAAAACATTCATATACATAACTTTATCAGTTTTTATTATTTTATTTGCTATCTTTAGTTTTGATGGTTATTATTTTTATGATGACTATTCTTATGCTTATTATGCTTATCATTTACAAAATGGAACTTACCAAGTTGCCACACCCGATATTTTTGCTCACCGTTGGGGGATTATAGCTCCTTTGGCTTTATTGTATTATGTTTTTGGGATTTCCGATGCTGTAAATATTATCTTACCTCTTTTATCAACGCTTGTGAGTTTATTCTTGGTGTTTAGATTCATTAAAAATTTTGATAATTCCTTAAGCATTATTTTGGTTCTTTTATTTATAGGGTTAGATTTTTATACATTATTTTTTGCAAACAAGCTCTACCCTGATGTATTGCTTACTACCCTTGCATTTGCTTCTGTTACTATATTTTTAGAACGACAAAACTCCATACAAAAAGCCTTTCTTTTTATTTTTCTTAGTTTTTGGGCTTTTTTATGTAAAGAACTCATTATCTATTTTATTCCTTTTTACATTGGAGTATTCATTTGGGATTTAAAGAGCAAAAAACATCTTCTTTTTTGGGTTTACAGCATTTTCTTTGGAATTCTATTTACAATCGCTTATATCAGTATCTACAAATATTATACTGGCAATTGGTTTTATCGTTTTTCGCTCATTCAAGAGAGCCATTATATAACCAGTTTTAGCTATTTTGATAAGCCTTTCATTCATACCATTCATCGAATTACTTATGAGCCATTTTTTATGTTTATCAATACAGGTTTAATGATTACAATGGCTGGTGGATTGGCTTTGTTTTGCTTTCCAAAAGCTATTTTAATTAAAGAAATCAAGTTTCTTTTATGGCTTGTTTTGGGAGCAACACTTATGTTTTGGTTTTTTAGTACCCATTTTACGGCTTATAATCCTATTGGTTTATTTCCAAGACATATTTTATTTCTGATGCCTTTTTTTGCCATTTTATCAGGTTACGCCATTTCTCTACAAAATAAGAAAATAACACTTACCATTTCGCTTATTTGGGCTTTGTCTGGAGTGTATGCTTATACAAGTGTCGGTATCAAATATAGTTTGTTGTATATGATTTTAGCTTTAGGTTTGAGCATTACACTTTTTATTCCAAAGTTATTTAAGTTATATTATATCTTTTTAGGATTGATTTTATTAGCTCACCCTGTTTATACCATGCTCAAATCTACTGAAACTGGTTATCGTGATGAGAAAACGCTGGTACAAACGTATTTAAAGCAACTTTCGAAACCAAGTATTATATTTACAGATGATAAACTTTCATCAGGATATTTGTGGTATTATGGGTTTCAAAAACCTACAAATATTGAGTTTAAAGAATTTACTGAATACGAAAAATATAGAAATACCACCAAAGAAGTGTATGTTTTGCTCAACGAGTACAGTGTAGAATATTTTGATTTAATAGGCTACCCCCCACCCGTTTATATACAAAAAACACCTCAAGAATGGAAAAAAATTGCAGAATTAGGCAAAATTATTTTATACAAAAAACCTTGATTTGAACATTTTTCTACCAAATAAGTTATTTTCACAAAAACATATTTACAAATGTCTATTACCATTGTTGTTGGCACAAACCGAGATAACTCTCTTTCAGAAGTCATTGCAGAGCATTATCAAGCACTTTTGCAAGCAAAAGGAGCAAGCAGTCAGATTGTTAATTTACAAGATTTGCCTGCTGATTTTATTATTTCAGCTTTATATAAAAATTCAGGGAAAAATCCACAATTTAATCTGATTAGAGAAGCTGTTGTAGCCACTGAAAAGCTTATTTTTATTGTTCCTGAGTACAATGGCTCTTTCCCTGGTGTTCTAAAGGCTTTTATTGATGGTATGCCTTATCCCAAAGGTTTTGAAGATAAAAAGATTGCGTTGGTTGGGCTTTCTTCGGGTGTACAAGGTGGAGCATTGGCTTTGAGCCATTTGAATGACATTTTTTCGTTCCTCAATGCTCATGTATTGGGCAATAAAGTAAAACTTATTCAGATTGAAAAGAATATGAAAGATGGTAAAATCACCAATGACTTATACAATCAACTCATTGACGTACAAATAGAAAAGTTTTTGAAGTTTTAGATTACTTTTTCTTACTTTTTTCAGCCAACTGCTTTTTCAAGGATTCTATTTCTTGTTGCATTAATTCTATTTGTTTTTTTTGGTTTTCGATTAATTCACTATGCAATTTGTGAATTTTAGCCGATTGTTGAGATTCTTCATTAAGACTTTTAATAATATTTTCCTGCTCTGCTATTATTTCTTTCTGATTTTCAATCATTTCATTTAGCAAATCTGTTTTATATTTTATTTTTTGAAACAACTGGTTATAAGTAGCTGTGTCCAATACTACAAAAGTCTCAGGAAAAGATTGAATCGTTTTTTTAGACAAAGGTTTTGTGAGTGTCTGAACTTGTGCTTTTACTCCTTCAAAAGCACAAAACGCAAACATGAATAATATGTACTTTTTCATTGTTTAGTCGATATTTTTATAGTCAAACTCTTGAATAGTAGAGTCTAATACATGTCCATGTTCGCATTTAAGAATTCGGGCAGGGTATTTCTGTAAAAAATTATGGTTATGGGTTGCCATCAGAATGGCTGTTCCACTCCTATTGATTTGGATAAAAAGCTCCATAATTTCATCTGCTACTTGTGGGTCAAGGTTTCCTGTGGGTTCATCTGCAAACAAAATCGCAGGCTCATTAATCAGAGCTCTTGCAATTACTACTCTTTGTTGCTCACCTCCAGAAAGTTGGTGAGGCATTTTATTGCCTGCTGCTCCCAAACCCACTTTCAGAAGCACTTCCGAAAGGCGTTGTTTCATTTTGGCAGAGTCTGACCAACCAGTAGCCTTCATGGTAAAAACTAAGTTTTCAGCGATGCTTCTATCCATCAGGAGTTGGAAATCTTGAAATACAATTCCTATTTTTCTACGCAAAAAAGGTACATCTTTCTTCCGAATATTAAATAACTGAAAGCTAGCTACAGCTATATCACCACTGTATAAGGGTAAATCTGCATACAATGTTTTTAATAAAGAACTTTTTCCGCTTCCTGTTCTACCAATCAGATATACAAACTCACCTTTTGAGATTTCAAAATATACTTCTGAAAGGACAATGTTTTGTTTTTGATAGATAGTAGTATCTTTTACGGATACAACAGGCTCTGTAGAGAAACTCATATTTCCAATTTCTGTAGTTTTCCGAAAGGTAAATTTTCTATTACATTTTTCAAAGCATCTTCTTTACCTTCTAAATTATATTTTTCTAGATTTTTAAGAGGTCTATCAGCTCTGAAATAAGCAATCAAAACAAAATTCTCGTCTCTTAGTTGAATATAATCAGGGATTTTAGCTTTACCTTTTACTTTAATGATGTACATAAATGTTGTGTCTAATATAGTTTTGCAATATAAACCTCTATTTAGATTTAATTGTTCCCTTTTCTCTTTTTTTATTCCCTATTTCTTAAAAAGCACAAAAGTTCGTAACCCAAATGTACTAGACCATTGAGAGCCAATATATAAATAGGTAAAAACCCTACAAACCTGAACCAATTTTCTTGAAAATTATCTAATTTTAAAAAATATATACTATAAAATATAACTCCCCAAACAGATGACATACAATATACACACCCCAATAATGGAGCGTACAACCAACTTGGCAATGTTTTTTCTAGAAATTCATTCATAGAATATAATATAAAACTCGGCTTCGTTGACTCATGTAAACCAATGATAAACAACATATTAGTCATTAATACTTCTAAAAAAATCATCATAAATATTTAATACTATTTTAATTATCATTAAATGATATAAATATAAATTAATCTATATTTTTTATTATTTACAATATTACTATTTTTGGGAACACTTTGATAAAAATGAACTAAATACTTATGTCTTTACAAAATAGGAATACATTAAAATCATTTTTCAAAAAAGGGCAATTGGTTTCAGAAAAACATTTTCTTGATTTAATTGACTCTATGATAAATAAAGTAGATGATGGAATGTCCAAAACTTTAGATGATGGTTTGGTTCTCTCACCTATTGGTAGTTCTCAAAAATTAATCAGTTTTTATAAAAGTATTGAAGATAAGAATCCTGCTTGGCATTTTCAGATTGATGCTTCTGATGCTTCCTTCAATATCAATAATCAAGTAGGTGATAGCATTGTTACTATCAAGAATACAGGAAAAGTTGGTATTGTACAGAAAGAACCTCAACATGAATTAGATATTAATGGAAACATAGCATCTAAAGGCCGTGTAGGTACTTTTCATCAAGGGAAAGTTTTGGCTGACGGAAAATGGCATCCTGTTATTACTAATTTAAATGGCTGTTATGCCTTTGAAGTAATGGCTGGTATTGGAAAAAAGAAAACAGGTAAATATGCTCTTATTCAAGCATTGGCAATGAGTACATTTGGGAAGTCAAATAATAAAATCAAAGTAAATCAGGCGTATTATGGTACGTATTGTAATAAAATAGAACTTCGTTGGCGTGGAGAAACCTACAATTACCAATTAGAAATGCGTACCAGATGTAGTTATGGCGGTGAATATTATGTAAAATATAATATTACAAATCTTTGGCTCGATCAGTTTATGGATGATAGTTTAGATTAATAAAAACATATATACACATGAAAAGCTTAATATTTATAATAATATTGATAGGTATTTTAAATACTTTATCTACAAGCGTTTCAGCTCAAATAAAAAATAAGCTCGAAACTTTTGTAGATACTCAAAATAAGCCTGATACATCCAAGAAAAAGCCTGTTGTTGAGGAAAAAAAGGATGTAAAAAAAGTAGATACACCTATTGATAGCACAGGCAAGGCTAAACCCAAAGATGGTTCAGGTTTTGGAGAATTTTATGATTTAAGCGGTAAAATTATACAAAGTGGCTCCGAACAACAACCTTCTTATGATGGAACAAGCACTAACAGTGGCCTGAGTATTGTAAAACCACAAAACAAAGCTTCTATTGAAATGACTAAGCAGGTCATTGACACATCTAAATTTATACAAAGGGTTGTCAATTCTGATAGTCGTAGAGCTTCTTCTTATAGAAATCTCCCTCCTGTCAATAACAGTGTAGTTTATAGCAAAGAACATACTTTAAAACCTGATTTCAAAGTATTTGGTTGGCATCCTCACTGGATGGGTGATGCTTACAAGAGTTATAATTTTAGTTTGCTTTCAGCAGTAGCCTATATGGGCTATGAAATAAACCCTTCTACAGGTGCATATAGAAATATTTATGATTGGCAAAGTAGCTCTATTGTGGATGAAGCTCACAAACATAATAGTAAAGTACTTCTAAGTGCTTCATGTTATGGAAAAAAAGATAATTATTCATTTTTATCAAGCAGTTCATCCAAAACTAACTTTATCAAAAGTATTGTAGCACTTGTAACAGAGAAACAAGCAGATGGGGTCCATTTGGATTTAATGGGGGTTCCTTACGAAAGTCAGTCTTCTTTTGCAGATTTGGTGATTGAGCTTTCAGCAGAATTAAAAAGTAAAAATAAAAATGCTATTTTAAGTATTTCTTTACCCGCAGCCGACCTTGAAAATGCTTATCAAATACAACCTATCAGAAGTTATGTAGATTTATTTGTTTTGTGTGCTTTCGATTTTTATGGAGAAAATACAGCCTATGCAGGTCCTATCTCCCCTCTTAAAAGTGGTGGAAAATGGTGGGGATTGGATGTAGATAAAGCTTCTACTGAATATTTAGCTTCTGGCATTGACCCTAAGAAACTATTGATTGCATTTGGCTATTATGGTGCTGAGTGGGTAACAGAAGATTTTCAAACTCCTTCTTTAGCAAAAAGATTTGTCAGATATCTTACTTATCATGAGTTTCAAAACCAATTTAGTGGAGCAAGAGCTAATTTAGATGCTGAATCATCAAGTGCATTTTATGTATATAAAGATACTGAAGGCAATAGAAGACAAATTTGGATGGAAGATAGTGTTTCTTTAGGCTTAAAATACGATTGGATTTTACAAAAAAAATTGGGTGGTGTAGGTATTTGGGCTTTGGGCTATGATAATGGACACACTCAACTTTGGAGTTTGTTGGCAAGCAAATTTGCTCAACCAGAAAGTGCTAAAACAGCCAAAGCAGGAAGTACTACAAGCAGATGGCAACGATTTTTAAGCTCTTTATTGCGTTTGGCTACTAACCCTAAACTTATTTTCTCGAATCCTATGTATGCTCTGTCATCATTTGGGATGCTTTTTGGCGTAAGTTTAGCTGGCTTTTGGGTATTATATCGTTATGGTTGTCGTATGAAACGTATGACAAATTTACTACTCAAAGGTGGTGTAGTTACCTTTATGATTATGGGAGCAACTCTGATTCTTGTCATTATGAATAATCACAAAAGTACTCATGTCAATGCTGCTGCATTTTTGATGCTGGGTTTACTAATTGGAGCTATTATTTTTATATTCCTCAGTAGAAAGTTTTTATCAGAACAAGACTTACCTTAAAGTATAAAGCCCTGAAAATTCAGGGCTTTTTTTAGCTCCAATCTACATTGATACTTTTCTCCATCCATGGAAAGACTATTATTTTGATACTCCATGGCAATGTTTCTAAAAGAACATCCACACCTGTTGCCTCTACTTTTAACTCCCAAAAATCAAACTTATCTGTTAGTTTTGCTTCTCTTTTCATAAAAGATGCTCTAAAATTAGCAGGTTTTATATTTTTGAGTGTTGTCCAATTGCCTATAACTCCTTCCAATAAACTTTCGCAAGTTTCCTTTTCTGTTTCAGAAAGAATAATATCTGTAAGCAACGGCTCTCTGAGAGGAACGCCACAAAGTAATTTATTTAAAATTAGCTGGTGTTCTTCTTTGGGCTCAGTGTTACCATCTACAATATACTGTAACAAATAGACCGCTCTGTGTTGTATATCTTTATCTACAAATTCTTTTTTATTCAAGTATCCCAATCGTCTAAATAAGGTATTGATAAAAGGATGTACAAGTATCAAGCCTGGGTTTTCAATATAGATTTCCTTATTCTTTTTAGGCAATTCTTTAGATTCTTGATTTTCAGATGCAGTATTATTGGCAGTATTTTTCTCTTTTATTCTTTGTTCAAGAGCTTTTTGAACTAATTCTTCTGTGGTCAGTTTCTGATAAAACTTCTTGATAATTTTAGGAGCTATTTTTCTAAGCATTGTCAGTTCTTTGGAAACAAAACTACTCAAAATCATTTGTAGTTTTTCAGGATGTTTTTCAGCTAAGAGAATCAGTATATTTTCAATAAATGCTTCTACTCTTTGTATTTTAGATGCTATATTTTCAGGTATTTTTTTGTTTCTAATAAAAAATGTAAGGTAAAAAATTTGTAAATCTACACTTTGTTCAATAAAACGAACATCTTCCTGTAAAATATGCTCAATGAAGTCTATTTTATAATCCAATAATACTTTATAATGTTCGTCAGAGGTTTCCTGAATAAACAGAGTCAACTCTTTTTCATAATTCTGATAGGCAAAAAGCAGACTTTCTTCTATATTTTTTCTAACTACTTTATTTTCAAGTAAGAATTCTATCTCTTCAAATAAATATTGGGGGGTTGTATATTGTTTTTTAAGCTCTTTGAGTCTTGATTTAGAGATTTTTTGTAATGATTTCCCAATTCCTTCTAAAAGTATCTCTATCAAATCGTCACTCAAATAGATTTTTAACTGTGAGAGTGCTAAATTGGTGGGTTTGTTGGTAATGGTAAGCAGTTTTTCACGTAATAAGGTTTTCTTTTTGGCTAAAATTTCTTGAATTGCTTGTTGCAGGTTTACTTCACCTTTTTCAAGTAAAATAAGCTCATTTGGGGATATTGCACCTATACTCAATAATTGTATGAGTATATCTAATGCTATCTTTTCTGTCACTACAGACGGCGTCTCTAAACCCATTAGCTCTCTAAGTGTCTGAATAGCTTTCTGTTGATTAGGAGATAAAAGATTGTTTTTTAAACTTATATTAGCTTTTTTAGCTTCTTGTAAAATTTTTTGATAAAAATCCGTTGAAACTTGTGCAACTATCTTATTTTGAGATTTTTGCAAGTAATTCAAATTATCAAAAATATATTCGATATTTGTTTCTAAAAGGAATGTTTTTAGTACATTTTGTACAAAAGATTCTTGAATAGATTGATTAGTAGTAATTTCTTTTTCAAAAAAATCTTGTTGAAAAACACTCCTTAATATTACTTTAGAAATTATATTTAGTTGAAAAATTGGTTGTGATTGTGGTTGAGGTTGTGTTGGTATTTGTTGATTAATATCCACTATATCACGCAAGAAACGTTCAATAAAAATATACTCTTGATTTGTAAAGAAATTGGTGAACTCTTCTAAAAACTCTTGAACAGATATGTGTTTTTTTGAATAGTAATATGTCAAAATTTCTTCACCCAATATTTCTTTCAAAATATTTAAAACCTCTTTTTGAAGTGTTGGAGGACTAATAGAGATTTCTTTTTGTAAGATAACTTTTCGTATATGTATTTTCTGCTTCAAACCTAAATTTTGTATGATAGTTTTGATAAGGCTCAAAGCTATTTGCTGAGAGTTTTGGGGTGCATTTTCTTGATACAATACTCTTAAAACACTCTGCCAAATTACTAATTTAAGGGTATTTTCAATAATTTGGGTATGGCTCTTGGTTTTATAGAATGTTCTAAAAAACCTAATAATCTGTTTTACTTGAGAATCCACTAATTCTAAAAGAATACCTTCAGGCACATTTAAAATAAACCTCTGAAGAATGGTACTGTTTTCAATATTTTGTTTAAAAAACACTGAAAATTGTTCTCTATGATGTGTTATCAACTCTTCTATAATGAGTTGGATGCTAAAAGACTTTGGCTGTAAGAAAGGGGTATCTTCTTTAAAAATATATTGATAATTTCGCCAGAGTGTTTCGGCACTACTTGTAATGTTTCCTTCTTTTAAGAATTGAGTCAGTATTTCTAAAAGTATCTGATGAGGCTCTAAGACTATATCTTCTTGCCCCATAAAAAACTCTTTGAGTTTAGATTTTAGAGCATCTATAATTTTACTCTGGAAGTTTTCTAAGGAAATCACCCCCAAATCCAAGTGAATTTGGTCATATTTTTTGTATTGATATTTCTTTTTTGAACTCAGAACATCATCAATAGCTTTGGGAAATGCCGAACGTATCAAATCATGAAAAAAAGGACGTATGGCTTGCCCTTTTTCTTGACTCATTTCAAAAGAAGCGTCTACAATAATTTTCTCAACAAAGTTTATCACAAGAATATAATTTATTTCTCATACAAAAATAACAAAATCTTATAGCTTATTTAGTTTCTTCTAAACTTATAACCCTATTACAACAAAAGAGCCTCTTTAAGAGGCTCTTTTGTTGTTTATATTACTATTATTTTATTTAATCACTGAAACACTCTTACGAACTTTCCAGTCTGAGGTACTTATTTCTATAATATAAATACCTTTGTTACAATTTTGAGTTGTTACTCTAAATAGAGCATTATCTGTTGTGCCACTACCACCCTCTACTTCTCTACCCAAAGCATCAAACATTCTCCATGTAACTTTGCCGGTAGGTGTTTCGGGCAATACCACTGTTACATCTGTAGAAGTAGGGTTAGGATAAAGATTAATCTCTTCCGCATCCATAGTTACAGATTTTTCAACAGTTTTGGCATCTATACTTTGATTGATAGGGAATATATCTGCCTGATATATCTCTTTTGTTTTTTCGTCTGCAATAAATACTACAACACTGTAAGTATTAGCAGCAACTGCATTACTGGGTTTCCAAGAACCTTCTAAAGTATAGCTTGAACCTGATGCCCACATACTTTCGAGGCGTGTACCTGCTGGACTTGGCAACATTTTACGAACTACATTTTTATTGCCATTGGCATCATTTTGTACTATCATCAAGTGAGCCATGACTGCACTGGTTTTATCTGATGGTGCATTGGTACGTGAAATATTTACTTTTACTTGTAGAGGATTTCCACCTGTACCTCCTGAGAATATAGGTGTTCCGATGCTAAAAGTAGATGCCACAAGACTACGTTGCAAATAATAATTGTATGCTTCTGAATTAGTAACATTATAATTCCAACGAGGGTAAAACTGTTTCCCTGCTTCCATTCTACCATCTACCACTGTATAAGGTGGTTGTCCAACAGCATAATGTAAGCTTCTTGCATTACTTTCTGGTCTGGAGGCTTGTCCTAATGCATCACCAGTAGGGAAAGTTGTATGATATTGAACATGAACCAAGTCTGTTTTTGCCTGTCCGTTATTTACAAAACTTGTCCAGTCGGCATCTTGATGAGCAGGTGATGTAGTATTGGTAAAATGTTCTAAAAGGACTCTATGATTTTTATCCAATATTACTACCCTATCAATGGCTACCCCTGTAAACGAATTGTTTGCTGGGTTATCTGCATTACTAGCAAATACAATACGAAAGCGAACTGGTGTGTTTGCAGGTAAGGAATTTAAGGCTGTTTTCACATCTCTTAAACTTAATTTTGCTTCTATAAAATCATTGCTTTTTCCAGACCAACCTATACGATTTGAGTTATTTACTCCTGTAATAGATGAAAATCCTAAAATATCACCACTATTATACCACTCCGAACCTTGATTCAAATTACCTAATAAATTCCAGCTTGTACCATTGTTAGTTGTATACATCACAAATGCTCCATCTGCTTTGAAGTCAGTATTATAACGCATCTTTATATTCATCAATGGAGCATTAAGTACACTCAAATCGAAACAAGGGCTTTCTATCCAAGAATATTCAGAATCATTATAGGTATTATTGGTATTGCTTGTTACAAAAGCTTGTCCTGTTGTTCCATCCATTCGATTAACAGATATGATTTTCCATGAGGATTTTTTTGAATCTTGGTTTAAACTTTCCGTATTTGATGATGATGTCCAATCTAATGTATTAGGAAAAGGTGTTGGGTCTGAAAGATTTACATTTTCAAAATCTTCATTATAAACACCTCCAACTAATTGAGCTTTTTTATGAACTATTACTTGTTTTTCTATAAAATTATTACACCCTGCTTTTGTTATAATAGTACATCTTACTTTATAAATACCTGCATTTTGGTATAAATGTGTTGGATTTTCCAAATTGCTAGTATTTGTTGAACTTGTGGGGTCTCCAAAATCCCATATAAGACTATCTACAGTATTTCTATCAGGAGCAGAAGGTAATATTGCTTCATTTGTAAATTGTACTTGTGTCCCTTCACAAACTCTTGTGAAAGAGAATTTAGGCATTATTGGCTCTCCAACTGATATTCTAAAAGGAGTTTTGCTACTCTCACATTTTTGTGGTGTTGCAGACACAATACTTACTTGATAATCATAATCAGCAGATATTGCACTATTAATTAAAGAATTAAATCCTGTGTTTACACCACCTGTATCTTCATACAAAAACGATCCTGTTGCTGAATACCACCTAACAATATTTGTTTCATAACCAGCAATTTTAATTCTTGGGATAGCTGAGTTCAAACAAAACATTTGTGTTGTTTGGGTTGCTACTGGATCAATTGGATTAGGTAACTGTTCTACAGAAATATCATAAGTAACTTTCTGACCACAACCATATTTATTGGTATAAGTATAATTTATTCTATAGCTTTTACCTGGCTCTAATACATTTGGTGCATTGATTGCAGTCTCTCCAGTATTAAACTCTCTAAACTCTAAAGTAGTTGTAGCAGTAAGAAATCTGGGAGTACTTGGAGTAGGTATTAGTGTCTCTATTGAAAATAGTTTATTTGAACCACCTTCTGCATTTATTGGAGTTCCTACTAATGTTATACTTGGAGAACCCTCACAGTATACTGGCTTTATAGGGTCTGCTCCTAATATAGTAATTTGTTCGGGTGCAGGATTAGAGATTACTATACGCTCTTTACTTGTTTTTAAAATACATGGTTGAGGCTCTCCATTAGATACAGGTCCTGATGTACAATTAGTCAATGAGCCGTCTGGAACATTTGCTCCAGAGCAAACATAGTAAGAAATTTCTACATCAAAAGAAGTTCGTGATGTTGCATTAACTTTTGTAAAGTCTATTTGAAACCCACTATTTATACCTTTTCTATTTTTATAATTTGGGTCTAATCCATTTTTTATAAACCCTTCAGCAGAATTAACCTCTCGTATGCAGGACAAATATCCTACAGCTCCTTGTCCTATCCAGCCTATATCAATATCTTTATTAATATCCTTACAAACTCCTCCATTAGTTAGACCTATCAGCTGTTTGGGTGAGTTATCAAAAAGTTTAAATTTGAAGTATTTTGAGGGAGAAGAACATCTCGTATCTCTAAACTCAACTGTATAAACAAAATCTAAATTCAATCCACCTGGATTTAATAACCAAGCTGGGTTTGAAGCATCTTGAACAAACCCTGACATACCTCCAAAATTATATTGTGTTTTTGGAAGGTCAGTAGTACCATCTTTAAATCTGAACTCTGTACTTTCAAAATTACCAAATACTAAGATAGAGTCTGTAGGAATAAGAGCAGGGTCTCCATACAAAGGTACATTATATGTAACAGCAGTATTCGATAAGTCTTTTGCCTTTAAGACACCAATGGGTATATTTTGAACAGGTGGATTGGATACAGTTGGAGTAATGGTGTATGTGCAACCTGCTCCTGTAGTAGTAGTAAGTTGAGCTTTAAGCACATCTGTACTTACTAAATTATTAAGAGCAAAGCAACCATTAGAGCCATCAGGGCAACCTGTGGGATTTAAGGGTGTTCCATTATTGATAATTAGCTGACGTTGAATATTATCTCCCGTAGGAGATGTTTGTCCATTTACATCAATTTTTACATATATTTGTGTCCCTGGACATACATCTGATACTATTGGTTCTAATGAGTATGATGTAGAGGCTGGTGTTATCTCAACACATTCCTCACATTCATCACAAAATGGTCCACTGGGACTACAACTTGCTCCTACAACATATACAATAGCAGAACGTAATATTGCTTTTACTGCACATATAGGAATACCTCCAACTTCTCTTGTAATACATCCACCACCACCTGGAATACAACCAGAGATAGGCTGGCATTGAAAGACTGCTGGTGTTATATTTTCTTTAACTGTATAATATTTGAATGTAACTGGTGCTGGTGCTGGGTCTATTTTAATTGCTCCTGCTGATGTTGTACCATCAACAATACTAGGATAGGCTTCATTATCTGCTTGTGATACTATGATATTATATGTTCCATCTGCAATTGCATTACTAATATCTATCTTTGCATTAATTGTTACTATATCTATACCATCTTGCTCACCAGCCGTATTTATATCATCTTCCTCATACCATATATTTAATTTAGTATTGCCACTTACTCTTTCTATTCTAAATACTATTCCATCTGCTGTAGTTGCTGTTAAAGGAGTTTCAGCTGTAGGCTCACTAAAAGTTATTCCAGTAGGCAATGACAGCACAAGAAGTTGTTCTCCATTAGTAGTGTTATAATCCTTAAACCTATCCACTATATCTTCAGTCAATGTAAAAGTAACAGGAACATTCGTAGCCCCTTTACATACTGTAAGGGGGCTACTATTCATAACTATTGTTTGACCATGAGAAGTCATACTTATTCCCAAATACAAGCAAACTATCCATTGTATTTTTTGTATAAGACTTGAAAGCTGTTTTTTCATAGTCATCATTAATTAAGTTTATAAGATTATGTTTATTTAATTTTTGATACAACGAACACAAGTAGAATTACCTTTGTTATAATTAGGTACTTCTGTCAAAACAGTTTGGTCATTTCTAATTAAATAGTTAGTACCTCTTGAATTATCAGAAGGATTTGTGGTATTTGTCCAGAAACGTCCCCATACTCCTAAATCTGCAAAAGTAGGTGTAGAGGTTGCAGAACCAGAATACTGAAAGTTTAAACCAGATACACCACCAGTAAGTAGTTTATCTCTTTCATCAGGACCAAATTTTGTTTTCAAAGCTCCAAAATCAGCAGGTGTAGTTATTCTCCAACCAGTAGGACAAGCTGTTTGAGCTGCATCAAAAGTGTATAATTTACCATATTGTGTACAATTATTACCATTATTATCATAACATAAGTCTCCTGAGGGAGTATCATAATTTAAGTTTTTACCCATCCAAAGTGTATTATCAACATATACTTGAGGATATTCTTGGTTATCACGGGTATCAATGAAACTTGTTGTTGTAAAATCGTTTGCGAAAGTAGCTTCTGTAAATGTACCAACTTTTACACTTACTTTTCCTTTTGTTGAGCCATTAGGTACTTTTACAGTAAGGCTTGTAGCTGTTGCATTTGTAACTTCAGCTTGTACATCTCCAAATTTCACTGTGTTGCTTGCTGGAGTAGTACTAAAGTTAGCTCCCGTAATTGTGATAGAAGCATTTGCATTGCCTGTCGTCGCACTCAATCCTGTGATGGTTGGAGGTTTAGGATCTTCATCTTTCTTTTTACACCCAATAACTACAGATAGAGATAAAGCCACAATAGATAGTTTAAGTAATTTCATAAGATTTTTTTAAGGTTTAGGGTTTAACAACTACCCAAATATATGACTATATCCTCATTGTGCCAAGAAGGTAACCGTTTTTTTTATGTTATTTTTGGGTACTCTCATTGTGAACATCATGAGGCATTATTATGGGTACGAAGAACGAAGCAGGAAACAATCCTAAATAGGTTCTTAGTTTCATTGGTTATGATATAGAAATAAATTTATTTTGCCAACAAATTATTTTTGGAGGTTATGTTAGCAATACCCACAGAAAGAATAGAGAAAAAGATGCCTACCCCTAAGAAAAGTTTGATACCATCTCCAAGTAGATTTGCATTGCTCATATCTCTCCCCAACATTTCTAAGAAGAAAGGGCTCATCAGCATTCCTATAAAATAGGCTATCAGTGTACTAAAAAGCAGTTTTATCCAATGTATCTGGGGTACTTTTTTGTAAAAATAGATACTTTGGGTTATCATAATGGCAAACTGAATGGCTACAAATATGGCATATCTTACATTCATATCTATGCCATCAAAAAAAGTTTCTTGTATATACTGATAACTCACAGTACATACGCCATGTACTAAAATAAAAAACAGGGTAATTTTCAAAATTGATTTCATAAGATTTATAGTTTAAGCGTGTTTAAAACTATAAATATATTTTTTTTCTATATAAAAAATAAGATTTTAATAAAAATGATTGGTAAGATGCTAATTATGATAACTTACCTCCAAAAATAAAATGTATCTATTCGCTTTTTACCATCTTTTTCGCCTTCTGAAATCCACATATCATTAACTTTCCGCCTTCGTTGGTGTTCTTCACCAACGAAAATAAGATAACAAACTATTTTTTGTTGGTGTCGCTATGCTAAAACACCAACAAGGGCGAAAAATAAAAAACAGGGTAATTTTCAAGATTGATTTCATAAGATTTATAGTTTAAGGGTGTTTAAAACTATAAATATATTTTTTTTCTATATAAAAAATAAGATTTTAATAAAAATGATTGGTAAGATGCTAACTATGAAAAATCAAATGATAATACTATTTCTCATAAATACAGATTTTACTTCCAAAAATAAGAGGTGTCTATGGTTGTTTTACCATCTTTTTCTGCTTCTATTATCCATACATCATTAACTTTCCTATTTTTTGTTTTTCTTTTAATTTTACCATTCTCATCATAACTTATAAAATTAAATAAAGAATCTGACATAATATTACTCCTAATAGCCCAAGACCTCATTTTGCCATTTTCATGAAATGTTTCTTCTTTTAATATATAACCTATAAACATATAATAAGCTGGACTTTTTTTATCATTGTATTTTCTTGGATACAACAAAGTATCTACTTTTGGATTTACCAATGCTATTTTTTTCTTTTTACCATTTTCATGTAATCCTACAAATATTTCATATTTAGTGTTTAAAGTATCTATATCAAGTGTTAAGAATTTATCCGTACCATCAAGGTAATAATCTGCTGTCTTTATTAAATATTTTTTACCATTTAATTCGTACATATCACCTTGTTTATAAGGAACTTTTTGTTTTTTTTCCTTTTCTTGACAACTCCATAGAATTGATAACAAAACTATTAAAGCAAGGCTATTTTTCATAAATTTTTGTTGTATTTTATTGATTAATTATTTTATTATACTCTGCTAAATTCAAAGCTCCTTTTTTAGCTTTGATTGCTTTTAAAATTTTTATCATCACTGGTGTAGAAAGATGCCCTGCTGGAATCATATTACCCTTGTCTTGGATTTGCAAGTTTCTAAACTGGACATCCAAAATAAAAACATTATTCTTTTCTGCAAAAGATTTTACTTGTTCAAAGTTTTGTACTTTCTCTCCTTTATCAAACTCTTTGATGTCTTCGCTTGGGAAAGAACATTCCAAATTTTGTAAACCATAACCCAAAGGTTTGAGTTCCTCATACAATTTAAACATAGTTTTTAGATTTTTCTCTAATTCAGCATTTTGTAATGCTTCTTTTTCACTTTCTTCATTTGCTCCTCCAATATCACTTTGGTAATCTTTTCCTGTATTAATGATTGTTGCCAGTTTGTTTTCTAATATACTATATTTATCCCCTCTGGAGAGTTGTGTTTCAGGCAATTCAATACCCAAAGCCATTTGCATCAAACTTAGTGCTCCCCAATCTGCATGCCCCCAAAGGTGTTTAGCTTTGGCTAAATGGGCATCTTGCCCATCAAATTTAGCCCCATCATCATCAACAATAATACCCTCTTCTTGTGTACCACCACCTTTTCCTTTTATAGCCTTTGTACTAGCATCTATTTTTTTTCCAAGTTCAGAGTTTTTTATTGCATTATCGAGTTTATTAAACCAGCCATTTTCTTTTTCTTCTTTCCCTTCTGCTACTTTTTCACCAAATATATTTTTTATTTCATCTGCACTAGCATCCATTTTTTTTCCAAATTCCCAGTTTCTCATTGTATTATCAAATCTATTATACAAACTCTCTTCTTCTTCCTCTGGTTTCATATTCTTCACAGCATCAGTTGTTGCTTTTGAAGCTGCTTTTTTAGCTTGTGTTTCTTGAGGGTTAGCTTTCACACTCTTTACAGCCTTGTTCTTTGTTTCATCTTCTTTTCCAGCCAAGAAACCTAAAGTCTTTTTTTTTCCTTTTTCAACTGTATCAAAAACGGAAGCAGTTTTCTTAGAAATACTTTTACCCATGCTTTCTTGCCACTCCACAAAGCTTAAATTATTCAATGCATCTCCTACTTTGAGTGTCTTTTTATCACTATTGATTTCTTGGAGACGCTTCACTTTAATGGCTATTTTATCATCAGGGAGGTCAGGATACATTTTCCTTGCAATCTTCCAAAAGTCATCACCCTCTTGTACTATATATTTTGGCATCCAAGTAGGATAAGGGTCTTTTTCAGTAGTTGTATTGGTAAAGTTAGTTTGGTTATTTTGGGAAAACTGGAAACTCATAGTTGTATATTTTTAAAGATACAATATAAAGATGTCTTTATATTTATTTGTTTTCTAACAAAAACTATGTTTTTTTGCTTTATTCTATCAAAAATAAAAAAAAGGAATTACGAAACCAAAAATATGCAGTTTTCTTCAGAAAATTTTACGTCAAATACACAAGCCTTAGAAAAAGAATTAGAGTGGTTGATTACCATTATACAAGCTCGCTTCAAAGAAATTACAGAAGATAAAGTAATAAAATTTCCAAATCCGCCTCAATTAATTCAAAAATCTTATTATAATGCCTTTTTAGAGAATGTTCCTGAGAATTTAAAAACACCAGTTCGCCTGCTACTCATTTTAAGTATGGCAAAAGCATTACGACCTTCTGTGTTAGAACTTTTACATGTAAATAACCCCTATACGCAAAAAAATTATGCAAATTTTGGAATCATAGCAGAAAACTCTTTTGTAATGCCTTCTGTACAAACTTTTTTGTATTTAGCCACAGGCGAAAATATTGCTGATAGAGTTTTTTTGGGTAATTTTTTTAACCCTGATAATATTTTTCTTGCTAATAACATCATAGAGCTAAGGGGGCAAAGTAAAGACCTTTATCAGAAAACCATTCATATTTCAGATGAGTATTTTGAATATTTCACAACTGGCAATTCTTACCAATACCAATATTCTGAAGATTTCCCTGCTACTCTTTATACCACCGAAGAAAACTGGGACGATTTGATTCTCCCTGAAAGAACTACTTTCTACCTCCAAGATATCTTTGCTTGGATGAGAAACTATAATACTATTGTTCAAGACCCTACTTTCAAGAAATTTACCAAAGGAATGAAATTTCTATTGCATGGTGAGCCTGGAACTGGTAAAAGTATCTCTGTAGCTCTCTTTGGAAAAGATTTTGGAAAACCTGTTTATCGAATTGACCTCTCACAAGTGGTCAGTAAATGGGTGGGAGAAACATCCAAAAACATTGGAAAAATATTTGATATTGCTAGAAATAAAGACTGGATTCTATTCTTTGATGAAGGAGATGCTCTCTTTGGGAAAAGAACTGAAAACAACTCTGCCAATGATCGTTATGGAAATCAGGAAATTGCCTATTTACTTCAAAGAATAGAAGACCACAAAGGTATTATTTTCATGGCAACCAACAAACTTCCAAATATGGATAAGGCTTTTGTCAGAAGGTTCAATGTCAGAGTCCCTTTCCCTATTCCTGATGCTAATACTCGTTATGATATTTGGTGTGAAGCTTTCAAAGATCTTGAATTAGGAAATGTCAATTTTGAATATTTTGCAGCCAAAGTAGATAATACAGGAGCTTCCATCAGGTCTTTTGCAAGGTATTGTAAAATATGGATGCTCGAAAAAAACATGAAACACCTCAACCATGATGAAGTGGCTGGGCTTTTACAAACACATTTAGAGCATGAGGGTAAAATATGGTCGCCTAATACCAGACTTTAATAAAAAAATCATTCTAAAATACCTCTACAATTCACCTAACATGGTAGAAAACAACAAAGAATCTTGTTTTTAGGCTTAATTTCTCTTATTTAACTTGATTTAAATATACTTTTACTTCTTTTTTTGTAGGAAAACGTTTACTATTTTTTCCTAAAGCTTGGTTTATAGCTTCTCCTACAGGATTTTCTTTAATTATTAAATCTTTGATATTGAGTTTTGCTAATATGTCAATTTCTAAAATCTGATTGGTACTTAAATCTAACTTGTGTAATAAAACTAAATTTTCCAAAACAGTAATATCTGTAATACTATTTCTGGATAAATTTAATGTATGTAGCTTTTTCAAATTTTTAAGAGGGTTTATATCTGATATACCACAATAAGTAGCATCTAGCTCTTCTAACTCCGTTAAGTTTGCCAATGCATCAATATTTTTGATTTCACAAAATTTTATTTGTAAGCTTTTTAAGTTTTTAAGATTTGCCAAAGGGCTTAAATCTGTTAAAAATGATTTATTATATGATAAATCTAAATATTGTAGTTTGTCCAGCTTTCCAACATCTGATACATCTTCTATTTGGCATATATATAGTTTTAATTTTTGTAAAGATGGTACATTTAGTAGATTTTGGGTGTTTTTTATTTGTCCTCCATCTATGCTTAATACTTTCAGTTGCTTAGGCAATGGTGGTATCTGAACAAGTGGTTCAAAAAGATTATCTTTTCCTGAAAAAGTTTTATAATAACTTCCCAATTTTATTTCTTCAAGCCAGTAGAATTCTGTTAAACATTCTAATTCTGGTTCTTTGCCTGTAAGCCATAAATAGAAACTTTTAGAACCTGATGGAGCATTACTTAAATTTAGGCTAGGTGCTTTTGTTTGAATGTTTTTATCTAAAACAGTTAATAACTCTTGTTTTCTTTCATCTTGTAATGCCTGATACTCTAGCAAATCTGAAGAAGAAATCACACCATTTTCTAATATAAGTTTTTTACCTAAAAAGCATTCTAATTCATTGATTGGAGGTAATTGATTTGTATCCATATGTTTTATTATGAAAAATTCGTTGTAGATAATATCATTATACATTTATTATTTTGAGTCATCAATATTGTATTGTCTTCGTTGTTCTTTTGCATCTTCACAAATTTGTTTATTTCTATTGATAAAATTAGGAGCATAATAAATCTTTCTTAATAAAAGTTTATCAGTACTTTTTAGTTTTGGAATAGGGATGCATGTATTATATCCAAAAAATCGTAATCTTGTATGTCGAGTTCTCCCAACCTGAATAATATAACCTTTTTCTACTTCTATGCCATTTTCTGTAAACAACACTCCTAAAGTCATATAACCAGGGTAAAGAAGTATTTTTTCTTGACAATAATCATAAAAAACATCTTTTACATGTTTTAATCTTTCTACTCTTCTTCGAATGCTATCAAATGTAATATGAGATTTAAGGATTCCACCAAATTTCTTTAATCTGCTATTTTTTCTAATAATTCTGGTAATTTTTCTATCCATATGTTTAGAAGCAATCTCCTTCATTTTCTGAATCATCTTCTGCTCTTGAGAAAGAGGCGTACAATAATAACATTCAGGTTCTAAGACTCTCATTTTTTGAAATAATTTTCCATAAAAATGATATTTATCTATTGTTGTATCTGTAGCATTGATAGTATTATTAAAATAGTATTCATTCACAAGTTGATAGCCTCCATAATAACTCATCATTCCACACAAACCATTGAACGGATTCAAATCTTTTATAACAATAGGGCGGAAAAGCGTGTTATACACCAGACAAAACGACTCGGGAGTTTTGAGTTTTACAATCTGACGAACAATGTTATTGTAATACAATGAATCTCTGTTTTTATTCTGAAGGGTACTCACATCTGTAAGCTGATATACAAGTGTATCTAATTTTGTAATAGGAGGATTATTTAAAAACATAAACTGCCAAGGCGTATCAATATCATTGATATTTTGATTATCAGTTTTAAATATACTATCACAGTCAGGCTTATATTTTAACCTTTTTTTAACATCCTTAGGAATATATATTTCAACAGGTTTTTCGATGGTTTTATAATAATAAGACCAACTCATATATATATCATATTTGGCTCGAATGGCATAGTAAACCTCCGCATGAAACGTAATAGGGTCTTTCTTGTAATCTATGGAATCTTTTAAATAATATTTATTTAAAGCTCTTGAACCTCCATATCGGTTCACAATCCATGCCATGCGTGAAAGTTCAGTTCTTTTATTATAATCTATATAACGACAACAGAAATCCGCTAAAAAGTAAAATGATTCATTCATTTTTAAGGATGCTATTGAATCAACAAGTTTTACTAAAAAAGTTGAATCGTACTTTTCATAGCGATTCAACTTTTTAATCATACTTCTAAGCCAATTCCTGTTACCTGCTATTTTTCTTGTACTACCTAAATCTCGCCAATCGGTAATTGTATTGATATTTTCATCTGTAATTTTCACTTGTACCTTTTTTTGAGCATATCCCATTGATAATGCTAAAACTAACATGATCAATAGGATAGAATAGTCTTTATGCGAAGTGAATAAAATCATCTTGTTAGCTGTATAAATAAGTTATTTTCTGGTTCATTAGCTTTATTAAGGCTAATTTTAAGTTGAATTGTAGAGCCTGTCAACTCAGTGATACTAAATTTATAAGAACTGCTTGAATTACTAAAAACAGTATTTGTTTGTGGTTTAATAGAAAAAACATTAGATGTCTGATTACTCCACAAGCCTTTTTCAACATCTTCGTTCATTTTATTTTTCAATGTATAGTCCAAATCTGTAAAAACGGCAACTCCTCCTATCATATCGCTCATATTTGGTGGAGTAACACCTGCTTTGTTAGTAATACTCAATATACTCCATTTGCCTTTCGGAGATATAATTTTTGTATCTTCTTGTTTAGCTTTTTGGCATCCACTAAAAAACACAATTAAAACAAATAAAAAATAAGCCTTCATTTTCATAATTTTAAGATTTAATAATTTTCTACATTTTAGAGATTCGAATTACTTGATGAGAGAATTCTTTTGATAATTCCAAGAAATACACTCCCTGAGGCAATGAGGCAATATCCAAAGTGAGATTTGAACCATCTATTCTGCCCTCTTTTACTACCTTACCCATGCTGTTAAGTAATTTGAAACTATAATTGCTACTTTGCTTTAAATCAATATGGATTTTATCTTGGCTGGGATTGGGATATACTTTTTCTACAATCTGATTTTTTGAGTCTATACCCGCAATAGGATCAACAATAAAGTTGTATTCTTTGGTAACACTACACACTCCATTAGATACCTGAATGGTAAAATTTGAAGCTACAGGAGAAGTTGGTGTACCAGAAATAACACCTGTTGAAGTATTGAGAATCAGACCAGTAGGCAATGTACCAGCCGTTACAGCCCAAGAGAGCATACCACCCAACATATTTTGAGTGAGTGTTTGGGTATAAGGTTGTAACAAAGGAGCAACTAGTAAATCTGAAAAAACTACATTATTAGAGTTAGGACAACTTGGAAGAATTCTTACCAAATTATTTCTAGCCACTCCGTTATAAGCATAAAAATATCCTCCTGCTATAATTTTTCCATCTGGTTGTAAATCTATTGTTTCTATGCCTCCTGTAACTCCTAAAGCATTGACATTAAAATTTGTATCTCGTGTACCATCTGAATTTAAGCATGTTATTCCTTGACTAATATTTACACCATTATAAGTAGTAAAATATTCACCACCCACCAGTATTTTTCCATCTGACTGAATAGTGATAGCTCTAACACCATTATTAAACCCTGTTCCAATGTTGAAAGTGTTATCGAGTGTACCATTTGTATTTAATCTGGCTATTCGATTCACAGAGCTACCATTGTAGGTAGTAAAATACCCTCCTGCTATAATTTTTCCATCTTTTTGAAGAGCGAAAGTTGTAGGAGAATTGTTGAATCCTGTTCCAACACTAAAAGTATTGTCTATGCTGCCATCTACATTCAAACGAACTATCAATTCTCTGGCAGTACCATTATAGCTGGTAAAACTTCCTCCTACCAATATTTTTCCATCTGACTGAATTATTATTGCTTCAGCTTGATTATCAAAACCAGTCCCAATATTAAATGTATTATCTAAAGTACCATTTGTATTGAGTCTGGCAATATAATTTACACTTGTACCATTGTATTCGGTAAAATTTCCAGTTAATATTATTTTTCCATCAGGTTGTAAAGCTATATTACGAACAAATTGATTAAAACCAGTTCCTACATTAAAGGTATTATCGAGAGTGCCATCAGCATTCAGTCGTGCTATTCGATTCACAGATGTGCCATCATAATCTGTAAATCCTCCTACTCCTATAATCTTTCCGTCTGGTTGTATTATAAAACTAGAAAAAGAATTATTAAAACCAGACCCAACAGTATTAAAGGTATTATCTAGCGTACCATCAGCATTTAAACGCATTAAGAACTTTCGAGCTTCATTTCCAAAAAGACGAAACCCTCCAGCTACTATTATTTTCCCACTAGGTTGCACTTTTACTTGTCTTACACTTTGGCTTACTCCTGAAGCTGTATTGAGTAAGCTATCCCATGAACCATTTGCATTGAGGCGAACCAAAATTGATGCAGGATTATTATTAAAACGATTAAAAATCCCCCCAGCCAATATTTTTCCATCTGATTGAATTTTAATATCAAAAACACTTACATCAAAGCCTGTCCCAATATTAAAAGTATTATCTAACGTACCATCAGCATTGAGTCTGGCAATTCGATTGGTTGTAGTACCATTATAATTAGTAAAGCCTCCACCTACCAGTATTTTCCCATCAGATTGTAATGTCAAAGACTGAATAAAATTATTGAATCCTGTCCCAATATTAAAAGTATTATCCAATGTGCCATCTGTATTGAGTCTGGCTATTCGATTGACAGAGCTACCATTATAACTCGTAAAAGCCCCACCTACCAATATTTTTCCATCAGATTGTAGAGCAAGACAAGCAGAATATTGATTAAAACCAGTCCCAATATTAAAAGTATTATCTAAACTACCATCTGTATTGAGTCTAGCTATACGATTGACAGAGCTACCATTATAACTCGTAAAAGTTCCTCCTACTATAATTTTTCCATCACTCTGAATAAAAATAGATTCCAATTGAATACCATCATTCAACCCTGTACCTGTTGTAGCAAAAGTGTTATCTCGTGTACCATCAGCATTTAAACGAACTATTTGGCTAACTGCATTACCATTATAACTAGTAAAATATCCTCCTACTACCATTTTTCCATCAGATTGTATAGCAATAGAAGTAACTGGTCCATTAAATCCTGTGCCAATATTGAAGGTATTGTCTAAGCTGCCATCTGTATTGATTCTAGCTATTCGACTCACAGATGTATCATTATAACTTGAGAATTCACCACCAACAAGAATTTTCCCGTCTGAAAGCACTTTAACCACAGATAAATCACTTCCTCCTTCAAACCCTGTTCCAATATTGAAGGTATTATCAAACGAACCATTTGCATTGAGGCGAACCAAACCATCCATAATATTACCTAATACTAATATTTTTCCATCAGACTGTGTAGCCAATCCATAGATTGTCCCATTTAGAGATATACCATTATCTGCTACATTAAAAGTAGGGTCGTTATTGCCAGCTTGTCCATAGCTTTGTTGGAAATTTAATAAGCACATCAAGCTTACTAGAAATGATAAATAAAGTTTCTGTTTCATATAATTATTAATTTTTTAACAAAAATATGATATGCTCAGAATCTTAATAAACATACTGAGTTTGTTAAGGAGAATATTAGTTTATAAAAAAACAGCTATTATCAAAAGATAATAACTGTTTAGAAGTCATATAAAATTCATGTTTCATTATTTGACTATAAACTCACGATTATTGGCTGTATGTGTATATATAATAACTCTGCTCTCCTTTAATTTAATAGTATCTCCTACATTCATTAGATATTCGCTACGAGCATTGTCATGAATGAAATCTGTTTTTCCATAACTTTGTCCTTTCTCACAGACTTCAATATCAATTCTTTTTCCTGACCAGTTAATCACAGTAACATAATTAGCCTGAACTGTGTCATCTGTACTATTTTCATTTTCCGTAGATGAATGAACCATATATTCATAATGATTAGCCCCAAATGTATGCACCCAATGGTCTTTATCTTCTTTATTAAATTTCAAAGTAAATGAACCTTTAGCTATGCTTTCACTTTGAAAACTTCCGTTAGGAGAAGGCAGAAAACATTCTATTCCTACAGAATATTCATCAGGCTCTAAATTTCTTAATAATGTATTAAAGTAGTAATCTACATCTTTGTATTGATGAGGAGAATCCCAATAGTTCATTTTATCCATGTGGACAAAATCATAATAAAAAGTTGTCCATATTTCTGCACTAGGTGTTCTGGCAAAATTCACTGAAAATACAGCCTTTTCTACATCATTTATGAGTATTCTGTATCCTAACAAAACAATATCTGTTTCGTACCAAGTATTGGAAGGATATACTCCACTACTTTCTAATGTTTTATAGATATTGAGTACACTTTTATCCAAGTAGACTCGCCCCCTTATAAATTCATTCAGGCGAAAAGATGTTTTTTCAAAAGATGGATTGGGATTATCTGCTAATATTTTTTCTGTGGAAAATATAATTTTTCCTACGTTTTTTCCATGAAATTCATTCCAGATTCCTTGATCTTTATATAATTCTGACATATTTATGATATAAATTTATATGATAATATTAAGCATCTTCTAAAATCTCACCTTCTAGCTCACAAGTAAAACTGAAATTGATCATATACCCTGGTAAAAAACCATTGATATAATTTTTAGGTCCTTTATGTGGCCACAAGGCTTCTGCATCAAAATCAGGTCTTTTACCATGTTTTTCATCCCAATATTGTTCTAATCCTAAATATTCACCATTTTCATCTCTATCATAATTGCTCCACTCTTCCGATTTAGATATCTCTAATCCATCAAGATCTCGAATATCTACTTCTTTCCAAACACTTAATGGATCGTCTTCACCATAATTTTTATCATAGTTAAAACTAATTTCCATTTCGTTTTTTTGAGAAAATAAGATATTCTTCCTTTCATCTATGATAGGATTTTTTAAGTCAAGAGTGAAGTTTAGATATTTTTTATATTTTTCTATCAACTCTTTTTTTAAAGACTCTGGCATGGGTGCATAGCTTCCATCTTGCTCATAATAAAGCCATTGATTATCCTCATCAGGAACTTCAAGCGAGTTTAAGTCTACAAGTATCTGAAGTCCCGACATCAGCTCTCTTAAGGTTTTTGCATTTTCATTGGTACTCATAAGCGAATATTTCCTAAAATATCCGAAGGCCTTACCATTTGCACCATTTCCCAATTCAATGGGGTTCATTTTTACAGATTTTATTTTGATTGCCATAGGTTTTTATAGATTATTTAACATTTTCACAAAGGATGGGATAATCTGAGAACCTTACAGTTTCAGAAGCTCCATAACTTGAACCACCTAAGTATTGTTGCCCAATTTCCATAACATAAATTTGGCAAGAACCATCTGCTTTTTTTACAGCAACAGCAGCTTTTCTAGTACGATTTTCTATTATACTTGTCCACTCATTTCTATTGACAAGCCAATCATGTTTTGTCAAGTTTACTTTGATAATTTTCTCACCAGCAAACCCTAATTTCCCAAAAGCAATTTTAAACTCTTGTTCTATAGCAGGATCACTTGTTATGGCAGCAGGCATACGAGCCTCTTTTAAAAGTCTGGTTTTATTTTCTTTGGTAAAAGTTTCTAAGTTTATTTTTGAGATTTTAGAAGTCAACTCTTTCATCTTTTTATACCCATTTGCAAATGTGGTATTATTGGGATAAACCTGCCTTGCAGCATCTATATAAGTTTCATGGATAGTTATTTCTTGAATATATCCCTTTAAGCTATTGACCAGAGTATAGAACTTCAAGTTTTCTTCATATCCCTTAATTTCCTCATCCAAATTACTAAAATACCTAATTGTAATACTTTTTATTGTTGATGCTGAATCTTTCATTACTCTGGGGTCTTTTTCCATAGCTAGAAATTGTGCCAAATCATTTTTATATTCTGCTATTTCCTTATTACATTTTTCAAACTCTTCAGGCTTATTTCCTCTATATTTCAAAGCTTTGTCATTACTTCTATCAAAAAGTCTTGATAAACTACCTGAGGTTTCAACTAGCATATGACGTTGATCTACTATCACTGTTTGCTGTTTCTCATGTTGCCCCTGCCATTTCTTTAATTCAGCTTCTAAAGATGCTGTATTATAGTTTTTATCCTTCATCTTAATATTATTGATAGCTGTTTGAGCTGCTTGAACATAACTGCCCATTGTATTATATTTCTCTTTAGGCATTTCCTCCAACTTCTTTATATTTTTCCAAAAAGTTTTGATTTGCCCCTTGGCTGGGCTACTTTCATCGGCAGGGCTTAAGACAATGTCATCTCCCTTTTTGGTAGGTTGTGCTTTATTTACAATAGCACAACCCATCAAAAACATAGCTAAAATGAATATTTTAAATTCTTTTCTCATAATTGTAAGTTATTATTTATTGAGTAATAAGATTAGATTAAACTGAGGTTTTGAGGCAGCAGCAATATTAAGTTTCAATTCCAATGAGTTTGAAGTTAACAGACTACTCAATACATAAGGATTTGACTGATTGGGAAATACAGACACAGCAGAAGGACTCATCTGTAAACTATTGCTACTGGCTGTATAAACATAAGTCCCTGATTCTACCACATTTCCTCCATTATCTTTCAACTCATAATCTTTATCTGTGAAATTAGCTGTTCCTCCTACCAAACCAGACAAACTGTTAGGTAAAGCCCCTCCTATTTCAAAACTCACATTTGTGATGCTCCAAACTCCTTTGGGGCTTAGACTAGGATTACTACTTTTCTTTTTACATTGGCTGGTGAGTAATAAGATACTCATACCAAATAACCATATCAATGATCTGATTTTCATAATGTATATATTAAATGTGAATATGTTTGACTACTGTTTGATAATTTTGATAGTTTGTTTCTCTCCAGATATTTCTAAGAAATATACACCTTGAGGTAATGAGGTAATATCTAGTGTGATGTTTGTACTTTCTGTTTTACCTTCTCTCACTACCTTACCCAAGCTATTGAACATTTTAAAGCTATGAACACCACTTTGTTTAAAATCGATCTGGATTTTATCTTGACTAGGGTTGGGATATACTTTTTCTACTATTTGATTTTTTGAGTCTATGCCTGCTATAGGATCTACCACAAAATTGTATTCTTTAGAAACATTACATGCACCATTTGATGCCTGAATAGTAAAAACAGAGGTAACAGGTGTTGTGGGTGTACCTGAAATAACACCTGTGGAGGTATTCAGGCTCAAACCAGCAGGTAATGTACCATTTACAGACCATGTAATATTTCCATTTAAGCCATTTTGGGTGATTGTTTGATTGTAGGGTTGTAATAAGGGTGCTACTGGTAAATCTGATAAACTTACGCTACTTGGACAACTGGGCATGATACGTGCTATGCCATTTCGGGCTACACCATTATATCTTGAAAAACCTCCACTTATTATAATTTTTCCATTTTTCTGAACACCTAAGCTATAAGCATCATCATTAAATCCAATTCCTGCATTAAAAGTGGCATCAATAGTACCATTTGGATTTAGTTGAATTAATCCATTACTTGGAGTACCATTATAACTCGTAAAGCCTCCCATAACCAAAATTTTTCCATTCGGTTGAAAACTTATATCATATACTGAGTTATCAAACCCAGTACCAATATTAAAAGTATTGTCTATTGTACCATTAGCATTTAATCTTGCCAGTTCATTATAAACAACCCCATTATATTCATAAATACCTCCTACCAAAATTTTTCCATCTGATTGAAAAAGAAAAACACGAGGAGCACTATCAAATCCAGTACCAGTAGGACTAAATGTATTGTCTAAACTGCCATTGCTATTCAAACGAACTACATCACTGCAAGCAGTTCCATTATAATCATTAAAACTACCAGATACCAAAATTTTACCATCTGGTTGAAGGCTGATCACATCTACTGAATAATCAAACCCTGTTCCGATATTGAAGGTATTATCGAGTGTACCATTGGCATTCAAACGAGCTATATAATTTTGGGTTGCCCCATTATAAGAATCAAAAGATCCCCCTACCAAAATTTTTCCATCTGATTGAATAGCAAAAACGTTAGGACGAGAGTTAAATCCCGTACCAGTTGTACTAAAAGTATTATCTATTGTACCATCAGGATTTAAACGAGCTATTTTATTTACAGGTGTGCCATTATAACTTGTAAAACTACCCCCTACCAATATTTTTCCGTCTGATTGAAGAGTTAGTGTTGAAATAGACTGATTGAAGCCAGTCCCAATATTAAAAGTATTGTCCAAAATACCATCAGGATTCAAACGACCTATTCTATTTACAGGTATTCCATTATAACTGCTAATAGAGCCATATAAAATAATTTTATCATCAGATTGTACTTTCACAGAAGTACCTCCATCACCATGAATACCTGTATTATTTTTCAAAGTATTATCTAAAGACCCATCAGCATTTAAACGTACAAGACCAAACTTGTAATTAGCTCCATTATAACTTGCAAAACTACCTCCTACCAAAATTTTTCCATCTGATTGAAATGCAAGTGTACTAGTACTTCCACTACTACCACCACTTCCCATACTTGCAGGATTGTCAATAGCTCCTGTACTCCCATTAAGTCTCACTAAACCACCTACTGATGTGCCATTGTATGTTATTCCTCCTGCTACCCATACATAATTGGTTGCTGGTTGGAGGATAATACCTCGAACACCTGACCCAAATCCAGAACCTCCATTATTAAAAGTATTATCAAAACTACCATTGGTATTCAAACGAACAATGTAATTGGCTGTATTACCATTGTAACTGGTAAAATATCCTCCTACCAATATTTTTCCATCTGATTGAATAGTTAAACTTGAAATTTGATTATTAAACCCTGTTCCAGTAGTAAAACCAGTGTCCAAAGTACCATTAGCATTTAGGCGAGCCATTCTATTTCGGGATGTTCCATTATAGTTTGTAAAATCTCCTGCAACTACAACTTTTCCATCTGACTGTATATCTAAAGCAATTACCCCAGTATCAAACCCAGTACCAATATTAAAAGAGTTATCCAAAGTACCATCAGGATTTAAACGAGCTATATTATTTCGAGCTGTTCCATTGTAGCTTGTAAAATATCCCCCTACTAAAATTTTCCCATCTGATTGTAGGGCTACACTATACACAGACCCATTAAATCCTGTTCCAACATTAAATGTATTATCCAAAGTACCATCCGCATTCAAACGGGCTATATTATTTCGAGATATACCATTATAGCTTATAAAATACCCCCCTACTAAAATTTTCCCATCAGATTGTAATATTAATTTAATACCATATCCAGAAAGTCCAGTCCCAACATTAAAAGTGTTATCTATTGTACCATCAGCATTGAGACGAGCTATTCCATCTCTAAAATACCCTCCTACTAAAATTTTTCCATTTGATAGAGGGATAATGCTAGAAACATTACCAAATATTCTTCCATTATCAGCTACATTGAAGGTTGCGTCATTACTACCAGCTTGTGCCCAAGCCTGTTGATTAAAAAAGCCCATACAAATGAGACTCATTAATACAATAAGATAATTTTTTCGTTTCATATACATACTAGATTATAAAGTTTTCACCAAACTTATAAATATGTAGGCTGTATATGACAACATCTTGAGTGTGTGTATGAGAAGTTTAGTTTATAACATTATCATCTTAATATTTGCAAGAAATGAGTAAGCATCTTAAAAAGATGCTCTTGAATTTATTTTTTTCTAATTTTTTCAATATTCTTAACGTATAATTTTACCACTCTTTTTTAACTCTTTGGACCAGATTTTCACTGTTGCTCGTTTTCCTATGTATACAGAATACAAGTTCAGAAGAGCCTCTTCTGGCAAGCTTTCCAGCTTATTACGATTTAAGTCCAAGGTCAAATTCTTCAGATTTCCTATTTCCACTGGCAAGGTTTTCAATTGATTGAAAGATATATCTAGACGGATAAGTTTTTTGAGTCCTCCAATTGTAGCAGGTATATATTTTAACTTATTATAAGATAAATATAAATAATTCAACTTTTGAACATTCCCAATTTCAACAGGTAGCTCTTCTAATTGATTATAACACATTTTTAAGTGCTTTAACTGATTTAATGCCCCTATTTCAGAAGGTAAACTTTTCAATTGATTATAAGGTATATCTAAAGTTGTTAGTTTTTTAAGATTCCCTATTTCAGCAGGCAATGTTTTGATTTGATTATGAGATAAGTACAAGCTATCCAGTTTACCAAAGTTGCCTATTGTGGGTGGTAATGTTTCCCGTTGATTGTGAGATAGCCAAATCACCTTGAGTTTTTTCAGATTTCCTATTTCAGAAGGGAGTTTTTTTAATTCGTTATGCATTAAATCTAAATAACTCAATTTTTTAAGATTCCCGATTGTAGCAGGCAATTCATCTATTTGGTTATATCTTAATGTTAAGCTAACTAATTTTTTGAGTTGCATTATTCCATCTGGAATTTTTCTTAGGCCATTCTTATCTAATCTCAAGAAAGTTAGTTCTTTTAAATTCCCTATTTCAGAGGGTAATTCCTTCAACTGATTACGGTCTACATTCAAATAACTCAATTTTTTAAGATTCCCAATTGTATCAGGCAGAATTCTTAATTCATTATTTTCTAGAACTAATGTTTTTAATTGTTCAAGTTTTTCAATTTCAGTAGGCAAGCTGCTTATCCTGCAACCTGAAAAGTTTATGATATTTAGATTTTTGAGTAAACCTATCTGCTTAGGTATTTCAGTTAGTCTTTTACAAGACACAACAATTTTTTCTATTATTAAGGGGTTTTCCACTTCTGGCATCCATTTCCATACCCAGTTGATCATAAAATGATAGTCTTCTATGTTATAACCTGAATATTCCTCTAATTCTGATGAGTAAGCTTGGGCCAATTCTAAAGCCAAGTTTAAATTTTCTTTGTTATTACTATATAATAATTCTAACAAATTCTTAAAATCTGATTTCATAGTTTTATATCCTTACATATTATAAATTTAAACTTGAAAGTATTTATTTTGGTAAGTTTTCGGGCTTGTTTACGATTTAAGAATAAAAACACATTCTTCAGTTCTTGTATTTCAACAGGTAATTCTTTGAGTTGATTGTAAGATATATCCAAGATTTTTAGTTTTTTGAGTTGCCCAATTGTAGCAGAAATATATCTCAAACGATTGTGTGATAAATAAAAACTATCTAATTCCTCTAAATTCCCTATTTCATTTGGTAAGTCTTCTATTTGATTATATTGTAAATCTAAATGATGAAGTTTTTTAAGATTCCCTATTTCAATGGGTATATTCTTTAAACAATTGTGCTTCAAATCCAAAGATTTTAATACTTCTAAGTTCCCTATTTCATTTGGCAGACTTTCTATTTGATTATCTTGCAAATTTAATTCACTTAAATTTACAAGATTACCTATTGCCCAATGCACACTTTTTAACTGATTGTGTTCTAAATTTAAATAATGCAGAAAAGTTAAACCTCCTATTTCATAAGGCAAATTTTCTATTTGATTATATCCTAAATTTAAATTAGAAACCTTACTTTCGTTAAAGGGTACATCTAAAGCATACAGATTCTCAATAGTATATACACTAATTATTTCTTCAATTGATATTTCTTCCAATTGATTATGAGACAAATCTAAATTACTTAATGACTCCAAATTACATATTTTATAAGGCATGGCTTGAAGTTTGTTATAAGACAAGTCAAGAGTGATAAGGCTTTTAAGTAGTATTATTTCTTGAGGTAAGCCTCTTAATTGATTGTTAGATAAGTTTAGATTTTCAAGATTTTTGAGTAAACCTATTTTAGAAGATAACTTTTTCAATTGATTATGAGAGAGGTCTAATCTTGTTAATTGCTCAAGACTATAAATTTCTTGAGGTATTTCCTGAAATCTATTTCCAGATAAATTTAATTCTTCAAGGTTTTTGAATAATTCTATCTGTTTAGGTATTTTATCTAATTTTCTGTTAGACAAATCAAGCCTTTTTATTTCTAAAGGATTGTCTAGCAAATTCTTAAAATCTGATTTCATGTAATAATCATCTCATTTTTTAAATTTTCATTCTCTTTTTCAATCTATTTCCATCATTTAAGGCTTTTCCCGCTTTTTCAGATTCTCCCAACCAATTATACAACTCTGAGATTTTGAAATAATAATCATAAATAAAATTAACCTTCTTAGAATGATTATGATATATAGAATCCTTGTACAGAGGGTCGTAGGTGGTATAATAAAGTATGGTTGTTGGTTTTGAATAATTGCTGATGATTATGGATTGCTCCATTGCCTTTATTTTATTGTTTAAGGCATCAATCGCCAATTTTAAGTGATCTTGTTTTTCATATATCTCTGCCAATACTTCATAAGGAGCCTGATAATTATTGCTTCTCATTTTGATAGCTTTTTTTACATAAGTTTTTGCTTTTTCAAAATCTTCCTTGAGTAGATAAATTTTAGCTATTTGAGTGAGAGCTTCTTGTGTTGAAATAGGATAAATAAGCTTATCAATAAAATAAGGTGAAAAATCAATAAGATTATTTGGTAAAAATTGGGGTTCCAGCTTGACAAATATCTCATAATATTTCAATGCTTGGTCATAGTCTTGTTTCTGATAGTATAAAAACTCTGCATAATAGAAATTGATGGCTCCTTTAGGTGTTTTTCCATTAAAACTCATATAATGAATATCTTCATGGGATAACGTAATTGCTTTCTCAAATAAATACTCAAGAGTCTCGAGAATCTTTTGATAACGAGTATAGTTGGTAGTCCATCGATAATATTGCCATAACACTTGTGTAACTGTAATCCATTCATATTGTAACACATCCAACTCTGACTCTAAAAGAGCATCCACAAAATATTCCCGATATGGATAAAAATTATGGGTAAGTTTTTCTATATTTTCATCATAAAAAGTTCCATCAGCATTTCCAATACCATATTGCTCTGGGTAGGCAATATCAAACAATTGTGCTGCCTTTAGAATAGCTGATGTTTTTTCTTTAGATAACTGCTTTTCAAGTATTTGAAAAATCCTGTGATAAATTTCATAACGAACATTTTCAGGATTTTCACCATAATTATAACTTTTCTCTCTCCAATCTGCGATGAAAGCTTGGCATTTAGAATAAAAATGAGTTAGAAATTCTTTATAATTTAAAAAATCATCAAAATCATGGATATTATATCTCCACGGCAGATATGCCATTCTCCATTTAGTAGCTACCCAAGCATACAAACCAATTGTTTTATCAGTAACATACAAATTATCATGTTTTTTTAAATAATTTAGAGTGTCTTCTGCCGAGTTGGAGCAAAGTAAAACTGTGTCTATAGGAATAATGAGTAATTGAATGAGTTCTATAAAATCTTTCCAACAGACATTTTTTTGGGTAAATAGCTTCTTTGTTTTAGGTTTAGCTAAAAAATCGTATATGGTACCATAAAAAATATATGATATGTTCCAAGAAAAATGATGCCAATCCTCTGATAGCGTTTCACTAAAACAAGAAATCCGACGATTATGCCAAAAAGTCTCTTCTGAGGATATGAAGTGTAAGAGCATATAAAAGTCCTCATCTGGCTTTTTAAAAGCTTCTTCATTCTCTTGGATAACTTTTGCAAATGCTTCCTCTGTAAACCTTTCCGTAGAAACGTATGCATCCATCAGACACTCCATAAAAACGGTATAAGTGGGTTTTTCTTGGTGTTTCTGTAAACATGTTACATAAAGCAATTGTAAAAACTCAAACAGGTCTGCTTCTAGGGATACTTGACTTGTAAATTTTTCATTCAATATACCCATGTACTCTTCCTGATTCATGATTTAGGACTGTTTCGATGAATGTAAAGTAAAAATTAGTATATGGGTGAATACTCATTCATATTCTCTACCCATTTCTATAATTAATAAAAGTGTAGCCCAAGTAGGATACCCCGTTAGTTCAAAAACATCATCATCTCCCTCCATCATCATCCAAGTAACGCCTCTTTCTAGTATGATACTGATATGCCAATTGAAGTATGAGTCTTGAGGTATTCCATTTTTTTGTATATAAGATATTTCTTCTTTTAAGAATCTTTTTAATTTATTTACATCATCCATTTCCTCATCAGATATAAATGTGTTTTTATTTAATGATAATATATTAATAGGTTTATGAGTCACTATCTGACCAGCCATTGACAATATCTCAACAAGAGCCTCCCAAGTAAGAAAAGAAAACTGATATGCTTCAATCAGTTCATGCAATGCCTCATAATACACATCTAATCTGCTATTACCTGTATTGATGCTATTTATCTTATCATAAAAATCTTTATTTGTCATATATCTTTCTTATTTTAATCTGTATTTTTTAACAAATTACTTAATATGTTTATTTTGTCTTTTATCCCAAATAATAGCTTTACGTACTAAACCACAAAAAACCTTACTCGCCTGATCAGTGATGAATCTATTATCTTTTTCATGGTTAGTAGTCATAATTATAAATGATCCATCTGGAGAAACACAAAGTATTATATAATCAATTTTATTGATAAGTTCTATTTCTATATTTTTATTAATTCTTATCTCGTAGCCATCTATAAACTCTCTCTTTATTTTCATGATTTGAAAGTTGAATTCTAAGTATCTCAATACTAGTTCATAGTTTTCCATACTAAAACAATTTTCAATCGTTTTGGTATGGAATGTCTCAAGTATTTTAGATATAAAGCTCATTACATCAAGCCATTTTAGAATAAATTTTATATTGTTTATTTTGTTGTTAAAACTATTTTTTCTGTTTCTATTATCTGTCTTTGAGAATCATATATTTTTATAATATAAACTCCATTTGATATATCTTTAAGATGAATTTGTATTTTATCTCCTTGAACCTGATATGTTTTTACCAAGACTCCTGACATAGATATGAGGTGTATTTCAGATATTAATTCTTTTGGGCTATCAATACTTAATAACTGATGAGTAATTGGATTAGGATAGATAAGTATTTCTGTTTTGATACATGAAGTTTGTAAACTCCTTATCATAGAAAATGTTTTTTTACCATCTTTATCTACTATTTTTAAACGATAATAATTTATTTTTTCTTTTTGAGGCATTTGATAGCTATAAGAATTTCTATCTGTTTGGTTTTTTGCATCCAATGTTGTAACTTCTTGAAATATCATTCCATCCTGACTTTTTTCTATAACGTATTTATGAACATTGATTTCTTGTGTAGTAATCCAATTTAAAGAAACCTCACAATTATTTTCTTGAACAGTAAATATAATCAAATGAACAGGTAAGGGTGTGTTGTCATGAGCAATATGACCTCTCAAATAATCCGATGTATATCGCCAAGGTCCATGTACTTGTCCAGTAATAGCTGTAGTTTTATCATATTCAATTCTAGATCTTACTTTATTCTGCTTACCAATTTTTGAAACTATGTTTTTCATTTCTAAGCCTGCTATGCCCAAATCAGCAAACGTAGTTTGTTTATCAGAAAATAAAGTACTATTGGTGATTGGATTCATAGAAAATGCCTGACCCTGCTGTTTCACCTCCCAAACTAATTTTCCTTTTCCTCTTCCTAAAAATGATTTCCCAAATAAACCAATACCAAAAGTAGTAGAGTTTACATTACTTTGATTCATGAGATTAGTCAAGTCATCATTATATAATTGCAGATTACTACGCCTATTTATTTGATTATTCCCATAATGCATATATACCTGTCCTTCATTAGTTTGACCATTATCAAACTCATAAGCTCCTATAATGATATCAGAATACCCATCTCCATTGACATCCCCTGCACTCGAAACACTATAGCCAAATAATGAATTAGCTTGATTGGATTCAGCTGTCCAATTAGGTGTTGTAGAAAGCCCTGCTGAACTACCATGATATAAAAAAGCTCTCCCTTCTTCTGTTTGTCCATTAGAATAACCAGAAGCTCCCATAATTAAGTCAGAATACCCATCTCCATTGACATCCCCTGCACTTGCTACACTCTGACCAAAATTTGCATTAGCCTGATTGGACTCTGTAACCCAATTAGGTGTTGTAGAAAGCCCTGTCGAACTACCATGATAAACATATACTCTGCCCTCATTGGTTTGCCCATTTGTTAAATCCCAAGCTCCTACTGCTACATCAGAGAATCCATCTCCATTGACATCCCCTGCTGTAGAAATACTATTGCTAAAAAATGCATTGGCTACATTACTTTCAGCAGTCCAGTTAGGTGTTGTAGAAAGCCCAGTTGTAGAACCATAATAAACAAAACCTCTTCCTTCATTTGTTTCACCATTGTCAAAACTATAAGCCCCTACTGCTACATCAGAGAATCCATCCCCATTCACATCGCCTGCTGTAGCTACACAAAATCCAAAAAATGCACTAACTTGATTGGATTCTACTATCCAATCTGCAAAGGTAGAAAGGCCTGTTGCAGAACCATAATATAGAGCAACAATCCCTTCATCAGTCTCTCCATTATCATAACGATAAGCCCCTATAACTACATCAGAATATCCATCTCCATTGACATCGCCTGCATTAGCTACACAATATCCAAATTGGGCTGATGTCTGATTGCTGTCTCTTGTCCAATTAGGTGTTGTAGAAAGCCCAGTTAAACTACCATGATACACAAAAGCTTGTCCTTCATCAGTTTGACCATTATCAAAAAAATGAGATCCTACAATCACATCCGAGTACCCGTCTCCATTGACATCGCCTGCATTAGCTACACTTATTCCAAAAAAAGCATTGGCTTGATTGGATTCAACTGTCCAATTAGGTGTTGTAGAAAGCCCTGTTAAACTACCATGATACACAAATACTCGTCCTTCATTGGTTTGCCCATTGTCAAAGTTATAAGCTCCTACAATTACATCAGAGAATCCATCTCCGTTCACATCGCCTGCACTTGAAACACTTATACCAAAATTTGCATTGGCTTGATTAGATTCTGTAACCCAATTAGCACTAGATGAAAGTGTATTAGGAGACCCAAAATATAAAAAAACTCTTCCTTCACTAGCTTCTCCATCATCAAAATTCCAAGCTCCTACAATTACATCAGAGTAACCATCTCCATTGACATCGCCTGCACTTGAGACACTCACTCCAAAATTTGCATTGGCTTGATTGGATTCAGCAGTCCAATTAGGCGTTGTAGAAAGGCCTGTTGCGGAACCATAATAAGCAAATGCTCTCCCCTCATCAACTTCTCCATTATCAAAAAACCAAGCCCCTACTGCTACATCAGAGAATCCATCTCCATTGACATCCCCCACATTTGATACATAAATTCCCATTTCTGCATTGGCTTGATTAGATTCAGCCGTCCAGTTAGGTGTTGTAGAAAGGCCTGTTGCAGAACCATGATAAACAAATGCTCTTCCTTCATTGGCTTGCCCATTGTCAAAACCATTTGCCCCTACTAATACATCAGAGAATCCGTCTCCATTTACATCACCTGCACTAGTTACATTTATACCAAATTGTGCCCATACTTGATTAGATTCAGCAGTCCAATCAGGTGTTGTGGAAAGGCCTGTTGCAGAACCATAATAAACATGTGATTGTCCTTCATAAGTTTCTCCGTTTGTAAAAAGAGGGATACCTACAATTATATCAGAGAATCCATCTCCATTGACATCGCCTGCACTAGCTACACTCCATCCAAAGTTCCCAACAAGCTGATTAGATTCAGCCATCCAGTTAGGTGTTGTAGAGAGGCCTGTTGCAGAGCCATGATAAACAAATGCTCGACCTTCATCAACTTCTCCATTATCAAAAATTGGAGCTCCCACAATTACATCAGAGAACCCATCTCCATTGACATCGCCAGCTGTGGCTACACTCCATCCAAATAAAACATCTATTTGATTAGATTCAGCCGTCCAGTTAGGCGTTGCAGAGAGTCCCGTTGCAGAGCCATAATAAACAAATACTCTTCCTTCATCAACTTCTCCATTATCAAATCTATTTGCTCCTACAATTACATCAGAGAATCCATCTCCATTGACATCGCCAGCTGTAGCTACACTGAAACCAAACTCTGCTCCTGCTTGGTTAGATTCAGCAGTCCAGTTAGGCGTTGTGGAGAGTCCAGTTGCAGAACCATGATAAACAAACACTCTCCCTTCATCAACTTCTCCATTATCAAAAAAAGTAGCTCCCACAATTACATCAGAGAATCCATCTCCATTGACATCCCCTGCACTTGTTACACTTGTACCAAATTGAGCATTTATTTGATTTCCATTAGCAACCCAATCTGGAGAAGTAGATAAAGGGTCTATTGTAATAGGATATGTAGCATCCGAAGCATCCACTATAATACTGATATCTTGACTATTAACATCCAAATAAGCATCCAAGGGTTTGCGATTTGCATCCCAAACACATAAATCTTTATAAACGATTGTATGATTTTTTGTATTTAAATGAATTTCTTTATCAGATTTTTTATAAACTTTTGTATGAGGGTCTATGGATAATTTTACTTTTATTTCTCCTGCTCCCAAATTATCTTCAATAATAAAATTTTGTCTTAACCCTTTCTTATCATTAATATACTCTATCGTCCAGCCTTCATATCCTATTTGTAAACTATCTCCATAAACATGTTGATAACAAGGTATCGATGGTGTTGATTTAATTTCATCATTAAAAAATACCCCTTGAATATGATAAGACATACTCCATGATTTATTAAATTGATCTTCTATTAAAAAACCTGAAGGATTATATTTAGCTCTGAAACCATGTTGTGTATTAACTGAATAATATGTATTGTTAATAGAATCTTGATGAATATGATATTGAGAGTCTTGAATATTATTAATTACTTTTTTATACCAATCTCCATTTTTTGTGGTATCTGTATTAGTTATATCACGTTTGCTTATATTAATGGTATTAAGAAGAGGTATTTGTATATTGCTTTTATTTTCAGTATTCAACTTTTTGAGAAAAGGCTGACTATGAAACAAAGGCTTGGGTGAAAAGAATATACAAAAAAATGTTGCTATAAAAACTTTATAAATCATAAATATCCATATTAAATTTATTTTATAAAGAAAATGGATATTCAGCTATTTTATGTAACATTATGAGTATGCGTATATAAAACTGAGTTTAGAAGCCCCAATTATACTTTACTCATTTTCTCTTACAAAAACTAACATTTTAGGATTAGAAAAACTCTATAACCTTAAATTTAGACATTAATATAAAAAAGGGAAAATCATGCAGAATAAAGAGTTTGAAAATATTGTAGATTTAATCTGTAGTAGAGATAAATCTAATGTAGCACTAGGTTTATCTTTGGCACAAAATTATCCTATTTATTTCAAAGAACATTTTGGATACAATTATGAAGATGCAAAAGAATGGATAGAGTGGTTATCAGATAGCAAGCTTTTTTTTTATAAAGGTGCTTTAGACTATTTATTGAAAAATAAATAGTTGTATCTGTGTTCTAATCGTTATGACCATAATCGAATTACATATTTGCCTGAAAGTACTCGTTTGATAGAGGATTTTGAAGAAATAGAAATACATGAAACAGAGATACAGATGCTTCCTGATAGTTGGTATTATCTTAAAAAACTAGTTTTAAAAAAAAATAAAAGCCTAACATCTTTACCAAGTGAAATAGAAAATTTAGATAACCTAACATATTTGGATGTATCAGATTCTTCTTTATCTACACTTCCTGAAACCATTGGAAATCTCAAAAAAATAAAAAATTTACGCATTCATCATAATCTTCTTTCATCATTTCCAGAGAGCATAACAAATTTACAAGACTTAAAATATTTGGAGATAGGACTAAATAAAATTACAGAAATCCCTCAAAGTATTGAAAATCTACAAAGATTAACACATTTTGATTTATGGGATAATCAACTGACATGTTTACCTGAAACTATTGGAAATCTTGTTAATATAATAGATATTAACTTATCATGGAATAAAATAAAATTCCTACCCGAAACTATTGAGAATCTTATTAATTTAAAATCGTTGGATTTAAGAGGTAATGAAATAAACGTTTTGCCTGAAACCATTGGTAGTCTTATTAACTTACAATTCCTTTTTTTGTATAAAAACAAAATAAGCCATCTGTCTGAGGTTATTTGTAACCTTATTAATTTAGAATACCTTGAATTATCTTCCAATAAAATATCTATTTTGCCTGAAAAAATTGGCAATCTAAAGAAATTAAAATCATTATCTGTATTTGACAATCCTATTTGTGAATTGCCTCCATCTTTTTCAGAGCTTGAAAACCTAGAAAATTTCGAGCTATCTAATTATAAACTCAGAAATATTCCTAAAAACATCAAAAACTTAAAAAAACTAAGTCGTCTCAATATAAGTTGCAATAAACTTTCAGAATTACCTTTAGATATTTTTGAATTGGATAAACTGTATTCTTTAAAAGTCCATACAAATAATATAAAATCTTTACCAGAAATCAATGAAATCAATAAAGAATTAGTATCCTTGAGTGTAAAAAATAATTTTATAGACAACATTCCCGAGAGTATTGATAAATTAAAAAGGTTAGTCAAACTAAATATGAAAAGAAATAAGCTGACATATTTACCTCAGAATTTTACCAGACTAAAACATTTATATTTTCTCAATTTAGGGAAAAATCACCTTCAAACTTTGCCCAAAAACTTTGGTAATTTGACTTCTCTCCACGAATTACATCTTATGTATAATCATTTGGAGTATCTTCCTGAAAGCTTTGGAGATTTACATGCATTGCATATTCTATTTTTAGAAAAAAACAGGATAAAAACCCTTCCAGATAGCTTTTCTAAACTAAAAAAATTAAAAGTTCTAAATTTAAAAGGCAATTGCTTACAAGAATTACCAACAGGTTTAAAAACATTAGAGGAACTTGTTCATCTTGACCTGCATGACAATAAATTAACAAAATTACCTGAATGGATTGCTCAACTTAAGAACTTAAACCGTTTGTATATTGGGAAAAACTACTTGACTACACTACCCAAGTCCCTTGTGGAACTAAAGCATTTAAGATATTTACACATTGATTATAAACCCTTTGATATAGAGGTGTTACAAAAAATTTTACCACAATGTAAGATTGTTTTAAACTATGACATTAAACATGAAAATTAGAAATTGTATGACATTAATTTTTACAAAAATCATAAAATTTTACTAAGAAGCTCATTACCAATTATTATGTATGTAATATTTGAAAGCGTAATTCTCTGCATTATCAAAATAAATCCGAACTTCGTATCCGAAGCCTACTCCTGTACCTTCAAGTTGCATTATTTTTTTTAATGTAAAAATACGATTTCCTTTATAAAATAAAGCAGCGTTTCCTCTTTCCACTAATTGTCTGATATAACTTTCAACAATAAATGAATCTCCTTTATTTTGTTGTTCATTATCTAATCCAAAATAGATAACTAAATTCCTTAAATCAAATCCATTTTTTGCCACTTTCAATTGTTCAGCAACAAACAAATATCTTTCAGCAGTAGCTTTATAAAGGTTTACTGTAACAGTATCCATGTTTTTTCGATTTGTACTTACATTTATATAGCTTTTATATACATCTCGAAAATCTGCTTCCAATACGCTTAATTCAACATAAATTTTGTAGTCTCCATTTGTCCATAATCCCATATGGGATTCATTTAGAGTTTTGGATAAATTCATCTCAAACACGCTTTGAGAATATCCAAATTTTGACATTATCGCTAAAATAACAAAAAAAAATAATCTCATATAAAGATTTTAACTATATAGATTCATGTTGTACTCTATAGACTATCACTTGTATATAGCCTCATAAATTAGATATAATACTCCTCCTACTGCAAAACCAATAACGCCCCTGAATATTTTACCTTGTAAGTCTTTCATAAACACCTTATTTTGAGCAATGTTTACATCTGTATCCTTATTTTCGAACTGAGTTCCTTTACTCATTTGAGCTCCAGCTTGTCCAGAGATAGCCAAAAGCCAGAAAAATCCATAATAAACTATACCCAAGCCACTAATTACCATGAGAGCCATTCCTCCTATACTTAAAAAATTTTCCATAATATGTATAAAATTAAGTGTTTACAGAATAAAAGTATCCTAAATAAGCATTTAGAATACTTCTCCGTTCATTTACAATTTAATTTATTTTGATACATCCGTTTTTAATTTCCACTTTATCTCCATCATTTACTTCTATTTTGCCACAAGGTGTTTCTATAATACATTTTTTTCCACTACCCTGAATAGTTACAGAGGCTGTTGTAGAACCACTAAACTTGACTTCTTTGGTTTGTCCATTCATATAAACTTTCATGGTATGAACTTTAGAGTCTTTGTTATAATAACGAATTGTTACTGCTGCTAAAACATCTGCTACATTTAGAAACATAGCTATAGCGACTAAAAAAAGAGATTTTTTCATGTTTTTCGGGTTTAAAATTGTTAAATTATTTTAATTATTATTCATCTACGTCTTCTTTTAATTTTATTTGTGTACAATCATTTTTTAAGTAATAGATTTTAATTTTATCTCCTACATTGTACTTATCAAAATCTTCTTTATCTACATATAAATGCCTTCCTTGAAATTCACCAAACTCCATATTTTTGATACTCATACTCTCTAAAATTTCATCTACATTTTTTGTTTTTTTTATTGTATCCTTGGGCTTAGGGTTTGCTTTGCTGGGATCTGTAAAATACATTACATAGAAAGCATACTGAGTGTATTTTTTCTTACGTAGTTTTTCTTTTCTAGAAATATTGGCATCTACCAATATTCCATTTTTTTTATATTCAGCCTTGTTATCACAAGATATTAAAATTGACAGAATCAATATATATAATATTTTTTTCATAAGAATTTATTTGCTTTTTTTACATAATTGCCTGTAGGACGAATTTCAATGTATTGTTTCATATGCTTTTTATCTTCTGTTGCTTTATAAGCAGCAAAACAAGCCTCCCAAATATTATCATCCATCATACTTTGGTCAGCTCCATTTTTTTCAGCAGAAATATAATATTCTATTGCTTTATCATACTTTTTCAGAAAATGATAAGCAGCACCTATCTGACTCTCACAATCTCCCTTTCGGTTAGGGTATTTTTGTGCTAACTCTTGATAAGCTTCAATAGTCTCATTAAATGCTCCTTTCAACATAAGACCAGAAGCAGCATTAAACGCCTTATCTTCATCATCTTGTGTCATGACAGCAAGAAAAGCTTCTCTCATCTTTTGAGCTTTTTCAACATTTAAACCCTGTTGAAAACTATTTTCATCAAGATGTGTGTAAACACTTTCTTTATTATTTTTTTTCCCAAATAAAAAATCAAATAGTCCCATTGTTATAATTGTTTATAGTTTAATAAATTCAACTCTACGATTATTTGCTTTTCCTTCTGTAGTGTTATTAGATTCTAAGGGCTTAGAATCCCCTAATCCATCTGTCTCAATACGCACATTATTTATCTTGAATTCATCTACTAATACCTTTTTTATCATGAGAGCACGTTTTATAGATAGTTCTAAATTTGTCTTGGTATTAGTTCCATTTTCTGAGTCAGTATGGGCAATAACTTTCACTTTTAGATCAGGATTGTCTATCATAATTTGTGCAAGTTCTTTCAAAACACCATAACTCTCTGGCTTTATTTTATCTGAATTAGTTTCAAAAAGAATACCTCTAGTGGTATATTTACCTTCATGAATTAGTTTATTATAAACATTTGGTCTGTCTTTGGAGAAAATAATATTACTAATTGCAACTCCACAATTATCACAGGCAAAATTTTGTTGAATTATCATTTTATAGGTAATTCCTTCTTGAAAAGCATCCAAAACATCCCATATTTTTTCATTATCAATATAAATCCTTAGTCTGCTTCTTTGCCTCCAAATATATATTTTATTTATTTTACTTGAGTTTTCGATAAATTTTAGTTGTTCTTTAGAGCTTTTATTTAATTCTTTTTTGTTTTCATCAATAGAAAGAAAAGCTGTTTGTTTTTTCCCAGGGTGTAGAGTAACATAAGTTGTCAAATCATTTTTAGTTTTATTGAAAGTCAGTGGGAGATTCTTAATAAAATTAAAAGATAATCCAGTTTCACCTGTACCTACATTATCTAAACAAATAGCATCCATTTCAATAGAAAACTCTTTTGGTAAATCTTGTAAATATTTACTTTCATAATCTCCACTTGATTGCATCTTAAACCATTTATAAGGCAAATCTTTCATAGAAATAACAGATCCTTTTGCTTTTGTACTCCAACTGGCAGGTAATAGCCCTATTGGGTTATTTTCAAAGTCTTCAAAGACTATTACTTGTTCATTAGGTATAAAATCAAAATCAGAGTAAAATTGAAAGTCTGTAATTTTTACAGAAGAAAGAGTTGTATCTTGTTTATGTTTAATCTCTACTTTTTTATCTTCTGTTTCTTCTTTTTTATGTTTCTTCTTAAAAAGGCCTTCTATTTCATCTAAACCTTTGTCTATTCCTTGGTTTACATTTTGATTAATTCTTTTAGTAGTTTTTTGTTTTACTACTCTTTTAGGGTCTTTGATTTGCCCCACACCATCAAAAGTTATAGATGTCAGTACATATATTAAAATACAAATTTTCTTAACCATATTAATAAAATTTAATTATTGGCTAAATCTAAAGATAAACACTCAATACAAAGAGTAAAAATGAGTCTATGAAGCAGAAGGTTAGTTTATGAATTTATGAGTGAGCTTCTTATTAAAATTTGGTTTTAAATCAATTCTCATTATCTTTGAATATAGTACATTCCTAATTGGACAATAAATTTAGGTAAAGCAATTTCTATTACTTTAAATTTTATAAATTTTGAGGTCTCTTATACTTTATGGTTGCTTTTTGCTATGCTACCAATTCGCATTTGCTCAAAATATCTCCATAGAAAAATTTATTACTCCACACCACTTTCCAAGTGCTGAACTTTACGATATTATTGAAGATAATCTTGGCAATAAATGGGTTGCCTCTGATATAGGTATATTCAAAATCAGGGGTAATCATGTTGATTATTATACTACTAATAACGGTTTAGAAGAAAATGTAATTTTAAAGTTTTTCAAAGGACTCGAAAATCGAATATGGTTTACTGGACTTTCTGGTACATTAGGGCTTATAGAGCATGGAAAAATACAAAAAAGTGATTTGTCAGCTATAGTTTTTAATCACTTTTCTGAAAAAGTGTTTATATCTTCTCTTGTAGAAAAAGAAAATCATAAGTTAGAATTTAGAAGAACGAATCATTCAGGCATGTACCTTGTTGATAATCAATCTTTAAAATCTAAAGAACCAAACATTTACAATGATGATAGAACTATTCATACTTTCATTTATCCTAATCAACAACACCTAATTGTATATTCTAAAGCACCAAGCATACCAACTAATAAAAATAATTGGGTTTTTAAGACTAAAAATAAAGAATATAAATATTTTAACTTATTCCAAGGATCTCCCAATCAGAATAATAAACTCCTTATTGTCAATGATTCGCTGATGTATTTAAGTAACACCAATGAAGTTATTAAATTTATCAACTTTAAACCTATTCAAAAATATACTTTTCCTCATGAAGTTTTCTGTATTACTCAGATTGGACAAAAAATATATTGTGGAGTTCGTAGCAACGGAGTATATATTTTAGAAGAAAATACTATTCAGAAACTTCCCATTCCTATTATTGAAAAACTAAGTATCAGCAAAATTCTCTTAGATAAAGAAGATAATATTTGGTTTACCACTCTAGACAAAGGTTTATATATTTGTAAAAACCCAGAGTTGAAATCTATTTATAAGGGGGATAATAATGTTATGAAACTCCTCGAATCTGATAATAAAATGAATGTTTTATTATCCAATAATATTCTGTTATCCAATAATAATGTATTTCAAAAGCTTTTGTTAGATGGTAAAGATAACATCATCAACGATATTATTTTTCATAATCGTGAAAAGATTTACATAACTTCACATGGACTCTTACTAGAAGAGAACAAATCAACTCTTCTAAGTTTCTTTTTGAGAGGCTACAAACAAATAGATAAAAATAAATATGTATTATTCGGTAGTGGCAAAGTATTTTTATTTGATAAAGACAATAATAGTATTCATGAGCAATTATTAAATGAGAAAACTTTATGTTTAGAGTCTATTCATCAGAATAAACTTTGGGTTGGAACACAAAATAAAGGTATATATTCATTAACAGTATCAGGCAATGATATCATTCCAAAGCAATTAGGATATAATTTCAGAGTTAATACACTTTGTAAAATTGATAGTAATCTCATAGCTGTAGGAACAAATGATAGAGGGTGTATATTAATGAATAATAAGGGCGAAATTATCCATAAAATAACTGATTTACCTCAAAGAATTGATTGTTTAGCTTATGCAGAAGGGCTTTTATATATAGGAACTCGTCTTGGTTTGTATGTGTATAATCTTGAAAGCAAAAAAATACAAATATTGAATAGTTCTAATTTCTTACCTTTTGATGAAATTGTAGATATTCGAGTTTTTGACAAAAAAAAATTATATATAGCAGGCAAATATGAGGTATCAAGCCTTGAAATCAAATATATCCAAAATTTGAACCTTAATATACAATTAGATATACTTTCTGTTTCTCATATTCTTGATAAGAATAAAGCTATCGTAATTCCACAGAAAGAGCATTTTATGATTAGTTGTATTCAAGATAATTATAAAGCCTCTCAAAATGTTAGTTATCATTTCATTATCACTACAAATAATGGTGATATTATCAAGTATCAAAAATCTAAGCAGAATTTACTGGATATCAAGCTACCTGCAGGGAACTATAAATTAGAGATGTATGCTCTTGATTATGCTTCTTTGTCTAAATCTAATGTAATAGTATTATCTTTGAAAATACCTACATTGTTTTATCAGACTTGGTGGTTCATTGTTTTATCAGCTTTATTATTTTTCATTATTCTATTTTTAATCATTCAAAAAATCATCCAAAATATCAAGATTAAAGAACTTGCAAAACGCTCTATACAACAAAGAATATCAGATTTGGAGAGTAGAGCTCTTCAATCACAAATGAATCCTCATTTCATTTTTAATGCGATTAACTCTATTCAAGCTTTTATTCTACAAAACAAAAATGAAGAAGCCCACTTTTATTTAGCAGAATTTGCCAAGCTTATTCGAATGATTTTAAATAATAGCCGTAAAAAGAGTGTCACCATTCAAGAAGAATTAGAATTATTGAAAATATATATATTATTAGAGTCTCAGAGGTTAAATAGCCCTATTCAGTTTACAACTCAAGTTGACTCCAATATTGATATTCGAGAGATTATCATTCCTACCATGATTTTACAGCCTATCTTGGAAAATGCTATTTGGCATGGTTTGAGTGGCGAAAATAAAGAGAAAATTATAGAAGTAAGATTTTCAACTTTAAATAATTTTCTAATTATTGATATTTTCAACAATGGAAAGCCTTTTATAACAAAGGAAAAAAATAAAAACCAACACACATCGCAAGGTTTGCAAATTATAAAAGAAAGAGTATTATTATTGCACCAAGATAAAACTCATGATATGAATTATTTTGAAATTAAAAATGTAAATAATGGTGTAGAAGTTAGAATTATATTTCCTTTACTAACAGAATTTGATTAAATGATTATGAAAGTAGTTATTATAGATGATGAGGAAAGTAGCATTCAGGTTTTAAGTATTCTTTTACAAAAGTATTTCCCTTATTTAGAAATTGTAGGTACAGCTTATAATATTCAAGATGGAGAAGATCTAGTTCATGAATGTGAACCAGACATATTGTTTTTGGATATTCAAATGCCTGATGGCTCTGGATTTGATTTACTTAAAAATTTAGGTAGTAATAATTGTTCTGTTATATTCATAACAGCTTATGATCAATATGCTATCAAAGCCTTTAAAATAAGTGCTGTCGATTATTTATTAAAACCTATATCTCTTACAGATTTACAAAGTGCCATTGATAAATGTTTAGTTATGAGGGATTTTTACAAAAAAAATCCTATTTCCTATGAAGACCTTCTCAAAAATGCAACTGCAAAACAACATGAAAAAGTACTTGTACTCAACAAATACTCAGATGAGAAAATTATTTATCAAAGAATTATTAGTATTGAAGCAGATTCTAATTATGTAATTATTCATACCAATCAAAACCAAAAAATAATTTTATCAAAAACATTGAAAGAAATTGAAGAAGTTGTTTGTGATGAAACTTATTATTTTCTTAGAATACATAAATCCTATATCATCAATACACAACATATCAAATCTATCCAAAAAAAAGATACAGCCTCTGTTACACTACAAAATGGCCAAATCATAGAAATACCTCAGAGAAGAAAATCTGAAATATTAGAAATTTTAAACCACATCCTGATTCCGTAAAACAGAATATTGATTTCATTAGAAAATAATAAACTACAACATTTACTTTACAAAATCTTTTTGATGAAGAATAGTGTAGCTGATGTTTCCATGTTTGTATTTACCATGGGCTTCAAAAAGAGGAATAAGTTTTCTAAATTGGGGTTCAGAAGTGCCATTACATCCCATACTCCAAGGGCTTTTACCTGTCCCCAAATCGTTTCTTTCTACACCTACCTTACTCATTTTATGTAAATGAGTACCATAATTACCTGTATAAATTTTACCTCTATCCAATTCTAAATCTTTATCATTATCTCTATAATATTGCATATCTTTAGATTGTCTTAAGTGTTGTCCAAATCTTTTATTGGAAGAAAAAGTATATACATCTTTATATTGACCTTCTACAATAGTTGCGACTCCTGCCACCCCTGTTCCATTTTCTTTACCATCAAGAGGGTCTTTCACACCTCCACTCCCATGTACAGAGGCAAATGTAGTCCAAGGTACTTCTAAAAACACTGAACCACTTTTTGTTTTTTGAATAGCAAATAATTTATCAGAAAATTGATTGTCAAATTTATCATCCATCCGAACAGCTATCAAGTTCAGCTTTCCTTCTTCCTCATAGAATTCATAATTTTTCTCTCTCATAATAGCTTTCAATCCTGCCAATGAAAAATCAGGTGTACCACTTTTAGGTTTTATGGCGTTGGATGTCTCTGCTTTAGGTTTGGGTTTAGTTTCAGGCTTCGTTTGCGATTTGGGCTTCGCTTGTGGTTTTGAACTAAAGTAACTTGTTAGTAAACCTTTGAGTGTTTCATATTGTCTTGCAGGACTTAAATTTTCGAACAAATAATCATACGTTTCCAATCCATGTTTTTGAAGTTGCGACCAAACACTAGGGCTAACTGGTGTTTTTTTGGCTTCTACTTTAGGCTTAGGTTTTTCTTGCTCTTGTTGTTTTTTTTGTTGAGCTTGTTGCTCTCTTCTTTTTGCTTCTTCTGCTTTTCTTTGTTGACTTAGAGCATACTCTCTTCTTGCAATACTTACACTTTCAGAGGTTGAAGCCATCAGTTTTTTCAAGGTACTTCCTTGTGGGTCTATTCGTCCATCTACACCTTTTCTATTTACTTCTGCCTGAAATATATTAATAGCTTTGATAGTATTGGGAATATCCTTTGAAGAAACCTTATCATTGGGATTACTAGGTACTTTACCATAAACAAGCAACATTTTTCGCTCAAATTCTGTAGTTTGGTGTGTATATGGTTGAGTAATATTTTCTAAAGCCTCTTGAGGTGTAGATGTAGGTGATAAGTTTGTTTGTTCTTCTTGATTATCTTGCGTTTCTTCATGAGATTCTTGGGCTTGAGGAAGAATAACTTCTATCTCTGGTTGTGTTTTTTTGACAGGTTTTTCTTTTTGATAATCAGCTTCTGAAAGTAAACCAACACTATATAATTTCTCTTGAATAAGAGCAACATCATCTACGAAATTAATCATTTCTTCTTGATATGTTGAGCTTGACGCTCCTACTGAAAAACCTGAAGTTGATTTTACAATAGGGCTTGTTAATATTTCTGGCATGGAGAGTTCTGCACCAGCATTAAAATATTCAACTCCTCCTTTTTCTTTTAATGATTCCTGATTGGCTGTCTTTAAATCAGCAGCACTTATACCATATTTATTAGATAGAGTTTCCAAGTTTTCACCAGGTTGTACAATTCCTCTCTTATTTTGTATTGTAGATGTTGCTTGAGCTGTAGTTTTGGGTTTTATAGCTGATGATGTGGTTGCTGGAGTAGCTGTGGTTGTTGTAGTTGTTTGGCTTTGTGGAGTATTAGTAAGATGTTTACTCATGATATCTGGTATTTGCCCCCCCAATTCAGCCATAAAGAAAAGAACATTAATTGTTGTACCACTTTTACCAACTAATCCATCTGTCATTCGTTTTCTTTGAATTTCAATATCTGCTAATGATTGTTTGGTAGCAGCAGGAGCTTTTTTACCTGCTTTTTCAATAATGGCGATTCTATTTTTATACCATTGCTCAGTAACTGGAGCAAGCTCTGTCGTTTGAAATTTCAAAACAGCTTGTGTTACTTTCTCTACATTTTCAATTTCATTATTTTTTAGATATCCCAGCTTTGCAAGCATAGAGCCTACTTTTTTTACATCTTCAGGAAAATTTTTCCCTCCATTTCCAACACTTCCTTTTAGAGTTATATTTCTGTGTATTTCTCCAACTTGAGACCGTATCATTGCCTCATAATGAGGATTAGAAGCAAAAACACCTTTGGTGTCATGTCTAATCATACCATTCTTCTTGATAATATCACTTCCAGACTGCTTACCTCCAAGCCATAAATTAGCCATACCCAAATAATATACATCAAAACCATCTTCTACAGTTTTGATACCTTTTGCAGTTTTGTTATCCCCTGAATCTGTAGCTCCCATGTGGAAAATATTCCCTGAACCTCCACGTTCATGTCTATATACGCCTCCTTCCAAATAAGCTTGTGCAAGAGCTACCTCAGCAGGAACAACATAATTTAGGTCGCCAAATTTTTCGTAGATTTTCTTTGCAGCATTTGCAAAATATGAACCTTTCAATTTTAAATCTTCAGCAACAGTTTTTTTAGCATACCATTTGTCCAACTGATTCTGTGCTATTTGTTCATATTTTTCAAAATATTCTTTTTCTTTACCTTGTTCAATAGTTTTTTTGGGTAAACGCCCATTTGTTGTAGTACTAGTAGGCGTTACTTGTTTGTTTTGTTGTTGTAAAGCATTTTCAACTTGCAAATCTGCATTGTTGGTAATCATCACAGGCTTTTTTTCTTGAGCTGTTGCACCTACACTAGCAGTATTTTGTTTATGTTTAGCATCTAAAGAGTACATAATCTTAAATTATTTGTATAAGTTTGCTCAAATATATTTCCATATCCAATTATGAATGACAATTTAGAAAAATTTTATGAATTTTTCCAACAAGAAAGCTTTTGGTTTTATAGTGTTATTAAAAGTCAGCTTTATTTATTAAAGTCTGAAGAGGATGAAGTATCTACTCTAAATAGCCCTGAATTATCAAATTTTGATACTCCATATAGCAATTTTTTACTTGAAAACAATATAACAGAACAAGAAAGGCTTGTTTTAATGCTTGCTGTTATTCCTCATATACAACCTGATTTGATTGATTTCTTATTAATGGAGAATATTACAACATTAGGTCGATTTCAAGAAACCTCTGTAGCAAATTTTATTCCTTCAGGCTATACAATTTTATTTTTATTGGCAGAAAACCCTCAAGATACAGGAAAATCGTATTTTCAAAATTATTCAACCATAAAAAAACTTGTAGATAAAGGGTATATTAGTTTTGAAAAAAATGCTTCTAACATATCTTCTAGTTCATTATTAAATGGCAAATTGATAATTTCAGATGAGATTTTGCATTTAATTACCTCAAACGAACCTTTTTTACCTAAATACTCTGAAGATTTCCCTGCTACTCTTTATACCACCGAAGAAAACTGGGATGATTTGATTCTCCCTGAAAGAACTACTTTCTACCTCCAAGATATCTCTGCTTGGATGAGAAACTATAATACCATTGTTCAAGACCCTACTTTCAAGAAATTTACCAAAGGAATGAAATTTCTATTGCATGGTGAGCCTGGAACTGGTAAAAGTATCTCTGTAGCTCTCTTTGGAAAAGATTTTGGAAAACCTGTTTATCGAATTGACCTCTCACAAGTGGTCAGTAAATGGGTGGGAGAAACATCCAAAAACATTGGAAAAATATTTGATATTGCTAGAAATAAAGACTGGATTCTATTCTTTGATGAAGGAGATGCTCTCTTTGGGAAAAGAACTGAAAACAACTCTGCCAATGATCGTTATGGAAATCAGGAAATTGCCTATTTACTTCAAAGAATAGAAGACCACAAAGGTATTATTTTCATGGCAACCAACAAACTTCCAAATATGGATAAGGCTTTTGTCAGAAGGTTCAATGTCAGAGTCCCTTTCCCTATTCCTGATGCTAATACTCGTTATGATATTTGGTGTGAAGCTTTCAAAGATCTTGAATTAGGAAATGTCAATTTTGAATATTTTGCAGCCAAAGTAGATAATACAGGAGCTTCCATCAGGTCTTTTGCAAGGTATTGTAAAATATGGATGCTAGAAAAAAATATGCAAAATCTAGACCATGATGAAGTGGCTGGGCTTTTGCAAACCCATTTAGAGCATGAGGGTAAAATATGGTCGCCTAATAGATGAAGCCCTTTCGGGCTTCATCAAAAGAGTAAATTATAGCTTATTAAAGATAAGCTATAATAGGTACATATTCTTTTCCATTTTTCACTTCTATCAAATCCATGCTAGGTGTGGGTAAAACTCTTCGTAAACTCACCCCAGATTTATCTCTTGCTCCACTTACTTTATAATTCAAGCTAAACACTTCTTCATAAGCCTCTTTAATAGGCATTTGTTCTAGTGATATAAAAACTTGAGCTTTTACACCTTTGTATATTTCCTCTTCTGAGGGCTTGAATATCTTATGTTTATCTTTATCTTCTGTATCTTTTGATTTCCCTATTTTTTCATTTTTTTCATCTCCCAATGCTCTATTGATATGTTTTGTGATATAGACATCAGAAGTATTTTTGGCTTGTTTGGAGATAAAATAATATTTCCAATATGCTTTTCTTGTAGTAAAATGTATCTGATAATTTTCAGCTTTCAAAGATATTTCAGCTTTTAGGCTTGTAATCATAGATTTTATAAAATCTTCAGAAAGATTTATTTCTACAAAAGCCAAAGGCAAGCGAGCTTGTGGCTGATTCAACAACAATGCTTTTTGATTAATCCCCTTTTCAACAGTAATATGATAGACTCCTGTTGTTATTCTTTCAAAGTCTATATTTTTTGCAATATCTTCTAATATTATTTCCCCTGTTTCTTTTTTAAGTGTCACTTTTTTATCTGCAGAGATACTTCTGGAAAGGCTTCGTACCTCAAAAAAGTCTATCAAATCTTTTTCAGAAACGAGTTTTTCTTTGGTTAAATGTGGTTGCTTCGTTGAATTACTTAAATATATTTTTTGAGTATGTGTATAAGGCAAATTGCTGATAATATTAAAGTAAGGATTGCTATGATTGATAGCAAAATACAGTTTTATACTTTTATAGTTATTTTCTAAAGTATAAATAATTTTTTGAGCATCTAATTGGTCATAGAGCACATAAAATTTATTGTCTTGCACTCTAAACAAAAAACCTAACTTTTGTAAAAGTGTCTCTGTTATTGGTAAAGGCGTAAAAGTAGTATTTGGTAAAATACCTGAACTATAATAGTCATGCGAAAGCTCTACACTAAATATAGGATAATACTGAAAATTAATATCTATCATCATAACCCAAAGGCAAATATTTATGGATTGGAACTTAAGCCTGTAAACAAAGATGGAGAGAATCCCATTTCATCATCTACGACAATCATACGTATCTTATACATTACTGATGGAGCATGTTTAGCTCCCAACATAGACCAAACAAAATGTGCATTTTGCATTTCTTGGTTTACAAACTCAGGAATCAGTTTTTCAACTCTTACAGGTAAAGTTGGTACATTTTGTTTAGTCAGTACAGGATTTGACTGAAAAAAGCCTATCACACCTGTCAGGTGGTCAAGAGCTTGTCTGTAAGAGCCTGTTTCTGTATAATGAGCTGAAAACAACACATACAAATTCACATATACAGGAGCTGTTCCTGTTTCAAACTTATTAGCTCTTTGCAAAGCTCTTTCTTCTTGTATATGAATGAGCGTCAAGGCTACTGTATCCATATTTTCGATAGCAGGCGTACCATCAGGTCTAGTAATATTGGAAAGTATAGCCAATTCACCTGACTGCGAAAATCGGGCCTGCAAATAATCATTCAAAGCCAACGCTATTTGTTCTAAAGTTTCTCCTATCATATTATTAGTTGATAATCAGATCTGAACCTAATTCAAGGTCATCAATACCTGCTTGTTTAGCTCTAATTTCTTCTTTGTCATCAATGAGTTTAATTTGATGTTCTGCCATTGGCACAAGCACAGACCAAGGTTTGGTTGCTTGCAAATAAGGCTTCTCATCTCCTTCTCTTGATGTATCTATGAGTACAAATCTACCTCTAAAATCTTGTGCTACCTGAATCATAGAGAACTCTGTAATAAAATCAACATAATTGAGTGTTCTAATAAAACTGGTAATATCTGAAATATTCATTCTTCCACCTAATTGTCCAGATTTTCTAGATTCTACAAGACTACCAGCCAAGTAATTATTGATTTCGTCATTGAGTTTTTGTGAATAAAATCCATAACTAAAGCCATCTTTAAATTTCACCTTACACAATATACGAATACGCTCGTATGCAGGGTTACGGACTTCTATTTTTACAAAAGACGAAGTAAATGTACCAATATATTTTTTGATTTCGTAAAGAAGTTCGCTATTAGCTCGTGGTTCGAGTTGATTTTCACTTTTCTTATCAGGATAAGGAATCACAACTATGAGTACATTACCCGCAGTACTCAATGACCTGCTCGTCATGTTAGGTAAACAGGTTACACTTTGTAAATCAGGAAATTTCTCTAAAATAATTCTTTCATAATCCCAAGGAGTAATAGCTTTTCCTTTGTGTTTTAAGGATTCGGCAATGCGAGTATAAAACTTTTCTTTGGTTTCAGTTGGAATGCCACCAAAAGACTCTAAAGGCTGTATAATGCTTCTAATACCCTCTAATTCGCTATATGAACGTTTGATACTAAATGCAGATAAAGGTTGGTTTAAGTGGTCTTTCTTAACAGAATCATCTACCAATGTAGCTTTTAGCACTTGTGTAGTGATGGTTGTTATTTTACCAGCTCTTTCTGCGTTTTGCAATGCAGAAATACGTAACCAATAATAATTTTTATTAAGAATGGTATTATCTTTTTTCATGCCCCTTGGCAATTCTAACACTATAACACCAGTTTTTAAGAATCTATTTGTACCATCTTGTAATACTTTAGAGGCAGGAAGTAATTGCCATTGGTCATCGGCAAGGTAACTCCATTCCAATGCTGGGGGTTCTTCTTCAGATGAAACGGTGTAGCTTTCAGATATTTCTACAAGAATAGATACATATTGAGGCAAATCCAGTTTATCAAAACCTATCAACAATGCCCCTTCGTAATCTATTACAGGCAATAAATTGGTTGTCAAGTAATATGCATTTGGATAAATTTTATGTTCTCCAAATGGATGTATATGAAAGAAACAGCCAGTATTCTCTGTATTAGTATTCTTTTTAGCTCGACTATCTAAAAGAATTGTTTCTGATGATTTATAATCTAATGAAATAGTTTCTATCTGTGGCGTATAAGGCTGATTAGGCTGATTGCGTTTGGGTTGATTGGCTACCAATTTATTTCTAAGCCCACTCATAATACCACTTTTAGCATTATCCATCAATACTTCTGAGAGTATGGCAGGGAAAATAGAATGTCCAAATGCCACAGGAGGATTGATAAGTTCTAATTTCACAAATCCTCTTGAAACTAAATTGCTATAGTTCGTTTCACTATTTATATCAGTGTAGTTGGCTTGTTGTTTAATTCTAGATGTCTCTATTTTAAAATTAACATCTGATTGTAAGCTGGCATTAGCCACTGTTTCTGTATCAGATTTTACCCCAATTTCTGAAGGTTTGGTCTTAAATAGTTGATACACCATAGCATCTTTGCTATCTTCATTAGGAAGCCACCTTCCACCTATTAAAGAAGAGAACCTAGCTTGAAACGAAGCATTATCAATATCAGAGTTATATTCTTGATAATAACCCATAAAACCATTGGGGTTTTTGGGTAAATTAAACCATTTGATATTAACTTGTAGGTGTTCTAATGACTTATAAAAAATCTCATTTTTACCAATAATAAAATATGAACCCAAAGCAGGGTTTGTACCGAACGGGTAAAAAGGAGCTTCTGCACTCAAAGTACCTGTTTCGTTGTATAATTTTAGATTTTTTACATTTTTTACATCTACCTCAATCTGAATCCTTTCTAGAACTAATTTATTCATCAGAGAGAATGGATAAATGTATGAATTATTATTCAATACAATTTTTAAAACAGGTTGATCTATAGCATAATTACCTTGATGTAATAGAGGATTGAAGGCTATTACAGAAGGCTCATGTTCCAATAAGTCAAATTTAACGGTCAACTGAAACTTCTCTGCTTTTCTTGTTACCACATATCTATCTACCTTTAACCATCCTTTCGTTGTAGTAATATAAATCACAAATGCTTCTACAAATGCTTTTACAAATACTTCTTCTTCTGCATCTTCTGTTCCATATTGCACAAAAGAAAGATATTCTACTAGAGATCCAAAAGATTCTTGTGTAAAAAAGAAGTCCACAGCTATTCCTCGAAGTCCTTCGCTTAATAACAAATTGTAAGAAGACAATGCAAAACCCACTTCTGCATTTTCCATTGTACGCTCATCCAAACTTCTATCAGATTGATTTTCTCCAAATGCAGAATAACCTTTTTTATCTTTTAGCGTTTCAGAAGGTGTAATATCTTTGAGTGGAATATTTTTGTATAAAACATTAGAAATCAACTTTTTAGGATAACCTCTTACACTTATAAAACTAATATCAGCAAATACTGTATTGAGTTGCATGATTTCAGCTTTGTTTACCTGAAGTTGCTCATCTGCTTTGTAAAGAATATTTTCGCCTTGGTCACCTTTGCCACCCACAAAAAGAGCATTTTCATTGATATTTGTGAAAGTAACATTGGCATTTGTCTTAAAACTCAAATACACTTGGTCAAATGTACTGGGCTTATAAGTTTCTTTTAATATCTCTTTGTAGTAAAACTCAATATATTTTTCTGCAATTTTGTTCAAATTATCTTTGGGTACTTCCATTAGGCGTAAGAACGCCACCAAAAGAGAGATATGCGGAAAATGGGTATCTGTTGAAAGAGATTTATCAAAATATATATCTGAGAGGTTTTTCAGATATATGATATTCTCATAAAATATTTGAAATACATTTTTGAGTGTATAAGAAAAATATTCAAATTTTTCCTTGAAAGACTCAAAATTGAGGGGTTCAAAAGAAGGTTCTTTTTTTAATTCCCATAAAGAATTAAAATTCGAGAAATCGTAAGCAGGCAAAGAAAGTGCTTCTTTGTAAAGTCCTGAATATAATTTAAGTGTTCCCAAAGCATCTTTGAGCTTTGATGAAATCATATTGAAGAGTTCATCTCGAATAGGAAGCCTTGTTCCTGTAAAATTCTCTACAATTTTCAGCTCATTAAACCAAGAATCAATCAGAATAGAAAGCTCATAGATGATATTGGTGGCTCTAGTAATATATTTTATTTTCTTTTCCTCTTTTACAAAAAATTGAGATTTCTGAAAATTACTCGAAAAATCACTTTCAAAAGCTTCAGGCTTGTATTCAGATATTTTAGATAGAACTAATAATTCATCAATTAAGAAATCTGACCAATCTCCTTCTGGTTGATTGTTCAGATTATAATACCTAATAAATTTAGAAAACTTTAATAAAAAGTTTAATTGATCTTTGAGTGTTCTTTCATCTATCTTGACATAGTCCTTTTGTACGGCTTTGTAAAATCGTTCTTCTTGTATGGAGCTTTTCCTTTGTATGAGTTCGAGGCTATTATTTTCAAGAATAGACATATCTTATTTATTTTAAACTCAGAATATAGTTATTTATCTAAAATTTCAGTTCCTTCTAATAAATAGTAAGGGAATACCATATTGGTACGGGTATTGGTCAATTGTACTGTATAATTTATATCAATATAAATGAGTGTTGGCTCTTCATCATCAGGCTCAATATTGACATCATTGAGTTCAATACGTGGCTCGTAGTTATTAATAGCCTGCTCAATCGTAGATTTCATCAGTGTGATGGTGGTAGTATCAATAGGTTCAAATAAGAATCTACGCATATCACAACCATATGCCAAATTTAACACTCTTTCACCTGGTTTCGTAGAAAGAAGTATTCTCAAACTTTCTTCTATATCTTTTTCCTCAGAAACCATTCTAACAGATCTGTCTTGTTTATCGAATGATGGTGGAAATTTCCATCCAACTCCCAAAAATGTTTTTTTATGATTTTCCATATATTTAACCTCCTATTAAAACGGTTGGACATCCCATTGCAATTGTTGCTCCTCCTGCTGTGGGATCTCCTACTCTTACTGCTGGCATATTTTCAATAAGCACTGTTGTAGACCCCATCACAATAGGGTCTGGTGCTCCATTCATCATATTATTGATAGTCATTTTGGTGGCAATTGCCGCAGGTTTGCCTCCAATCATTACAGTGGTAGCCCCCATCAGTATTGGACCACCTGTATTGTTTATATCTCCTACTCTTGCTGCCATTTTCATAAGCCTAACCGATATGTGTTTGTGAACCTTTTAATTTCAAAATTGCTGCAGCTGTAAACTCTGATGTAGCGTCTACAACCATTTTACTGCCTTTTGCTTTTTGTTCAATTTTATCTGTAACCACAATTGCATCATTTCCTTTTGCATTGATTGTTACTTTTTCAGCTGCTTTGAACAAGATATTTTTTGCTTCCAACTCAAAATCTTCTACTGCCTTTACGCTAATTTTCGATTTCCCTGTTTTAATGAAATTGCCATGTTTATCTTTAATCAAAATCGTATCCTCGTCATCTTCATCTTTGATAGTTATTTCATTCCCATTTTTAGTATGAATTTGGAATATCTTTTCTTTATCATTAAACTCTATTTTCATCTCACTTTTGGTAAGAATTGCCTTCTTAGAGTTATCCTCATCAGGTACATACCCACCTGCATGAGACGATTCGTTGTACAAACAGCCTAAAATAACTGCTTGTTCTGGGTCTTCGTTGATAAAACCTACAATTACTTCGCTTCCTACTTCTGGCATAAAGAATGAGCCTACATTTTCAAAGGCATAAAACTGAGCAGGTCTTGCCCATATCGTCTGGTTCGCTTCTTGCAAATGCAAAATATGTACTTCTACTCTGTAAAAACCATTTTTATCATTATGGATACTTACTACTTTGGCATTATGCAAACCTTTGATGGGTATATGTAAACCTCCTGTACTATTATTTTTGTTAGACATGGCTGGCTTATCATCCAAATACCATTTTTCAGAAAGTCCAATTTGCAACTCCGTTTTCCAATCCTTTTCTTCCATGGTATGTGTAATACCACTGATGAAGTGTGTACCAGAGAAAGTTTTATTCAATCCTTTTACCTCAATGGTATCGCCTACTTTCAATTGGTTATTACCTCTTATTTTTATAGAACCCTGAAATTGAGCCAATTGAGCCTTTACATACAAAGCCTTTGCTATATCCGTGGATTCTTTAGGTGTTTTTTGAGGTGTATAAACTTTACGAGTTGTACTACCAAAAACCTTCTCAAAAGATTCTTGAGGCTTAAAGTTCTCTCCACCAAACTTAAATTTTTTGGGTGTAGCTGAAGAATCTTCGTGTTTTTGCTCTTTGGAGTCTGAGGCTCTTGTTTCTACTTCAGCAGCATATCTTTTGATATCAGCATCCAAAGTCATGTCTATAATATCCTTTTCAAAAGAAATATTATATTTAGGGGCTTTCATTTCGAAATCTTTGATAGTAATTTTGCCATCATCAATGATAGCCAATTTCCCATTAGAGTCTGCAAGCATCATCACTGTATCCCAATCACTTGCCTCACTGAAAGAAAAACTCAATCTTTCTGCTCCAAAACTTGCTATATCTTTTTGTATATCTGAATAACGTTTACTTAAAATATCACCTATAATATCACTGTCTTTTTTCTCTTTGATGACATCATAAGTCTTACCATAAGTCATTTTAAAGGTTTTGTCTTTACACTCCAATTGCAAATAAGATGCTCCTTTTCTTACTTTAAAAGCTTGTTTGGTAATTACCCCTTTAAATAATTGCACTTGTTTATCAGCATCACCTAGTTTTATTACTATTTCACTACCAATAGCAAAACTTTCTGTATCTCCTGCATTATATGTATCAGCTTCAGCCCTACCACCATCTTTAAATTCCAAAAATGCATAAGGAACTTTAAACATTTCTTTATGTATTTCCATTTTTAAAACAGGGTATTTAGCCTCGCTAATTTCTGTTCCATTAGCAGTTATAACACATCTAGCAACAAGACCATAATGAGATAAATTATTTGTTTCTGCCATATTTACTTCTTAATCGGAGGAAAATAAATTTGTGTACCTGCTTTCACTTTACGAAAATTAATGATTCCATTTTGTTTTGCTACCTGCATTTGCATGTTACTATCTCCATAAAATTCTGCACACATTAATGATAGTTTATCTTCATCATTCAAGACTCTGATACGAGACATATCAGGAGATTTTAATTTTTTTAGTATATCTTTTAATGTTTTATCTAAACCTATTATAAACTCAACATCTAAATCTGCTCTTAAAACTTGTCCCTCTGGATTAAATAAAGTATAATCTATGGACAGTTTTGATAAATGGCACTCTTCTAATTCTAAGTCTCCCCATAATAAATTTAATGAATTGGGTTTATGCTTATCTTTATTTACATAATAAGTTAATTCCTTAAAAAGAGATACTTGTTCAATAACACTCATCTGACCTAAATTTTGTTCATCTGATCCCTCTGTTTTACTTTTAGTTAAAGATGCTTTTCTTTTTATAATAGATGTATTTGTTAATATCAATTTGAGACTCAATGTGCCTACATTATGGTTTTTATAACTGATGTTATTTGAATCTTCTGTTTTTTCACTTGTTGGAGGACTTGTATTAACTACCTTTTCATACTCTACAGATATAGTATGTTTTATAGAAGATGGATTTATAGCAAATCGCATTGTATATTCTCCGTCATTATTTTTTGCAATAATTGTTAAGAATTTTTCAGCCATAATTAATCTTCAAATTTACGTTCTAAAATTTCTAAAACTCTTTCTACACATTCCTGCATAATTTCTTTTTTAAGGCTGGGGCTTATTTCCTCAGCTATTTTTTCATGGGTTATAGGGCTATGTTTGGGTGCATCTTGTATGGTTACTTTAATATGCAACTCCTTAATTTCTATGGGCATACATTATATTTTGAGTTTTGCCTTCACACTCAATCCTGCACTAATACCAGTTTTTATACTTTTAACAGTCTTTATCGCTTTTACAACTTTTTTACCTGCATCAGTTTCTGAGTCTGCATCCATTGCAAATTGGAAATTACGATATACTAGCTTTATTTTTTCTACCATAATTTGTCCTTCTTTTGCATTAAAACCAGATATTTCATATTCTACTGGATATGCCTCAAAAAATACCCAAGCATTCACTGGTCTATGATTACTGGGATTTAAAAGTGTTACCACTACATTTTTGGTTGTTATATTAGAAAAATCTCCCGATAATAAGCATTCTTTACACCAATCTTGAAGTAGTGATGATGATGTCATTAGTCCTCTTTGAAGTAGTAAGGGTTCAAAAGTTACATTCCCCTTAGGTACCTGATAGGCAAATGTATCTCCACCAGAAATAATAGGTTCAGGGCTAATACTTGCCTTCAAGCCCGATATCTCTTGAAAGGCTGAATCCATTACTGCTGTTTTAGCTACTTTAAATGCTGCTTTTGCTTTGTCCATGAAAGAGCCTCCTTTAGTTCCTTTTGTATTTTCTACAATCGTAACATTGAAGTAATATCCAACAGGAGGAGTATGTATTTTACCTTGTATGGGATGCATAAATATTATGAAAAGGTAAGTTGTTCGGCACAAGTACCGAACAACTTAATTTGTAAAACACTAACTATAAGGTTTTTATATATTAAGCCAAGTCTTGCTCAATACCTTGATGAGTAAGTTCGATGCTTTCAAATGCAATTTGGCTATCTGTAGATTTCAAATCTGGGCCAGAATAACTAACTGGGAAAGCTTTCAAAACTGTCCAAGACATGATAGGATCGCCTTGCTCATCCTTAAGTGTAATAACGATGTCTTTTCTTTCTTGGTCGTTACCACCACTCTGGATACTCTTATACCAAGTATATAGAGCGATATCTTGCTTAAATACAGCCTTTTTTATTGTTAAATTCTCAAACTCTTTCAAGCCTGGTATTTTTAACATAATGAATGTAGGGTCGTTACCTGGTCTGTAATCCATGTTTTTGGATTTTAGTTTTAGACCTGTAACTTCTGTACATTCTAAATCATCATTAATATCAGGAATGTTTACGGTGAAATAAAAACCACCAACGGGCCAAAGAGCACTATTGTCTGATGCCATAGTTTTTTATCTTTAAAAATGTCAATAACTAATACAAAGAAAAAATTAAAATTATGCTTCTTGAACTTTTTGTTCAAAAGTGATTACGATGAATTCAGCAGGGCGAGAAACAGCTAATCTTACTGTAATTCTCATCACTCCATCTAAAACATCGTCAGCAGTCATGGTTGTACCCAAACCTACTTCTACTTGGAAAGCTTGTTCAGGTGTAGTACCTACCAAAGCACCTTGTCTCCACAAATCGCTCAAGAAAGAGTTTATCATGCTTCTAATTAATAACCATGTATTAGGCGTATTAGGCTCAAATACGTAAGTTCTTGCTGCAGCCTTGATAGATTGTTCAACAAAAATCAAGGTTCTACGAACGTTGACATAACGCCAGTCTTTGCTGTTACCATCCAATGTTCTAGCACCCCAAACCAAAATACCATCTCCTACAAAAGTACGAATAGCATTGATAGATTTTCCACTAATCGTTACGTTTAAATCTTCTTGATCTTCGTGTGTAATTTTTACAGCAGGTGTCACAACACTTGCATAACCCACGTTTGCAGGAGCTTTCCAAACACCTCTTGTATTATCTACAGCTGTATAAATACCAGCTACACCAGCACTTGGAGGCAAAATGTTAAGTTGCGTTCTCATGCTATCCAAAATAGCTTTGTAAACACCACTACTCATCAACAATGTTTGGCTAAGGCTTTCTATATTTACATTATCGTCTTTAATCTTTCTGATTTCAACTTTCAATTCTTCAGCTCTCTTACCATCACCAATAGTTTCTTTAGTTTCTCTTTCAAGAATTTCTACTAAAAATTCTTTGTTGGCAATATTTGAGAAATTTACTTCTTCAGATTGTACAATAGATGTACGTAACCAAGGATAGTAAGCTGCACCATAATTTAGATAGTTATTTCCTAAATTTTCTCTGAATGAAGTGATAACGTCTTTATTATCGTAAGTTCTTGCAGAATGTCCATCATAAACATCTAAGATAGCAAATCTACTTTTGGTATCTAAACCACAATGTTTCAACATTGCTTGCTGTAAAGCGAAGCAATCTTCTTTAGAAAGCATTACAGCTTCAGGAATTACAAGCATGGTAGGCTCTTGCTCACTGCGAAGAACTTCGATACCAGCTTCTAAAGCCGATTTTGTAATAGCATTGGCCTGAGTTACTTGTACTTTTGTTTTTTCTGCTGGCTTTTTATCATCTTTAGGGTCTACAACCGCTACAGACTTTTCTACTTTTTTGTAGTAGCTACCTGCTGAAATAACATAACAAGCATTTCCTCCATTAGCAAAGAATAGTCTAATGCTATCATATAAAAGGAAACGAGATTTTGCTTCAAGAGCAACATCATAAGATTTGCCACCTACTTCAAAATCAAATCCTTCTCCAGATAGATTTTCGCGTACTTGGAATGAAGGGATGAAGCCTCTTCCAAAAGTATCATGAAATTCTTTCAATGAAGAAATTCTAACAGGAGCATTTACAAGGCTCTGTCCATTTCTAGTAGTTTTTTCTGTGTAACCAATAAAAGCTGGTACAGCAGTTGGTACAGCCACTACAGATGAAGGAAACGCGTTTTTTTCGTCAATGTAAACGCCGGGGGTTGCTAACTTTACGGACATAGTTAAATCGGTATTAAATTTAGTTGCAAAATAGTCTGAACTTGGAAATCAAGCCCAATATAATATAAGTTTTTTTTTTTAACCAAGTTTTCGTATGTATTTTTTTTTATTTTAATATTACGTTATATAAAAAGTCACTAATGATATTTTCACTTACTTGTGTATCGTCTTTTGTTGATTTCTGTTTAGCATTAAGCCACATATTAAACAGCTTTTCTACCATTTTCATTTCATCAACTCCAAACCAAAAACATTTGAACGAAATATGAGATGGTAAGATTTGTAAAAGTGTTTCTTCAAATACTTTTCTAAATTCTTTATCAGAGAATCGAGACGTCCAGTCAGGCATAAAGCAACTCACCTGAAAATTATAGAAACTTTCAGGAATTTCTTTTTCATTATCTTTATCTTTGATATAAAGTTCTATTTTTTCGTTATAAGGAACTAAGTCATATTTATTTGCTAAGAAATCATATACTTGCTCCATTTTATTATGAATTTCTTGTACAGATTCGTAGTTTTTAATACTTTTCAATGTTAAATCCATGTCCTTAATTTGAAGATGCACTTCAAAATTACCATCTTCTCTACGTTCTACATCATAATTTTCATAATCAGTAAGATGAAATTCTAAATCTTCAATTAGCTTTTTACGTTTAGAGAAATCAAATTCTTCTGCTGTTTGTAAGAAAGGAATTCCTTTTTCATCCAAAATATAAAAACCAAACTTTTTATCTTCTGTTTCAGGTCTTAATAAAATGTTTTCCAACAAGAAAAACCCTTCAGATTTAATGTTGAGGTCTATGAGTAGATTTCTAAGTCCACCTGCTGCAATATTAGCCTCTTCTATACTTGCATAATTACCTAACCACAAATAATTGTCTTCTTGCTTTAATACGACACTAAAGTCTTTTTGTTTGGGAGATTTCCCTATTAAATAATTTTGAGTATAAATACCATATTTCAACAAACTAATATCCAGTATTTTATGTTTTAATGGATTCAATTGTTGTACAATTTCTGTTGCTTTTTCAGAATCTAATTCTATCATGATGTCTTCTTCATCAAGATAGTCAAAATGCTCAAAAATTTGCTTTTTATTCACACCCAATTCTTTAAAATCGGTGATTTTCTTCCACTGATTGAGATCTTTTTCAGAAGAATTTGAATCTATTATCTTCAAGCCCCATTTATTAGCTTCTTTAAATGGCGAATATCTTTTAATAGGTTCATTTTCAACATCATTTTTGGTAAATCCAAGTCCAAAGAGTACATTCATTTTGGATTCAACCCCTGAAATATTATTTACTGTTCGGTAACCTTTTAAATAATTAAAAGCCTTATTTTTATTTTGATTAAGATAATTGAGATAATATAAAAATCGTCCTTTTACTTTTAAGCTATACTCTTCAAAAGTTTTACCTGTATAATAATAATTTTTCTGGATAGATGGATATTCATAAATAGATTCCCCATAAATAGCCAAAATAAAATCTAAAAATCTATTTCTTCTATCCAAAAATGCATTTTTATCTGACATCAGCACAGGTAAGCCCGATTTGTAGTCTAAAAGTACATTTTTGTCTATGATTGTAGCCTCCTGACTTTTTTGTAAAAGATTTTGAGCATCAGGAACAGCATTCAGATATTGGTAAAAATATGTTTGTTCTATTTGGCTACTTGAAAACAATTGTTTTGCATGAGCTAATTGAGAGAGATAATTGGCCAAAATTTGTTCAAATAACAGCAAATATCCTTTTAGTTGCTTGGCTTCCGCTTTTCTTCTAACATTAGGCGAACCAGGGATACCCTCCTCACCTATTCCATACACATCTGGAAAGTCATTTTGAATAGAATAATATTCCTCTATTTCTTTGGTAATATTTTGTTGGTCTTTATTGAGAATCAATTCTCTATCTATTTTTTCAATTCTATAAATTCTTTTATTTTTAGAGTAAAACTCATTAAGCAATCTATAAACTTCTTGGTAATAAATATTTTGATTTTCGATCAAACCTTTGAAAAAACGTATTCCTTGTTTGTTGTCTTTATTGAAAATAAAACGAGGAATAATATATTTATCAATAACTATTTGATTATCAAAAATTTCTCCTTTTTCTGTAATCAGAGCAAGGTTTTTAATACTGATTACGCCTTTGATTTGCATAATCATTTTGATAATATCAGAAATAAGAATTTTATCTGTTTTTTCTTTTAAATCTTCATCTTTGATAAAACCATGCTTTAAGGTAGGTCCAGCAAATATATCTTTTTGTTTCCAACCTTCTTGTGATAAATCATCAAAAGAATAAAATGGAATATTAGGAGATACCATTTGATTGGCTTTAGAGTAGATACTTGCTAATATATGCTCCAAATTCCCTATTTCTTCTACTTCAATATCTGCCTTAATAGATAAATTGAGTGTTTCAGCAATTTTCACTTCTTCAATATCTTCACAAAGGCTTCTGTTTTGGGCAAAAATCTCTTTTACTTTATGAATAATTGTTTCTTTTTGTTCATCTAAACTCTGTGTAGATTCATCCAATTCTATAATAATCTGATACAAACCTTTTAGTGTATTTCGACTTTCTGGATAAGGAAAAAACCAAACATTTTTAATTTCAGGAATGGTATCAATCATTATTTTTCTATAATCCTTATGGCTTGTAGGATGTGAAGTGTAAACTTCTTGAGGTTTATAGAAAAAGTTTGTAGAATCTTTTGATGAGAATAGTATATCCTTTACGTCCAAATCAGCTTTATAGCTCAATTCAGTTAGAGCATAACACAATACCTCTAAAATGGTAATGCCTGGATCATGATCATTATAATCTGTCCAAAGATTGGTTAGCTCTTGTAAATACTGAATCCCCTGTTTACGTAACCATTGGGCGTCAAGTCCTTTGTTTTCAGGTTTTTGGTCTAATATATAGGTTGGCTCTTGCATATAAGCTAAAATTTGATAACTAAAATTTGCCCTTCTTTCAATTCTTTTGTTTTAAGTTGATTTACTTGTGCTATCTCAGACGAAGGGATTTCATATTTACGACTAATATCTTTCAAAGTTTCACCTTTGGCTACTTTATATTTGATAATAAGTTTATTGTTGTTCCCTAAATGAGCAAAATGTTGTGGTAAAATAATTGCTTTCCTATTTTTAATATTACCTGCATCTTTGAAATCAAAAATAAGGTTTGGATTTATAAAATATCCCAAATATAAAACTCCAAAATGCAAGTGAGGTCCTGTGCTAAGTCCAGTACTACCTACTAAACCTATTACTTCACCTGCTTTTACAACTTGTCCTATTTTTACTCTCAAATAGCTCAGATGTCCGTATAATGTTTCTAAACCATTTAGGTGTCTAATAACAACAAAATTACCAAACCCTCCATCATCATAAGAGGCAATCCGAACAATGCCATCAAAAGTACTTAGAATTTTAGCTCCTGTCCGTACAGCTAAATCTATACCCTGATGAAAATGATCGCCACGCATTCCAAAATAAGATGATATCTCGTATCTTAATAATGGAGGTGACCACAATTCTCCTTTGGTTATATCAAACAGTTGTAAGGCTGTTGGCTCTTTCAATGAGGCTATATCCAATCCATAAGGATTGATGATATAATTATTCCAAACTTGAAAATATGGATATTTATTTAACCAAACACTATCAATAGTTGCATTATTAGGCTTGTTTTGAGCCCATAATACACTTATTGGTAAAAAGAATAAGGTTATAATCCATTTTTTTTTCTGTAACATTTAATCTTATTTAAAGATAACACCTTGTTTATCTGTTTTATATAAACCAGCTACTTTATTATTTTTAAACCAAATATTGGCTAAGATTAAAAACCCTCCATCAGGAGTTTCTCGTACAGCTACACCCTCATCTAAACCTGAGCCTCCAAATGTTTTAGACCATTGTTCATTACCATCAGCATCTATTTTAAGTAAATAAACATCTGTATCCTCACTTTTTACAAATTTAGTCCCAACAATGATAAAACCTCCATCAGAGGTAGGATAAATTCCCTTTCCTTCTTCTTCTCCAGCTTTATCTATTCTTTTAAATTTGATTGAAGTATCATCCACAAACAATCCATTGATAGAAAACTTTAATAAACAAACATCTTCATTATTACTAGACAAGTCTGATGATGTACCCACTACTACATAGGTTTGTGAATCAGCAAGATAAATAGCTTGTCCCGTTCTATCATTGTCTTGAACTTTATCTTGTTCTCTAAAAATATAGTCATCAGAAACAGTTCCAAACAAATTAGAGATTGCTACTCTTATTCTATTAGGTATATTTGGAGTTTGTAATTGCCTCCTGATATCTCCTATCCAAAGTAAATTTTCTGAATCTTTTGCCATTCCTACTAAAGCATCATCTGTTTGTAATAAACCTAAAGAATACCCTGCTAATGAATCTCTATTAGCATTTACTTTGTATGCTTTCATGTCTATACTCTGATTGGTTTGCTCAGGCTGAAATACATCTCCAACTAACAAAAACTCTAAATCAGATACTTTCGTGATAAACTTGCCTTTACTACTAATGTTAGGAGTTTTAAAATAATTAGTATCTTTAACTGTGCCATCACTTGCCACCGTGAGTAAAGTAAAATCTGTAATATTTGTAGTATCTTGAGTTGTGTATCCTAAAACCCAGAAATCTCCATTAGGCATTTCCATAACAGCATTGGCTTCATCAGCTAAATTAAAACCCCAATTTGTTTGCCACTGCTTATCACCATTCTGATCTACTTTGGCAATGTAAAAGTTTAAATCCTGCTCTTTTCCTCTAAATGAGGTTGTAGAACCTACTAAAATCAATCCACCATCTGAAGTAGGTTGAGTAGCTTTAATATTTTCATCTCTGGAGCTTCCAACAAATTTAATATAAGCTTTTGAATCATTGGGCGTTACATCAACAGCACAAGCTCCTAAACAAAATATAAGAAAATTAAAATATAATAATGAACGAATCATAACTTATTGGCTTTTTTTAATAATTTAGGTTTGTAGTAAGGCATCATATAGTTAATTGTAAAAGACGCATAATGAAGGTTGTAGTCACTATCAATATAACCATAATCATATACAAGTTCTTGATTAGAAGCTCTTGCTGAGGTTTTTGTTACATTGGCTAAACCATACTGATATCTAAACTCAAGCATTAAATCACTTCTTCCTATAATATTATCAAATTTAATTCCTGCTCCACCAATAGCACTATAGGTTAATAGACTTCGTTGTGCTGTCATATCAATAGATGGTCCAGAAACTTGTCTTTGATTGTCAGCATCTACCACATCTTGTCTTACAGCAATTCCTGTAGCTCCTACCATTAAATTTGCACTACCACCTGCAAGTAAATAAGGTTTTCTTTTTGTATTAAAAAAATAATATCTTGCCAAAAGTGGTATTTCTACTCTATTCTGAGTTTCTATCAAATTTAATGTAGAGTATTCTAGAATATTATGATTATAGCTATGCTTAGAGCGAACAAATAAAACTGATGGACTGATATGAAGCTTTTTAGTAATTGCAAACTCTAAACCAACACCCACCTGAAAGGCTATGTCACCTGTATATAAGCTCTTTTTATCTCTTATCAAGTCCAAACTATATCTTTTTGTTTCAGTAATGAAACTTCTATTTGCACCAGCCTGTATAGCTATTTGAAAAACAGGATTTGTACGAAAACTTTCGTACAAGCTGATAAACTCAGGAGGATCAACAATTTTATTAATTTGATAGTCAGGGTAAAGCTTTAAAAAATTCCTCATAGACTTTTGAGCACTTTCCTGTTCATTTGAATACAAATAAGTGAGTGTCAATAATTTATAAGCTTCTATTCTTTCTGTTTTGTCAAACCCAAACTTCAAACACTCATTGAGTAAAGCAGGAACTTCACTAATCCTACCCAATTCGTATGTTTGTTGTGCTTGTTTGAGCTTTGTAGTACAGTCGTTTTGAGCTTTTACCCCTATACCTATACAATAAAGTAGTCCGATTAAATATCTTTTTTTCATTGTTATTAACTGTTATTTATCACAAGTATTTTCATAAGGTATATCTTTACCCACAAAGGTATTCCACTCTGTTTCATTCATATTTCTTTTTATTTCTTTGCACAGCATTTCTGCAAGTTTACTAGCTCGCGTGGGCCAAGCTCTTACCATCAAATCTTTACAACCTGCAAATATTTTTTCTCCATCAGGACTAAATGCAATTGACCAAACCCAATCGTAATGATCTCTTAATACTATTGGGGATTCTTTTAATAAAGATAGATTCCAAATTTTTACAGTTCCATCCCAGCTCCCTGTTGCCAACATATTACTGTTTTTAGGATTAAATGCTATATTGTTTACTTGTGCTTTATGTTTAGTTAGATGTTCAATATTTTTAGTTTGTTGGTTTATGAGAGCCAAAGATCCATCCTCACTACCTACCACAAGCCACTTTCCATCAAGACTAAATTCAATAGAGGAAGTAGCTATTTTAGTAGGATGTTGATATACAATTTGCTGTGCTTTAGTTGCTCTATCAATTTCTACTACTGTACCATCTGATTTACCTATAGCAATCAATCCATTGATTGAGTTTACTGTTACATCATTGATTTTGAAATCACTAGTGATAATTTCTCTTGAAGTAGTTCCATCCCATTCCAATACTTTATTATCTCTACCAACAGAAATGAGTTTATTATCATTAGTAAAGGCTAAATACCAAATCTGAGTCGTATTTGTTTTTAATATTTTTGGTTTTCCATTAAGATCTTTTAACTCATATAAATTGATGAAAGAATATTCTCCTGCATAAGCCAAATATTTATTATCAGGGCTGATAGCTACTGCTCTATGTACTTTACCAGGGTTATTAATCACTACTTCAGGAATAACATTGTCAAGGCGAGGGTCCCAACGTACAATTTTACCATCACTACCTGCAGAGTACATATAGTTATTGTTAGGGTTTGATACAAACGAGCGAACATTGGCACTATGTACATTATATCTATTAAACTCTCCTTTTATACTTTTAAGAGCATAATACAATCCATCATAAATATCATGGTCTTTTTCATATCCTCCATTACGGCTATGGAAATTATATGCTTGTTGAGCCATGAGAGCTTTTCTTACAGAATCAGATTCCTGTAATGATTTTACAGCCATTGAACGTGCTATAGATAAACGTTGTTGTCTTTTAGCTTCTGCTTCTGCTACTTTAGCCAATTTACCTTGTTCTTCTGCTATTTTACTTTGTATCGCTGCTAAACGAGCATTAGACCTTGCTATATCAGCTTGTTTTTTAGCTTCTTCTTCTTTAGTTAATGCTATTCTACGCTGTGCTTCTGCTAGTGCAGCTTGTTCTTTTGCTCTTTCACTTTCTAATTGTGCAAGCCTACTTTGTTCTGCAGCATTTTTACGTTGTTTATCTGCTTCAAGAGCTTGTTCTTTTGCCTTTTGACTTTCCTTTTCTGCATTTTTGCGTTGCTCTTCTGCTTCAATCGTTTTTTTATCTGCTAGCTGTCTCTGTTCTTCTGCTAATAACAATAACAACACTGCTACAATACCACCCAAACCAAAAATACCAGCAATGAGCCTTGTTAAGAAAATACGTCGTTTTTGTTGTTTCTCTTTGTTTCTCTGCTCTCTTTCAAACTCTTTTTGGCTAAAATCCAAATAAAGCATAGTTCTTTCGTAGGCAGGATGATATCTTAATCCCCAAAGCAAGGTAGGTTTTTCTTCTTCTCGCCAGTTGAGAGCTATTTGCAAATCAGGAGAACGCAATAAACTATTTTTTCCTTGTTGGTGCTTTTCAGCATTTTCAGCAAGTCTTAAATATGATTTGGACGATTCAGCTTCTTCTTCTACCCATTTGTTCAAGGTTACCCAAATACGCATTAAACTTTCATGCGATATATCAATGACCATTTCACCATCTAAATTCACATTCGAAGGAGGCATCAAAAGTGTCCTTTCTGGGCTTCGAAAATGGTTGATTACTTCTATAACTTCTTCTATAGATGCATCTGCTACAGATGCTATTTCTTTGAGTTTGGTTGGTCTTCTAATACCTCTACCCTCACTACTCTTTTCTGTAATAGTTCTAAAGAGTTTTTCACATATTCTCTTTTCTTTTTCATTCAACTCATTGTATGCTTCATTAGCATGAATAGAAAGTGCTTGGCTCATTCCACCAATAGCTTCATAATCAGTAATAGTGATAGCATCTTTTCCACTTGTTGTTCTTTGCCAATAGTCCCATGTACGCATCAGAGCATGTTGCATGATAGGGAGTTGGTCAGAATTATCTCCAATATCATTTAAGATTTTTTGAGTAAGAGCTTCATCTATTGTTCCATTCATGACCTTTACAGGTCCCATGATGGCCTCTCTTTTCTCATTACGAGTCATTTGAGGAATCAAAAACTGACTATCATTGATAAGTTTTGTAAGATATGGGTATTGTGAACAATCTCCCACAAAATCTGAACGCATGGTAAGAGCCACATAAATAGGCACTTCCGACTGATACACTGCATTGGCTATGAGTTTAATAAAAGCAAGTGTTTCTTCGTGAGAATGTGTATCAATATCTTTAAATCTGAATATTTCTTCAAATTGATCAATGAAAATCAAGTAATTTCTTGGAAATTGCTGATACTTACTTTTAATGGATTCTATCAAACCATTAGAGTCTTTTGTAAGAAGGGCATATTCAATATTTTCTGAAAGATCATTTTTTTCAGAATCTTCAAAATCAATTAATTCATTGTTTACAAGCGATTTGGCTAGGTTTTTGATAGGCGAAACACCTGGACGCATTGTAAAAATTTCCCATTTTGAGGAAGTTTCAGTAGGATAATCTCCATACAACACAGGAAATATCCCACAATAAATAAATGAAGACTTTCCAATACCTGATGTACCAATAATAGAAGCAAATCTATTCTGAACAAGCTTGCCAAGTACTTCGTCTATTTGGTTTTCTCTACCAAAATAAAGATGACTTTCTTCATATTTAAAAGGTCTCAAACCTGGAAAAGGATTTTTAATCACTTCTTTCTCAGATTTTTTATCAAAATCAAGGTTGAGTGTTTTCATATCTATTAGTTGTTAAATCTAACCAAAAAGTTTTGTAATATATTTTCATCATTCATATTTATAAGCGTAACACTTTCATATAAGCTATTTTGTGGTAAATCTTGAATGGTTCTACTCAACAATACTCTTGTTGAGAAATCTTTTTTCCTTCCTATATTTTTTATTTTGAACGTATCTGTCAGTTTACTATGAAACCATTTGAGACTTTTTGAGTTATTGACAAAAAATACAGCCTTACAATTCATCAAATTACTTAAATGCTCTTGCATCCAAGCATCTTTTGCGTCATATTTAGAAGTATTAATTTGTGCTACTGATTCTCCTTTTTCAGTAATTGTATTGTAAATACTTAGAGCATCTTGCTCAGCTGTTTCATCATAAATCAAATAAATATGATTTTGTTGTTCGTTATCAAAATTTTGAGTTTGTTTTTGTATTTTCTCTTCTACAAGCCCTTTTAGCTCTTCCAATGTACAACTAATGATATCTGCTCCTCTGTTTAATTGTTTATCTCTGAAAATAGTATTCATGTACAAAGCCTGATTTTCTTCTTCTGTTTTTTCAGAAGCTATCCAAATAACCCTTTTAAAATCATGATGACTGTTACAGTAATGAGCTGCTATCTCGTTTTCAAGTTTACCCAAAGGTTTATTCTGATACGAAAATTGCTCTTGATATGTTGTGCCTATTAAATGAACAGAGATAAAACATTTCTTCAAATTTTCTTTTATTTCTTGTTCAGTATCTTCTTTTTGTAAAATATTTTCTTTGGGGTAAATATCAAAGCCCATTGCATATAGTTCTCTTCGCATACTCTCCCTAATTGGTGCTACATCTTGGCTTGTATGAGCAAGATAAACACCTTTTTTAATTTCTTCTTCAGTTTCTATAGTATTTGTAAATAGATCTTTTACTAAATGATGTGCTGATTCTGCAAGACTAAATAAAAAATGATTGATAATTTCAGTTTTTTCTGTTCCTTCTACATTTAGTTCAGTAGGTAAATAAAGAGGTTTTATGGTATTGCTATAAAGCCTCAGTTGGGCATTTTGTGGATAAACATGATAAACATAATTTTTAAGCACAGAAAATTCAAACTGTTTATTCCACTCTTCTATATGGTTTTGATAGGTAGAACTTGTATCTTCTCCAAGCAACTGAAGCATTATCGAAGTACCCTCAGAATCTGTCCCTTCATCCATAGACTTAAGAAATACTACTTCTGTCTGATGATAGTGCTTAAAGAGGTGTATAAAATACTTACTAAAAAGATCTAACCAATCATCAGTGTATCTTTCAGAGTATTTTTTTACAAAAACTTTTAATAATCTGCTCATTACTTTTTCATGTTTATTTACCTAATTGCTCATTTGCTTGTTGATTAAGTTTCCCTATAAGCTCATAAACTTGCTCAAAAGGGAGTTTTCCCAATGCTTTAAAAATTAAATTTGCTTCCTCTAAAGTTAGTTGAAATACTACTTCTTGTACTTGTTCTTCCATCAAGCATACATATTTATAGTTCTTTCTATTTTATCATGATTTTTGAGAATTGTAATAGGTATTTGCTCATGAAAAGATAATAACTCATTAAACAATTCTCGTTTTATTTTAAATATTAAGGTTGTTTCTTTGCTAACTAACCTTATTTTTGTCTCATTACTATAATCTTTAAATAAACTACTCACAAAATCAAATGGTTTCATGATTTCCATTTGTGTTTCTTTTTCCCATTTCTCCATACTACCCTGATACAAAATGAAATAATCCATTTGATCTATTAAATCGTATTCTGCAATAATATCATTTTCTTGGAATAGTTGGATCTCAATGGTTTGAGCTATTTCACACAATGTAAGTCCACTCATTCCTTTAAAAATACTATTATTTTCAAGGAACTTAACTATTTCAAATTGAATAATAGGTATTACAAAATCTTTAAATTTTCTTTCAACAACCTCTATTTTTTCAAGACCATTTTTTACATAAAGATATTTAGCTGTTTTATCAAAACGAGAGAGCTCTTTTTTCAAGAAGTCTGAATAATAATCTCTTAATCCTATCAAAGCTACTTCACTAATAACACGATTGGGATTTAATGCTTGTGCCATGAGTAAATCTTGATAATCTTCTGTATCTTTTTTAGAACCCAATAGTTCGTTCAAAGCACAAGCCTTTGTCCATTTATTTACATATTTTGCATCTCTTTGTACCAAATTCAACAATACCTCCTCTTTTTCCATAGGTTGTGTAGGAAAAATGTATTTCATGGTATCGACCTTATCCTCAAAGCCTGAAGGGTTTAGAATAGGTAGTAACATGGGTTTAAGTGTATCGCTGAGTACTACATCTAAAAGTTCAGAAGCAAATTCTGCATCTTCATCCTTCTCACTATAAATATTATTCTGCACTAAATCTATAGTGTTTTTATCATACATCAAGGATAAGAAACTGAATATCTTTTTAATATTATCATTTATCTCAGCTTTTAGAGCATTTTGAAGTGTTGCAGAAGTTTTCGAGTTTTGTAAATCTATATGAGCGGACATATTCCAAACTACAACTTCACAAACATCTTCTAACTCTTTGTTAATAAAAATCATTCTATCTTCAGGCAGTTTGTAGCCACATCTGCTAATACTATCCAAAGCTTTAGAGCTAATATTTTGGTTGGGATAGGTAAGTTTTTTCAAAAGTAATTCAAACGCTTTTTCTGAGCCTATTCGCTCATATACTTCCATGATTCTCAATTGGATACTTTCTTTTTGCTCTGTTGCATAAAAAGCAGATTCAAGTGAGTTAAATATTTTTTCACCAGTTGCAATAATGGCAGATAAGGCTGCATTACTATAAAATGGATCTGCAAGTTTATCAATAAGGTTATGATGTAAATCCAAACTTGATGAATTGGCAGAAGCCAAAATAGCATTGTATCGAACCTTATAAATAGGATCTCTGAAAAGACGATTAAGTAATCTTGAACGAATTTGGTCACCTGCGTATGCAGATAGTAATGCTCCAAAAGCTCGTTCAAAACTAAGTTTTGAATAGGTAAGTTGTTCTATATATTTAATTTTCTCAAGCCTGAAGTCAGCACCTTTCAAATAAGAATTGGTAGAGGCTATTAAGCTAGAATTTTCTAAAACTGGAAAATATTTAGAGTCCATTACCTCATTAAGTATAGGTATTGACTCTAAAACGCATAGATTTTTTGCATCAAACAAGCTAATTTTCTGAATAGATGCATTTTCAGTTGTCAATAACTCTATTATTTTTTTTCGATACAAAATAGGATTAATAATAGAGAGTACATTAAGATAGTAAATTACTTCGTGTAATGGGTGTTGTGTAATATTTTGGGATATTTTTTCAGCATAACTAATATTGGATGCATTTTTAGAGACTCTCAACATTTCTTCATTATTGTTAAGAGTGTCTTTCAAAACTTCTTTATATCGGTTATACATTACTGATGCTACTTTTACAAGAATCAGTAGTGTTACCATAATTAATATAATTTCATATATTCTACTTGAAAAAGGTACTTTTTCAAGTAGCCAAATCCCTCCTCCTGCTACTATAATAGCTATTCCTTTCATGATACCTTCTAACTTAATTTGGGTATCAAAGCGTAGTTTGATATTAATTGGCAACAAGTAAGCCTTATAGATAGGTGTTTCAATAGCATCTTTTAATACGTCATTAAGGATTTTTGTAATAGCAGCTATCACAAAGAACAAAAAGAAACGTTCTGATTTAATTGAATAACCTGTAAAAATTGCCACTAAGAATAATACCAGCACAAAACTACCTACTAAAATAGGCATGATAAAAAGAATAAATCGAGGACCTAATCTGTATAAAATGATTTGGTATAAAAAAACTTTCACTAAAAAGCTCAATGAAAATATAGCTATGAATGCAATAGAAACAAATTGTACAATTTCTGGAATATCTTTAAGATATCTGTCTTTGGCTATTCCTATAAATAAATAATCAATTGAAATTGTAATTAGAGTACTTACAACTATGAATAAGGCAATAGAAGTAAAATATGGGTTATTAATGAGTTTCTTAAAATTATTTTCTGCATGAATAATTTGGGCGTTGAGTGTCAAAGATTGACTAAATTTAAGCCCTCTGATAGCTCTAATTGGAAAAAGACTTAGCAAAAATAGAATAGAAGAACCTAAAATAAGGTACTCTGGTTTAAAAAAGCTTGTCTTTAAGAATAAAATTGTTATAAATGAAAATATAATTCCAGAGAAATATAAACTTGCCCCTAAACGATTGGTAAATCTTCTAGAATCATTGAGATTAAATAATCGGTTGAAAACACCCCAAAAGAGAGTTTGGGCAACTGTTGAAAAAATAGGAAAAAATGCGAATCCTACAAAAACAGCATAATAATGTAATGTTGTTCCTAAATTGTAATATACCCACGATGTTCCAATTATAAAAAATAATAAAATAATAAAGGCTAAACTTAAAAAAGATAAATATCGCTGTAAGTAATTGAATATAAACGAAAAAATAAGCATTATCACTCCCAATAACATAAAAGCAGCTGGGAACTCCTTTGCAGGAACATGATAAACTAACAAGCTAATAGATCCTATTGTATAACAAATGGTTGCACTTCCTAGAAGGAAGCCCCAAGTAAATAAAATGAAAGTAGCAAAAGATATTTTTTTCTTTAGAAAATCAATCATGGTTTTATCTTAGCTTTTATTAATTTTATCAATATTTTTTTCCATTTTATCCACCTCTTTTTTATTTTTCTCTATTTGTTGTTGTTGTTGTTTCATCTTGTTCAGTTCTTTTTGCATTTCTTTCATCTTTCTATTTTTCTTTCCAAATATTTTAAATGGAGCAGCCAATACCAACAATACGCTTTTACCAATTCCATTGATTTTTTCAAATTCATTCCCAATATTTAAGGCATTATACATTTTCCTACCATCTTTTGTAAATTTATAATAACCAAAAAGTGTCAAATCTAATAACAAAGTAGGTTCTTTATGACGTTTTATCCATCCTTTTGAGACAATCATGCATAAATTATCTCGATTGATGTTTTCTTTTTTAATTAAACTATCTTTTACTTTATGAAAGACACTGATGGTAGAGCTATCTGTTAAGATAATGACCCATCGTTTTTTATTTTTAATAGCTCTGATACTATACGGATTCCCTTTAGAAGTAACACCCTGATAATTAGGCTCTAAGGATTCAATTGCTTTACGACAAGCTATAGAATCTTGACTATAACTATCATGTAAAATGAAAAGAGATATAATAAATAAAATATATTTCATTGAAATTACCTATGAATTATATGAAAGAAAATTTCTAATGTTCAAATTTATTTAAAATCTATCAAAATAGGCAAACTTATGCTAAATATTTTTCTATAATAGGTTCAATTTTTTCATTTAATATTTCGATAAGCTCCTCATCCATAAACTCAAACTCATCAGGGATGTTTAAAACTTCGATAGAGGGTATTTGCAGATAATGATAAATATCTTTGATATGTTTACTTTGTTCTCTTTCCATTACCAAAATTAAATCAGCCCATTCAACATCTTTTTCTGTAATTTTTCGGATGCTTTTAGGGCTTAGACCAACAGAACGAATATGGAATCTGTCATCATTTTTATATATAAATTCTGCTGTTCTGCTTCTTTTTTTATTTTTTCCACAAACAACAAGTAAATTAGGTCTATTGAATTCCATATTTATTCTAAATCTTTTTGGATAAGTTCATAATCGATGGTCAAGCCATGTTTTTTAAAGAAGCTTGCCATACGTTGCAGTCGTTCTCTATCATTAAATTTCAGATTCCATGATAGTTTTTTCAAACACTCTGAACACAATCTATTGGGCTGTTTGTCTGTTTCTTCCATCGTATTACTTCCATTCATTAAACACATAGCATGGGTGCAATGGCTCACTGAAAACATGTGTCCCATCTCATGAGCAATTACCTTGATAAGTCTTTCTAAACATAGGGTATAATCTTCATTTTCTAATAATCGGTAAATAGACATTACTCCTAAATTATTAGTTGCCAAACCAAATACAAAATTCCAAGAAGGCTCTGGATATAAATCTTTTTCTGTGATGGCTATGAAAGCAATAGCATCTTCTGGTAAGCGTTTTTTCAAGAAAGGGTTTAGAATATAAGAAGCCCATAGTTGTTCTATATCAAAAGCAGATATTCTGCGGGCATTTGCAGGGATAATACTATCTGAAATAGGTTTATAACGTTTAACTTTCAGGTTGAAAAATATCTCTAAATATTCAGAAGTGTGTTGAATCAGTTCGTTTTGTTTTGCATCAAAATTGCCAATAGGCAACACATAAATTACATTTCTTGTTGAAGTAGGTGTTACATATTTGATTTTTTTGTACTCTTCAAAAGTTTGCCCCTTTTCTTTATGATAAAAAAGCCAATCTCCTGTCTGAGGTTCAGGCATTTTTTTATCGTTTTTTTGGACATTACTCCAAATTATCTCATTATCAGCTTGTTCTTTACTTTTGCATGCAAGCAAAAGCAATAGTATCATATAATTTATTAAGATTTTCATAGTTTCTATTTTTTTAAAACAAGGAGAAACTTTGATTTCTCCTTGTTTTTGTATGCTTTATTCTAATTCAATAACCATGTCACCTTGCTCCACAATAGAGCCTGAAGGCAAATGAATTTGTTTAACAGTTGCCTCTTTGGTAGCTGTAATAATACTTTCCATTTTCATGGCTTCTATGATAAACAAAGGTGTATTAACTTGCACTTTATCTCCCTCTTTTACTTTCACCTGAGAAATTTTCCCTTGCAATGGTGAGCCTATTTGATTCTCCCCTACAGCTTTTGCATTGGTTTTGAGTAAACTTTTTAAGGAATTATCTATCACACGAATACGTCTGGTTTGTCCGTTGTGTTCAAAATAAACAGCTCTGATACCATTTTCATCAGCATTCGTGATACTTACCATTCTAATAAGCAAGGTTTTTCCTTCATCTATCTGTACCAAAATTTCTTCCCCAGCTTTCAATCCAAAGAAAAACGAAGATGTAGGTAAATAATACACCTCTCCCATATCTTGAACATGAGCAAAATACTCATCAAACACTTTAGGATAAAGTTGATATGATAAGAAATCTAAGAAATTTTCATCATATTTTTCTTTAAATGCTTCAAATTCTGTTTCAAAATCAATAGGTTTTAAATGAGCATTGGGTCTATCAGTAAAAGGTTTTTCATCTTTCAAAACCATTTTTTGCAATTCTTCAGGAAAACCGCCATAAGGTTGCCCTAATTCTCCTCTAAAAAACTCTTTTACAGATTCAGGGAACGAAATATTATGCCCTTTTTGCATAATATCCTCAGCATTATAGCCATTGGCTGTCATAAACAAAGCAAAATCGCCCACTACTTTAGAGCTTGGAGTAACTTTGATAACGTTTCCAAAAAGTTTATTGGCGTCTTGGTAATTTTTAACAACTTGTTCAAATTTATCCCCTACTCCCACAGATTCTGCTTGAGCTTTTAGATTTGTATATTGTCCTCCAGGCATTTCGTGTTCATACACTTCTGCCGAACCTGCTTGCATACCTGATTCAAAAGGATAATATACCTGTCTAACCCCTTCAATATATTTAGAAAGTTCATTAAGCTTGGCTAAATCATAGTGATTTTCTCTTGGATGCCCTTGCATCATGGCCAACACTGAATTAAAATTGGGTTGTGATGTTGTACCTGACATCGCAGCAATCGAAACATCTACTATATTTACTCCTGCTTCAATAGCTTTCAGATAAGTTGCTGCCTGAATAGATGCTGTATCATGGGTATGTAAATGAATTGGTAATGAAACCGTTTCTTTGAGTTTTGAAACTAAAAGTTCGGCAGCATGAGGTTTTAGAAGCCCCGCCATATCTTTGATGGCAAGAATATGAGCTCCTGCGTCTTCTAGGCGTTTTGCAAAATCCAGATAATATTGCAGAGTATATTTCTTCTCATCTTTATTGAGTAAATCACCTGTATAACAGATAGAAGCCTCAGCAAGGCTGTTGGTATATTTTCCAACTGCTTCGATACTTGTTTTAAGATTTTCAATCCAATTTAAAGAATCAAATATCCTAAAAACATCTATTCCATTTTCTGCTGACTTTTCAATAAATTTTTCAATTAAATTATCAGGATATGCCTTATAACCCACACCGTTTGCACCACGCAAAAGCATTTGCATTAGGATATTAGGGGCTGCTTTTCGGATAAATTGCAGGCGTTTCCAAGGGCATTCCTTTAAAAATCTGAGAGCCACATCAAAAGTAGCACCACCCCACATTTCCAAAGAAAATGTTTGTGGAAAATGATACGCCATTGCCTCAGCATAAGGAATCATATCTTTGGTACGCATGCGTGTAGCCAAAAGCGATTGGTGCCCATCTCTGAGAGTTGTATCTGTATAATAAATTTTCTGCTCATTTTTAAGCCATTTGCTAAAACCCTCTCTACCCAAATCTTCTAAAATTTGCTTTGTACCTTTTTTAGGCACTTCAAGGCGTTCATAATCAATAATATGTGGCTTTACAAAAGTTTTTGAATCATCTTTGAATTTAACATCAGGGTTACCATTAACAATTACATTTGCCAAGAAACGCAAAGCTCTGGTTCCTCTATCGAATTTTTTAGGGATTTTGAAAAGTTCTTTATGATCTTGAATAAAGCTAACCGTTGCTTTTGCACTTTGGAATGTTGGGTGATTGATCACATTTTCCACAAAACCAATATTGGTTTTTACACCTCTGATTCTAAATTCTCGTAAAGCTCTACTCAAACGTTGTGCTGTACCTTTGAGCGTTCTACCTGAAGCTGAAACTTTTACAAGCATGGAGTCGAAGAATGGAGAGATTTTTACACCAGGGTATGTACTTCCTTCATCCAAACGAATTCCAAAACCTGCTGCATTTCTATATTCTACGATTGTTCCAAAGTCAGGTTTGAAATCGTTGAGAGGATCTTCGGTGGTAATTCGGCATTGAATAGCCACACCACGAGCCACAATGTCTTCTTGCTTATGAATCCAAATTTCAGGGTCCGAGAGGCGATGCCCTTTGGCTATCAGGATTTGTGAACGAACAATATCAACTCTTGTAATTTCTTCTGTAATGGTGTGTTCTACCTGAATACGAGGATTTACCTCAATAAAGTAAACATTTTCATCAGCATCTACCAAAAATTCTACTGTTCCTACATTGTTATAATTTACTTTTTTACAGATGCGTAAAGCGTAATCGTAGAGTTTGTTTTTGGTTTTTTGTTCTAAAAACGAAGGTGCTACTTCCACAACTTTCTGAAAACGGCGTTGAACAGAACAATCTCTTTCATAGAGGTGGACAATATTTCCATAATTATCCCCCATAATTTGTACCTCTATGTGCTTAGGATTTTCTATGAACTTTTCAATGAAAACGGTATCATCTCCAAAAGAGCGACCAGCTTCACCTTTAGCCTCATTATAAGCTTTTTCTAAATCTGATTCGTTGCGTACTACACGCATACCACGTCCTCCTCCACCTGCAGAAGCTTTAAGCATTATAGGAAAGCCTATGCGTTTGGCTTCTTTGAGAGCCACATCAAAAGTAACTATAGGCTCTTTATTATCCTGAATAATAGGCACATCTGCTGAAATAGCTATTTTTTTAGAAGCTATTTTATCCCCCAAAGCTTCCATTACTTCAGGCTGAGGACCTACAAAGATGATACCTTCCTCTCTACAACGACGGGCGAGAATTACATTTTCAGAAAGGAAACCATAACCAGGGTGAATTGCATCAGCTTTTACTTTTTTTGCCAATGTAATAATTTCTTCAACATCAAGATATGGACGAAGAGGCTCATCGTCTTTGCCTATTTGATAGGCTTCATCAGCTTTAAAACGATGCAGAGAATAACGGTCTTCGTATGTATAAACAGCTACTGTACGTATTCTGAGTTCAGACGCAGCTCTAAAGATACGAATGGCTATTTCTCCACGATTAGCCACTAAAATTTTTTGAAGATTCTTTAAGGATTCCATATCTTAAATGTTAGGCGTATGGTATTTTTGATATTGAGTGATACTTGAGTTTTTTAGCACTAGACCCCGATATTAACATATACACATGATTTTTGCAAAAAAAATCATGTGAAGTTTCTGCTTCATTAATAAAAAACCTAATTTGCGTGAAATAAAGAAACAATGCAGAAGATTTTGATATTTTTGATAATAGCTATCAGTTTGTTTTCGTGTAATGAAAATACAAAAAATTTAAAAATTCGAGAAAATACAGATATTGAGGCATTTTCTTCAATTAGTTCTTTGCAAGCTTTACAAAATGCTTTGGACGATGACCCTGATAATGTAGAGATTCTATATAAATTAGCTTTATGGCATTATCATAAAAAAGAATATTCAAAAACAGAAAATTATTTACAAAAAGCTATTATTATTGAGCCTAACTGGAAGTTATATCTTTTAGAAGCTCAGAGTAAATACAAAAGTAAACAATTTGCTCAATCTCAAAAATCGTGGAAAGAAGCTTATAGATTAGAACCACAAGCTTTGCCTATTCTTTTATTTGGTTTACAGTCATCTATTGATCTGAAAGATAGCATTTTAGCCTCTAAACTTATTTCGAAGACCATCAATATCTACCCCAATAATCCCCAAGTATATTATTGGCAAGGAAGATGGGCTACTACACAAAATGACACTACAGAAGCTTTTTCACATTTTACAAAAGCATTATCATTTAATCCAGACTTGGTCGAAGTTTATTTACACATTTCAGGATTGTATAATTATCATGAAAAATCTGAAAAGGCTATTTTATGGGCAAAAAAAGGCTTGTATTTGAAACCTAAATATGATAGTTTACTTTTAGAAATAGCTATTGCTTATCAGAATTTAAAAGAAATAGATAGTGCTCAAAAATATTATTTCAAAGCATATCAGCTCAACAATACATTTTATAAAGCTTCCTATCAACTTGGTATTCAGGCTTGGAAGGCAGGTAAATATCAAGAAGCTCTTACTCTTTTTGAAAATACCTACCGTTACAAAACGGATTTACCAAAAATCAATTATTATATTGGCAATTGTCATGAGTTTTTAGATAAAAAGAATTTAGCTATAGATTTTTATAAAAAAGCTATTCAGCAAGAACCTGATAATATTATCAGCAGACAATCGTTAGCCAGTTTACAACAAAAAATAGAGTTGATTCGACTACAAAGAGTTCAAGATTCTTTATTTAGAGTACAGCAAGAAACTGAAAGAAAAATATTGGAGGAACAACAAAAACAAAATATTCCTAATTAGTCTATTAAATCAAAAGAGCCTTCATATTTAGAAGGCTCTTTTGATTTTGTAATTACTTATAAGTAATATATTTATTTTCTATATTATTAATTTCTGTTAAAATGTCCTTAAACTTCATATAATCCTTAGCTGGTATAATTACATATTTATTACTTGTCACTTTTCTGTAAACTTTTAATGTTTGAGGATTTACTTTTGTAAACTTTAGCTCAAATTTCATAAAATCAGCATTGATGGTCACATCTTTAGGAATATCTACAAGAGTTGTTCCTTGAGGTGTTTGAACAGTTATATCCTCGATATATACATCTACATCTTCAAAATAACTATAATCGATTGGAGAATTTCTTGTTTCTTCTGTAAATACATCTATACGCCCATGTCTGACAGAATATGGCACTTTTAAAACTTTTAAGGCTCCTATTTCTGCTATTTCATTTTTTACAACATATTTATAGTTGTATTTCAATGTATCTGTTACTTTTTCAATATTCTCAAACTCCAGAGATGTTAGGGAAACAGGATTCTTATAGTCTGTTGAAATACTATTAGAAATTTCTTCCTTTCTTTTTTCTTCATTTTCATTGATAAAGTCACTTCTCATTCTTGCTCCTACAGCACCCGTTTTGATATTCTTTACATCACAAATGAGGTTATTATTCTCTATTTTAATGTTTTTAAGTCGATAAACAGTATTTTTATTGAGTGCAGTTGTCAATATTTCAATTTTATTTTCCGCTTGATTTTCACTGGTTGCAAAAGGAATGTTTAAGATAGAAGATCTATCTACACTCCAAGGCAAAGCTCCAAAAGGCAAATAAGGATCTGTAAGTTCCAAATAATATGTTTTACCATCAATATTAGCTTTTACAATACAATGGTTAAATAATAGAGCAGGTAATGGCAATGCACTTTCATTATTATCTTTGGTACTTACCAACTGTAAATTTACAGGTATATCAGCTTTTCGAGCTAAGGCAGCAAACAGCGTAGAAACATCTTTACAATCACCCAATTTTGTTGAAAGCGTTTTTGATGCTTTTTGGGGAACATAAGCACTTTGTCTGAATGAAATAGAACTGTACTGAATGTTTTTGAGGATATACTCATAAATCATTTTGGCTCTATCCAATTTTGAGATTTTCTCTATTCCATTTGGAAAAATAACCTCAAATGCTTGTTCTACTTCAAAATCTGATTTTGCCTGAAATGCAGAGATATCCGCATACCATGATGCCAAATCCTGCCAGCTATTAAGTGTTGAGATTTGTAATAACTTTTCAGAATTTTGCATAAGTTGTCCATATTTCTCAGATTTAACAGCCTTTACATTTTTATCTTCCCAAACATACAAATTGAATTCATCTACCTCTTTAATTTCTGGTTTTAAATCACTATTGAATACTTTATATTCAAACTTTCTTTCTTTAGGCATCAACAGCGAATATCTTGTTAATTCTGAAGGTACAAAAGATGAAAAATTATATGTATCCCAAAAATCTTTAGCAAAGCGTCCTCTGAAATAAGTTTCAGTTTTATATCTTATTAAAATTACATCTCCTATTTCCAAATTAGGAAAAACAACCTGATTACCACTGGTTTCTGCATTGATTTTAGCATTATTTTTCTTTATCAATTCAGCCTTCTCAATTAAAATTCTTTCGGAATATTCATTATAACCAATATTCATCTGATGCCAATAATCCACTCCTTTCTGATTCAAGACTCTTACAATAATGGTGGTATAAGTTTGCGAACCTCCTTCAGGGTAAATGATTTTATTTTTTTCATCAAATAAATAATACCAGTCATAGTCTTTGTATTCAGGTTTTAATGCACCATTTTTAATAATAGTATAGTAATCTTCATTAGGAAACACACTTTCTAAATTTGTTTTGTTTTCTAAAGTTCTGATTTTTTCTCTTGTTTTATAGTCGTTAGGATTGAAATACAAAGCCTTTTTATAAGCCTCTAATGCTTCTTCTTTTTGATTTTGCATTTGTTTGATAAGAGCATAATCTAGCCAATTTCTTGAACGATAGGGCGACTGAGCCAAGTTTTTATTGGCATACTCCAATGCTTTTGGGTAGTCTTTGATAGCGTAGTAGTAATCTCCAAGCTTTTCGACATGCTCTGGTTGTTGAGGCATGTGTTTTTCCATTTTTTCAAGCAATTTTACTCCTTTTTGAGGCATACTTTGTTGAAAATACAAACTCACTAAATTTACCATCATCTCATAATGATAGTTATTCTTCAAAAAATTCTCATATATTTTGATATTTTCTCTTTTATCCTTATTGACTTGTTGTTGGATAAGAAAATGATAATATGTAAATAAAGAATTATCTGGGTATTTTTTATAGCAGGTATAAGCCAAGCTCAAAAACTCCCTGTCTTTTTTAAGAAGTCCTAATAATCTCAATTTTTTCTCCGCCAATTCTTCTCTTTCGCCATGTTTATCAATAAGTTTTTCTAATTTCTCTTCAGCTTCTGTGTATTTTTCTTCATCTACGAGTTGCTCATAATTCAAATACATGGTAAAATAAGAGTCAGGATATTTTTCTTTGAAATCATTTAATTCTTTCAAAAACTCCGTTCTGTTTTTGGTGTCTATCAGAATCATGAGATATTCTGTTCTGATAAGTAAGTTATTAGGATCTTTTTGGAATATCTTTTGAATGATAGAACGAGCTTCTGTTATTTTTTTCGTACGGCGATAAGCCTGTGAAAGCAATAAGTAATTGATTGGATTTTCAGGTTGCTCTTCTATTTTCTTTTTAAAGAATTCTTCTGAAAAATGGGGTATCTGAGAAACTTTTTCTTCATTTTTATTGCTGGTATAAGATTGCAATTGATTGCTATATGTAATTCCCTGAATAGGTTGTAGTTGCTTATCTGTAAGCCTCACAATAAAATTAGCATAATCTTGTCCTACGTATCCCAACTGCACTAAAACTCTATTATAGCCTTTTTTTAACTTACAAGGAGCTTTGTAAATATCTAACTCTGTTCTTCTCTCTTCTTCTTCTGAAATAAACAACGCATCATTAATCCACACCTTTAATGAACCTACTGCTCCAGTTGCCACAATAGCGTCTGTATCTTCTGGAACATATACAAATGACTGAGCATATACAACGGCTGTTGATTGTGGAATGTAATGACTTGTTGTAATCCAGCCATCATTGTCTATATATTTAGGTGTAAACCACGATATTTTAGCTCCATTGGATGAAATAAATTCTTTATTTGGTTCAGGAGAAGTAATAGGCAAATATGGTTTATCAAAACCACTTCCAGATACATTATCAAAAGGCCCCACAAATTGCCATTGATTGATTGCATAAATCTTTTTCCACTCTTCCAAAGATTTATCTAATTTGTTACTATACATCCAATGTAAACCCAACATATAATACAAGCTGGTAGTGATAGATGGATGAATTTTAGGGTCTTTGAGTAAACTGTTGAGAAGTTTTAAATTGTTTGCATCTTTTTTGCCATACTCTCCTAAAACACTTTTATCAAACCATTTGGCATAAATGTAAGGGTTTAAGTCAATGCCTGACTGGTATAGCTCATAAAAATATTTGAAAGAATTGCCCATATCTCTCTCATTGTTTTCAATTAAGATAAGGGTCATACAAGCATCCACACGAGTTTGTGGATTTTGCATAGCTTTTATTAATAATTCTTTGGCTATTGGCAAATTATTTTCTCTAATAGCTTGCCATGCATCTTGGTAGGGGTCTGCAAGAACAACCAAACAACAAATGTACAATACCCATGTTGTTAGTGTTTTTTTAAGTGAAAAACTCATAAAAGGTACAATTATAGTGTCAAATAAAACTTGGTAAAATTATATGAAAATATTTATGCTTACAATACCCATGTAATATCTACAGATGTTTTGTATTTTTGAGAAAATATATATATTGAAATATTATTATATCTTAACAAGAGCAACCATATTCCAATAAAACAGTTTTACTCTTATTATATATTTTTTTATTCTATACGATGTAACATATTTGCTTTAATTTACCTTCTATGCTGTACTTTCTTCTTCGTCCTATTGTACAACTTGCTTTAAAAATATTTTTTAAACGTTTGCAAGTACATAACAAATACTTATTAAATATTGAAGAACCCATTATTTATGTAGCGAATCACCCTAATACTTTCATGGATCCCAGTATTATTGCTGTATTAAGCAAAAAAAGAGTCCATTTCCTTTCTAATGGCTCAGTATTCAATAAATTTACTCGTCCTATTTTTAAATTTTTCAATATGATTCCGATTTATCGAAAAACCGATAAATCAGACAAACCTATTTCACAAGCAGAACTTAATAAAATGAGTTTTCAAAAATGTTATGATTTTTTAGCTCAAAAAGGAACATTGCTCATTTTCCCTGAAGGGACAAGTATTATAGAGAGACGTTTGAGAGAAATTAAAACAGGAACAGCTCGTATTGCTTTGGGAGCAGAATATGAGAATAATTTCTCTTTAGGACTTAAAATTGTACCCATTGGTATCAATTATTCTGATGCTGATAAATTTAGAAGTGAAGTTTTTGTCAATGTTGGTGAGCCTATTTTACTCACTAAATATAAAAATATTTATAATCCTGAAAATTTTGAAACAATTGAAACTCTTACCAAAGAAATCGAAGAGGAGATTTCTAAACTGATTGTTGTTACAGAAGACGAAGAGCAAGATATTTTGATTTCTAACATTGAAAAAATTTACAAAAATACTCTTTTTAATGAGTTTAATTTGTCTGAAAGAAAATATGAAGAATTTATTGTAGTGAAAGAAATTGTAGAAGGAGTAAAATATTTCGAGCAAAAAGATCATCAGTACTTTAAAAATTTACGTATTCAAACTGATAATTATTTGGAAAATCTTTCGGTATTGGGCTTGAGTGATGAGGTTTTTCAGAGTTCTCATAAAAAATCTATCCTTGGCTATTTTATTGGAAGTATTTTTCTTCTTATTCTGGGATTACCTTTGTATGTGGCTGGTCTTGTAGGCAATTATCTTCCTTACATATTACCTTCCAAAATAGCTCGCCTGATTAGTACAGATATTACCTTTAAAGCTCCCCTGATGATGATGATTGGTATATTTACATTTCCAATTGCTTATGGAGTTAGTGCTTATTTAATTTGGCATTTTACACAAAATATGTGGTGGGTATTGGCTATTGTTGTGTTGCTTTCTTTGTTGGGTTATTTTGTATTGTGGTATGTGGCTCTTTGGGAGAAATTTAAAATCAATTGGCAATCTGTAAGGCTTTTTTATAAAAAACCCAGTCTGCTCAATAACCTTATTGAACAACGAAAAACTATTTTTAAAGAATTAAAGAATTTAAAAAATGAGTATTTAAAACAATTATAAATGAACCAAATTCCTACATACCATATTGAAGAAGTAAATCAGGGTGTGGTAAGTACAGAAGTCTTTTTTACAGACAAAAAATTAAGCTTCTTAAAAAGTCGCCTCAATACGCCTTATCGAAGTAATTATTTTGGTTTGGCTATTTGTACATCAGGGCAGGCAAGTCTTTATGCTAACCTTGAAAGTTACGAAGTGCAAAAAAACAGTATTATTGCAATGTCACCACTTGTGATAAAACAATGGCTAAATGTGTCTGATGATTTTGAGACCATGACTGTTTTTTTTACCAAAGACTTTTTAATCAAACATTTCTCAAATCAATATCATCTTGAACAATTTGATTTTTTTGAACTCAATACCAAGCATGTGAATTATTTTAGTGAAAATGAAATCTGTTCAATATTTCCAATTTTACAAAATATCAAAATAAATAGCAATTTGCTTCATCCTTATAAAAATGAAATCATCGCAAGTTATATCAATATTCTTCTTTTTGAGTATCAGAAAATATTTGTTGGTATACATTTTACAAAAAACTTTCAACAAACAAGAGGACAACAACTCACCAATGAGTTTAAGAAATTAGTAAATGAAAATTTTAGAAAAGAACGAAAAGTAAAATATTATGCTGATAGTTTATTTGTAACTCCCAAACACTTAACCGAAACCATCAAGCAAGAAACAGGCAAAACAGCTGGCGATTGGATTGATGAACTGTTATTATTAGAATCAAAAGTTTTATTAACTCATCCCAATTTACAAATTACCCAAATAGCAGATTTGCTCAACTTTCCAGATGCATCTACATTTGGAAAATTCTTTAAAAACTTGTCTGGTATTTCGCCTATTACTTACCGTCATAATCTCTAAAAATCTTTTTCCGACTTTTTGACTATACAAGCCGATATTCTGCCCTTTCATAATTTTTTTGATACTCATACCTTTGTATTATCAAAATTTAAAAGAATATGAAACAACCAAAAAAATGGAAAATGGCAGTTTTAGTATGGCTCGTAATTTATCCAACCATCTCAGTGATTTCAATTTTATTGGGTAATTGGCTTGGTCAACTTCACGTCTTATTAAGAACATTTGTAATGTCTATCATTTTAGTCCCATTCATGATTTTCATTGCAATGCCTCAAATCACAAAATTATTTAACAAATGGCTTACCAAGTAAATAACAAGGATTTTTATTCTAAAAGGATATGATTATGCAAAAGCAAATTAAAAAAATAAAGAATCAGTATTTTAAACAAAATGCTGTCGGACTCAAATCTGTAGATATGTTTCATGCCGAATTTGATTTTGAACCATTTTTGGTGTTTACAGAATTCCACATGGATAGACCAATTTTTGGACCACATCCACATGCAGGAGTCTCAGTAATGACTTACATGATGCCTGATAGTAAAGGCTCATTTTTGAACAGAGATAGCCTTGGAGATAAAAGCATCATTGAACCTGGTGGTATTCATGTTACACAAGCAGGCAGTGGTGTGAAACACGACGAAGTACCCAGCATAAATGGCGTGGATTGTCATGGTTTTCAGATTTGGATAAATCATGCAGATAAAGATCGTTTAGTAGAACCAAAGGCATTTCATGCTTTTTCTAAAGATGTTCCAGAATTTAAAAATGAACAAGTTTTTGTAAGAATAGTACAAGGTGAATTTGAAAGCTTGAAATCACCTATTGAGTTGGTTACCAAAACAGCTATATTAGACGTAACTTTACAGCCTAATAGTTCAATAGAATTTGATGCTCAAGAAATGGCATTTGTCTATCTAATTTCAGGTGAAATTACGATTGCTGATAGAGAAATTCCAGCAATTTCTATGATAACTTTTGAAAAAGAAGGAAACAAAATATATATAAGTACAAAAAATACAATTGCAAATTTTATATTTGTATCTGGTACACCTCATTATGAGCCTATTGTATATGGAGGTCCTTTCGTAATGACAACACAAGAACAAATGTTAGAAACACAAAAAAGATTACAACGTGGAGAAATGGGTATTTTAAATCCTTTGTAATACTAAAAACTTAAATCTCAAGCAATTTAAAATAACTCAAGCTTAAAAATTAGATTATGGAAAATTACAGTAATTTAATAGAAGCCATTAATGGTCTTCGTAATGAAGGTTATAACGAAGATTTTAATCTCAAACAAAATTGCATCGAATGTAGAAGTGGTCAATATAAAATTTTTCATGATGAATTCCATATTGATAAATTCTTTCGTTTTGATGGAAATACGGACCCCTCTGAAGAGAGCATTATTTATGCTATTTCTTCTGAAAAGTACAAGTTAAAAGGTATTTTAATCAATGGTTATGGTGTAACATCTGAGTCACTAACCAACGAAATGTTAGAAAAACTAAAATAACTGAATTACTATAATATAACAAAAGCCGTCTAAATGACGGCTTTTGTTATTCTTCTTCTTGTTCGTGCATATCTTCACAATGCCAAATATGTTGTTTACGAGGCTGAGGACGTTGTGAGGTAGCCCCTCCAGCTTTTGCACCTATCATTTTTTGTGTTAGTCTTGCTCTTTCCTTCTTAATATATTCTCTTGCTTGAGCATCTTTTTCAATATCAAAGTAAATAGTTCCTTCCACAATTGTTTTTTCAGCTTTTGCATATACAGAAAGAGGATTATCAGACCATAAAACCACATCTGCATCTTTTCCTACCTTGATACTTCCCATTTTACTATCCAAATGAAGCATTTTAGCAGGATTCAGTGTAATCATTTTTAAAGCTTCTTCTTCTGAAATTCCTCCATATTTTACTGCCTTGGCAGCTTCGTGGTTTAGTCTTCTACTCATTTCAGCATCATCAGAGTTGATAGCTACTACCACACCCACTCTACTCATTAAGGCTGCATTGAAAGGAATAGATTCCTTTACCTCATTTTTATAACCCCACCAGTCTGCAAATGTAGAGCCTGCTGCACCATGTTGAGCCATTTTATCAGCTACTTTATAGCCTTCCAAAATATGTGTGAAAGTATTCACTTTAAAGTTAAACTTCTCTGCAACTTTCATCAACATATTGATTTCAGATTGCACATAAGAGTGACAAGTAATAAAACGTTTTTTATTCAAAATCTCAACTAAAGCATCCAATTCTAAATCTCTTCTAAAAATTTTAGGGTTTTTCTTATCTTTTCCTGCATCTTGCATTGCTTTTTCGTATTCTTTGGCTCTTGTAAAGGCATCTACCATTACTTGTTCCACACCCATACGTGACTGAGGGAAGCGGATTGTGTAATAGTCGCCCCAGTTTGCTTGTTTTACGTTTTCACCCAATGCAAATTTGATAAATCCATCAGCCCAAGTAATACGCATTGCTTCAGGCGATTCGCCCCATTTAAGTTTTACAAGAGCTGATTGCCCTCCAATAGAATTTGCAGAACCATGCAACAATTGAGCAGCTACCACACCACCAGAAAGGTTTCTGTAAATATTAATATCTTCTGAATTGACAGCATCATACATGCGTACTTCAGCAGTTACAGACTGTGAGCCTTCATTAACAGCACTGAGTGCAATGTGTGAGTGTTCATCAATAATACCTGCTGTTAGGTGTTTGCCCGTCCCATCAATTACTTTTGCATCTTTTTCTGAAAGGTTTTTACCTATTTTAGCAATTTTTCCATCTTTCAAAAGTACATCTGTGTTTTGTAAAACGCCATCTTGCTCATTTGTCCAAACAGTTGTATTTTTAATTAAGATTAACTCCTGACGAGCTTTTTGCTCAGAGCCATGAGCTACAAAAGGATAAATCACTTTTCCTATTTCTTCCTTTTTATCATCTTTTTTGGATTCTGGAGTTTTCTTTTCAGGAGCATTTGCAGAAAAATTAGCTTGCCATTTTACTGGTGTCCCATCAGGCAGCTGTCCATCGCCTTGCAAAGTTTTGTCTTTTATCCAACCACTCAAACGGATTTGGTTGGCTGGCTTATTTTTTTCAGGATTGAAAGAAAGACTAATTAAATCTTTATTTCTCTGTGCCTTTGCTGCTATTTTGTTGGTATCAGTAGCTATTTTGATATTGTAGCTGGGATTCACCATATCACCCTCAATGAATAACTCGAAATTTTGAGTCCCAACTTGTAATTTATAAATACCTCTTATATCAGAGAGTCCCCAATCTGATAAAATATGTCTATTACCCTGTACCCAGTTTTCGTACATGATAGCATCTTTTTCAAAAAGGTCTTTGGATGTAATGATAAAATTAGCAATCATACCTTTTTTAAGACTTCCTAATTGATTTTCTACACCTAAAAGTTGAGCTGGTGTAAAAGTAAGAGCTTTTAAAGCAATTTTTCTATCCAAACCTACTTCTGTTGCTTTGCGTAGTGCTGCAAGGAAAGACGAACGATTTTTTAGATCTGATGAAGTAAATGCAAAGTTTACTCCTGCATCTGCAAGCATTTTAGCATTGTAAGAAGCTAATTCCCAATGTTTCATTTCGGAAAGGCTCACCATCACAGCATCCAAAGGGTCTTCTACATCATAAGCATCAGGGAAATTGAGAGGAATAATAAGAGAACCTTTTGTTGCCTTGATTTCATCTAAACGTTGGTACTCATCACCACTACCTTTGAAAATATACTGCTTTCCGAATTCATCTCCAATTTTATCTGCTCTTAAGATGTTAAGTTTACCATTTGCTTCAAAAATTTGAGGTAAACCTTTCATTTGGTTAAATGCCTCCAAAGATAAGTTCATTTCTTTATCTGTACCTTTATATTGAGCATACCAGTCAGCATCCAAGTACACCTGACGAATAAGGGCTATTCTACCCATCAAAGAGCTTGGAAACTCTTGACGAGAGCTACCATTGCGTAATGCCAAATGCCCTGATGCCTGATTTTTTAGAATCAAGCTGTTTTCTTTATCATTGTGTAAGCTTACAAGCGTTCCAGAACCTCTTACAATGCCATCTTGTTGGTGTGTAAGTACAGTTCCAAAACCTAATTTGCGTAGTTCTTCTGCTTTTTTATCATCAGCTTTGAAAATTTCTGCTGCTTTTACTTCTGCTTGTACAGTCTGATTCCAATAGAAAGCTCCTTTCTTGTTGGTTTCGTATTGTGGGGATGGAGAGAATCCTGCTGGCTTTACTTCAGGCATTCCATAATCAGAATACATATCAATGAATGAAGGATAAATATGTTTTCCTTGTAAATCTATCACTGTAGCCTCTTTAGGTGCAGGAATATTTACTCCTTCTATCATACCATTGCGAACAAGTAATGTTGCATTTTCTTGTTTGGTTTGGTAATCCACCCAAATAGTAGCATTTTTGAAGTAGTAAACAGTATTTTTTTCATGTTTCGTTTCACCATTGGATGGTGTGAGTTGCTGAGCAAAACTGACAGTAGCCATTCCCAATGCTACTATCACAGATAAGATTTTATTCATTTAGATTAATAAACGTTTTATTACTAAAGTTTGCCAAATTTATAATGTTCTGCCTAAAAAACAAATAAATACTTTGTTTTAAAGCTATTTGTAAACTATAAAACAAAAAACAGCCTTTTCAGGCTGTTTTTTTGAGGATTTATCTTTTTTCTACAGGAATGTAATCTCTTACTTTTTCGCCTACATACACTTGACGAGGTCTGCCAATAGGCTCTCCATTTTGCCTCATTTCAAGCCACTGAGCAATCCAACCTGGTAAGCGTCCCAATGCAAACATTACTGTAAACATATTTACAGGAATACCCAAAGCTTTGTAAATAATACCAGAATAGAAATCCACATTTGGATATAGTTTTCTGTCTACAAAATATTGGTCATTAAGAGCTGCGTGTTCAAGTTCCATTGCAATATCTAACAGAGGATCTTTTACATTCAAAGATTTTAGTACATCATCTGCTGCTTTCTTGATGATTTTGGCACGAGGATCAAAGTTCTTGTAAACTCTATGTCCAAAGCCCATCAAACGGAAGCCACTATTTTTATCTTTCGCTTTTTCAACAAACGATTTCACATTGCCTCCCTCAGCATGTATTTCTTGAAGCATTTCAATTACCTCTTGATTTGCACCACCATGCAAAGGTCCCCAAAGGGCATCAATACCAGCTGCAATAGAAGAGTATAAACCTGCATGCGAAGAACCTACTAAGCGTACTGTTGAAGCTGAGCAGTTTTGTTCATGGTCAGCATGAAGAATTAATAATTTATCAAGAGCTTTTGCTACAACTGGGTTCACCTCATAATTTTCTACAGGCAAACTAAACATCATGTGTAAAAAGTTAGAGCAATAGTCAAGGCTATTTTTTGGGTAATTAAGTGGATGTCCTTGAGAGTTTTTATAAGACCATGTAGCAATGGTTGGTAATTTAGCAATAATACGAATAATGGTAAGGTCAAGATATTGTTTATCTTTGATATCCATCCCTACCGCTTTTGGGTAAAATGCTGATAATGAAGTTACCAAGGCAGAGAGTACACCCATAGGATGAGCATTTACGGGGAAACCATCAAAAATTTTACGCATATCTTCATTAACCATTGTATGCGTTCTGATTTCGTCAGTAAATTTAGTTAATTCTTCTTTTTTAGGTAAATATCCATAAATCAATAAATAGGCAACTTCCAAAAACGTAGAGTGTTCTGCAAGTTGCTCAATTGGATAGCCTCTATATCTCAATATACCTTCTTCTCCATCTAAGAAAGTGATAGCACTTTTTGTAGCACCTGTATTTTTGTAACCACTGTCTAGTGTAATAAAACCAGATTCATCGCGAAGTTTACCAATATCAATGGCTTTTTCATCTTCAGAACCTCTAATAATTGGTAATTTGTAAACTTTACCTTCGGCGTGTAATTCTGCAAATTCTTTGTTTTCTGACATAAAACTATTGGTTAAAGGGAATATATACAATGATAACAGTAAAGTTGTGTTAATAGAGCAATCTTATTAAATAAAATCCATTTTGACAAAAAATGTTTTAAATTTTCATAAAAAAGTGATAAAAATATAATTATAGTCCTATTTTATCTTTTTTATCTTCATGGCTTTTTTGATAGTTCCTTTCTACATATTCTATAATTTTTCCTGCAATATCTACTTTTGTAGCTCCTTCAATACCTTCAAGTCCTGGCGAAGAGTTTACTTCTATGATAAGAGGTCCTCTTTGAGATTGTAGCATATCTACACCACAAATAGGCAGACTCATAGCCTTAGCCGCTTTTTCTGCCATTTCAATTTCTTGATCAGTCAGTTCGATGGCTTTGCCTTCTCCCCCTCTATGCAGATTTGACCTAAAATCGCCTTTTTTACTTTGTCTTTTCATAGAAGCCACTACTTTCCCATCTACAACAAAAGCTCTCACATCAGCTCCACCTGCTTCTTTGATAAACTCTTGCACCAAAATATTTGCTTGCAGTCCATAAAATGCCTCTAAAACGGATTTGGCAGCATTTTGTGTTTCAGCAAGTACAACACCCAAACCCTGTGTACCTTCCAAGAGTTTGATAATGACTGGTGGTCCACCCACTTGCTGAATCAAATAATCTATTTCACTGGAATGGTCGGCAAAGGCTGTTTTAGGAATATCTACGCCTGCTTTTGTCATAATTTGCAAGCTTCTAAGTTTATCACGTGAGCGTATAAGAGCCAAAGAACTCACAGTTGTAAATACCTTTTGCATTTCAAATTGTCTGATAACAGCACTTCCATAAAAAGTAACAGATGCCCCAATACGAGGAATAATAGCATCTACATCTTGAATAAGCCTTGTACCTGTATATACAGCAGGATTTTCCCTCTCCATAACCATATAGCATTTAGAGTGATTGATGACTTCTATTTGATGCCCTCGTTCTTTGGCAGATTCTACGAGCCTTCGTGTTGAATATAAACTGGATTTGCGAGATAGTATTGCAATTTTCATTTCTGTTTAAGTTTTAGCGATTTTTGATTTTTTTTTGAGTTGATATGAAATATTCTTTTGTGATACATCTACTAAAAATTGATTTTCTAAAAACTTTTTTCCTAAAAGTATAGGAAAACGCATTTCCATACGATTTGCAAGAGTGAAGTCTGTTTTATAGATTTTTCCAAATAATTTAATGCGAATTTTTACAACATAACGTTCCTCTTCATCTCCAAACGAATTTCTGATGATTGTTTTGGTAAAATTTCTAAATATAAATTTCTTTTTTGCATATAAAGGATGCTCCGAATCTAAAACCTTAAAGGTTAATAATTTTCTATTTTCTCTTTCTATTTCCTCTATTTTATATGCATGAATGGCAGAATTATCCGCCCCTGTATCAATTTTACACTTAATTCTTTTAAGCTTTAACGATGGCAAATCTATAATATCTGTAGCCCCTATAATGATTTTACCTTCCATATATCATTAACAAATAAAACAAATATAGAATTTTTATCAATTTTTATGAAATACTCGAAACAATTTAATTTTACATAAGGTTGCAGATATAGAATAATAAAAACAGCACCAATGAGAGTAAGAATTGTATTTACCCTGAAGAATAAAGGAGCTATGGTGCCTTTCCATCATCAGCAACTTATATATGACTTGGTTAACCATCTTATGCCTAATTTTAGCATAGAACATAATCATGTATATAGTTTTTCAGGATTAAAAGGACAAACACAAGTAAGCCAAAAAGGGCTACATTTTTTTTCTAGTAAAGTGACATGGGTAGTTTCTACACTTAGCCCTATTTTTTTACAAAAATTAATTGAATCTATTTTTAAGAATCAAGAATTGAAAATTGGTGAGCTTCTTTTAATTCCAGACTATGTAGAAAGAGAAGTTTTTCCTGAGCCTACTACTACAACACAGTTTTTGTGTATATCTCCAATTGTACTTGTAAGCCCTATGAAAAATAGCTTTTATGCAAAGCACTTTGTATCTCCTTCTATTGACTTATTTTCAGACTTACTTTACCAATCAACCCTTTCACGTATAGAAGAAAGTGGGTTGTACAGCAATAGTGAAATAGATGAGTTTTATAAGTTTCAGTTTGTTCCAGACCAAGCATATTTAGAAAAAATAAAGAACAACGATAAAAAATTTGCAAGAATTTATACACTACAAGACGAAAATCAAAAACTTGAAATCAGAGGTTATACTTTACCCTTTACATTGTATGCTCATCCGAAAGTTCAGAATTTCGTAATAAATTGTGGATTAGGCTCTTACAATCATAAAGGTTATGGCATGCTCGATTTGGCAGATCATAGCAAAACAGAAAGGGAAATTTTGCCTCATTGGGAAATGGTAGCAGTAAGTAACTAAATTTCAAACAGGGATTCATTTTTGTATTTGTGCTTTTTTTTTGTTTGCTTTGCCAAAAATTCACAATTTACCAACTCATCTTTTTTATGAAATTCTTTATTGATACTGCAAACATTGCCGAAATTCAGGAAGCAAATGATTTAGGCGTTTTGGATGGTGTTACAACCAATCCTTCTCTGATGGCTAAAGAGGGTGTTACGGGCAAACAAAATATTTTAGATCACTATGTAAAAATCTGTAATATTGTAGATGGTGATGTAAGTGCAGAAGTTGTTTCTACTGATTTTGCAGGAATGGTAAAAGAAGGTGAAGAATTAGCTACACTTCATAAAAATATAGTAGTAAAAGTTCCCATGATTAAGGATGGTGTAAAAGCTATCAAATATTTTTCTCAAAAAGGGATTAAAACCAATTGTACACTTGTTTTTTCGGCTGGTCAGGCTATTTTAGCTGCTAAAGCTGGTGCAACATACGTTTCTCCATTTATAGGTCGTTTGGATGACGTTTCGACTGATGGCTTGGCTCTTATTGAACAAATGGTTCAGATTTATCAGAATTATGATTTTGAGACACAGATTTTAGCTGCTTCTGTTCGCCATGTCATGCATTTGGTACAGTGTGCAGAAATTGGTGCAGGCGTAGTGACTTGCCCTCTTAACGTTATTACAGGGCTTCTAAAGCATCCTTTAACAGATAGTGGATTAGAAAAATTCCTTGCTGATTATAAAAAAGGTAATTCATAGAAAAAGGAGGCTTTGCCTCCTTTTTTGTTAAAAGCTCCCTCTATAAATATTTCCAAAACGTTTTGATGGGTTTTTAGTGGCTTGCTCATCTGTACAAGTTTCAAAATTTACCCTTCTGCGTTTGTAATCTATTTTCATAAAACGCTCCAATAATTCAAAATTGATAGTGTTAGTATTTTGATATACAGCCTCTACTATCGTATCAGAAATAATGTTATAAATACTTGCCCCATTTACCTGATAATCTTTTGCCAAATATTCTACTAAATCCTTGTCAAAAGTAAAGGATGATGGTAGTGCCTTTTCCCAAAGTAATTTTCTTTCCTCTTCCAATGGAAAATCGAAATGAATATGCCTACGAATACGACGTTGAAAAGCTTTGTCTAAAGTATTTTCTACATCTTGAATATTGGTTGCTAAAATAGCTACCCCTGAAAACTCTTCTATTTTTTGAAGTAAATAAGCTGTTTCTTGATTTGCATAACGGTCTCTGGCATCTTTTACTTCTGTACGTTTGCCAAAAAGAGCATCAGCTTCATCAAAAAACAACAGACAGGGTTTACCTGTGAATCTGTCAAATATTTTTTCAAGATTTTTTTCAGTTTCACCAATATATTTAGAAACCACTCTAGATAAATCTACGATATAAACAGGCAAATTCATTTTTTTACCTAATGTTTTGGCTGTGATACTTTTACCTGTTCCAGGCATACCCGAAAACACTACAATATAGTTTTCTCTAACTTTTCCTTTTACATTTTCAAAGCCAAGCATTTTATCTCGAACTTCCATGTATTTCATCAAATCTTCCAGTTCATCTCTGATGGTTTGGGAAAGTGTAATATCATCAAAATTCAGGCTTGTAGAAGCCAAATACGCTGGAAAACCTGCATCTTCATCCAAACGAGGCTCTTCACCTGTTAAGAAATACCTTAAATAGGTATTGGGTATTCTGAAATGATAATTTATCCAATCATCTTCTTTTTCCTCTGTTTCACGTTGTGTTCCTAAGCAATTAACGATAAGTATTTGGTCTAAAATGAGTCTATTACGAGGGTTTAAAATCGCTAAATGCTCTTGCATCAAAGTGTAGTCCTCTCCTGCTGAAAGAAAAAGCACTGTTTTGATAGTGGGGACAAATACATTGAGGTGAGGTTTTATAAAACCTCCTATTTTGTATTTTAATTCATCATCGTCTGTTATAAAATGAGCCAATATTTCAGGTTTTATGGATTTTGCAAGTGCTAAACCTAACCAAATTCTTTCTATCAAATTCATTTTTTGATTCTGAAGCAAAATACTGTAACTTTCGTTAGATAATGGTGGTTCTGTGATAAGAGTATTATCCTTCTCAACAATGCTCGTTTTAGATATAATTAACCTTTCTATCCATTCTAACTCTTTTTCTATAAATGTTTTTTCCATTGATATTTATATTTCATATTTTGCATCTAAAAATAGAGATTTCATTTTATTGCCTATATACTTATGAAAGATTTTTTTTACGGAGGCGTTCATAAAAAAACTAATAATTCAACTTGGTTAGAAGAGGAAGAGGATATTAGACAAACCGAAGAATTTCGTAAAAACTTTGATAATGCTTCTTACAAAGAGAAACGTAGGACTTTACTTGCAAAAGAGGAAGCCAAAGAAAAAGGTATAGAGTTTGTTACACCTAAACATTCTCCTTATGATAAAAAACATAAAGTCAAGCGTAAAGAGAATTTATCTTTTATTACAAGAAAATATTTTCCTTATATGCAAAATGACTCAGAAGAGTTTATTGCCAAGCGTAATGAAATAGCTTCTGCAAATCATATTCTATACCCTACAAAAATTTATATTGGACAAGAACTTTTAATTCCTATTTCGGAAGAGGAGCATCAAAAAACTGAAAAATATTATCAAGATAGACTCATACAAGCTGACAAGGATAAAAGCCATCTTAAAATGGAGATTCCAGCAAATACATTAAAAGGAGCAGATAAAGAAGCCCAAGAGGGTAAATTACTTGCTGAAAAACACCATCTTTCGCTCAATGTTATCAATGCTGGAGCATATAAAGAAAAAGATGTAAAAGAAATGCTTTTGAGAAATATCAGTAAAATGCTTTTTATTTCTACACATGGTAACTCCATCATAAACAAAGAAACTGGTGATGAAGTTCAAGGAATTAGTACCAAAGAACTAACTGAAAAGCAAGAAAACAGAAAAGAAAATGATGGTTATTTGAGTACAGATGAGCTTAATAATTTGGGTGTATTGAATGATATTTATTTGCTTTTTCTTAATGCTTGTGCAACAGCCTCTAAAGATATAAACAACCAATCAACGATTACTAAACTTTTTGAAAATAACCAAGTAGAAAATGTTATAGGCTCCTATTGGAATATTGATGATGATTTTACTTATCAGTTTGCTATGGCTTTTATTGAAAATTTAGCCAAAGATAAAAGTATGGATGTTTCCAAAGCTCTCAGAACTACTCAATTACAAGCTATAAGAGAATCCAAAGAGGCTGAAAGGCTTTTTAATAGTCATCCTAAAGTTATCAAAGCTCAAAAAGATAAAAGTAATGCTCAAAAGGCTTTTGATGAAACTCCATTTATATCTGATGAACAATGGAATACAATCTCCAATAATAAAAGGCAAACCAAAAAAAATCTTGAAATTATAAAAAAGAAAGTTAGTGATGAAATAGCAAAGAAAGGTAGATTCTATCGGGCTGGTTATCAAAGACCTTATTTCTGGGCTGCTTACCAACATTTGAGCAAAAAATACAATAAAAAAGATTATACCCTAAAGCAAACTATCCAAGATATTGATTTGAATGGTGTAAATGCTGAACAATTACAGATTTTACAAAGCAAATTAGAAAGTAATGAGGCTATTGTGGATATCAGAATACCCTCAGAACCAGATGATAAAACTCAGATATATCAAGCTATTATTGTTACCAAAAAAACTTATCAAAAAATGGATATTGGAGATAAAGATGAAGGTGTAGTTTTAGGTAATTATATAAAATCTAACAAATATAATACTTTTTATAATGAATCTTATGAAAAAACTTGGAGTAAAATAGATGTTATATTACAAAAAAATAAAATATCCAAGATTTACATAATTGCCCAAGAAGACTATAAAAATATAAGTTTTAACGCTTTATTTGATTATCAAAATCAAGTGTTTCTCATTGAGAAGTATGAAATACAATCTCTATTTTAATATGATAACTTAGGGATTTTCTTCTTCAATTCTTTCAATTTTTCTTGAGGAATTTTATTAGATGTTATCCTAAAATATACTAAACTTTCAATATTATTTATTTCCACAGGAACATCCATGAGAAGATTCCCTGACATATGTACATATTTCAATTTTTTGCAATTCCCAATAGACTTAGGAATACTCTTAATTTGATTGGTTTCTAACCAAAGCTCTTCTAAATTTCCTAATTGCCCTATTTCTTCTGGTAAGCTTTCTAATTGGTTATTACTGATGAATAAATAACGCAAGTTTTTCATGTTTCCTATTTCTTTGGGTAATGTTTTGAGTTCATTGTCATCTAAAAATAAATAACGTAAGTTGGTTAATCTTCCTATTTCTTTGGGTAAGCTCTTTAGTTTACAATCAGATAAATTTAATTCTCTTAACAAGGTAAGTTCTCCTATTAATGGGGATAATTTGATTAAACCCTCATTGATACGTAAGGCTATTAAGTTCTTAAAGTTTTTAATGTGGAAAGTCATTTCATCCATTGATTTAATATAGATTACTTGCAAAGATTTGAAAGAACTCATTTCCGAAAAATCATATTCATAACCTAGATAAAAAACTTTTACATTTAAAGAATCTTTTAGTGCTTCTTTAATGTCCTCATATTTTTTTTCCTCATTTATTACCCAGTTTACACAATTATCTTTAAATTCAAATGTCCCTCTACTCATACAATCTTTAGAATCAGTATAAGCATCAGTTTTTTGGGCGTGTAAACCCATTATTATTCCTAAAAAATAAAACGTAAAAATACATTTTTTCATAACATCTCATTTAATCATTATCAAAACAAAAATAATGCAAAATTTCATTTTATTATACTTTTTAGTTATATTGTTTTGATTTTAAAACAGTTACTCTTATGGCAGAGCTTAAAACAAAACCTACTCAAGCAAGTGTCAGCGATTTTTTGGAAACCATCTCAGATGCTCAGAAAAAGCAAGATTGTGAAAAAGTAATAGAAATCATGCAGAAAGTAACGCAAAATGAGCCTACCATGTGGGGCGAAAATATGGTTGGTTTTGGTACTTGTGAGTATCAATATGCTTCAGGTCGTACAAATACATGGTTTCCTGTGGGCTTTGCACCTCGAAAAAATGATATTACTTTATATTTTTTGGCTGGTGTTGAAAAATACAATGATTTACTGCAACAGTTAGGAGGTAAACATAAAATGGGAAAATCATGCCTTCATATACAAAAATTTTCGGAAGTAAAAATGGATGTACTTGAAAACATCATAGAAAAGGCCTTCTTAGCTATGCAAAAATAAGCTTTATCTATTTTTCTGTTGATCCAAGAAGAAATCAAGGGATATTTGGATAAGTTTCAATGCTTCTTGGCTTTGCTCTTTCAGTTTATTCCAATCAACAAACTCTCCAAGACACGAAAATTCCATAGTATGAAGCAAACGAGCAAGTACATTATTTCCCATGAGTGTCGCAATAGGCTTTAGCTTGTGTACTGCTTTATGTAAACCTTCGCCATCTTTCAAAGCTATGGTTTCTGTTATTCTCTGTATATCTTCAGGGGCGGCTTTTACAAAAGAGTCCACCATATCTTGCATAAACTCCTGATTATTATCTGTAATTCTAAAAAGATATTCTAGGCCATATACCTGCTTTTTTTCTTCAGGAATAACACTTTCTATTATTTTATAGAGTTGCTCTTGTCCAAAAGGTTTTAGAATGGTTGGATAGTTAATTTTTCGTATACCAATACTTCCAGTAGCAAAAACAATAGCTGTTTTTTGGTTGTATTTGTTTTGAAGTAAAAATTTTTCTACTACCATATCCCCATCCATATCAGGCATCTTAAGATCTGTGATGAACAAGTCATAGTATTCTTGTAAAACAGTTTCTAGTGCTTGGCTACCACTTTCAGCAGTTTGAACTATGAAGCCTTGTTCCTCTAAGATTTTTTTTGTGTACAATCTACTAATAGCCGAATCATCTGCAATCAAAGCTTTTAAGCCATAAAATTTCTTAATTTGCTCATTTTTACTTTTTGTGTTGGTTTCTATATTTTTTTGATATTCTAAAGGCAAATAAAATACAAATGTTGTTCCCTCTCCTACAACACTTTTTACATCAATTGTACCTTTTTGTAATTCTATAAGCTGTTTTACCACTGAAAGGCCCAAGCCTGTTCCACCCAAACTCTGATAAGAATATTCCCCTACTTGCTCGTAAGGGTCAAAAATTTTATCTATTTGGCTTGCTTGCATTCCTACACCTGTATCCTTTATTTGAAAACGAAGAATGCATTGATTATTTTCTTTTTGAGATTCTAAATCTACTTTTACAAAAACACCACCTTCTTCTGTAAATTTAATCGCATTACTGAGCAAATTATAGAAAATTTGTGTCAGACGAACCTCATCTCCAATAAGATAAGTTGGAACATTTTCACCTATTTGAAAATGTAAGGTAAGTTTTTTTTGTTCCAAAATATGCAAAAAATTCAGTTGTAAATGCTGAAACATTGCATTGAGGTGAAAATTAACTTTGTTTAAAATAATATTCCCTACTTCAAGCTTAGAAATATCTAAAATATCATCTAAAATAACCCTCAAGTGTTTCGCTGCCGTATAGATACTTTCTATATATACTTTTGTTTCTCCTTGTGAATTTTCTTGTTCTAATATTACCTGAGAAAGTCCCAAGATACCATTAACAGGTGAACGTAGCTCATGACTTATTTTAGAAAAAAATAAAGTTTTTAAATCTTTATTTTTTTGTAGTTCTGTATTACGAATCTGTAAGAGCGTATTCTCAAGCTGAAAGTTCTTATTTTGTAAATCCAAGTATTCATTTTCAATCATTGCAAGTCTTGCTTCTTGCTGATGTTTAAGAATATATTTACTTGTATGTTCTGTATCTTTAATGATACAAAGGATATAAGCCTTTTCTGCATCCTTTTCTTTTACAAAGAAGAAATCATAAATAGCTGGTTTTTCTTTATAAAGAGCTAAATCTACACTTGGTAAAAATACTTCTGGTTCTGAAAGAATAGCTTCTTTTAAGCTCTCAATAAAAGGAAAAATATCAATAATATTTTTCCTTATTTTATTGGAATAACTCCAAAGTGTATTACAACTATCTAGAATATATAATTCTTCATCAAGTAGAATAAATTGATAATGAGATTGTTCTGAAAGATATTTTTGCTTATAATTTAAAACATTCATTTGCTAGATAGTTGTTATTGTTTATTTTACTTAAGGAGTAGTGTTCGTCTTTTCAGACTTATCATAAGCTCGAATAATGGCTTTTACTAAACGATGTCTTACTACGTCTTTAGCATCTAATTCTACCAAAGCTATCCCATCTACATCTTTGAGTATTCTTAAAGCATCCGCAAGCCCCGAACGTTGCTTAGTGGGCAAATCTACTTGCGACTGGTCACCAGTAACAATAACTTTCGAATTTGCTCCCATCCTTGTCAGAAACATCTTCATTTGCATAGGAGTAGTATTTTGAGCCTCGTCCAGAAGAATAAAAGCATCATTGAGTGTACGTCCACGCATATAAGCCAAAGGGGCTATTTCTATAATTCTGTTTTCTTGGTAAAATTTAAGTTTTTCAGAAGGAATCATATCATCTAGAGCATCATAAATAGGGCGAAGATATGGATCTACTTTCTCCTTTAAATCACCAGGTAAAAAACCTAAATTTTCTCCCGCTTCTACGGCTGGTCTTGTAATGATAATTTTCTTAATTTGTTTGTTCTTCAATGCTCTTACAGCCAACGCAACAGCAATATAGGTTTTTCCAGTACCCGCAGGTCCCAAAGCAAAAACCAAATCATTTTCCATACACTCTTTTACAATTAGAGCTTGATTTTGTGTACGAGGTTTTATTCCAAAACCCTTTGTTCCATACAAAATCACTTCTTCTCTGATTTGTTCTAATGTATCTTCACCAGTCTGTTCTCTTCCACTTCTATATAAATATTCATCTATATTTTCAAATGTGATTTTTCCAAATTTATTGTAATGTTCTATCAGGGAATTAATAATTTCATTGATTTTCAGAATATCAGGTGTTTGTCCTTGAATACGAATCTCATTACCTCTTGAAAGAATTTTACTTGTCGGAAATGCTGATGATAATTGTTTGATATGGCTATTTTCTGCTCCTAAAAAATCTACCAACGAAATGTTTTCTAAAGTTATAATTTTCTCTATCAAAATATCTTAATTTTTGGTGTGAAACAATACTACGCAAATTTATATAAAAAAGCCTTGATTCTCAAGGCTTCTTATCCCTATTTTTTAACCAAATATTTGAGGTGAAAAATTGAATGCCTCTTGAAATGCTTGTTTATCGTAACTAAAACCACTATTTTTATTTTCTAAAACAGCCAAAATAGTTTCTGTGGCGATATTACCTGTGAGTTCATCTTTTGCCATTGGGCAACCTCCAAAGCCTCTCAAAGCCCCATCAAAACGCCTGCAACCTGCTTCGTAAGCTGCTTCAATTTTTTGATAAGCTGTTGTAGGGTTACTATGCAAATGCAAACCCCATTCTATTTGTGGCATTTTGGTATTTAAGTGGCTAAATAAACTTTTGATACTTTCAGGTGTGGCAACTCCAATTGTATCAGAAAGTGCTAAAATTTTCACTCCCAAAGGCACTAATTTTTCAGCCCAAGATTCTACGATTTCAGGGCTATAAGACTCATCATAAGGATTTCCAAATGCCATTGACAAATATACTACCTGAGTTTTGTTGTGTTTTAAACAAAGTTCTTGTATTTCAGCAACATTCTGAATACTTTCCTCTATACTTTTATTAGTATTTCTTTTTTGAAACTCTTGAGAAACAGAAAGAGGAAATCCTAAATACTGAATTGGCTCAAACTGACTTGCTTGCTCTGCCCCTTTCAAATTGGCAATAATAGCAAGCAACTTGGTTTTTGTATTGCTCAAATCAAGTTTTTCAAATACCTGAGCTGTATCTTGCATCTGTGGGATAGCTTTGGGCGATACAAAACTTCCAAAGTCTAATGTATCAAAACCTACTTTTAGAAGTAGATTTAAATATTGTGCTTTTAGTTCTGTGGGTATAAAATCATGGATGCCTTGCATAGCATCTCTGGGACATTCTACAATTTTAATAGACATATTCTAAGCTATAAGTGATGAATTCTAAGTTTAATACAAAAACAATCAAATCTCAAAAAAAATTGCAATAAAACAAACAAGAGCCTGATAAACTACCAGACTCTTGTTGTAAATAATTCAAATAATTTATTACCTTTTCCTTGCCCTAAATTTACCGTTATAGATACTTGCAAGGACATTTGTTTGTTTATTTTTTACAATTCCTGAGAATGTACCTTTTATTTCTGTGGCTGTGTTGCTTGTGACAACTGTTGTACCAGAAACAGGCTCATAAGATTTTTGGCTTCCAGAGGTTTCAATATAAATATTCATACCAAGTTTTGATTGGTATATTGTGGCTGATCCCCATGTTGTACTTGTAGCTGAGAAAACATGATAATTATACAAAGGTGCTGTATAAGTTGATAGAAAATATACAGTAGAATCAGAAACTGTTGGTAAATTGGCATCTGTATAAACCACTTTCAAATTGTTATATCCATCACCATTGATAAAATACTCATTATCATTATCTGCATTAGAGCAGTTGAGCGTAATTGTACCTAAATTTCCTGATACTAAATTAGTGATGATTTGTTGCTCTCCTGAAATATTGCTTATTACTATTTTTGCAGGCATTCCACAACTTACAAAAGAAAACTTACTATTAGCATTTGTAAAAATCCCTAAAACATAATTATTATTGGCGTCATATACTTTTACATGAACAAATTCGCCTGCTGGAGTATTGTTACAGAGATTTACTGTACCTGAAACAGCAACAGGATTCTGGAATAAAGCAGATACATCAATATCTCCCATATCATAGACTTGTCCCACAGATAAAGCTGGTATGTTTACTGTAACTACAGCCGTTTGACAAGCATCTTGTCTTCTAAAAGAAATGGTAAGAGGAGTTCCTGATGTTACAGAGGCAACATTATTATGTCCAAAAGTACCATCAGTATCTGTCATACCACTTCCACCCAGAGAACTATATACAGATACTCCACTTACAGGTGTCAGTACTCCATTGATAGTTGTTACAGTTCTCCCTTTGATGGATGCCCTTTGAGATACAGGTTGGGCTATATCACAATTCCACCACGTAAAATGGCTTACTTCACCCACATACGTATTTCCTTGTTTTGTAGCTGAGCCTTCTTGTTTCCAAGTGGCTGTATTTTCATCTAAACTCCAAAGTGGGATGCTATTGGGAGCAGTTGCAGACTGAGAATTGGCAACAGGCATTTTAATTGTTGCTTTATTTTTGGAGAGTTGCAAAGAGTTTCCACTTGCATCTTCCATCAATACTTCCATCATCCCAAAGGTTTCTAAACGATTTACAGTTCCATTGGCATCTGTGGCTCTCATGGTAGCAGGGACTGTTTCTAAAAAATTTGGACTATCAATATTTGCAAAACGAGCATAAACCTTAATATTTCCTGTATAAGGTTGATTTGTTTTTGCATCCACATAACTATCAGCAGGAAAAACTACAGATGCACCAGAGCTACCAATATTGGCTGTTGTGCCACTCGAAGCATTAAACGACGCTACAACTACTTTTTTCTGAAGTTTTATTTGAACATTTTGTGTTTTCTTACCATCAAGTTCTAAAAGATGGATACTTTGGAAATAACCGTTATAGTTTGCTTTTAAAACTGTTCTTTGAGTAATGTTTACTCCTTTACTTGTAAACCCACCATTATTATCCGTTAGAACATCTTGATTATTAATATTGACTGTTACTCCTGATAATGGTTTGTTATTTTCATCTGTAACTACGCCAAAAATAAGAGTATTGACTGCATTATTGGGTTCTTCGAGTTTTGGGTCTGGGTCAGTTGTATTATTTTTTTTACAGCTAAAAAATACAGTGGTGGCTATAAAGCTAAAAAGCAGGCTTTTTAATAAAAATTGTTTTAACATAAAGGATTTAAAGTTTTAATACATGAATAGTTTAACATAGCACCTGTTTAGTATTTATAGAACTATTATTTGCTGCAGTCAAAGCGTAGTTTTATAAATTTCACTTTTAATACTACTATATTCAAACTGAATAAATATAGTAACCTTTATTTTTTACAATTTTTTTTACATTTGATTTAATTTTCATCCTAAAATATTCGCAGTAAAATAGTTATGAATATTATTTTTTGGCTTTAAAACTTGCATTTATATTGCAAAAGCAGTTTCTTTAGAAGTAAAATTTCAGCACTATGATTGTCATTATTGGAGCAGGTATTTCGGGGCTTACTTTAGCCTATCATTTAGAAAAACAAAAGAAAGATTATGTTCTACTCGAATTAAAAAGTAATGAAAATCAGGCTGGTGGGTATATTCGTTCAGTTAGAGAGCAAGAGTATTTGTATGAGCTGGGTCCTAATTCTTTACTTTGTGACCATGAGATTCTAAGTTTTTTAGAAGAACTTGGTATTTCTAATGAAATCGTAGATGCCAATATCGTAAGCAAAAACAGGTATGTATATAAAAATGGTGCATACAGAAAACTTCCATCTTCCCCTATTTCTTTACTTTTCAATAGTTTCTTTAATTGGAAAACCAAATTGAAGATATTTGGAGAAAGTAAAGTAAAGTCAAAAACACATGCTCAAGAAACACTAACAGAGTTTTTTGAAAGGCGTTTTGGTAGAGAAGTGGTAGATTATGCCCTTGATCCTTTTGTTTCAGGTATTTATGCGGGAAACCCTGATGAATTGCTTGTTCAATATACTTTCCCTTCGCTTGTAGAAATGGAAACTCAATATGGCTCTATTTTGAAAGGCTTAAAGAAAAACAAATCTACGGAACGCAAAAGAGTCGTTTCATTTAAAAATGGTATGCAAACGCTCCCCAAAGCCATTGCTTCCAAAATCAAGATTACATATTCGGAGAAAGGTGTTCAGGAAATAAATAAACTGGATAATAAAAAATGGGAAATTGTAACTGATGAAGCTACTTATCAGGCTTCTAAAGTCGTACTAACTACCACAGCCCATCAATCTGCACCATTTTTTATCAAATCGAATCCTAAATTTGGAGAAAGTTTACAAAAAATAGCGTACGCTCCTATGGTGGCTGTTCATACTATTTATTACAAAAATGATTTAAAAATGCCTCTCAATGGGTTTGGGGCTTTGCATCCTTCCAAAGAAGGTTTGTTTAGTTTGGGACATGTGTGGAGTAGTTCTGTTTTTTCGGGCAGATGTAAAGATAATGAAGTACTTTTTACAACTTTTGTAGGTGGTAGTAGAGGTTATGAAAAAACACGCATGGAAGACCATCAGATTATGGGAAAAGTTCAGAAAGAATTGCGTGAATTATATGGAATACAAACATTACCTGTTACTCAAAGAATTTTTCGTTGGGAAAAAGCTATTCCACAATATGACAAATACATTGCTGAAAGTTATGAAATAGCTGAAAGCCTCGAAAAACAAAACCTTTATATTTGTGCAAGTTGGAAAGGTGGTGTTTCGATTCCCGATTGCATGAAAAAAGCCAAAACATTAGCAGAAAAATTGTAGTTTGTTATTGTGAAGAGAAAGAAAATAGATAAAAGAAAAAGTAATACCATTAACCAATCATTCTATTATCCTTTTTCTTATCTCCTTTCTCAAAAAACATTATTCATTTAAAACCTATCATTTATACCTCCTCATTTAAAATGCGTTATTTCATTAGTGCCATTCATACCGATTCTGGCAAAACCCTTGTCAGTGCCATTGTAGCCCAAGCCCTCAAAGCTGATTATTGGAAGCCTATTCAATCAGGTATGCCCAAAGATGCTGATACAGTTAAAAATTTAGTAAGTTTTGATATAAAAATACACCCTTCTGCTTATGAGTTTCAGAAGCCTGCCTCGCCTCATGATGCAGCCAAAGCAGAAAGTAGAACCATAGATATTGAAAAAATCTTTTTGCCTGAAACCGAAAACACCTTACTCATTGAAGGAGCTGGTGGTTTGCTTGTGCCCTTGAATGACACTCATTTTGTGGCAGATATAGCTCAAAGGTTTGATGTAGAAGTTATTTTTGTGATTAATATTTATTTGGGTTGTATCAATCATAGTTTGCTTTCTATTCAAGAAATGAAACGCCGAAATCTGAAAGTAAAAGGCATTATTTTTAATGGTGAAGATAACCAAGAAACCAAACGCATTATTCTGCACCATGCTGGCTACCCAGAATTATTGCATATCCACCCTGAAAAAGAAATAACTCCTGAAATTGCAGCCAAATATGCTGAACAGTTGAAGGGTAAATTTTAAATTAATAATTCATCAGCATGAGTAAACTTTCTTTTTTGTTTCTAGAAACAGGCAGGACATCATTATTACTCATTTCTACGTAACCCCCTGCCCCTTTGAGGTACTTTTTCATGTAGCTAATCTGAATGAGATATGAGCGATGTATGCGTATGAAGTATTGTGATGGCAACATACGTTCATACTCTTTAAGAGTTTTGCTCACAATGTGTTTTTCACCATTTTGCATATAAAAAACTGTATAATTGTCATCTCCCTTACAATAAATAATATCTGTAATATTTACAAATACAAAGCCTTCTTGAAATGGTAAAGCAATTGATTTATTCCCCAAAGGAGCTACGATTTCCTGCTTTTTCAGTTTTGTTTTTACCTTCTGAATAGCTGATCCCAGCTCGTCAATATCAATGGGTTTTAACAAATAATCTATTGCTGATACTTTGATGGCGGGCAAAGCGTATTGATTGTAAGCTGTTGTGAAGATTACCTCAAAGTAGGGTGTTGGAAAATAGTTAAATAAATCAAAACCTGAACCATTGGGCATAGAAATATCTAAAAATACAATATCTGGTTCAAACTGATTAATTTGTGCAATAGCTTCTACACATGAAGTCGCTTTTGCTACAATATTCACCTCTGAGGAATAATAATTTTCTATCAACAGTTCCAAGGTCTTGGTTGCTTGAATTTCGTCATCTATGATAATGGCGGAGAGTGATGTCATATATATATTTCTACTTTTGTACCCAAAGCATTTCCGTCTTTGTCTGTCAAATCGTGAAATACCATTTTGGATTGATTATGATAATGTAAATTTAAAAAACTTAGTCGTTCTTCTATGAGTTTCAGACCTCTTGAAATATGATTAGAAGGGTTAGATTTATGTTTTCGTCCCACTCCGTTGTCTTCAATTATAATTTTAATTTGTTGATTTTCTTGAGAAAAACAAATCAATAATTTTTTGTTTTCTTTTTTAGGAGATAACCCATGAATAATGGCATTCTCTACAACTGGCTGAATGAGCATAGAAGGAACTTGGACATTTTGTGTTTGTAAAGAAGCCTCTACGATCATTTCAGTTTCAAACTCAAACCGACTTTTTTCTAACTCTATATAATTCCTCAACTGCTCTATTTCTTGTTGTAAAGGTGTAAAATTTTGAGAGGTATTGTCCAAAACATATCGAACCAGACGACTAAATTGACTCAACAGTTTATTGGCTGCTTTGATATTTTGTTGTAAAAAAAATGTCTGGATGGTGTTTAAAATATTAAAAATAAAATGAGGATTCATCTGAGCTCTTAATGTACGCAATTCTAAATCTGCTATTTTACCTTTCAACATCATTTTTTGATAAGCAACTCTGTACTTGATATGCCAAATAAGCCCTATACCTGCTGTCATTAACAAGCCTACAAGTAAAAAAAACCATGTTTCTTGCCAAAAATGAGGTTTAATGACAAACTGAAATTGTGTAATGGGGGTATCTTCTATATTTTTAGAAGAAGCTACTTGTATGCTAATTTGGTATTCATCAGGTGGTAATGATGACAACTCTATCATGTTGGAATTGGTATAACTCCACTCTTTCTGATTGCTTTTGAGCTTATAACGATAATAGAAATCCGTATCTACAAAAGAAACATGCGTAAAACCAATTCTGAGATTGTTCTGATTTGCTGATAATTGAATAGGACGATTTTGGAAATCTATTTTTTGATTATTGACCCATACATCTGTCAAATAGACAACCTTTTTATAATTACTTTTTTCTCTTTTAGGCATTTTGATAAGCCCCTCAGAACTTGCAAGCCAAATTGTATCATTGGTCACATGCACATCATTCAAATATCCTATGGGCAAAGCATATACTTCCTCTAGCTTTTTATTCTCAATTTTATACACAGATTTGTTGGTAATCGCCCATAAAGTATTATTTTTCTGCTCTAAAAATATTCTTTTGACAATATTGCTGTTCAAGCCATGTTTTTCTTGCCATACGTTTACAACAGAATCTTTGTTATTGAGTAATACCAACCCTTTTCCCAATGTTGCTACCCAGACTTGCTGGTTACGATCTACCAAAATATCACTGATTCTCACGTTTAGGTTCGGATTTTGACTAAAATCCTTTTCTTTTTTATTTTGTAGCTTATGCAAGCCTTTATGGGTGCTAAACCAAATTGTACCATTTGATGAGCCTGACACACTGAATACACGATAAGAAGAATACAATGTGAAATCTTTTTTAGTTTTATTTTGAAACAAAACACCCCTATGCCCACCAACCCAAAGCGTATCTTTTGTGATTGCAAAACCTCTTGCATTAATCTGATAATCTGAATATTGAACTAAAACACCTTTTGTTTCTTTAAAATTAATAATGGTCTGATCTGTAAGCACCCAAATACTATCACCCATATTCAGCATTTTATTGATTCTGTGAATAGTATTGTAATTATATTGAGGTGTATGTAAATCGTAATGGCTTATTTTTTCATTATTAAATCTTGATATTTTAAATTGATGATAACCTATCCAAATATTCTGATTTTTATCGCTGGTAATACACGAAATATGATTTTGTAACAGACCATCTTGAGTTGTGTATTTGTTTGCTTCAATAGAAGGTGTATAAAATACACCATTGTTGAGTGTCGTAAACCAAAAACCATTGTCTCTGTCTTTTCGGATACAAGTAACTGCTTCTTTCGCCAAAATAGCTTTCTGAAAGCTAAATGGTTTATTTTTTTGCATTACATACGCCCCTGTACTAGTTCCTATCCATATTTGAGAATCATCTGTTTGGCAATATCTGAGGAGAGAACGTTCTTTTTTCTGAAAATACTCCTGAACTTCACCTGTTTTGATATTAATTTTATATCCTCCATAAAAGAATGTATCATCTAGATTAGGACTGATGGCAGAAGTATGGAATTTAATGATGTCCTGATATGAAAAAGATAATTGTAGAATAATAGAGTAATCTTTCAAATTATCATTCAAGATATGTACTCCTTCTCTTGTAAAAAAATAAACATGCCCTTTTTCTTCCCAAAATTTTAAAACTGAGCTTTTTTGAGGAAAATACGATACTGACATATCAGGTTTGATGCATAAGAAACCTATTACACTACTTAACCAAATATTTTTTTTTGAATCTTCAAAAAATGCAACCAGTGTAGAATTAAATTTGACATTTTGTTCTCTTAATTTTTGATCTAGATTATGAATTATTCCGTTTTGGAAATAGCATATTCCTCCATTAAACGAAAGAAACCATATCCTACCTTGTGAATCTTCTCGAATCTGAAAGTTTTCGTTGTCTTTTAAACCATCCGAAATAGTAAAATTTACAAATGTTTGTCCGTTGTATTTGCTGATGCCTGCATCAGTAGCAAACCACATAAAGCCTTTTGAGTCTTGAAAGCAATCGTACACCATATTGCTTGGCAAACCCAATTCAATCGTAAGGTGTTTAAATATAGGTTGTTGAGCTTGTAATATTTTTGTTTGAAAAAACATCACAAGACTCATCAGTAGCACTTGAATCCAAAATATTAAATTACTCTTCATAATTCATAACAGAATCGCACAGTAAATATACTGTGCGATTTCTTCATTACTTGCTTAACAAAACAAATTTTTTATTACCAATTTTCTACTTTAATTTTTGCTGATATATTAAATGATGCCCAAGTTGGTTTAATAAATTGTACAGTAAATCTATCACCTGGTACTCTTACAAATTTTACAGTAGGCTGACATTCAGTATTCAACACTTCTACTCCATTTCCATCCTTAATAATTAATTTAGGGCATCCGTTAGGGTCATTTGGTGCATAACAAGCACAACCTGCTTCAAATTCTGATACATTTAACCATACACGGCTTGCCGTTGTATTAACATTATAAGTCTCGTTATCTGTAGCAGTAATTGTTTGTCCTAGAGCTAGGGTAACACTTTCTGTTCTTGCAGTTCTTTGATTTGAATTTACCTGTCTTGCATCATCTGGAGGAACAGGCTTATAGCCACAAGAAACCAAAGAAAAACAAATTGTAGCAACAGACATTGCATTTAAAACGATACGTTTCATAAATAAATAGTTTTGTAATTTTTAAGTAAACAACTGATGCAAATATATATGCATACTAAAGCAGATAGCAAGTTATAATGAGTATTTGGTTATTATTGATGAGCATTCAGACACTATTGATGAGGGAGGTATTTTAAAATACAAAAAGCCAAGACTGAAATTAGTCTTGGCTTTTGTGTCTAAAATCTAATGTCTGCAAGGCAGATTACATATTTTTGATAACTTCTTGTCCGAATTCAGAGCATTTAAGAAGTGTAGCTCCTTCCATTTGTCTGTGGAAATCATAAGTTACTCTTTTTGCACCAATAGCACCATCCAAACCTTTGTAGATAAGGTCAGCAGCTTCTTTCCAGCCCAAATACTCAAACATCATAGCACCTGATAAAAGAACAGAACCAGGGTTTACTTTGTCTTGTCCTGCATATTTAGGAGCAGTTCCATGTGTTGCTTCAAAAATAGCGTGTCCTGTCTCGTAGTTGATGTTTGCACCAGGGGCAATACCAATACCACCCACAATAGCAGCCAAAGCATCAGAGATATAGTCTCCATTTAAGTTTGGAGTCGCTATCACAGAATATTCGGCAGGGCGTAACAAGATTTGTTGTAAAAACGCATCAGCAATGCTGTCTTTTACAATTAGTTTGCCAGCTTTAATGGCTTCGTCTTGAGCTTTGTTGGCTTCTGCTTCACCTTTTTCAGCTTTAATTTTTTCCCAAGTATTCCAAGTAAATACTTTATCGCCAAATTCTCTTTCAGCAAGAGCATAACCCCACTTCTTGAAACCACCAGAAGTATATTTCATGATGTTTCCTTTGTGTACAATGGTTAAAGAAGGCTTTTTATTATCTAAAGCATATTTAATCGCTGAACGAACCAAACGCTCCGTACCCTCAACAGAAATAGGCTTGATACCAATGGCTACTGTTTTGGGGAAACGAATTTTGGTTACTTTCATTTCATTCAAAAGAAAATCTACTACTTTTTGGTTATTGGGGCTACCTTGTTCCCACTCAATACCAGCATAAACGTCTTCAGTGTTCTCTCTAAAAAGTACGTTATTGGTCAGGTGTGGATTTTTTACAGGTGAAGGAACACCATCAAACCAACGTACAGGGCGTACGCAAGCGTACAAATCTAATTGCTGACGCAAAGCAACGTTCAAAGAACGAATACCCTCGCCCACTGGTGTAGTCAAAGGACCTTTGATACCAACTAGGTATTCTTTAAAAACATCTAAAGTTTCATCAGGAAGCCAATTTCCTGTTTGATTGAAAGCTTTTTCACCAGCTAAAACTTCTTTCCAAACGATTTTTTTCTTGCCTCCATAAGCTTTTTCTACGGCAGCATCCAAAACTGGTTGAGAAGCTTTCCAAATATCTACTCCTGTACCGTCTCCTTCAATGAAAGGAATTGTAGGCATATCAGGTACTTGTAATACGCCATTAAGAATGGTTATTTTTTGTTCAGACATTGTTATTTTTACGATTAAGTTGTTTGATATAATTTTGGGTTTTTATTTCTATAATATTGAATTCAATTATTTTTTTCTGATTTCTAATAATTTTATGTACTCATTACTCTGTACTTATTTGGGCAAATACCTATCTCCAAAACCCTTACTTATTTTTTCTAAATTTCGGATAGCAGATGAACTAATATGTTCAAATTCTCTATCACAATGAAAAAATACGACTTTCAAATCAGTTTTGAGGTCTTTCATGAAACCAAGCTGATTTATTTCGTAAGCCAAATCATCACCATTTCTGAGTCCCCTAATAAGCGTCATATCGGCATCTTTTTCTTTGGAAGCCATATAATCTGTCAGAAAACCTCCAAAACCTTCTGTTTGCCTGTAATACAAAACAGGGTTAATATCATCATTGATGGCTATTTCTGTTTTTTCAGGATTCATACCTCTGGCAATGATAACTTTATCAAAAACTTGTTCAGCTTTTTCTAAAATATCATAATGTCCATTATGAAATGGATTGAAAGACCCAGGGTACACACCAATATTGGGTCTGTAAACAGACAAATATTCTATCAAATATTGTAGATTTTGAGCATTATGAGGATTTTGTTTTTTAAGCTTTTCCAAAACATTGAGTCTTCCTATTTTATAAAGACTATAGTCAAATACCTGAAACTCTTTAAAAATCTTTTTTTCCCAAGCAAGTAGTTCTGTGAAATTGCTGTCTGTTACGATAGCAAGGTCTATTTTACAGAAATATTCTGAAAGTTCGGAACTGGGCGTATGTGATTTGGTATCTAAAATCATTTCAGATACTTGCCTTTTGATAGCTTCGTTTGCTCCACAAAGCTCTTCAAACAATTCAGCCGATTTCTCTTCATTATCTTGTCCTTTGGGTTTGTAGACAATATCATGGAAGAATGCTACCAAATACAAAATTTCTTTTTCTGCCTCACTCCAAGGGCTTAATTGTATTTTATTGAGCAAAAAAGCTAGATGTTCTTCGTTATGATAAAAACGATGTTTTTCTTGCCAAGCCTTCTCAATAGTTTGCCAATGATTGATTTTATATTTTTCAAAAAGATTCTGATAAGCTTCGTATGGTATCATCAGATTCTGATTTTAGTAAATAGACCGTTTACAAGCAAAATCATACCTGCTACTACCATTGTTCCAAACAACAATAACCAAAAAGGATGTTGAAATTCAAAAAAAGAAGTTGTAACATAAAAATTTTCATCTCCTGACTTTACGCTCATTTGTTTGAGAATATTGCCAATATTACGAAGCCCCAGCCACAATCCCATGAAAAAAAGAAACAAACCAATTGCTATCACTCCTCTTTTTTTATCTCTTGCCTCTCTAGTATGCTTGAGTACATTCATATATATCTTCTCTATTTGCTCATCAGGCATAGCTGTGGGCATCAGTCCTTTTACTTCTGTTAGATTCTTCCCTTCTTTGATATATACATGGATTTGGTCATACTCATTGATAATGGCAGGAGGCGTATAATCTTCGGCTTTTCTTTTAGGAATAATCATAGATAAAATTCATCAAACGGCCCCAAAAATACAAAACTTACTGAATTTAACAAAATTAAAATAGGACTCTTTATTATTCTAAAATACGTCATTCAACGTATTTGTTTAATTTTTATTTTGATTTATTATCGCATCATAACATTTTAATTTTATGAAAAGATTTTTTTTATTTTTGTTTGTTTGGAGTTATGGAACTCTTTATGCTCAAACAGAGGCATCAAATTGGTATTTTGGCAATAAAGCAGGTATTCGTTTTGTAAATGGTAAACCTGAAGCCTTGACAGATGGTATTTTAAACACAACAGAGGGCTGTGCAACAATTAGCGATAAAAATGGTAATTTATTGTTTTATACTGATGGTAAAACGATTTGGAATAAAAATCACCAAATTATGGATTCTGGTTTAGAAGGACATGAGTCAGCTACACAGTCTGCTATTATTGTGCCCAAGCCTGGTGATAGTCGTATTTTTTATGTTTTCACAGTACATATCGTTGACGAATCAAAAGGCTTACAATACACAACTGTAGATATAAATAAGAACAATGGTCTTGGAGGTATACGAGAGAAAAATGTTTCTGTTTTGAATTTTACTGATGAAAAAGTAACAGCTGTTCGTCATAAAAATAACAAAGATGTCTGGGTTATCACTCATAAATGGAATTCTGATGAATATTACAGCTATTTATTAACCAAAGATGGTTTAAGCAAAACTCCTGTTATTAGCAAAATAGGCTTGATGCATGCATCAAACGCTGATCATTCAATTGGTTATCTCAAAGCATCTCCAAAAGGTAATAAACTAGCTGCTGCTGTGAAATCTTTAGCTAAATATGAATTATTTGATTTTAACAATACCACAGGCAAACTTTCCAACTTTATAGAATTGGATGCTTCTAAATCAACAGCCCTTACTTATGGAATAGAGTTCTCTTCGGATGGTTCTAAACTCTACTGTTCTGCAGGTAGTGTCAATGAAATTTATCAATTTGATTTGAAAGAACAAACACCTGAAAAAATTAAGGCATCTCGTTTTTTAGTAGGTAAAACAGAAGGTTGGACAGGGGCTTTACAATTAGGGAGCGATGGAATCATTTATGTTTCACCCTATTCTGTGGAATATCTAGGAGTGATTAAAAATCCTAATAAAAAAGGCTCAGAATGTAATTTTGAAGAAAAGGCTATTCATCTTAAAGGGACAAAAACGCAATTGGGATTGCCTACATTTATGCAAACCTATTTTGAAGAAACAGAAAATTTACTCAAAATTACCACTAAAGACAATAAACCTGTGATTTTGGGTGAAGCTTTCACAAAAGATATTTTATTTGACTTTGATCAATTCATTATCAAACCTGCATATTTCAAGGAATTAGACGATTTAGCAGAGTATATGAAAGCCGTAGATAATGTAAACATTGATATTGTAGGACATACAGATAATGAAGGTACAGATCAAAAAAATCTGCTTCTTTCACAAAACAGAGCCAAAGCTCTAAGAGATTATCTTGTAAGAAAAGGAATTACTCCACAAAGAATTAATCATAAAGGACTTGGAGAAACTACCCCCGTAGCTCCCAATACCACTCCAGAAGGCAGAACCTTGAACAGACGTATTGAGTTTACTTTGAAGAAGATATAATATTTAATTTAGTGTTTCAGTAATAGGTCTTAGTAATATACTAAGACCTATTTTTTTGTCTAACTATAAATTCATAGCCAAGTTATTTTGACTATGAATTCATAGTCAAATGTTCAAATATCTGCATTATAACATTTTGATTACAAACTTAATTTTTACTATCTATCTTAAAATCTATTTTTTTATTTTCATATCTTTGTATTCTATAACTTATTACTAAATACTATGAAATACAACACGGAATGGCTCGAAGAGCAAGAAAAACAAGGAAAAACATTAAACTATTTATTTTTTTGGGGACATACAGTCCCTACTGATGGTGGAATCGGGAAAACATGTATGAGCCAATGGTATCCTATAGGTTTTTCTGAAAATGGTGTACAATATGCTACTGCTGAGCATTATATGATGGCTCAAAAAGCTATTTTATTTAAAGATGAAGCCATTTTACCTGAAATTCTTTCAGCCAAAACACCCAATGATGCCAAAAAACTTGGTAGAAAGGTTAAAAACTTTGATGAAGCCACTTGGTTAAAACACAGATACGAGTTTGTAAAACAAGGAAACATACTTAAATTCTCTCAAACGGAAGTACTCAAAGGGTTTCTATTGGGGACAGGCTATAAAATTATTGTAGAGGCAAGCCCTTACGATAAAATTTGGGGTATTGGGCTTTCTCAAGATGCCCCTGATGCCCAGCACTTCTCTACTTGGAAAGGTTTGAATTTATTAGGTTTTGCATTGATGGAAGTAAGAGATGAATTATTAAAATGACTTTAGAGAATTAAGAGAAAAGACTTTTAATGTATTTAGTGAAAACATTTGAATTTATAAAATAACACTATGAAAAAAACAAGTTTAATTGCATTTGCAGAAGAATCTATAAAAATCAGTGAGAAAGGAAGTTATGTAAGTGCTTCAGGTAAGCAAGTGAGTATTGCTAAAGAACAACGCCAGAGTGTAGAAAACAGTATTTTATATACTCCAGAAGATTTTAAGGGATTGTTTGAAAAAAGAGATACTCTTATCCAGAATAAAACGCCCCACGATACTGTATTCGAAGTAAAAAATGAAACAGTGTTGGAGTCTATTGCAAGAATTAGTACAGAAGTTCCTAACGAAAAAATATTTGTTTTGAATTTTGCTTCTGCCAAAAACCCTGGTGGAGGCTTTCTGAATGGAGCAAAAGCCCAAGAAGAGAGTATTGCAAGGTCTTCGGGGTTACACCCAAGTCTGATGAAACATTTTAAAATGTATGAAATCAATAGAAAATTGACTTCTTGCCTGTACACTGATTACATGATTTACTCGCCTCTTGTGCCAGTATTTCGTAATGATGAGGGAAAGTTATTAGATACGCCTTTGCAGGCTTCTATCCTAACCTCTCCTGCTGTAAATGCTGGCGTTGTACGCAGACAAGGTACACAAGAAGAAATTGATGCTATCAATGATACCATGCTTGCCAGAACAGAAAAAGTTCTTTCTGTGGCTTTGATGCATGGCTATGAATATCTAATTTTAGGAGCTTGGGGTTGTGGAGTTTTTCAGAATATCCCAATGGATGTAGCTAATTTCTTTAAATTACACCTTACAGAGAATTCTACTTTCAAAGGAATGTTCAAAAAAGTAGCTTTTGCTGTGTACGATATGCCTTATGGCAATAGTATACATGCTTTTCAAAAAGTATTTGGATAACTAAAAAAATGATTTTAGCCCTATTTGGAAAGTTTTTTCAGAGGGCTACTTTTTGCTTTTTCGGGAATAGAAAGGTAAACTGCATCATTCTTTTGCAGTCCGTCTAAAATTATAATTTCATTTTCGTTACTTTTACCTACTTTTACCTCCTGACGAACAATACTATTTGCTTTTTTGACATATACATAATTAATGTTGTCTTGTTCGTTGTGTAAACAGTCAAGAGGTATGAAAATGGCACTATTCATTGCCTCACAAGTGATAATATTGGAGGTTGTCATAGTGGGTTTGAGAGCAGGATGAGTATTCTTAAGTTTCACTTTTACTTCAAATACTTTTACCTGACTTTCAGGACGTTGCTCACCAATATTAGAAATACTTGTCACTTCACCCTCAAAGAAATTTTGGGGCAAAGCATCTACTTTCACTTTTACAATTTGTCCTACTTTTATCTTACTGATGTCAATTTCGTTTACATACGTTCTTGAGACCATTGCCTGCATATCAGGTAATGTAGCAACTACTGCATCCCAAGCACTTACAAAACTACCTACACTTTTTTTCTGTCCATTCCAATCTCTTTGATAAATCACCAATCCATCAGCAGGAGCATTTACTACAAAACTTTCAGATAATCTTTTGATTTCTTGATACTTATATTCTTCCTGTCCTAATGTTTGACTGGTTTCAGAAATTTTGGCAATAGCTTGTTGTTGTTTAATTCGATAAGTTTCTTGAGCTTGTTGATAGCTTCTTTTCGCTTTTTCAAGTTCTACCTGAATTTGTCTTACTTGGGCAGGAGCTTCAAACTGACTTGCTTTGAGGGCAGCTTCTTTTTCTTTTACGAGATAACTCCAGTTCATCAGTTCATTACGTTCTGTTCTGAGCATCAAAGATGTATCTAATCTGCTTTGAGTGAATTGGCTTCTAAGTTTGGAGACTTCAGCTTCTGCAAGTCGCAGTTTTTCAGACATTTCCATTTTATCCAAAGTAGCTACATAATCTCCTTTTTTTACTAATGTTCCTTCTGGAACTAAATCAGCAATCTTAACTTGAAAAACTTTCGCAGAACGAAAAGCATCTTCTGGGGCAGTGATTTTAAGGGAATTTTGAGCTTCAAGCTCTCCATTAGCTACTACAAGTACTTCAAATTTGCCACTTCGCACAGGTACAAGGATATCTTGTTCGCCTTCCTTATCGCTAACTAGCCACGTAGCTATCAAAAACAAGGCGATTACCGAACTTGTAGCAATATATACATTCTTATGATTCATATATTATCAACTATGAAGGCTTTAAACCTTCTCCAATAATAGTATTTATTTGATGTAGCTGTGTATGATAGGCTTTTAGGGTTTGGTTGAAAACAAACATACCATTTTTTTTCTAAAAATAATAGTTTTATATTAAGTTTTTTACAGAAATCCCAATATTATTCTTGATTTTCTTATTTTTATTTACCAAGCCAACTTTGTTTGAAAAGCTGAAAAAAATCGTAGTTATCATGATTTTTCGTTTCAATTTCCAAAATTTTAGGCTTTTTACTGGGTGCAAAAAAATCTTGTAATGATTGTTCAAGACTTTGAGCATCTGTAGCCAACAAATAGTCCATTTTATATTCTTTGGCTAAGGATTTTGCTGAATTGTGTTGTTCTGTTTCAAAGTATTTTTCTAATTCAGGTAATTTTCCAGAATCAGGTAAAAGTCTAAATATTCCTCCTCCAAAATTATTAACGACCACTATTCTTAGATTTGCAGGCAAATGGTTATGCCAAAAAGCATTTCTATCATAGAAAAACGCCATATCACCTGTAATGAGTGTTACAAGTTGTTTAGAAACTAAGGCAGAACCCAAAGCTGTACTATTACAACCATCTATGCCACTTGTCCCTCTGTTACAAAAAACTTCTATGTTTTTTTCAGGTTTTAAACTCAGATAATTGGCATAACGTACAGGCATACTGTTTGCCAAATGCAAAATACTTTTTTCAGGGAGTTTCTCCATGACCTCTGAAACAGCCCAAAATTCATTGAAGGGATGTTCTTTATCAAAAAACTTCTTCAAAAACTTCTCTGCTTTCTTTTCTTCTTCAAGCCATAAACCAAAATAATCATCTTTCTGTATTTTCTTGCGTGTATAACTCAAGTAATACTCTAAACCTTTTTCAGAAGAAATAGGTAATATATGTGTTAAGTGTTTATAAGTATCTGGCACTTGCCCGTATTCTTGAATATGCCAGTGATAACGAGGCGGATAGCTACGCAAAAACTGTTTTAAAGCTTTTGAAAGTACTGATTTGCCAATTGTAATTAGTAAGTCTGGTTGTAGAGCTTTTTTGAGTTTTTCATCACTTTTCATCAAAATCAAATCGTGATGGCTAATGGTTTTTCCAAAAGGATATGCATTGCCTATCAAATCTGCAACAATAGGTATTCTAAAAATTCCTTTTCTTTCAATTTGGGGCAAAGTATGCAATAAAACAGGATTCATGGGGGTTTGTCCCACTACAATGAGTTGTTTTTCACATTTTTCTTCAATTTCCATCAGGTGTTGCCAATCTATTTGGGCAGGTGTTTTGATGGTTCGAATTTGTTCAATAATTCTAACATCTTTATCAAAAACAATTTCTTCATCTTGTTCAGGATAAAAAGGTTCTCTGATAGGTATATTGACATGAACAGGTTGATGTTGTTCATGTTGGGTCAGATTAATGGCTTCATTGATAATTCTGTTTGTATGCCATAGAGCATCAGGATGGCTGTAATCAACTGGTAACTCAAATGATGCTTTTACATGCTTTCCATATACATTTTGTTGTCTGATGGTTTGTCCATCTTGTTGGTCTATCCATTCAGGTGGTCTGTCTGCTGTTAATATTAATAAAGGTATCTCTTGAAAATAAGCCTCTGCAACAGCAGGAGCATAATTGAGTGATGCAGAGCCTGAGGTACAAACAAGAACAACTGTTTGGCGTAAGCTTTGAGCCATACCCATTGCTATAAAAGCTGCACTTCTTTCGTCAGGTACTATTTTGGTTTCGATGTCTGGATGTCTTGCAAAAGCAATTGTAAGAGGAGCTGAACGAGAGCCAGATGAGATAACCACATGACGAACTCCTTTTTTAGCACAAATTTCAGCGATATTATACAAAGCAGGCAATAACATGAAATATACAATTATGAGTGATGAATGATAAGTTATAATTGTTCATTGAATGATGTCCAATGAATCATTAGAAAGCTATTCCACGTCTGATTGCCTCTACCATGCTTGTCCAAACAGGCTCATATTCGATATACCGAACGAGTACATAATAATCTTCGAAAAATTGGTTAGGTCTTCTTAAAAACGTGAAATTAATTTTTGTAAAATTTTTTCCTTTATCAGTCATCGAATTTTGAGCATCATTACCTCTATAAACCCACCTTTGACTATCTTTTTCAAACATAATTTCATCAGGTTCTCCAAAAATAGCATATATCATACCCATATCTGTTTTCCAACCTTCTTTAAAAGAAGCGTAACGCATATTGGCAATTCTGATTCTCTGATAATAATTTTTAATAATTTCTTTGGCTTTTTCAGTATCTCCTTTGAACAAAGCAAGCCAAAAACGGTCGATTCCTTGTTTCAAATCAGAAGCTGTTTCTATTTTCTGAATTTCTGATTTTTGAGAAATATAAGTAATGGGACTTACAAGCTCTTCTTTTTGACTGTATTTAGGGTAATTTTTGCTTTCTACTCTTAATCCTACTCCATAAAAGGCGTTTGTATCTTGTCTAATAATATATAAACCTTTTGTACTGAGTTTTATAGGTTCATTTGTTCGAGTTTTAAAAATACTATCTACCTTCAACGTTTTATTTTGAGCAGGCTGGCTAAGATTCATAGGAGCTTGTGCTGCTCCATAGTCTTGTTTGATTCTCGTTACATAAATATCTATTGCCTTTTTAGATAAGCTTTGAACAACAAAGTTCTCTCCTTCTGTAACTATTCCATTTAAGACAGGAAATGTTTTATTTTCTTTGAATATAGCAAATTCCTCTCGAATTCTTGTTTTGGTGAATGCTATTTTGGTAACAATTTGGTGTTTTTGTAATTTCTCGTTATCTATCAAATCTAATACTAATATTCCTGTAGGCGAAGTTTGGCTTGTAGCTACTTCAAAATACCAATAAATATTATTTTCATCAGAAGTAATGGGATAGTTTTTCCAAATAACTTCTGCTCCGTTTGCAATCCAGTTGGGGTTTTCACTTAAATCTTCTTTTATCTTATAGTAAGCCTTAAACCGATTTTGAAAACCCTCAGTTGTGATTCCTTTCAATAAATTATTTTTATACAACTGAACATATACTCTAAGTGTCTGATTGTTGTCTAAAATCAGAAATCTTGCATCCAAGCCTCCAGTCCCAACTATTTTATCCTGAGAAAAACTCTTGAAAGTGGCAAAAAAAATGATTATCAAAAATATGAAGCGTTTCATAAGCTATTTGTTTTACAATCTTACTTTATTCTAAACCATTTTTAAAATATTGTGTCCAGTCTTTGTTGGTTTTCTCATTGACAATTTGCAAAAAATTTTCTGTAAGTACAGTTTTTTTCTTATATCTTTCATAAAAAGTACGCAAAATATCAAAGAAAACAGTGTCATTATTAATTTCTTTACGAAGAGCATGTAAAAAGTGTGCTCCCGCCCAATAAATTTGCCCTTGCATACCAAATACTTGATTTGAATATACATTGCGTGGAGCCAAGATTTTATCTGTTTGAGCTTTATATACATTTCCTCCTAAACCAGATAAAGCATTTTCATACATTTTTGAAATTTCAGCTTCATATGTTTTTTTTCCATACATTTGTTCAATAAACAAATATTCTGTATAAGTTGCAAAGCCTTCATGTAACCACATATCACCCATATCAGAAGATGAAACTGCGTTACCCCACCATTCGTGAGCAAGCTCATGAATAAGCGTTCCATGTAAATTGACATCTTCGGCATAAGCATATCCCATTGGGTTTTCTCTCAATGAACCTACAGCTACACAACTCTGATGTTCCATACCATCATATACTGTTTCCACCACGGCAAGTTTATCATTCCAAAATGCATATTCTCCAAACATTTTTTCACAGAAGGCGACAAAAGTTAAACCCATTTGTACATAAAATTTTTCTTTTTCCGCTTCTTTAGTAGATTTATCGTTTTTCTTCAAAAAATAATATTCCATAGAATGTCTTCCAGATGCGTTGATATAAACACCAGAAACTTTCTGATAATCACCTAAATAAATTGTAACATTATAAGAGTTAATAGGGTTACGAACAACCCAATGGCTTGTTTTATAACCAGCAATAGGAGAACTTTCTACTTTTTCTAATTTTCCGTTGCTAATACATTGTAACTGAACAGGAACTGTCCAATGCAAACGAACAGAATCGGGTTCATCACCAAGATATTCTTTACAGGGATACCAAACAGAAGCTCCTACAATTTGGCAGGCTACTCCAACAAGAGGTAATTTATTGTGTGTTTTCCAGTGAAATCCATCTGTTGAACGTACACCAATATTCGTTCTGGGCTTACCACCATAGTAAACAGCTACACTATAATTTTTATTCAATTCTAATTCAAAAGGGAAATCAATAAAAAATGCATCAAATTTTCTTTCATAAGAGAGTTTTTTATTTTCAAAAACAACACTATCTATATCCAAGTTTTTAAATAAATCTATTTGAATTTTTTTAGTAGCTTTTACAACTTTAAATGTAATAACATTATGCCCTTTTATTGTTTTTTCATCAGGATTTATAGTAAGATGTAAATCATAGTACCCTACATCAAAACAAGCTCTTTCTGGAAGCAAGCCACCTTTTACCTCTTTATAACTTTGTGCAACAACAATTTTTGTTAAGAAAAATACTGCTATTAATAATTTAATTTTCATGTTTTTATTATATTTATAGTTTACCATAAAAAAGCCTTCTATTTCTATACAGAAGGCTTAATTTTTTTATTATTTAAAGTATCTAAAATCATGTCCGCTTTTGAGCTGTACCAAAAACTCGTACATCAAATTAATGATGTTTTCAACATCTTCTTTGTGTACCATCTCAACGGTTGTGTGCATATATTTGAGAGGTAGAGAAATAAGAGCAGAAGCAACACCATTATTAGAATATGCAAATGAATCCGTATCAGTACCTGTAGAACGTGAAACGGCAGCTCTTTGGTAAGGTATTTTTTTCTTGGTTGCTACATCAAAAAGCATTTTGAGTACATTGGTTTGTACTGCTGGTCCAAAAGTAAGTACAGGGCCTTTACCCGCTGTAAAATCGCCATCTATAATTTTGTTGTATAACGGAGCTTGTGTATCGTGACAAACATCTGTAATAATGGCTACATCTGGTTTGATGGCATTGGCTACCATTTCAGCACCACGAAGTCCAATCTCTTCTTGAACACAATTGGCAATATAGAGTCCAAAAGGCAGTTTTTTGTTTGCTTCTTTGAGTTTTCGAGCCACCTGAGCTATCATATAGCCTCCAATTCGGTTGTCCAAAGCTCTCCCTACATAATAACGATCGTTAAGCTCAAACATCTCATCTGCAAATGTAATGACAGAGCCTATATCTACGCCTTTGTCTAAAACTTCTTGTCTTGAAGAACATCCAATATCAATGTAGATATTTTTCATTTCGGGCATGGGATCTCTATCCTTTTCGTGGCGAACGTGAATAGCAGGCCAACCAAAAATGCCTTTAACAATCCCTTTAGAACCAAAAATATTGACACGCATAGATGGGGCAATCACTGGGTCAGAGCCTCCATTTCTACGAACATAAATATATCCACTTTCTGTGATGTAGTTTACAAACCAAGAAATCTCATCAGAATGAGCCTCTATGACTACTTTGTACGTTGCTTTGGGATTTACAATACCAACTACACTTCCATAAGCATCTACATAATGGTCATCAATATATGGTTTTAGATAATCCAACCAGATTTGTTGTCCTGCTGACTCGAACCCTGTTGGAGAAGCATTGTTAAGATAACGCTTCAAAAAATCTTGTGAATCTTGTGATTTCTGTACTTTACTCATAGTATTTTTGTATAATTAAAATCTGTTCACTACTTTCTTGTTGTAATTTTTACTTTGGTAGTATCTTTTTCTATTTCTAACTGTTCTTGTTGTAATTTGTTTTTGACAACATAAACATAACCCAAGGTATTAAAATTTGTGGAAAGACGTACATCTATATCATGAAAAGTTGAAGTTTTTTGAGGATTGATGCGAGCCACTACCCCAACCATAATGTCCGCAGGAAAAAAAGCGTTATAACCTGTCGTTCTGATGGTATCACCCACAGAAACAGGAATAGACAATGGAATATCTTTTAATTTGGTATAATTAGGGTCTTTTCCATCCCACTGAATATGACTCAAATAATTATCTCCTAAATTTTTGAGTTTTACATGTACAGGTGTGCTACTTTGGTTATGTAAAATAGTAGATACCACTGCATAATGTGGTGATACTTCTATCACTCTACCCACAATACCCGAAGCAGAAATAACACCCATGTCTTTTTCTATACCATTTTCTGTACCTTTTTCGATGGTAATAAAATTACGAAGTTTCCTTGTTGTTTTATTTACTACTTTGGCTGTTTCAAAACGATATTTAGAAGCAATGGAAGTATTATTGATAGGTTCTACATATTTGTATTTTTGCTGACGTTCTTTGGATAGTTGCTCATTAAGACGTGCATTTTCTTCTGCCAACTTCTGATTTACTTCTCTCAAATGCATATAATCAGAGGCTTCATTTGACCACTGATTCAGCTTTCCTACATAAAAACTAGATGTATTAAATATAAATGCTCTTTGGTAGTTATTGAAACGAGCTATCAACAACAGGCATACAATTTGTAAAATACAAAACAGAAAAGTTGCCCTAAACCGATATAGAAAATTAAAGATAGCTTGCATAGAAAAATACGTAAGGTTTAAAGGTAATACCCTTAAACCTTTACTTTTTGATTATAAAATTTTATCAAATGATTTTTATGTCATCAATACTTTTCTGTAAGATTGAAGATTTTTCAGAGCTACTCCTGTTCCTCTTACAACAGCTCTTAAAGGATCTTCAGCAACATGTACTGCCAATTTGGTTTTCTGAGATAAACGTTTATCTAAACCTTTGAGCAAAGCTCCACCACCTGTCAGATGAATACCATTGCTATAGATATCAGAAGAAAGCTCAGGTGGAGACATTTCTAACGCATTGAGCACAGCATCTTCAATTTTTGAAATAGATTTATCCAAACAGAACGCTATTTCTTGGTAACCTACTTTAATTACTTTTGGAATACCAGTCATCAAATCTCTTCCACGTACTTCGTAGTCTGGTGGAGGGTTTTCGAGTTCTGCAAGAGCAGAGCCTACTTCCATTTTGATTTTTTCTGCTGTTCTCTCACCAATCAATAAATTGTGCTGACGACGCATATAATCTGAAATATCTCTCGTAAACACATCTCCTGCTGTACGAATAGATTGTTCACAAACAATACCAGAAAGAGCTATGACAGCAATTTCTGTTGTACCACCTCCAATATCTACAATCATAGAGCCTACAGGTTGCTCAATATCAATACCAATACCAATTGCTGCTGCAATAGGTTCATAAATCATATATACTTCTTTTGCACCAGCATGTTCTGCAGAGTCTTTTACAGCTCTTTTTTCTACTTCGGTAATACCTGAAGGGATACAAATTACCATTCTATATGACGGCTGAAATAATTTACGGCGAGAATCCACCATTTTAATCATTCCACGAATCATTTGTTCTGCTGCTGTAAAATCTGCAATTACCCCATCTTTAAGTGGTCTGATGGTTTTTATCTCGCTATGCGTTTTTTCGTGCATTTGCATTGCCATTCTACCAATAGCTAAAACCTTACTACTTTTACGGTCTATGGCAATAATGGATGGTTCATCTACTACAATTTTATCTTTGTAAATAATAAGGGTGTTGGCTGTGCCTAAGTCAATGGCTATATCCCCTGAGAAAAAGTCGAAAAATCCCATTTGTATAAAAAGCTATAATATTTTTTAGTGTTTTACGGATATTTTAAAATTCGGGTTACAGATGCTAATAGAATTCCGTATTTTAGATGAAAAGGATGGGTCTAACAATCTGTAACTAGTGTTTTTGAAAAACTGCATGCAAATTTAATGAGTTTTTCATGTAAAACAAGAAAAAAACTTTTTTACGTGAAAAAATTATATAAATAATAATTTGAAATTTGAAAGATTATAAATGTGTTAAGAAACAATAATCGTACAAAGTTTTGTACGATTATTGTTTTTATTGTTTGGGTTCAATGGTTTCTGGATTCTCATTTGTAGGTATTGGAGCAGGTGTTTTCTCTTTTAATTCTGTTACAAACTTACTTAATGCTTCTGCTGGTTTTGGTTCTTTCATAAAAGTTTCGCCTATTAGGAAACCTTCAAAGCCATATTTTCTGAGTTCAATAATATCGTCTGGAGTATTGATTCCACTTTCCGATATTTTAAGAAAATTAGCTGGTATTTTTTCTGCAAGAGTTTTAGAATTGTCTAAACTTACTTCAAAATCTTTTAGATTTCTGTTATTTACTCCAATAATATCCACTGTATCTACCATAGCTTTTTGTAATTCTGCCTCATTATGAATTTCGCAGATTACCTCCATTCCGAGTTCCTTGGCAAATTTAGAAAGTTCTATAATCAGAGAATCTGATAAAATGGCTGCTATGAGTAAAATAACGTCTGCTCCAATGGCTTTGGCTTCTGTAATCTGATAAGTTGTTAGTGTAAAATCTTTTCGGAGGATAGGGATCTGCAAACCTTCTCTAGCAATTTCGATATCTTGATTCTCTCCTCCAAAAAATTTTTTATCAGTGAGAATAGATAATCCACTTGCTCCTGCTTGTGTGTATCCTTTGGTGGTTTCTACTAGACCTGCTTTATCATTGATGATACCTTTAGAAGGCGATTTTCTTTTAAATTCAGCAATGATTTGAGATGCTTGACTAGCTCTTAAATATTCTTTTAAAGAAAAGCATTTATTCACGTAGAAAGGTGAATTTTCTAAGGTACTTTCAGGTTTGTGCGTCATACGTAGCGAAACTTCGGCACGTTTGTAAGCTACAATTTGTTCTAAAATATTCATATAATTAAGAGTATTGTTCAAAAAAAGGGTTGTTTGAATAAACAACCCTTGCAATATTATAATTTTTTTATTTCTTTAAAAACTGTTCCGTTCGATTATCAAAAGAAACATAATAGACACCTCTTTGTAAGGTACTCACATCTACTTCTTTACCTTTACCTTTTTTTAGAATTTGTTTTTTAGAATCACTGATTTCATAACTTACATTTCCTGTGAAATAGATTTTGGTACTTACATTTCGAGGATAGAATTTTATCATTCCTTGTGTTGAGTTATAAGCAACTGTTTGAGAATAAGCAATTTGTCCGTTTTTTTCTTGATGTTTAATTCTATAGCTATTAGCACCAATGTTATGATTAACAGGTACGGTATAAGAGATTTGTCCAGATTGAGCTGTTAGTACTTTTATATTTGTCCAGTTATTGTTAACATAATGTTCTACATAATAAACGCTATTAGCCGACTCACTCTCTACTGTCCAATGTAAGTTTTTGTCATCAATTGTAAAACTTATAAACTTAAAACCACTTGTAGACTTAATTACATAAGGGTTAATTACCTTAGGTTTACAACCTGATTTATAAATAATTTTAACATCAACAGGAGCATTAATAGCTAATTTTGAGAGATTTATCTCATAAGAACTGGTTTTAGGGCTTTGTAGAATCAATTTACCATTTAGGTAAACAGCTTCTGTACAATAGCTTGTTTGGTTAGAAGAAAAAGGGTTTTGCACATACAAGTTTTTACCTTGATAAGTACCTTTCAAAGTGATTTCTTCGGCTAAAGAGATAAAGCTAGAAAGTAATAAGCATATTGTAAGTAAAAATCTCATAATTATGTTTGAGTGCAGTTCAATTGACGATATATAATTCAGCAAATACTCTGCCTAATTACAAAAGTCTAAAATTAAAAAAAAAACTGCAAAAAAGATATGTAATTTTTTTATGAAATTATAATTTTTTTTTGTGAATATTTGTTTATGATAAGAGTTCAAGGTTTTACTTACACAATAAAAGATGATTGAAAAGAAAAAATTTCCAGAAACGCAAGCAGAAAAAGAAAAAACTATTTTAGTAGCCGTCCATACCCCTGAACAAACTACCGAACAAACCAAAGAATATTTAGATGAATTAGCTTTTCTTGCAGAAACAGCTAATATAGAAGTGGTTAAACGTTTTATCCAAAACTTGCAGAAACCCCACCCTAAGACTTACTTGGGTACAGGAAAAATACAAGAAATTGCTGAATACATTCAAACAAACAAAGTAGAAACTGTTATTTTTGATGATGACCTCAGTCCTTCACAGGTAAAACATTTAGAAGAAATTTTGAAATGTAAGATTTTGGACAGAAGCCTCCTAATTTTAAATATTTTTGCTTTGAGAGCTAAGACTGCTCAAGCCAAGACTCAAGTAGAATTGGCTCAGTATCAGTACATCTTACCTCGTCTTACTCGTATGTGGTCTCACCTTTCCAAACAAAAGGGTGGTGTGGGTATGCGTGGACCTGGTGAAAAAGAACTTGAAACAGATAGAAGAATTGTCAATGATAAAATTTCTTTACTCAAAGAAAAACTCAAAGAAATTGAAAAACAAAGTAATACACGAAGAAAGTCTAGAAAAAACATGGTTCGTGTAGCATTGGTGGGTTATACCAATGTAGGGAAATCAACACTTATGAATTTGCTTTCGAAGAGTGATGTTTTTGCGGAAAATAAACTTTTTGCAACCGTAGATTCAACAGTAAGAAAAGTTGTAATAGATCAAATACCATTCTTACTTACTGATACTGTGGGCTTTATCAGAAAACTTCCCACAACACTTATTGAATGTTTCAAATCAACATTGAATGAAATTGTAGAAGCTGATATTCTTTTGCATGTAGTAGATATTTCACATACCTCGTTTGAGGAACAAATTTCTATTGTAAACCAGACACTTACGGATATAAAAGCAACAGATAAGAAAGTAGTTTTGGTCTTTAATAAAATTGACGCCCTCAAAGCTCGTTGGGAACAAGAAGAAGAAGAGCCTAAGTTTACACTTGAAGAACTCAAAAACAGCTACTTAAAGAAAAATTTAGCTCAAGAAGTTATTTTTATTTCAGCTTTGAAGAAAGAGAATATTCAGGAACTAAGAAAATTAGTGATAGATGTAGTTTCGGAACGTTATTTCCAAATATATCCAAATTTTCTCCGAGAGGATTTTGGCTGGCATCTCTTGCAAGAATTTGAATAGTTTGCTAATTTTGGGCATGGTCTCGTAGTTCAACGGATAGAATAGAAGTTTCCTAAACTTTTGATACAGGTTCGATTCCTGTCGAGACTACTATTTACAATTTACACAAACTTCAACTTACTAAAAAAAGTCTTTAAATTAAGTTTTATAGGCTTTTTTCATTTCTCAAAGAGAACAAAAATTCAATACAATTCAATAATGTTTGTACTCATGTTTGTACCTTTACTATAATTTACTATCTTTGTATAACATAGTAAATACCAACAAAATGACTAAAATAAACGCCTCTCTTAAAACACCCAAACAGGATAAATCAGTTATTTGGTTTGTACTTTCAGACGGTAGGGGTACAAACCTCAAAATTTATTCAGGTATTACCATACAAACAAAGCATTGGAGTAAAAAGAATAGTTGTGTTTTGTCATCTAATCAAGATGCTATCAGTATCAATGCTTTTATAAGAGAACGAAAAGCCGAAATTTTAGCTATTTATTTGGATTTTAAGGCACGTAACATCAAAGCAACAGCCAAAGACTTAGTACAAGCCCTAAAAGATAAAGAGAAGTCTAAAGAAGTGATTTTAGAGAAGCCTACACTTTGGGAGTTATGGAGTATTTTTTTACAACTCAAGAAAAGAACTTGCAACCCTACTACTTACAAAAAGTTTATTTCTTTGGGAAATCATTTAAAAGAGTTTGAAAACCTTGAAAACTTGCTTTTAGATGTAGATACCATTAATAAAGCCACGTTTGAGGCGTTGGAGGGTTTCCTATACTTTCATAAAAATCTGAATACCCAAAGTAGTAGTAAGTATTTACAAGTGTTTAAAACCTTTTTGCGTTGGTGTGTGGATAATAAACACACTATCAATACAAATTACCTTTCTTATAAACTAACCTCACAACCTGACACCCTCAAAGTTATACTGACAGATAAGGAACTCCAACTAATTAGAGAAGTGAATTTAGAGGGTAAAAACTATCTACACAATGCAAGACAATTATTCATTTTGTCGTGCCTTACAGGTTTGAGGTATTCCGATTATAGCAGAATAAAAAGAGAACATCTAAAACAAGATGATAATGGAGAACCTATACTTATCATGAGGCAAACTAAAACCAATGATTTTGTAGAAATACCTCTAAATACTGAAAGTGAAATGATAGTAAAAGAGCTTATAGAGGAAAAAATAAGACCTATTACAAACCAAAAAATAAATGAATACCTCAAAGAGCTTTGTAAAATAGCAGGTATCAATGAAACATTTGAGATACACACCTACAAAGGCAAACAAAAGACTATTACAACAAAACCCAAATACGAACTTGTAACCACTCATACAGGTAGGAGAACCTTTGCCACTACCCTACTACTAAAAGACATACCAGCCGAAACCGTAATGATTTTTACAGGACACCGAGACTATAAAAGTTTCTCTAAATACGTAAACATACCCAAAAAAGAGCAAATAAAATCTGTTAGAAACGCCTTAAAAAGTTTATAATTTCAAAATAATAAAATCTATGGAAACAGAACAAAAACAATTAACCTATCAAGACTACAAAGATGTTGTAGAACAACTCTTTTCTGATAATAAGAATAAATTAGAAAAAGAATTTACCCTCAAAACTTTTATAATTTCAAATTATCAGAGTAATACTGATTTATTCAAAGAACTTGATAAATTTTATAAACAGGCTATAAATGATTTTGATACAATAAGGCTAATAAAGCATGATAGTAAAAATGACAAAATTGTTTTTCCTACTAAAGAAGAAAAAAATAGTAGAATAGCTCTTAATAAACTTGCTTATGAAATTCATGATAGTGTGTTATTGGATTGTACAAAACAAATAGCATGGAGGGCTTCATTTGATAATGGAGAATACTGGAAAAATCTTAAAGATTATCAAACATACTTTTTTGGTAGTGATAATTTAGATTTAGGTAAAGAATTATTGAGATACAAAAAAGCTGATTTTTATTACATTCAGTATGATAATGGTAACCTACACGAACAAAACTCTCAAATCATAGACTTTATTCAAAAACAGATAGATTTGAAAATAGGTGAAAAAAAGCCTTTAACTATCAAAGATGTAATAGAAAAACTATTTGATAGAGAAATTGATAATTTGGAAAAAAAGATTTTGCTAAGAGATTACATTAAGAATAACATAGAAAATAATCCACATTTAATTCAAGATTTAGAAAACTATAAAGAAACATTCATAAGGAAATACACAGCCATTTCTATTGGAAAAAAAGAAAAAGGTGAAAAAGATGTTTTAAGTAAAACGTATGATGTTCAAAATGTCCATAAAGTGTTTAATGAGGCTTTAAAAGAAATAAGGTATGAGAGTAGCCTAAAACTCCGTTTTGATGACAAAGACTATTTTTATAGTTTAGAACCTTATTTGATTTATTTTAACTCTTTAAAAATTAACATAAATAATGAGTTATTAAGGTATAGAAAAGCCCAAACGCATTTTAGAAGCTTTGGAGGTGAATTTGAGTATAATGGTATAAGTGAAATTATAGATTTCCTAAATAAACAACTGGAAAAGCGTAAAGAATTAAAAGCCTTTCAAGATACTTTACCTTCAAAAGAAAACTTTATTGATTATTTTGAACAAATAGACATAAATGATAATTTCATAGTCAGTTCGCACATAACCACTCATGAAAATCAAAAGCAAAATTATGCACAAAAAAGTATAGCTGGCTTATTTTGGCAAAAATTACATGATTTGAAAGTTCGCACTAATTATACACAAACAATTGATGCTAAAATTAATACTTTGGAAAATCTTTTAGAAGATGTAAATGATTGGTTAAAAAAGAATCCTATACCTAAAAAAGAACTTCTTAGCCAAATTTCGCATGAGGCAACTTTTCTTTATAGCCAATTCTTAGAAGTTTACTTGAACCACCTCAAAGGCTCAACACCAAAAAAAACTAAAAAGAAAAATACTACTACTACTACACCTTTTGATAGTTTGGTAAACTTAATAGATAAATACCCCAAACTATTAGATTTAATTAAAAATGAGAAAGGATTAAACATTGCTATTTTTATGTTTACCCTCCATGAGTTAAAACAAATAGAATTTTCTCCAACAACATTTCAAACTGAAACTGTTAATTTTTTATTTGAAAAGACTGGTATAGATAAAGGCAAACCTCAAGGGCTACAAAAGTATGCTGATAAAACCTTTAGTGATAAAAAAACTACTGATAAAAAACACTATGATACTTACCTGACTTTTAGAGATGCTATAAAGGAAATAGTTGGTTGTTAGTTGTTATTTTTTGAGAAACAACCATTACAACCATTACAACTTGTATTCATACGAACTTTGGCAAAGAAACAAAAATCAAATTCGTATGGAAAATCCTTTTCTTAATCTTGAGAACTCTATAAGAAGAGTACAAGAAAACCAAGAAAAAATCTTGGCAGAATTACAGGTTCTAAAAACTAAAAAAGAACCTGAAAAAACACTTCTAACAAGAAAAGACATTGTAAAACGTCTTAATGTTAGTTTAGTTACTCTCCATAGCCTCATGAAAATAGGTTTACCTTTCTCTAAAGTAGGTAGGAGAACATTGTTTGAACTCGAATTAGTAGAAAATTGGCTCAAACAATTCAGAAAAGAAGCTAAAAGAAAGGAGGTGCAAAATGGATAACCACCCCACACCCCTTAAGCAAAACAAAGGTAGTCTAAAAGATTTACTTTTCAAAGAGTTATTGGAACAACCTCAAACTATCTTAGAGGTTGCAACCAAGTTACAGACACACCCAAACTATTTAACATACCCTAAAAGAGACCTTGAGAAAAAAGGCTTATTACAGGTGTATAAAATTGGCAGGTGTTCTATTAGTGGTTTTCCACGTTCACAACTTTGTACTACCAACAAAGCCCTATTCAAAAACTACCAACTCAAATTATTTGATGATTAGTGAAGCCTCCATTTATGAGGAGGCTTTTACTTTAAAAATCAAAGTGAAAATAGAGTTTATCCTACAATTTCACTTTGAAAACCAAATTGTATTTAAAAATCAAAGTTTCTAATTAGTAAGTAAGAAAAAGTACACAAAATTGTGTCCTATCATTATGTTTGATACCCTGAAAATCATACTACCAAACTTAAATTATTCTGAAAGTCTTATACAAGTGCTTACCAGTGTATCACAACATCAAAAAGACAATAAACATTGGATAATAGGTTTTTTAGAACCTTTTCGTATTAGCATTACAGAAAATCAGGTTTCTATTTTTGGCAGTTTAGCCAAGTATTATTTTGGTAACAATTTTCATACACTATCAAGGCATCAAACAAAAGAAGCGTTGGAGAACCTCCAAGATGATTTACAATTACTTCTTTTATCTGAAAAGGTAAGTAGATTAGATGTTAGTAGCAATGTAAAAACTATACACCCACCAAAAACCTATTTTAGTGAATTGCAGGGTTCAAAAGGCTATCAAAGGTTTGAAAACCCTCATTCAGTTTATTGGCAAAATAGTTTAAGAACAAAACTTGTTTACGACAAACAAAAGGAGTATAAACAGAAAAAAGAATTGATACCAAGTGAGTTTACAGCAAAAAATACATTTCGGTTTGAGGTAAGATACCAACATAAAACAAGTCAAATTCTAAAAGCCCCTAATTTAGATGTAAAAACACTCTATAATCAAAACTTTTACAATTATGTAGTAAGTGAGTGGTTAAAAGAGTTTAATTCAATAGAGGCAAGAAAAACGCCTAATTTCAAACCTCCAAAAAATGTAAAAGACTTTGAAAAGATGCTTATAGCTCAAACCATACACCAAAGGGGATTAGATGCTATTATCAACGAAATAAAACATTTTCAAAAGAACAAAACACTTGGAGGCAATAAAACTACCTATCAAAGAGAAATAGCCAAAATAAAGGCTATAAATTCAGACTTTAGCCTTACTAATGATACACTACTAATCCAAGAACTTAAAGATAAAATAAAGGTGGAGGCTCAAAGGCTTATTGAGTGTTAGTGTATTCTTGTCTAAAGTTGTCATTTTCCATAAACTCAATAATGTTGATACCCCTTGTAGCCTGATTAAAACAACTATTTTCACATCAAATTTATAATTAAAAGTGACATTTTGGACACTATAAAAAAAAGAGGGGTAACCGTGAAATCGACAAATTAGACACTATAAAAAAAGGAGTTTTCGGTAACCATAAAAAAGACATTTAGACACTATAAAAAAACTTCTACTTGTTAAACAGGTAAAAATTGATTTTTAAATAATTTAGACAAGGCTAAAAAATAAATTAGTTTATTGCAAAATTGTTTAACTCAAAAAAGACATTTTCTGACACTATAAAAAAGAGTTTTCCGAAACGATAAAAAGAGTAATTTTCTGCGACTATAAAAAAGGCAAAAACCAACATTTTCCGACACTATAAAAAAGGAAAAAATTGGACAAATTGGACACCCTAAAAAAAGACTATTAATCCACAAAATCCACACTATAAAAAAAAGCTAACGAATGTAACACCCTAAAAGCTATTCACAACAAAAATGTTAGTACCTATGTTTGTACCCTAATTTACAAAAAGTGATTTATTTTTAATAAAAAGAATAAAATTATAGTCCTGTCGAGACTACAATAATGTGTAAAAATCTATAAAATAAAAAACTCCAAGCAATGCTCAGAGTTTTTTATGCTTTCTATTGTGTTCAAAAATTATTTAACCATTTTAACTATTTTATTTATTAGCAGTTTTCATACTTCATAGTAGTTTGTGGGATTACCAAAACTTTTATTCAAAACAGTATAAAAAAGATATTAAAGGCAAAAAACAAGGGTAAACAAAAGGTAAACAACATGAAAAATAGTTTATAAAAATTTGAATCATAGGATTTTATATTTATTAGAAAATAAGCATTCTCAAAAAAATAAAAGCTTTTCTTGGGCATGTCTTTGTTATGATTATATTTGGGTAAACAATGTTTAGTTATAAAGCTTGGAGGTCTAATGGTCAAAATAGTGTTTTTTTGGATATGGTTTTGTATGCCAATGACACTTGTTCTTGGACAAAATAATTTATCTAAAGATATACAGTATGTATCTGAAATACTGACGAATCCCACATATCTTAGCAATTCAGACACTCTTCAAAAATATATTGAAAGTACTCACAGCCAATTTCTAAAAAAATACTCAGCAGAATACACAATAGAAGTATTTGAAAAGGCTACTCATCAACTATCTACACAGAAATATGGAGAGTCTATTAGTTTAGCATATTTCTGGATTTCAGAGTCTTATCACAAACAGTTAGAAAAAGGCAAAGATGATATTCAAAATATTGAAAATAAGTATCTTACTTATATCAAAAAAGTAGAAAACCCTTGTCTACAAGCATACTTATATAGCTTTTTAGGTTATTTATACGCCAATGAAAATATAAAAAAATACAAACAGGCAAAAGATTACTTTGAAAGAACAATTCAGGAAAGTGCTAAAAATCAATGTAATAATCAGTTTACACGGCTTCATTTTATTCAAATGGGGGCTTATTTGTATGAGCGAATGGGTGACTATCCAACTTCTCTTTTTTATAAAATTAAATCCGTAGAGATGGCAGATTCTCTGCAAGCTCCTATTCTTAAACAAGCTTATTATATGGATTTATTGGCTCGTTTACATTATAGAAGTGAAAATTATCAGAAAGCTTTGGGCATTTGGACTAAAGTGCTTGAAATTTATAAGAACAATACTCCTTCATCAAAGAGAGATATTATCCAAGCCTATAACAATTTAGGACTTGTAAAGCGAGCTACTAAAGATTTTAAAGAAGCAGAAATGTATTTTCAAAAATCTATGCAAGAAGCTATTTATCGTAAAGATAGTGTTTGGATAGCTATTATTAAAGGCAATATGGGTATCTCATATATTAAACAAGAAAACTATGAGAAAGCTATTCCCTATTTGGAGGAAGATATTATACATTGCATCAAATCGTTGGAACTAGGAAATGCCTCTATATCTTTAGGCTATTTAGGAGATACTTATTTTTCTTTAAATCAGATAGATAAAGCAAAAATATATTATGATAGTTCTTTAAGTTTGATTCGAGATAGACGATATTGGACTATTAGAAGTCAGCCACAGATGGAAATGGAGATTAAAGAACGAGCTTACAAAGGTTTAGCAGAAATTTATGAAAAACAACAAAAAAGCTCCGAAGCTTATCAATATTTAAAACTATATCTGCAAGTTAGGGATAGCCTTTTGCTCATTCGAACAAAAAATAATGTGGCTTTTTTACAAGCACAACATGAGTTTGATAAAATTCAAAAACAAAAAGAATCACAAATTAAAGAACAACGGCTTTGGATAGCCCTTGAAGCACTTTCTATCATAGGTTTTCTGATATTTGCTCTTATAGTCTATAGGCTTTACAGACTCCAAAATATTAAGAAAAAACTCCAATTAGAAAATATCCAATTATCTCAAAAAGCTGAAAAAGAACGCAATGCTCGTTTGCAAGAAGAATTGGCATTGGCTGATAGAAACTTAACAATCAAGGCATTACAACTTCACGAAAAGAATGAAGCTTTGATGGATATTCGACATGAGCTTGAAAAAGAAGATAAATTAGGAAAGAAGGTTGATAAAATTATTGATAATACTATCAAATTGGAAGAAGATTGGGAAGATTTTAAAAAACACTTTGAAGAAGTTCATCCTCAGTTTTTTAAGCATTTACAAAATCATTACAACAAACTTAGCCAAAATGACCTCAAACATTGTGCATACATCCGTTTAGGGCTGGATAACAAACAAATAGCTCATTTGATGAATGTAAGTACTGATAGCCTCAAGGTATCCAGAACAAGGCTTCGTAAGAAATTAGAATTGCCTATGGAAACAGATTTATTTAAGTTTTTATCAGATATAGGATAATATTTCCTTATTCATACCAAATTTAATATATTTGAGAAATCTATTTTTCGCTAAATCTTTATGAATTCCATACAAATTCAATATTATTCCACAGATTTTGGGGAACTCATTCTTGGTTCTTTTCAAGAACAGTTGTGTTTATGTGATTGGCGTTATCGAAAACAAAGAGAGTCTGTAGATAGTCGTATTCAAAAGGGATTAAATGCCAAATATATTGAGCAGAGCAATGATGTAATATCACTTACTATCAAACAGTTAGAAGAGTATTTCATCAACAAAAGAGAAAACTTTGAAATCCCTTTGTTGTTTGTGGGAACAGATTTTCAAAAAAGTGTGTGGAATGCACTTTTAGCCATAGAATATGGTTCTACTTCTACATATCTGAAACTTTCAGAAACATTGGGCAATAAAGAAGCCATCAGGGCTGTTGCTAATGCCAATGGAGCCAATGCTCTTTCCATTATTATTCCTTGTCATCGAATTATTGGTAGTGATGGTGATTTGATAGGCTATGCTGGAGGTTTAAAAGCAAAAGAAAAGCTTTTAAAATTAGAAAATCCTGCTTTTTGGAAAAAACAAAATTTACAATTGAGCTTAGGATTTTAATCTAACAATCATTTATAATCTCTTGATTATTTTTATTTTAGACTCTTACTCCTATCAGAAGCATATCATCTCTTTGTTCAGTATTTTCCATATATTTACCAATTAGTTCTGAAACAATTTCATGTTGCTTTTGAGTGCTCATAAGAGCTATTTTTTCAAAAAGCTTTTTTAAACGATCTTCAGAAAACTTTTTACGCTCCATATCATTTTGGTCTGCATAACCATCCGAACTCAAATAAACCATGGTACCTTGTGGCAATTCAAACACATGGTTATCAAAATGAATGTTTTCATCTTGAACACCACCAATAGCCCTTCTTTTTCCTCTAATTTCATCAATTTCATTATTTTTTATATTTTGAATAAACATAGGTCTTTTTGCTCCAGCAAAAGTAACAATGCTTTGATTGTTTCCATTTTTTTCTATAGTTATGATTGCAACATCCATACCATCTCTGTTGCCAGTCTCATCCTGTAAAAGAGCATGTTTGACCTCTTCATGCATTTTTTCTAAAATAGTAGCTGGGTCTGTAATTTTATATACATGCACAATACGATCTAAAATGCTATAAGCAATCATGGTCATCATGGCTCCAGAAACCCCATGCCCTGTACAATCTATGGCAGCTACGATATTTTTTCCTGATTCTTGGTCTATCCAGTACAAATCGCCAGACACAACATCTTTGGCTTGATAGAAAATGAAATAATCCCCAAGTATTTGTTTAATACGTTCAGAATAAGGTAAAATTGTATTTTGGATAAGTTGAGCAGCTCTGATACTAGATTGGATTTGATCATTTTTGAAGTTTAAGACTTTATTTTGTTCATCGATGGCATCTCTTTGAGCTAAAATTTCCTCTTTTTGTTGTTCCAACATCACATTTTTCTGTAAAATATCAGTATTGGCATCTGCCAAATCTTTGGCTTGTTTTTGTAATAGCTGATTTATCTTCTGTTTTTCTTTGTTGTTTCTAAACAATACAAAAGCTAAGGCTCCAACCAAACCTAAAACTGCTAAAGAAGCGAAAATATACACATTTTTTCTCTGACCTTCAATGTCTTTGAGAGCATTGTCTTTTCTGAGTAATTCATTTTCCTTTTCTTTTTTTTCTGAACTGTAAGCCTCTCGCATTTTGGCAATTTGTTTGGTTTGCCCATCCGTGAACAAGCTATCTTTCAACTCTTTAGATTGTTTATAAAACCTCAAAGATTCTTTATAATCGCCTTGTTTTTCATAATAAGAAGATAATGCCCCATATACTTTGGCTACATCATTGCGAGCACCTGCTTCTTGAAGCATAACCAGTCCTCTTCTAAGATTATCATAAGCATCAGGATAGTTTTGTAACTCTGATTGTGCTGTTCCCTTGCTGGAATAGAGTAAACCAGCCATTACTTTATCACTCAACTTAGTAGCTATCGGAATAGCTTTATTATACACATCCAATGCTTTTTGATAATCACCCGCATCTAAATAGGCATCTCCTAAGTTTAAATCTGTAACTACTATGCCCCTTAAATCTCCAATTTGCTCAAATACTTTAGTCGCTTCATAATAAGCTTCTGTAGCTTTCTGATACTTTTTTTGTCTTTTATAAATATTTCCAATGTTGTTATAGTTATTTCCTACATCTATCATGAGATTGATACTTTTGGCTATTTCTAAACTTTTTTCATAGTATTGAAGGGCTTCGTTTAGGTTTTCCTGATTTAACAGAACATTACCTATATTTAAATAGCTTTTACTTACTCCTTTTTTATCGCCTATGGCTTCTCTAAATTTGAGAGATTTCAGGTGAAACTGCATAGCTTTCTCATAATCACCTATTTCTGTAAATATTAAACCTAAATTATTATGTAAACTGGCTATGGCATCTTTATCTTGTATTTTCTCTGCTATATGCAAGCCTTTCTGATAGTACTTGCCCGCTTCTTGTAAAGAACCTTGCATATACTGAGTGTTTCCCAATGTTTTATAACTCAGGGCTATTCCTTTTTCATAGTTAATTTTTTCAGCTAACTTTAAGGCATCATCAGCCAACAAATAGCCTTTTTGGGGACTTCTGCCCACATTCATCATGGCAAGTTCATTGAGTTTGATAACCTTTAATGTGTCTTCTGGCATGACCTTGATGACTTTTTGTAAGCTATCTAAGTTTTGAGCACACAACATAAAATTGCTAAAGAATAGCAACCAGATAAAAAAATGACGCATAAACTTTTATATTTTAAATAAAATATTTTGCTAGAGTTGTTTCAATATAAAAAAAAACACTATGTATTTATATATTAAAATTAAATTTAGAACCAATCTAAACATGATTTAGATAGTTTTTAGATATTCTATGCCAAGATCTTTGAATAGTTATATATTTTTTTTATCTTTGCACCGAATTTAAAAAATCGCATCAAAATGACAAATACCACAGAAAAATTACCTTACAAAGTAAAAGACATGAGCCTTGCAGAGTGGGGCAGAAAAGAAATCAGATTGGCAGAAGCAGAAATGCCTGGTTTAATGGCTTTACGTGAGGAATTTGGAACTAGTAAACCTCTAAAAGGTGCAAGGGTTGCTGGTTGTCTTCACATGACTATTCAAACTGCCGTTCTTATTGAAACATTAGTAGAATTAGGTGCTCAAGTTTCTTGGTCTTCTTGTAATATTTTCTCTACACAAGACCATGCTGCTGCTGCTATTGCTGCTGTTGGTGTTCCTGTGTTTGCATGGAAAGGTATGAATGAAGAAGAATTTGACTGGTGTATTGAGCAAACTTTATTTGCTTTTGCTGGTGGCGAGCCTTTGAATATGATTTTGGATGATGGTGGTGATTTAACGAATATGGTTTTAGATCGTTATCCTCAATTGGTAGCTGGTATCAAAGGACTTTCTGAAGAAACTACTACAGGTGTACATCGTTTGTATGAGCGTGTAAAGAAAGGTACTCTTCCAATGCCTGCTATCAACATCAACGATTCTGTAACAAAATCTAAATTTGATAACAAATATGGTTGTCGTGAGTCTTTGGTAGATGCTATTCGTAGAGCTACAGACTTAATGCTTGCTGGTAAAGTAGCTGTTGTTGCTGGTTATGGTGATGTTGGAAAAGGTTCTGCTCAGTCTTTAAGTTCTCAAGGAGTGAGAGTTATCGTAACTGAAATCGACCCTATCTGTGCTTTACAAGCATGTATGGATGGCTATCAGGTACTTAAAATGGATAAAGCTATTCCTATGGCAGATATTATCGTTACAACTACAGGTAACAAAGATATCGTTGTAGATAGACACTTCAAAATGATGAAGGATAAGGCTGTGGTTTGTAATATCGGACACTTCGATACTGAAATTGACATGGCTTGGTTGAACAAAAATTATGGCAATACAAAAGATGTTATCAAACCTCAAGTAGATCAATATACAATTGATGGTAAAGACGTTATCGTTCTTGCTGAAGGTCGTTTGGTAAACTTAGGCTGTGCAACTGGACACCCTTCTTTTGTAATGTCTAATTCTTTCTGTAACCAAACTTTAGCTCAGATTGAATTGTGGTTAAATGCTGATAAATACGGTAATGACGTGTATTTGTTACCTAAACACTTAGATGAAAAAGTTGCTCGTTTACACTTGGCTAAATTAGGTGCTGAGTTAGATGAACTTACAGACTCACAATCTACTTATATTGGTGTGGACAAAAAAGGTCCTTTCAAACCTGAACACTACCGTTATTAATAAACTCAAAAAAGCCACTTTCGAGTGGCTTTTTTATTTGCTATACTTTTCAAGAGTTGCCTTTAAAAGATTCTTCATTTCATCTACAAGTCTTTTTGGAGACACTACCTTCAAACTATCCCCAAAACTCAAAAGTTCCATCACCAAATCTCTATTGATAATCAGTTCCAAACGTATTCTAAACTCTTGTTCTGTATCTATCAATATTTCTTGTGTTGAATGTAATGGTTTTGTTTTAAGATAGTTTCCTGTAAAAGGATCAAATGATAAAGTAATTTCTTCCGTTTTTTCTTCAGAAAGCCTCGTAATACCAAAACAGTTATCGTAGTATCTATCTGGCTCAAAGCCTAATTTTTCAGGATACATTACAGTCAATGAGCTAATTTGCAAAGAAACTATACGGTCTAAGGCAAATGTTGCAATGCTTTGTCTATCAGGATTATATCCTACAACATACCATCTCCCTTTAAATTCTTTGAGCAAATATGGATGCAATGTTCTTTGTGATACATCTTCTTGTGTAAATTTTTTATATTCAAAATATATCTGTTTTTGTTCCTTGATAGCCATCAGCACATCCGAAAGCCAACCTCTACCAAGTGTATAACCTGCATTTTCGGTCTGAATAAAGTTTTTATAACCTTTTTCTGTGTCTTTGAGCTGTTTGCTGATTTCAACGGCATCCAATACCTTATTGATGGCATCTGTAAATTCTCCAAAAATATTAGTGTCTTTAAAGCCTTGTAAAATGGATTCAGCAAAATTAAGGGCAGTTAAATCTTTTTGAGAAAGACTAATAGACATAAAACGATATTCTCTATCTTCTTCATAAGTCATCTCTCCCCTTCTATTTTTTTGTTTATAGCCATAAAAATACCCTCTATGAAAATTATGAAATTCAATAGGAGCATTGAAATTAGCCCTCATAGCTTTCATATCTTTTTCTAAAGATGAATCCGAATAATCTTTATCTGTACGCTCCCTGATAACCTCCAAAATATCTTCTTTGCTGGGGTATTTCTTTTGTTTATTCCGAAGCAACTCATCTACAATCAGGTATCGTAAAAGCTGATTTTTATTTGCCATAATTACAGTGAAGTATCAAAATCAAGTTACAAGTAAAAGAAAAAAGATGAAACAGAAAAGGTAAAAGATTTTTTTGGTTTTATTTGCAGAAAAAATCAATCATGAAAACCCCTAAATACATATTTAAAACTGTTGTGGGAAGTCAGGCGTATGGAACAAATACTGCTACCTCAGATGTAGATTATAAAGGTGTATTTGTCCAAAACCCCATTGAAATACTGACATTTCATTACAAAGAACAAATTGAGGTCAGTAAAGATGAAATGTATTTTGAAATTAGACGTTTCCTACAGTTACTTCAATCTGCCAACCCTACCATGTTGGAACTCCTTTTTATGCCTAAAGAATGTGTGATTATCCAAGAAAAAGAGTTTGATTTGATTATAGCACAAAGAGATAAGTTTCTAACAAAAAAATGTTTCCAGAGTTTTGCAGGCTATGCTAGTGCTCAAATAAAAAAAGCAAAAGGCTTGGATAAAAAAATGAACTGGGAAAAACAAAAAGTAGAACGCAAAACGCCTTTACATTTCTGTTATATGATAGATGGTGTAAAGTCGAAGCCTTTACTTTCAGAATTCTCAATGGAAGAACTTAAACAAGCAGGTTTAAGTCACATCCAGAATGGTACAGGTTTATACGGAATGTTTTTGGATAAAAACAATGTATTTCAGTTTAAAGGCTTAATCAATGATGATGAAACATCCACCTCATTGCGTGTAGATAGCATTCCTATAGAGTGGTACAATACATATCAAGATCAGCCTATTATGGTTTGGTATAATAAAAATGGCTACGAAACACATTGTAAAGATTACAAAGAATATCAGATTTGGCTCGAAACACGCAATACACAACGTTATGTAGATATTGAAGGGCATCAGCAACAAATAGATGGTAAAAACTTATTGCATTGTCGTAGGCTACTGGATATGGCAAAAGAAATTGTAACAGATCACACCGTTCATGTCCGAAGACCTAATATCCAAGAGCTTTTAGATATCCGAAAAGGTAAAGTTAATTTGGAAAGTATTATTTCCAAAGCAGAAGAAGATTTGATAGAGATTGAAACTCTTTACAAGAAAAGCTCTCTTCCTGAAGAAGTAGATTGGGAATTTATTAATAGCCTTTTAGAAGAAATCCGATTAATGAATTATTAAATTAAGAAAGAGGCTTAAAGCCTCTTTCTTAATTCCCTATCTAACAGTTTATTAAATGAAAATATACACATTTAATAAGGATTTAAACCCTAAAAAGGCTTTAAATTTAAAAACTGGAATCATTTTTGTTGATATCAAAACTTTTTTAACCAAAATCATCATAACAATGAACAGCTTCAAAAAAGCTTTTTTATTCGGTTGCACAATGCTTCCATTTTTTGCTTCCTCTCAAAATCTAGATGAGAAAATTCCTTTTGATGAAAATGTCAAAACAGGAAAACTGAGCAATGGTCTCACTTATTTCATTCAAAAAAATGCCAAACCTGAAAAAAAGGTTGATTTACGCCTTATTATAAAGGCTGGTTCCATTTTAGAAACAGATGAACAACAAGGTTTAGCTCATTTTATGGAACATATGTGTTTCAATGGAACAAAACGTTTTCCTAAAAATCAGCTAGTAGATTATTTACAAAGTATTGGTGTAAAATTTGGGCAACACCTTAATGCTTACACAAGTTTTGATGAAACAGTTTATTTTTTACCCATTCCATCTGATAAACCTGAAAAAGTAGAAAAAGGGTTTCAAATTTTAGAAGATTGGGCTTTTAATGCAACTCTTACCCCTGAAGAAGTAGATAAAGAAAGAGGTGTGGTACTTGAAGAATATCGATTAGGTTTGGGTGCAGAAAAGAGAATGATGAATAAATATCTCCCAAAAATGATGCATAAGTCACATTATGCTAATCGTTTACCTATTGGGAAAGAGGAAGTACTCAAGAATTTCACTTATGATAAACTAAAAAGCTTCTACAAAGACTGGTATAGACCAAACCTTATGGCTGTTGTGGTTGTAGGTGATATTGATGTTGCAGAAATGGAGAAGAAAATTAAGGATCATTTTTCATCTTACAAAAATCCTAAAAAGGAAAAAGAAAGAAAAACTTTTGAAGTTCCCAATCACAAAGAAACTTTTATTTCTATAGAGTCTGACAAAGAGGCGACTAATACCCAAGTAAGGTTGTTATATAAAGATGAAGGCACACCAAAGTCTCAAGTAACAATTGGAGATTTAAAGAATGCTCTTGTGGAAAATTTATTTTCCAGCATGCTTAATAATAGATTACAAGAGAAAACAAATGAAGCAAATCCTCCTTATGTTTTTGGTTTTTCATATCATGGTAATACTTATGCTAATACAAAAGAAGCGTATCAGTCTTTTGCAATGACTAAAGATAATGGTCAGATAGCTGCTTTAAAGGTTTTAGTAGAAGAAAATGAAAGAGTAAAAAAATTTGGATTTAACCAAAGTGAGTTTGAAAGAGCTAAAAAAGAGTTTCTTGCATATATGGAATCTCAATTAAAAGATAAAGATAAACAAGAATCGGACTTGATTGTTGATCAAATTCAACAATATTATTTAGAGTCAGAGCCTATGCCAAGCATTGAATGGTCTTTTAAAACAACAAAAGATTTAATGGCGAGTATTTCTTTAGAACAAGTTAATAGCTATATAAAACCTTTTATCAAAAATGAAAATAGGGTTGTTATTTTAACAGGACCTGAAAAAGCTGAAACTATTAAACCTACAGAGAAAGAAGTTTTAGAAGCCTTACAAGTAGATTTTGCTAATCTTAAAAATTATGAAGATAAAGTTATTGCCACTTCTTTAATTAGAAAAGATATAAAAGCTGGTTCTATAAAGTCTAAATCAAAAAATGATAAGACAAATGTTATTACTTGGGTATTATCAAATGGAGCCATTGTTAAATACAAAAAAACAGATTTTAAAAATGAGCAAATCCTTTTCCAAGCTATCTCTTTTGGAGGAACGAATTTATATTCTAATGAAGAACACAAAAAAACTAATTTTGCAACTGGAGGTTTAAATGAAGCAGGTGTTGCAGGTATGACTCAAAATGATTTAAGTAAATTTATGGCAGGCAAAATTGCTTATGCAAGAAGTTTTATGACGTCTACGACTGAAGAAATAGCAGGTGAATCAACTCCTAAAGATTTGGAAACCCTAATGCAACTTATTTATTGCCAGTTTACTGATTTAAATTATGACGAGAAAGCTTTTGAATCTTTCAAGCAAAAGCAAAATTCAATGGTTAATAATATAGCTTCAAACCCTTCTAATTATTTTAATATTGAGTTTTCAAAATTCCAGAATGAAGGCAATTCTAGGTTTTATGGTACATTCTTTGCAACTGATAAAGAATGGGCTTTCACTGATTACAAAGTTGCTTATCAAAAAAGGAATGAACGTTTTGCCAATGCAGCAGATTTTGAGTTTTACTTTGTGGGAAACATTGATGAAACAAACTTTGAAGCTTTAGTATCCAAATACATTGCAAGTCTACCAACAAACAATGCTCCTAAAGAAACAGCCAAAGACGTAGGTTTCCGCCCTACAAAAGGTTCTCATAAGAAGATTTTCTATAAAGGATCTGATCCAAAAAGTTCTGTTCAAATTAGTATGTATGGAGATATTGCATATAATGAAAAAGATATCTTACCTTTAAAAGCCACTAGTGAAATTTTGCAAATCAAATTGACAGAGAGATTAAGAGAAACAGAAAGTGGTGTTTATACAGTTAGAGCAACTTCAACACTTAATAAAGTTCCTTATGGAAATTATTCTATAAATGTTTCTTTCCCTTGTGGTCCAGATAATGCAGAAAAACTTTTAGAATCAGCATTGGCAGAAATAAAGAAAATAGCTGACAATGGTCCTGAAGCTAAAGATGTAGCAAAATTCAAAGAAATGATGCTTCTAGATTACAAAAAGAATATGAAGGAAAATAAGTATTGGCTTGACAATTTAACCAAATCCTATAAGAATGGCTCTAATCATGAAGGCCTTCTCAATGAAGAAGCTGCTATCAATGCTTTAACAGCAAAAGATATTCAGGATGTAGCAAAAAAATATTTTACTAAAGATAAAGTAATAGGTATTTTAATGCCTGAAAAGAAATAAAAAACTATATAATAAAAAAAGGGTCTCAACATTGAGACCCTTTTTTTATTTATCTTTTTTCAGAGCAGGAATAATAATTTTTGTTCCTTTTTTGAGTTTTCCTGATAAATTGGCAGGTTTATTAGCTTTCACTATACTTTCTACAGTCACACCTAATTTATCCCAACGCTTAAATCTATCATCATAAATCTGTTGTAAGGTTTGGTCTTTATCTACTACATAAATCATTTTTACGTTTACCTTCAAAATTTGTCCTCTTGCCACATTTGCTTTATCATCCAAAATATTTAACTCCATTAAATTTTCGTTGGTAGAATTATATTTTCGGGCTACAATCCCTACTGTTTCACCTTTTTCGAGTTTATGAGCAATGACTGTATCTTTTTTAGCATCCAATTTAGCCAAGCTATCTTTTCTACGTTCTACCAATTGTCTTTCTCTAAGTGCTTTTGCCTGCTCGTCTTCTTCCTCTTGTTTTTCATCTTTACGAGTATAATGAGCCGTAATAAAGAAAATTGCTAAAATCGCAATGATAGTCCCCGGAATAGCAAAAGGTCTGATGGTCTTCCATGCCTTGCCTACGTTTTCAGAAATATTGATGTTAGGATATTCTATCAAAGCAATAGAGGCATTGTATTGCCCACCTGCCTGCAATGTTTTCTCGATAAGCTCTTGGTTTTTGGTTTCGAGTGTTTTGCTTGAAAAAAGTGTTTGAGCAATTTGCTCATAATTGAGCTGTAAAAATGCTCCTTTGGTCATCAAAATTGCCTGAGAACCATGTTCCAAAGAAATAGAAACAATTTGAGGCTGTAAAACAGCTTGTTGCCCCAAAACGCCATTACTACTGTTTATATCTTCTAATTGCTTGTTATGCCCTTTCAATGCTTTACTTTTCCCAAAAACAGCTAAATGGATTTGTTTATCTTCTTGGATAGCTACTACTCCCTCCACTGGCAACATTTGTTTGTGTAGAATCTCGTTGGTATAAATAAGTGCTTTTCTAAGAAGCTCAATAGCATTATTAGCCAAATGGTCTTCAACGTATTGTCTTAAACTATCTGTCATCACTCTTGAAGCCTTTATTCCCCTATCTCCTTCTCCATCAGCCACAATCCATAAATGCCCCTGAGATGTTTGGATTTCAGTAATATAATCCTGATTGGTAGGAGCTTGTAAGCCTTTACTGCTAATAATATTCGTTTCTAATTTCAACATCAATGCTAAATATTTTATAAAATTATATTGTCTGTTACCAAATTTTCATTATTTCTTGCACAATTTCATCTGCTGCATTGGGCTTTGCAAATTTTTTAATATTATTTTTAAGCGTATTCTGCAAAGCTTCATCATTAAGTAAATCAATAGCATCACCTACCAAAAAAGCATCAGCATCTCTATCAGCGACCATTAAAGCTGCATTGTTTTGTGCCAAAACCTGAGCATTTTTGGTTTGATGGTCTTCAGCAACATTGGGTGAAGGCACTAAAATACAAGGTTTCTGTACCAAACAAAGCTCTGAAATTGATAGAGCTCCAGCCCTAGAAATCACTACATCGCTGGCTGCATACGCCAAATCCATTGTGTTGATAAAATCAAATACTTTAATTTGTTCTGAACGTTTGTCTATCACTAATTTCTGAGCTGTTTCGTAGAAGGTTTTCCCTGTTTGCCAAATGAGCTGAATGTCATTGTCTAATATTCTGTCCATCCATTTCTTGATACTTTCATTGATGGTTCTTGCTCCCAAACTTCCTCCTATCACCAGCAATGTTTTTTTATTTTCTTTCAAACCAAAGTGATGCAATGCAGAAAGTCTTTTCTGAGAAATATCTAAAATATCACTCCTTACTGGATTTCCTGTAAATACAATTTTATCTTGTGAAAAAAACTTATCCATTTGAGGATATGCTACACATATTTTTTTTGATTTACGGGCTAATAATTTATTGGTAATACCTGCATAACTATTTTGCTCTTGAATAAGTGTAGGAATACCCATACGCCCTGCTACAAACAAAGTAGGTCCGCTTGCATATCCCCCGACTCCTATACAGACATTGGGTGCAAAATCTTTCACCACATTTCTCGCTTCCTGTAAACTTTTGAAAAGCCTAAATGGAAAACGTAAATTTTGCATAGATAGACTTCTCTGAATGCCTGCTATATCTAAACCTACTATTTTATAACCTGCAAGAGGCACTTTTTGCATTTCCATTCTATTTTTTGCTCCTACAAAAAGGATTTCCACATCTGGATGAGCCTTTTTTAATGCGTTGGCTATGGCTATGGCAGGGTAAATATGCCCTCCAGTGCCTCCTCCGCTAATAATTACTTTTTTACCTGACACTGATTTTAAATAATTTATAAAATGATGTAAATCTTTAATTGTATCATATTATTTAGATGCAATATTACAAAGAAAACCCTAAAAACTAATATTTTTTATCTAAATAAAAGTATATCAAAAGTTTGTAATTTATCACCTCTACATGATTTTGATAATCAGTTTGGCTTTCTTAATTTCCATCTTGAAATCAAGTTATTTGTTGTAATAATAAAGAAATGAAAGAACTTCTCAAAAAGACTATTCAAAACGTTTATGCCATATCTGAGGATGAATGGAACTATTTTTCAGAGTATTGGCAACCATTTTCTGCCAAAAGAAAAGAAATTATTACTTATCCAAATACTCAAGAAAAATACTTGTACTTTGTAGTAGATGGCATTCAAAGAGTTTATTATTTAGATGAACAAGATAGAGAAGCTACCTTGGTATTTACTTATTCTCCTTCTTTTGGAGGGGTTTTGGACTCTCTGATGCTTGAACAACCCTCCAAATATTACTATGAAACACTTACCTCTTCACAATTTTTAAGAATATCACATACTCATTTGCTTGATTGTACAAAAAAACATCCTAACATTGAATTCTTTATCAATAAAGGCATTACACAAGCTCTTAGTGGGCTTTTGGAACGTTTAGTTGAATTGCAAAGTTTTTCATCAGAAGAAAAATTTAAAAAATTATTACAACGAAGTCCACATATTATTCAATTGGTTGCCCATAAGTATCTTGCTAATTATCTGGGAATAGATGTAAGCAGTTTTAGTAGATTATTTAACAGTATCAAAATTTAGCAATAAAATCATGGAAAATTCAAAGATTTTTCAGTCTAACAGTTTGTAAAATTGTATCATAATTTAAACCTCATTATTGTATGAAACGTTTTACAAAAATCTCTTCGCAAATCTTTGTAGTTATTTCAGGTTTAGCTTTCTTATCTGTAGGCTTGATGGCTTTTTGGAGTCCACAAGCAGTCATGGACTTGGTAGCTGTACAACTCACCAACAACGATGCTCTCAGTTCCATCAGAGGTGCTTATGGAGGTGTTGGCATCACACTTTTTATCAGCTTGTTATTTCTTTTGAAAAAACATTTGAGTCAAGCTCTCCTATTTTTATGTATTCTATGGAGTTTGTATGCTTTATCTCGTTTAATCACGATTTATGTAAATGGTTCTTTAGGCGATTTTGGCATACAATGGTTGGTGATAGAAAGTCTTTTTTCTGTAATTGCTTTGACGTTATGGGTTCTGAATCAAAGTTTGAATACATTATCTCAATCAAAAATATCAATCTCTCAATGAAGAAAAACAAAAGGGTTTGAAGATGAATTTCATTAAAAAATATTGTTTTTTTAACTGTAATAAAGTATTTTTACATCAAAAAACTGTTTGTTTCACTATGAAATTGCTCAAAATACTTTTTTTAAGCTTCTTATTTGTTCCTTCAATTGTATCTGCTCAAAAGGAGAAAGAATCATTCAATGATGATGTTGCAAGCTATCGAACATTATACAAATACGAAAAACCTGTTTTTTATGGTATTCCTAAAACATTGGAAATTAAGACTAATAGTGAAAATTTAGATTTACCTGATTCTTTATTGGCTTTCAATATGGATATTACCAAAAAACTCAATAGAATGCTTGATTATGTACCCGAAAAAGTAACTGTAAAAATTAGTAAACCAGGCTATCGTGTACAAGTGTATGTTGGTAAAGACAGAAGCGAAGCTTCAAGTGCTAAAGGTAGAGCTTTGAATATGCAGAGTGATGAAGAAGCCTATTTAGATTATGACAGACCTAATTATCGAGTAAAAGTAGGGAATTTTCTCACCAGAGAAGATGCTAGAGAACTTTATAAACATCTCAAACGTCGTTTCCCTGATGCCATGATTGTTCCAGATCAAGTAACAGTTATCAAGCAAGCAACCCCTGACGAACTATTACTTTTACAAAAGAAAGAATGGGAAAAGAAAAAAGGTGGTAACTAACAATGTACCACCTTTTGTGCTTATAACCTTATTTTACTATGAAAAAACTATTTTTATTCCTTTTTCTTTTTTGTGTTGGAACATTTTCGTTTGCACAAAAAAAATTTACAGATAATCTTGCCCCTTCTCGCCCTCAATACGATTACCAAAAGCCTACTGTAAAATCTATTGTGTATTTGCCTGCTGAAAAAGAAATCAACATAAAACCCAAAAGACATATTACTAAAAGATTGAATGATTTTTTGGATGGAAAACCTGAAGGTGGTATACAAAATGTTAATGGTTACAGAATCATGCTTATTTCGGATAGGGACAGGAAGAAAGTAGAAGAAGCCAAAGCTAGAGCATCACAGATATTTAAAAATGAAGAAATTAGATTGGTTTATGAACAACCTTTCTACAGAGTAAAAATGGGTAAATTTGTTAGCAAACAAGATGCTGATGACGCAAAACGCCAAGCCCGAAAACATTTTGAAGAAGCCATTGTAGTTCCTGATAAGATAAAAATATTTCAAAGTTCTGATGATGAAGAATAAATCGACAAAAAATATAGTTTTAGAAAAAATTCTAATTGAAAAGCCTGTTGCTGAAGGTAAATGTATTGCTCATTACGAAGAGAGAGTTATTTTTGTAGAAGGCAATATTGCTCCACAAGATATTGCTGATGTAGAGGTTTATAAGAAAAAATCGAATTATTGGTTTGCCAAACCACTCAAAATTCATGAAAAATCACCATTCCGTACAGATCCTTTTTGCTCGCATTATGGTATTTGTGGAGGTTGTAAATGGCAACATTTTGCTTATGAAAAACAATTAGAACAAAAACAACAAGAAGTACAAGATGCTCTGGAGCGTATTGCGAAGGTATCTTTTCCAGAAATACGCCCTATTTTAGCCTCTCAGAAAACCACAGAGTATAGAAATAAATTAGAATATACCTTTTCTAATAATCGTTGGCTGACTGTTGAAGAAATTCAGGCAGGTGAAAATCTTGAAAAAAATGCATTGGGTTTTCATATCCCAGGACGTTTTGATAAAATTATAGATGTAGAAACTTGTTATTTGCAAGATGATTTGTCTAACAAAATACGTTTAAAAGTCAGAGATTTTGCTCTTCAAAAGGGAATTACATTCTACGACCTCAAAAACCAACATGGTACATTACGCAATTTGGTTATCAGAAATACCAATATTGACGAATGGATGGTGATTGTCATTTTTGCAGAAAACAAACCTGATGTGATTGAGGAAATGATGCAAATGCTTCAGGGAAGTTTTTCTGAGATTACTTCTTTACTTTATATCATCAATACCAAGAAAAATGATAGTTACAGCGACCAAGAGATAATAACCTTTGCAGGAAAGCCTTACATAACAGCTACAATGGAAGATTTGCAGTTTAGAATTGGTGCAAAATCGTTTTATCAAACCAACTCCGACCAAGCTTATGAACTTTATAAAGTAGCCAGAGAATTTGCTGAATTACAAGGCAATGAAGTAGTTTACGACCTTTACACAGGTACAGGTACAATTGCTAATTTTGTGGCTCATCAGGCTAAAAAAGTGGTGGGTATTGAGTATGTTCCTGAAGCCATTGAAGATGCGAAAATTAACTCAGAAATTAATAATATCAAACATACATTGTTTTTTGCAGGTGATATGAAGGATATTCTTGTACCTTCATTTGTTGAAGAACATGGAAAGCCTGACGTAATTATCACTGACCCTCCAAGAGCTGGTATGCACGAAGACGTTGTGAATGTTATTTTAGAAGCTGAACCTAAGATTTTGGTGTATGTAAGCTGTAATCCAGCCACACAAGCAAGAGATGTAGCTCTTTTAAGCTCAAAATATGAAATTACAGCCGTTCAGCCCGTGGATATGTTTCCACATACCTACCACGTAGAAAATGTTTTACAAATGAAATTGAAAGGCAAATAAATGAATGTAGATATGCACTGTGGTGCATATCTACATTCATAAAAATCAATTTTGAGGTGGCGAATACTTTACAATGTCTATTCCTATCCCATTGGGGTCTGCAATTGCAAAGTGCCTATCTCCCCAAGGCTCATCTCTTATTTCAATTTTTATTTCCACCCCCTTGTTTTTTAAAAGAGTGTAAATAGCATCTACATCATCCACTTCTATGGTCAAGTACACTCCTTCACCTTGAAATGGTTTATGAAAAAATGTATGTTGTGTGGGATGATAAGGGAGCAAAAAGCTTATTTCTGCTTGATGATTGGGTGTGTGCATCAGGAGGTAAAATTCATTTTCAAAAGTTACTCCGAAACCTAAGTGATTGGTGTAAAAAGCTTTGCTTTCCGCCAATTTTTCTGTGAGAATTCCAGCATTGAGTTTCATATTTTATCCATTTTTAGTGAATTGATGTTACGAATTTGCCACCTTCCCGAATGAAAAACTTGTAAAAAACGGACATTTTATCTCCCAAAAGCCTTAGAAGGCGTTACTCCATAAAAATTTTTAAACTCTTTGATAAAATGAGCTTGATCATAATATCCTAAATCAAAAAATACTTTGTTTTCTCTAAGGCTTTGTGTAGAAGGTTTTGCATTTAAAATACTTTGAAAGCGTACTACCTGACTAAAAGTTTTAGCAGTATCACCTACATAAAATTCAAAATATCTACGTAATTGTCTTGGACTTAAACCAATATCCAAGTCTATTTGAATATTTACAATTCCAAAATTTTTCAAGATAGTATGAAAAGCTTTTTGGAATCTTGTATCAATGGATAAAGTAGTTTTATGAAGAAAAATCATAAAATACTTATTGAGTTTCGTTTTAACTTCTTCAAAGCTATTTTCTCCTGAAAAATTATTTTTGATAAAATCTGAAATCTCTTTCACTACTCCTTCTAATCTTTCAAAACGATTGCTCAGTTCTTTGGCATCAATATCAAATAAAGCAGGAAACATAGTTGGAAAAAAGCGAACACCTATATAATGAAAAGTATTATCAAGCAGAAACTCTGTATATTTCTTACAAAATCCCATTACAAAATTTTCTGTGGGTTCATGGAGTTGAAAAAATATATCTATACAACCATCAGCTACTACTCTATAAGAAAATGATGTTTGAAGGCTTTCAGTTGTTTTTAGCTCCCAATAACAATAAATAATATGCTGAAGATCGTTTTGAGGCAATTCTTCTCTATAAACAACACTCTTCTCTACCTGTTTTATAGTTGGTTGAACAGGTTTATAAAGATTTCTGATGTTAAAATCATGACTCATTGATAATAGAGATTTTGGCTATTGCATCATGTTTTAAACCTATAAGGTTTTTTGCTATAATTTCTTATATACTTCCTACAAGAAGCACTTTATTTTAAAAGCTTATTTTGAGATAAGAAAAACAAGTTTTACAGTCATCATTTCTATTCAATTAATGATTTTATATAAAGATTTTTTGCTGTAGGCAACTCTTTAGCATCTATTATTAACTCATTTCTTTGTTTTTCATATTTGTTTTTATCAAAAAGATAAAGAAAAAAGTAAGGAACTATACTATCACCATATTTTTCTATAAGCAGTTTACAATCTTTCTCTGAAAATTCTTCACCATAAATAATATGTTGAAAATATTTTTTCCAAAAATGTAATTCTGTGTTATTTGGGTAATAACTTAATCCTAACTCTAAAATTTTTTGATATCTATTACCTCCTATGACACTATAGTCTTCAGGAATATCCTCAGGAATACTAAACTCAAAAGCAAAACACCAATATATAAATGCTAAATTGATAAAACTATTTGGTAACACATCAGATGAATAATTTTCTATTTCATTTTCATAACATTTAGTTGCTTCTAAATATTCCTTTTTTATCTCTTTTATTAATGCTATTTCCATTTTTTTGCCTTCTGAAGTGTTATTATATCTACTGATACATCAAGAATACACAAGGTATTTTGTGCAAACCGGGTTTGTTCTTTTTCCAGTACGAAACAGGTTTGGTTATAATTTTCTCTTCGGGGCTTGTGATATTGATAGCTATACAAATTTTGGTGGTACTTTGGCAGTTCTGAAGAATGGCATCCAAAACAGAATCGTTTCGGAAAGGTGCTTCTATAAAAATTTGCGTTTGCTTTTCTGCATACACTAATTTTTCAAGATATTTAATTCTTTCAATTCGTTCTTGTTTGTTGATAGGTAGATACCCTTGAAAACAAAAGCTTTGCCCATTGAAACCAGAACCCATCAGAGCTAGTAAAATAGAAGACGCTCCAACCATAGGTACAACTCTGATGTCTTTTTCTTGAGCCCAAGCCACTATTTTTGCACCAGGGTCGGCAACAGCAGGGCAACCCGCTTCTGAAAGCAAGCCAACATTTTCACCTTTTTGAAGTAGTTTCAAAACAGATTCCAAATGCTCAAATTGGCTGTGTTTACCCATTTCATAAAAAAATAACTCTTCAATTTTGAGTCCCAAACGAAGGCTGCTGATAAATCTACGGGCATTCCGAACATCCTCTACAATAAAATGTTGAATGGTTTTAACAGTTTCAGAAACGTACACTGGCAACACTTGGCTGTGAGTATCAGGTGCAAGCAAATTAGGAATTAAAAAAAGCATGAATTGTATTTGTTAAATATTTTTGATAACTTTAGTTTATACTTAAACCCTTAATATGATATTGCCTATGAAAAAAACTTTACTCTCTTTTTTCTTACTGGTGAGCATTTTTTGTAACGCTCAAAAACTATCTCAAAGCCCACACGAAGGTTATTATACCTATGTGTATCAACTTTCTCACACTCAAACCAAAAACATTTATACAAAAGGTTGGGGGGGTGTAGATAGTACGTATTTTACAAAAGTCGTGGATTCTTTCCTGACTGCCAAGCCCAATGCAAAAAAAATGCCTTTGGGAGATTATTTATTTGTACAGCCTAAGGAGTCTTACATTCATTATACCCTTGAAGAATCCTCAAATATCAAGGTAAATGTAGTTAATAATGACCGAGACCTGCAAATTGTAGTACAAGATACCACAGGAAAAATTATTTCTGATGCTGAGGTACTTGTAGAAGGTAAAAAAATTGCCTTTGATAAAAAACTCAATTTGTATCGCCATCCAAAAAGCTACAAAGAGGGTATTTTAAGTGTTTCTTATCAGGGACACACTACACTTACAAATCTAAATGCTCGCTTCAAAAAGCAATTTTGGCGAAAAATCTATTATAAAAGTCGTTTGGCTTGGGTTTGGTATTATCTCAAAAAACCTTTTAGAGATATTTATAGAGTTACTAAGAATAGTTATGATAAAGCCAAATGGATTCGCCGTATTGTAGCCATTTTTGATAAAGATGAAAGAGATGACTTAAGAAGTGAGTCAAAGAGAAGAAGATATTATTCCGCTCCTGATAGAAGCTGGAAGGGGTATCATGTTTTTAATAAACCCAAATATCGCCCACGTGATACTGTAAAGTTTAAAATGTACTTACAAGATTATAAAAAGATTCCTGTAAATGAGCCTGTAAATGTATATTTAATAGGTGATATTAAAGGTAAACACCAAACTATCAAGCTTAAACAAATAAAGCCTTATCAGGCAGGTGGTTATGTATTGGATTTTGTATTGGCAGACACTCTGCAACTCAAGTCTGGACAACAATACACCTTAGATTTCCAGTCTGAAAGTTATGAAAAATGGGCTTATGGAAAATTAGTAGAAAGATATTCTCAAGATAAACAGGCAGGATATAGAAGAGTCTATTTTACCTACGAAGACTATGAGCTTTTGAGTATCACTTATAATATGCGACTGGCAAAAGAAAGACACAATGAAGATGAATTAAATCATATTTATGTGTCTGCCAAAGATGAAAACGATTTATCTCAGCCAGACGCAAAAGTAGAAGTCATCATTTCTACTGAAAAAGTTCTTGATTTTAGAGGTAATGAAGTTTTGATTAAGGATACTTTATGGAAGCATCAGCAGAATCTGGATGCTGTAGGTGAAACAAAAATCACTATTCCCGATTCCATTTTTAGAAATGCTCAAATCAAATATAAAGTAGAAACTACTTTTTTAAATTCTAACAATGAAAGAACTGTAAAAACAGCCTCAGCAGAAAGATTTTTGGAAGATGCTCCCATTGATTTCCTTGCCATCAAAGACAGTGTGGTGGTTCGGTATTTTAATGCTAAAAAATACACTCAGCCTGCGACACTCATTGTAAAAGATATTTTTGGGCAACCAAAGTCCAAGAAGACAATTACATTACCTTATGGCTTCAAAGCACTTGGGAAGGAGATTTATGAAGTACAGAATTACAAACAACGCTCCTACATCTATGATGCTTTAAGTAACAAAGCAGGGGTGTCATGTTATGCAGAACAAACCCAAGATTCTTTGTTTGTCGTGATTCAAAATCCCAGAAATACGCCTGTTTGGTATTATATTTTTGAAGGTGATAAGCCTTATTTTGCCGATTTTACAACTGAAACTGTTGTTTTCAAGCGAAAAGGAAATGCCAACAAGAATTATTTTGTGTCTTTGAGTTATTGGTGGAACAATAGTATCCAAAAAGAAGATTATGTTACTTCTCTTTATATACCTAAAAATGACATCAATATAGACCTCAATGCTCCCAAAAGAATTACACCAGGTGCTAAAACAACCATTGAAGCCTCTGTAACAGATGCATATAATAAACCCATTGCTGATGCAGATGTAACAGTTTATGGGATTACTGGTAAATTTAAGGAGTTCAGCCATTCTGCTTTTGATAAGGTACAAGCCAAAAGTAAAAAATCCAAAACCAAAGGCAGAACACAACGAAATTTCTTTGAATTGAAAGATTTCAATCCAAATCCAAGTAATGACTATTATGATAATTATAACTTTAGCAGAAACAGAGTACAAACTGCTCAAAATAATCAGAAGATATCTTGGGCAAAATGGAAAAATCGCTTGGATACCATAGAGTATTATAAGTTCTTATATCCTAAAGATAATTTTTACTTGTATACTCAACCTTCTGCAAAAGGCATTACACAACTTGCTCCTTATGTAACCAAAAATGGCAGTTTGGATTCTATTTATTATGTTTTATTGGACGAAGTGCCTGTGTATGCAAGTTTTACTGTAAACCAACCCTATTCTTTTAGAGTAGATAACTACACACATACTGTAAAAATCAGAACAAAAAACAGTTTGGTAGCTATACATAATATTCGTTTTAAGCCTAATCAGAAAACAATTTTAAGTGTAGAAAACCTTGTAGACAGTACATGGAAACAAAAAGATATTACTGTCCAAATCACAAAAGAAAAAAGTACACTATCAAATACCGAAATCTATTTTCTGCAAAAATTTATTGTAAATCTTGATAACAGGTACAGTTATACACCAAACACTTATTTACAACAAGGCGAAACTTTTGTTCCTCTTTATAACCAAAACAAGAACAATTATTATGGTGTCTGGGCTGGATTTTTCAATCCTTCTGAAAAAATAAGATTTGCTCAATACGGTAATTATCAGGTTGATTTTCGATTTAAAGGTGGATATTATCACTCTTTTGAGGACAATGTAGTTATGGTAGAAAAAAAGGATATACCCTCTTATGCTCTTGTAGCTTTCCCTCCTCCTATTAGTTTTGATGAGGAAATTTATACATGGCAGGATTTTACAAAGAAAATGCATTTAGAAAACTCTTCAAAAGCTTCTCGAAATTATGTGTATCATCGTTCAAATTGGAATGATACAAAATCAGGCTTGGTGCTTTTATCATCTCCTCCACAAGATAGTCTTGAGCATATCGTTATGATGAGTTATAAGGGCAAAATGATTAACAACTTTCGTTTATATTATCCTTCATCAACAGTATTTGAAGCTTTGAAACCCAAAGAAACTTATCATTTCATTTATCTGTATGGTAAAGGTCATCACCGAAAATTTACAGCTACCCTTTCAGAAAAAGGTGTTTTGTATAAAAAAGTTGATAATTTACCCTTGATTAAAAATGATAGTACCATTACTGCCATTAAAAATTTTCTTGAAAAAGATTATAAATACTCAATCTATGACATTGATAGCATTCGCTTGAGTATGAATATGAAAACAGCCGAACAAATAAAATCTTTAGGCAAAAACACTATTATAGGCTACATATTAGATGACAAGGGACAACCTGTTATTGGAGCAACTGTATTTGTGAAAGAAAATACTCAATTGGGGGCTGTAACAGATGTAGATGGGTATTATATGATTAACCATGTTCCTAATAATTTTACACTTGTAGTAAAAGCTGTTGATTTTAAAGATAAGAAAATCAACATACAAGGACAAAGTGTTGCTAATGCCTTTTTAGAGCCTGATGAGATACAAGCCATAGAAGTAATTTCTACTGCCTATGGACAAGTAGATAAAACTTTACGAACAGGGGCTTTAACTACAAAAGTTTCAGGTAAAGAATTTGAAAACATTCCCATACAAAGTTTTGACCAAGTGTTACAAGGGCGTATGTCTGGTGTAGTTGTACAAGGCAGTTCAGGACAGCCTGGTTCTCGTGAAACAGTTTTAATCAGAGGTATAGGTTCTGTCAATTCAAGTAATGAGCCATTGTATATTGTAGATGGTATTGCTATCTCTGCCAGCGATTTTGCAAAGCTCAAGCCTTCTGACATGACTTCTATGGAGGTTTTAAAAAATGATGCTGCCACAGCTATCTATGGCTCTCGTGGGGCAAATGGTGTAGTAGTTGTAGAAACCAATGCCAAAGGTGGTGCCAAACCAGCCAACAAACTTCCATCATCACAAACACTTCTGGAAGAAGCCACAGCCAATAATTTAGAAGGTAGTGGTTTGCGTAGCAATTTCAGAGATGATGCCGTTTGGCAACCACGTTTGCGTACAGATAAAAACGGTAAAGTATCGTTTACTACAACCTTCCCCGATGACCTTACTCGCTGGGATGTTTACGCTTTTGCAGGCAAAACAGGAGGTTTGTTTGCTTCTGCAAAAACCTCTATCAAAGCTACCAAGCAGCTTACAGCCATGCTTTCCATGCCTCGTTTTGCCATATCAGGTGATAGCATTGAGGTAGTTGGGAAATCTACCAATTTTACAAGTGATACCTTTGCCATCAAAACTCGTTTTGAAATTAACAAACAAATTGTTTCCTCTAAAAACCAAAAAATTGTAAATGGTCTTGTTGAGAAGCAATGGATTGTTGCAGAGAAGAAAGATTCTTTAGGGGTTTTGTATGCTCTTGAAAAAGATGATTATACAGATGGCGAACTACGAAAGCTACCTGTTTATTCAAAAGGTACAAAAGAAACCAAAGGCAATTTTATCAATTTGTACAAAGATAGTTCTGTTACTTGGAAATTTGATAAAGACAAAGGAGCTGTCAATTTGCATATTTCTGCTGATATGCTTAGAATTGTAGAAATGGAGCTTTTACACCTCAAAGAATATGGTTATTTGTGTAATGAGCAGGCTGCTTCAAAGCTTTTGGCTTATTTGATGCAAGAACGTATTTGTAAAATAACCAAAAAGCCTTTTCTGTTTACAGATGATGTAAAAGCATTGGTAGAACGTTTACAGAAAAATGTAAACCCTGATGGTTTATGGGGCTGGTGGGGTGTTTCTAACACAACAGGCTGGGTAAGTAAGCATGTTTTAAAAGCTCTTTTAGAAGCTAAAAACCAAGGATATGATGTAAAAATCAATACCAGTGCCATCGTACAAATGTATGTAGTAGGTTTAGAAACAGATACCACTCTTTCTCGAAGATTAGAAAACTTGGAGGCTTTAGACCAACTCAAAGCAGAAGTAAATTATCCTAAATATTTGGATTCTTTAGAAAAGAAGTGTTTGAAAAACAAAAAGAATAAGAAAAATCGTAATCTTTTGGGCTTTCAGGAGTATTTGAGTTTACAAGTTTTAAGGCAAAAACACAAGTTATCGTATAATTTAGATACCTTGAAAAAGACTCGTAAAACGACCATGTATGGTAATCATTACTGGAGTGATGCTTCTGCTTATTATGAGAATGAAATTACCTATAATTCTACCCAAACCACTCTGAAAGCTCTTAAATTGCTTCAAAATGCTTCTAAAAATAATTTTGATGAACAGGTTTTAGCTGTCAATTATATTTTAGAACAAAGAAATAACAATGGTTATTGGTTGCATACCTATGAGAGTATTTCTGCTTTGGAAGCTATTTATCCTTATATTTCCAATCCACAAGGTAAAATAGAAAATCCTGTGGTGGAACTTTCGGGTGGAGTAAATCAGACTATAAGAGAGTATCCTTTTGAAGCAACTTTTAGTCCTGAAAAAGAATTGAAAATCAGGAGAAATCAGAAAATATTCTCACCTGTGTATATTACAGCTTACCAGCAGTTTTGGAACGAAAAACCTGAAAAAATATCGAATGGTTTTGAGGTAAAGTCTTATTTTGACAATCCTAAAGCTCAACAAAACTATTTGGAAGCTGGAAAACCCGTTACGTTGGTAGTAGAAGTCAATGCCAAACAAACCCAAGATTATGTTCTGATTGAGATTCCTATTCCAGCAGGTTGTAGCTACGATGATAAAGGCTATAATTATTATAATTGGGATAAGCAGAAACATAAAATTTGTATCTTCTTGGATAGAATGCGTGGAGGTTTTGAGCGTTATACAATTCAATTAATTCCTAGATATACAGGAGTTTACACCTTAAACCCTGCAAAAGTTGAAATGATGTACAAACCTACTTTTGTAGGCAGAGAAAATTTAAAGAAAATTGTAATCAAAGAAAAAAAGTTGTAGTTTTGTTTAGAGCCATATAGAAAAACTATGTGGCTCAATTTTTGTGGAAAACACTTTAACTAAAAATTAAACTCTTATGACTAAAAAAATACTTGCAGTAATAGCATTGGTCTTTTGTAGTGCTATTTCTTATGGACAAATAAAACTCCATATTGGGGCAAATACAGCAGGACATGCTTCATTTGTATTGGATAAAGGTTTGAACGAAGACCCTCGTTACAATTCTCAAATGACTTATACTTTCTCGCCAATTGGTCTTACTTTCGGTGCTGATTTTAAAAGTGGGTTTTCGTTACAATTAGAGTCTATTTTATCGAAATATGGACAAGTTTATGAGGTTATTAACGTAGCAAAACAAGTAGTTGGTGAACGTAAAATAGATTTGACATACATCAATTTACCCTTATTGTTGCGTTTTGTGGGCAACCCTGATGCCAAAGCAAGATTTAACTTTATGGTTGGTCCACAACTTTCGTTGCTTACAGCAGGTCAGGAAACCTTAAATTATACTGCTGGTACGTTTCAAATTCCTTCAGGCGTGACTCAAATACCTACTACACAGTTTCCTGCTGGGCAAGATTTAAGCACTATTCAGGGAGCTGTACAAAACCCTGATGGAACATGGCAATTGCCTGCACAACCAACCATTGTAATTGCTCAAAAAGGAGATATTGACCCTTTGAAACGCTTCAGAAATGCAGATTTGCAAATTGCTGCTGGTATGGGTTTGGATATTCGTATCAATCAGAAATTTTATATTTCTTCTCTCATTCGTGCCAATTATGGCATTGTAGATGCAAGAGGGCAAGATTTAATTGATAAAATTCAGTCTGGAAGAGCCAAAGATCTTTTTGGACAACGTTCTAATTTGCAAGTTGGTATCCAGATTGGTGGACATTATTTTTTGAATGTAGGTAAATAAATTATTGAATATAACAAAGCCCTCAAGTATTTGAGGGCTTCCTTTTTATGGAAATTTTTGATTTTTTAAAATCTTTTCACCCCATTAGTTCAAATGACTTTTCTTTATTGAACAACCATTTCAAAACCAAATCGTTCAAAAAGGGAGATATATTGGTAATGCCTGAACAGATTCAGAAAGAACTTCATTTTGTAAAAAAAGGTGTTCAAATGTCTTATTTTGATACTGAGCATAAAAGCCATGTAATTGCTTTTACCTACTCTCCCAGTTTGTGTGCTATTCCTGATTCATTTTTATTTCAAAAACCTTCAAAACACGCTTTGATATGTTTATCTGATAGTGAATTTGAAAGTATCAGCTTTACCAAAGTTCAAGAAGCCTTAGATGCTTCTCATTCTATTGAAAGACTTTTCAGGAAACTGACAGAACAGTTATTAGTAGGTGTTATCAATCGACATGTTGAATTACTTTCATTATCTATAGAGGAAAGATTTAAGACATTTTGTACAAGGAGTCCTCATTTATTACAAATTGTTCCTCACAAATATATTGCTTCATATCTCAATATTGATGCTACCAATTTTAGTAAACTTTTCAATTCTGTTAAGTTTTAAATAATATAACCTGTTACTCTCCAAAAATATGTATTGCCAAACGGGCATTTACATACCAACGATTTAACTGAAAACTAGATGCTTGTGTAGGTGTATTTGTATTTAAATCTCTCAAACCTATTTGTTCGGCTGTTAATTTATATTTAGGAAACGCTTCTGAATCCTCGTCACTTCCTCCTTTATTTTTCAGGAGTATATTGGACGTAGATTTATAGAATGGTATGATGTAACCTGCATTCAGGCTTAATAAAAAACTCTTTGAAAATTTTAGTCCTAAAGAAATTTGAGGACGATATGACAGTTGGGTTTGTCTGATGAGCAAACGTAGTTGATTATTGCCATTATATACCTCATCTCGTAACCATAAGTTACCAGAACTTCCACCATTTACATCTATGTTATCCATCAAGATGTTTCCCAACCATTCCATACTTGCATAATTCACTTGTCTGAGCCAGACATTTGTTCCCAAATTAAACTGAAACCCCATTCCAGTCGAAATTCTATCAAATCGATAAGTTTTATCTTCATTTCTGGCAAAACTATACTGAAACACATCTACAACAAAATTACTTTTGGTATGAATATCCGCAATACCTACTTCATATTCCATAAGAATATCTTTGTTGGGTGGTAACAGCACCCCTTCAATGCGTCTTGGATTAGTGGGATTTTCATCGTTAAAACCAAAACTCAAACCCTGATGATTTGGACGTGTAATGGCTACTCTTCCCACAGAAAAATATATAGGAGAGCCTCCTGCCTTACTATTCTCAACGCCTCCAAATAAAGGTCGTACTACTACGGCTTGTGAGTAGGCCTGATGATAATATATCAGAATAAGAAAAAACGAAAAAATAATTTTGGAATACATAAGTTTCACTTGTTATATTAATACTACAATTAAAAAATGTTTTACTATTAAAACACACATCAAAGTAAAATTGTTGCATTATTTTTATTTTTTATTAAATCTGCTCTCTTCTATCAATAAAATTGGTCTATACCAAGATTTATATGTTTTAGAAATAAAATCTTTGTGGAAAATATCTACTACAATGAATCACTCTTGGTTAGACACAACAGAATATCCCTTTAAACATCATTATTTTGATGTAAATATTTCAAAGATGCATTATATTGATGAAGGACAAGGGGAAACTATTTTATTTGTACATGGTACTCCTTCTTGGAGTTTCGATTACAGACATATTATCAAGGCTTTAAGTACACAATACAGGTGTATTGCCATTGACCATATAGGTTTTGGGCTTTCGGATAAACCAAAAACTTATGATTATTCAACCCAAAACCATAGTAAAACATTAGAGCAATTTGTAGATTTCTTAGGGCTTACAGATTTTACTTTAGTGGTTCATGATTTTGGAGGTGTAATAGGTTTGGATATGGCTATCAGAAACCCTGATAAAATTAAAAAACTCGTTATTTTCAATTCTTGGCTTTGGAGTAGTAAAACAGACAAAGATTTTATTAAATTTAGCAGAATACTCAAGAGTCCACTTTTACCAATTTTATATCGTTATTTTAATTTTTCCACTCGATTTGTTCTACCAAAATCGTTTGGAAAGATAAAAATAAACAAACATATTCATCAACAATATGTTTTGCCTTTCTCTAAATCATCTCAAAGGGAGGGAACTATTGCATTTGCTAAATCATTATTAAACGATCAAGATTGGTTTGAGGAGCTTTGGAAAAAAAGGTTTTCTATTTACCAAAAACCTACACTTTTTATTTGGGGTATGAAAGATCCTGTGATTAAACCTCATTATCTTGAAAAATTTTTAACTGGCTTTCCAAATTCTCAAGTAAAAAGATTTGAGAATTGTGGACATTTCCCACAGGAAGAAAATCCTAATGAAACTATTGAGTGTATATTTAATTTTTTAAAAATGTCCATTTCATAAATATTTTTGTCCATTTCAAGTAATATTTTGTATTGAAAAAAGGCTCTTATATTGATTTTTAGATCAGAATTGAATCTAAACCTCATATATTATGAAACTACTCAGAAGCAAATACATTATTATTTGTATTTTACTCAATCCACTATTCTTATTTGCCCAGCAAAAATTTACCATTAGTGGCAATATCCGTGATAAATCTTCTGGTGAAGATTTAATAGGAGCAACCATTACTGTCAAAGAGCTTTCAGGAGTAGGAGCCATTACAAACGAATATGGCTTTTATTCTCTTTCTTTACCACAAGGAAAATACACACTCAAGATTTTTTATGTGGGTTATTTGGAGAAACTTGATGATATCAATCTCGAAAAAAACATAAAAATGGATATTTCATTAGAAAGTGAAACAGCTATCCAAAGTATCGAAATCAAAGAAACCAAAGAAAATGAGAATATCACCAAAACCAATATGGGTACAGAAAGGCTTGATATTAAAGAGATTGCTAAAATACCTGTTTTATTTGGAGAAAAAGACATTCTCAAAACTATTCAACTTTTACCTGGGGTAAAATCGGCAGGTGAAGGAAATAGTGGATTTCATGTAAGAGGTGGTGGAGCAGACCAAAATCTAATTTTATTAGATGAGGCTCCTGTTTACAATGCCTCGCATTTGTTAGGTTTTTTTAGCACATTCAATAGTGATGCCATTAAAGATGCTACTATTATCAAGGGAAATGCTCCTGCTCATTATGGTGGAAGGCTTTCTTCTGTTTTGGATGTACGTATGCGAGAGGGTAATAATCAAAAATTTCAGACATCAGGAGGAATTGGCTTGATTAGTAGCCGACTGAGTGTAGAAGGTCCTATTCAAAAAGATAAATCTTCTTTCATGATTTCAGGACGTAGAACATACGCAGACTTGTTTTTAAAGGCAAGTCCTGATTATTCGGATTATAGCCTTTATTTCTACGATTTGAACATGAAAGCCAATTATCGTATCAATGAAAACAACAGAATATATGTTTCAGGGTATTTTGGAAGAGACAAACTGGGTTTGAGTGAAGATTTTGGAATAGATTGGGGAAATAAAACAGCTACCATTCGTTGGAATAGCATTGTAAACTCAAAATGGTTCTCTAATACATCTTTTATTTACAGCGACTATAACTATGAGTTTAAAATTTCGGGCAATGGCAATAGTTTTTCTAACCGTTCTGAGATTAAAGACTGGAATCTCAAACAAGAGTTTCAATTTTTCCCAAATAACAAAAACTCATGGAGGTTTGGATTTAATAGTATTCATCATACAATTACGCCAAGCCGTATAGAGAACAATGAAACTGATAATCAGGCAAAACAAAGCCGTTTTGGATGGGAAAATGCCATATATGCCAATAACACATTTTTAGCCAGTTCAAAATTCAGTATGGATTATGGGCTTCGTTTATCTTCTTATAGCATTTTAGGGGAAGGTGTTTATAATTTGTACAATGGTGATATTAAGACTGATAGTGTGACTTTATCGAAAGGTGAATTTGGCAAAACATACTTCAATGTAGAACCTCGATTGTCTTTCAATTACATCATCAATGAGCAAACCAGTTTAAAAATGGGATATGCTCGAAACACCCAGAATTTACATTTATTGAGCAATTCAACCAGCTCTAATCCCACAGACCAGTGGATTGGGAACAGTTATAACATCAAACCAGAAATAGCTGACCAAGTAAGTTTTGGGTATTTTAAAAATTTAAAAGATAACACCTATGAACTCAGTTCGGAAGTATATTATAAATCTATGCAAAACCAAGTTGATTATAAAAATGGAGCTGATATCAATACCTCTCCTGATGTAGAAAGTGAATTGTTGTATGGTATTGGGAGAGCTTATGGCTTAGAATTGCTTTTCAAGAAGAAAAAAGGAAGATTTACAGGCTGGCTGAGTTATACTTTATCAAGAACCGAAAGAAAAATTGATGGAATCAATGAGGGAGATTGGTATGTAGCCAAACAAGACAGAACTCATGATATTTCTTTGGTAGGGATTTATCAATTATCTCCCAAATGGTCACTCTCAGGTAATTTTGTCTATTATACAGGCAATGCTGTTACTTTTCCGAGTGGAAAGTACAATGTAGCAGGCAATACAGTGTATTATTATACTGAAAGAAATGGTTATAGAATGCCCGCTTATCATAGATTTGATTTGAGTGCTACGTATGAGAATCAGCGAAAAGGCAGATTTCAAAGCTCATGGAATTTTTCAATTTATAATGCTTATGGAAGGCAAAATGCTTACACCATTACATTTGAAGATGACCCGAACAATCCTGCTCGAACAAGAGCTGTTCAAACATCTTTATTTCGTTGGGTGCCTAGTGTAACATATAATTTCAAATTTTAACATAAAAAGCTATGAAAAACAAAATAATAATCTGGATGTTGGGAATGATATTTTTCTCATGCCAAAAAGAGATAGACTTGAATCTCAATTCTGCCAATTCAAAAATTGTAATTGAGGGTGAAATACTCCAAAATGAGACAGCACAAGTGAAAATCTCTAAAACAGTAGATGTAGATGATGCAAATAGTTATCCTGCTGTTTCAGGAGCAATTGTGATTATAAAAGATGATTTAGGCAATACTGAGCAACTTTTAGAAACAGCTTCTGGTGTTTATGAAACTTCTCTTTTAAAAGGTACAGAAGGCAGAACTTACACTTTAGAGGTCACTGTTGAAAACAACGTTTATTCAGCTCAAAGTACAATGCCTCAAAAGGTTAATTTAGATGATGTTAAAATCAGTATCAGCACTTTTAGCCCCCCAGGGCAAACTGAAGATAACTATATTGTCTATCCTCAATTTATAGACCCTCTTGAATTGGGAAACAACTATCGTTTTATTCAATCTAAAAATGGAGAAGCTGACCCAACTATTATTGTTGCCAATGACAATATAGACAATGGTGTAGCGAATAGTCGCCCTATTTTTAGCCAAGATTTTGAATTGAAAAAAGGAGATACATTAACGCTTGAGATGATGTGTATTGATAAGGCTACTTATGATTATTTCTTTTCACTCAATCAGTCACAAGGAAACGGACCAGGTGGCGGAACAACACCAGCAAATCCTGTTTCAAATATTCAGGGAGGAGCTTTGGGTTATTTTTCTGCTTATACTTCTCAAAAAAAGATTGTTTTAGTGAATTAATTTTGAGTATTATTGAGTAATGAAGAAACGACTCTATATCATGGCAGCCATTACCTCACCCATCATTTCATTGTATGGGTCGAGTCCGTTTTATATTTTTGAGAAAGTTAATTTTTTAGAGTTTTTAACTTTTAATTTTGGGTTAACCCTTAGTATTTTTATTATATGGCTCACACAAATATATACTTTAGAGAAATACCCTCATTGGAGTCATTTTTGGAGATTTGTTGTTACCTATATTATAAATTTACTTTTCAGATTAACTCTATTTCTGATTACAAGCCCCTTTGAGTTTCTTCCCAAACCTCCTCCAACTATTGAAGAAAACTACTTCATTTATCCTATTTTTACTTCATTTGCTGTCAATGCTGTCATTATGGTGATTGCAGATTCGATTGTAAAGAGTTTTAAAAAAAATGAAGCAGAACAGTTGGTTAAAGAACTAAAATTCCAGAATAGTGAAGCCCAAAAGCAAATTTTGATGCAACAATTACAACCTCATTTTTTATTTAACTCATTGAGTGTTCTCAAGTCGCTTATCAAAGAGAATCCTGATGATGCAGAAGACTATACCATCAAACTCTCTGAGTTTCTGCGTTACTCTGTAGAGGCTCATAAACAAGAAATTATATCATTAGAAAAGGAGTTAGCATTTGTAAAAGATTATATTGAGTTGCAAAAGGTTCGATTTGATAATGCTTTTAGTTACGAATTGAATATTCCTAAAGAGATTTTTGAATACAAAGTACCCGTTTTCGCTTTGCAAACATTAGTTGAGAATATTTTTAAACACAATTATTTTACAGAAAAAAATCCGATTCATTTTTCTATTACTGCCCAAGATGATATTCTAACTGTTTTTAATAAAAAAGTATCTGTAAAACTCACAGAAAAAACATCTACAGGACTTGAAAACCTAAAAAAACGCTATGAACTTATTTTGGGAAAAAGTATAGAAATTGTGGATAATGAAGATAGTTTTAGTGTCAGCATTTATCTGATAAAACCATGAAAATTGTAATCATAGAAGATGAAAAACTAACTGCCAAGGATTTACATAGAACCATTACAAATGTAGAGCCTGATGCTGAAATTTTGGCTATTTTGTATTCTGTAGAAGAGGCTATTGAATACTTAGGTAAAAATAAAGAAATAGACCTGATTTTTTCTGATATTCAGTTGGGAGATGGTTTGAGTTTTGAAATTTTTGAAAAAACGCAAAATCAAATTCCTGTAATTTTCTGCACAGCCTATAACGATTATGCTTTGGAGGCTTTTAAAACTGTGGGAATAGATTATTTATTAAAACCTTTTACGCCACAAGCTGTTGGAAAGGCTTTTGAAAAGTATTTTCATCTCAAAGAGAAATTAACTCCTCAAAGCGATTTCTCGGGATTGATGAATGCTCTCAAACAACAGCTTGCCCCTATCAAATTACCTTCTGTAATTCTCCAACAAGGCGATAAAATTGTTCCTTTGGAAGGCGATAAAATAGCCTTCTTTTTTATTGAGGACGATTATGTATTTGCTTACACTTTCGATCAAAAAAAGCACATTCTCTCACAAAAATTAGATGCTTTAGAGAAAACCTTCGCTCCTCAATTTTTCAGGGCAAACAGGCAATTTCTTATCAATAGGAAAGCTGTAAAAGATGCTTCTCATTTTTTTCATAGAAAGGTAGTTGTAAACCTCAATATACCTTTTGATGAGCAAATTATTGTTGGAAAGCTCAAAGTAACAGCCTTTGTAGATTGGCTTGCTAATCAATAGTTTTAGTATTTGTCCATTTTAGTTTTCAATTTGTCCATTTGGGTAAATTACTGATTGTTTAGGTATTCAAATTCATACAATTTTGTCTCATAGAAATAAAAAAAATATGAGACTTCTTTTTTTCATCACCTTGCTTTTTTTAGAAACTTTTTCGGCATTTGCTCAAAAGAGTTTCAACAGTTTGGATGCTTTACTCACCTACGCTCAAGAGAAAAGTATCACTTTACAGTCTAACCAAATTCGTTTGGAGCAGGCTCAAAAAGCCAAGTTAGCTGCCCTGTTGGGTACAATAGACCCTTTGGTGAATATCAATGGCTCTTTTACTGATAATACTCGTCTGCCTGTCAATATATTTCCTGCTGAAGCCTTTGGAGGGCAAGCAGGGACATTCAGAGAGGTACAAACAGGTGTACAATACAATACTGCTACCACACAAAGCCTAGATTTGAAACTTATCAATCCTTCGGGTTGGGAAAATTTGAAATTGGCTAAAATAAATATTCAGCTTACAGAATCCAACAACCAAATAACACTTAAAACATTACAAGAAAACATTGCAACCAGCTATTTTAACATCATTACACTCCAAGAACAACTCAAAAGTACCCAAAAAAACTTGGCTGTAGCAGACACGCTTCGCCAAATAGCCCAAAATAAATACGATTTGGGGCTTGCCAAACAACAAGATGTAAACGATACCAAAGTCAATTATTTAACCACTCAAGAAAATATTAAACAGATAGTTTTTTTAATCAATCAACATTATATCACTTTAAAAACGCTTTGTGATATACCTGATGATGAAACCATTGAAATAACACAAGATATTGATAGTCAAACCCCTGTACGTCCAGCTATCGAAACAGCCTCTTTGCAATTCAACAACAGTATTCTCAAAGAACAATATGCTTGGAGTAGTTTCAACCAAACAAGAAAAATGTCGTTGCCTACACTTTCTTTTGTAGCAAGTAATTCTTATCAGTTGTTCAATACAGAGTTTAAAATGTTTAACGGTAATTGGATAAACAGCAATTATATAGGCTTGAAGTTAAATTTTGCTTTACCCAATGCTACCCTCATTGCCAACAGAACACAAGCAAGCTACAATTATAAACTTGCTAAAAAAGCCACAGAACAAGCTAAAATTAAAACGGATTTGGAAACGAAGCAATTAGCCAACGATTTTGATAAAGCCACCTCTCAAAATATTACCAACAAAGATATTTATGGTTTGAGAGTAGATACTTACGAAAAAAACAAAAATTTATACACTCAAGGTTTAATCAGTTTAGACCAAACGCTCAATAGTTTTAATACAATGGTAAACGCAGAGTATAGTCTTATTTCTTCTAAAATAAGCATTTTACTTGCTCAAGCCAAAATAGATATTCACAATAAAATCAGATAGTTATATGAAAAAGCTTATGATATTTTCTCTTGTTTTAGGAATAGTTTCTTGTGGCAAAAAAACGGAAGAAACCAAACCTATTCGCAAAGATGTAACGGAAACCGTTTTTGCTTCTGGCATTTTAGAAGCCAAAGGTACATACAATCTTACAGCACAAATGGAAGGCTATTTAGTACAAATTAGTTTTGAAGAAGGCGATTTGGTAAAAGAAGGTAAAATATTGGCAGTAGTAGAAAATAAGGAAAGTAGTTTTAATACAGAAAGTGCTTCTGCATTGTATCAGTTGGCACAAAGCAACACACAATCCAACGCTCCTGCTTTGGCTCAAGCCAAAACTTCGATTGATATAGCCAAACAAAAAATGGAACAAGATGCTCTTCAAGAACAACGTTACAAAAAACTTTTAGAGAGTAATAGCATTGCAAGAGTGGAGTACGAAAACATTTCATTGGGTTATCAAACATCCAAAAGCAATTATGAGGCAGCTATCGAAAATTACAAAAGAGTCCAAAGAGATGCCGAGCAGCAACTTATCAATAATAAAGTAAGTAGAGATGTGAATACTGTAGTTTTAGGAAAAAATCAGATAAGAGCTGTTGTAGCAGGAAAAATTTACAAAAAAAATAAACAAGTAGGCGACTATGTACGCAGAGGCGATATAATAGCCACCATTGGCGATGCTCAACATATGTATGCCAAAGTGAATATTGATGAAAGCAATATTGCTAAAATAAAAGTTGGACAAGAAGCTGTTATTCAACTCAATACTCAGAAAAGTAAAAACTATATGGGCATTGTAACAGAGATTTACCCTTCTTTTGATGAGGCATCTCAATCTTTTATTGCCAAAATAGCTTTTAAAGATTCTTTAGATTTCAGAATCATCAATACACAACTCCAAACAAACATCATGACAGGTTTTCAGAAAAATGCCTTACTCATTCCTCGTAATTATATGGATTTTGGTGGCTTTGTGCAGATTAAAGGCAAAAAAGAAAGAACAAAAATCAAAACACAATTCATCAGTAGCGATTGGGTACAAGTGTTAGAAGGGATAGATGAAAATGCTGTTCTTATCACAGAAAATATTGCATCCAATCAGATAAAAACATCTGAAGCAGGTAGTTCACTCATGAAATAACTTAACTCTTATGAAACTAAGTATCAATTACGATATAGCCCTTACCCATATTGTTACTCGTAAAAAACAAACGTTTGTAGCAGCTTTGGGTGTAACCATTGGCGTAGCCATTTATCTTTTTATGAATTCTTTAAGCTCTGGATTTAGTAATTTCTCAAGGGATAATATTTTTCAGGCGAACGCTCATATCAAGATTTACAAGAATGATGAGCTAAGTAAACCTTTGCAAGAAAACTCAAAAGCCATTACAGTTATTCATAATCCACAAATTACAACAACGTCTAAAACCATTATTAATCCACAAGCCCTTTTGTATCGTGTAAAGCAAGAGCCTTATATTACAAATGCCCTTGTTCAGGTAGATTTTGCAGCTTTTTATAATCGTGGCAAAACGCAAATCAAGGGTTCAGGCAATGGTGTCAATATGCTTGAATACTCAAATATGTTTAACACCAATAAATACATGGTAGCAGGCTCTATCAACGATTTACAAGGAAACCTGAATGGTATTATCATTGGCAAAGGCATTGCAGAAAAACTAAGTTTGGGCTTGGGCGATAATATTACGGTTTCCTCTTCTTATGGTGTGAGCAAGGTATTGAGAATTGTAGGTATTTTTAATATGGGCAATAGTGTAATGGATGACAGCAGGTCTTTTGTGAATATCAGTACAGCCCAACAATTTTTAAAAGAAAACGCTTCGTTTGTTACAACTATTTATGCCAACACCATCAATGCTGATAAAAGTCTTGATTTTGTTGAAAAACTACAATCTCTGACAGAATACAGAGTAGAAGATTGGCAAACTACCAATGCTGATGTTATCAGTGGTGATAAAACTCGTAGAACCATGATGAATGCAATTTCTTTTTCTATTCTATTGGTAGCTTCTTTTGGAATATACAATATTTTAAGTGCTACTATTACACAAAAAATCAATGATATAGCCATACTCAAGGCTATGGGTTTTAGTGGTCGAGATGTAATTAAAATATTTGTTTCTGAGGCTTTTATTATGGGTCTTATAGGTACATTCATAGGTTTATGTTGTGGAGCAATTCTGATAACGATTATGTCTAATGTATATATGGGAGGACCTGTGGGTTATTTTCCTATCAAAATTGAGCCAGAACTATTTGCACAAAGCTTTTTATTGGGCGTATTCATTACGTTTTGTGCAGGTTACTTCCCTGCCCGAAAAGCTGCCAACGTTGATCCTGTTGAAATTTTTAGAAAATAAACCTTTACCACTATGAAAAATTTAGAGATAGTTTTGAGTACAAAAGGAATATACAAGTATTTTTATGAGCCTGTCAAGTTTAAGGCTTTGGATGATGTGAGCTTTCAGGCATACAGAGGGGAGTTTCTTACTTTGGTTGGCAAAAGTGGTTCAGGGAAATCTACTTTGCTGTATTGTTTGAGTACGATGGATACTCGTTATGAAGGGGAATTATATATTTTGGGTGAAAATGTTACAGGCAAAAAAACAGATTATTTGGCTGAAATCAGAAACCATCATATAGGCTTTGTTTTTCAATTTCATTATTTATTGCCAGAGTTTACTTGTCTTAAAAATGTGATGATTCCAGCGTTGAAATTGGGCAATAGAAGTTATGAAGAAGTGGAAGAAAAAGCATATCAAAAACTTGAAATATTGGGACTCAAAGACCAAGCTTTGAAACCAGCCTCTAAACTCAGTGGAGGGCAACAACAAAGAGTTTCTATTGCAAGGGCTTTAATTAATGATCCTCAACTGATTATGTGTGATGAACCTACAGGCAATTTGGATAGTAAAAATACGCAAATTGTGTTTGATATATTCAAGCAACTCTCACAAGAATTCAATCAGACGATTATTGCCGTTACCCATGACAATGATTTTGCAAAAGCCAGTGATAGAACGATAGAACTGGCAGACGGAAAGATTATTTCTCATCACAAAGATTTTGAGGTTCCTCAAATTGAATAAGGTTTTTTGCCTGAGAATGAATACTTTTTTTGATTTTTTAAGTAAAAATAAGTAGTATAGCTTTTCTTATTTTTTTATGAATGCTCAAACTACTTCCATTTATTCAAAGCTGAAAACTCTCATCAACAAAGACCAAGGATTCAATACCTTTGGAGCTGAAGATGGGCATCTTTTCAAACTCAATGAGCTTCTTTCGTTGGAGGCTCTGCAAGCATGGGAAACTCAGTACAAATTAAGTTTACCTACTGATTACAAAGATTTTCTGACACAAATCGCTAATGGTGGAGCAGGACCTTATTACGGGCTTTATTCGTTGGAAGCTGGCATGCAAGAGGCTGAAAATTTTTCGTATATCAATGAAACAGAAAGTATAAAAGAGCCGTTTACACTCGATTTTCCTATTTCTAAAACAGAAACAGACGATTTTATCAAATATTATTATCAGTGTTTAGATGATGGAGATGATGATGAAATCAAGTATTTTGATAGTATCACACCTCTTACTGGAGCTATTTTTTTAGCTGAATATGGGTGTGGATGGTCGTATTTTTTGGTTGTAAAAGGTGATTTGGCGGGTACGGTTTGGTTTCAGGGAGATTATTTGAGTCCTTGTATCCATGAAAACAGAATTTTAAATTTTGCCGAATGGTATGAAGAATGGCTTGATAAAAGTCTTGCTGATTTAGCTCCAGAATCTAAAAGTAGTGGTATATCTCCCAATAGCACCATTTTAAATTATGATGGCTGGCAACTCAAAGAAATTCCAAAAGAGATTTTGACATGTAAGAATTTAAAGAAACTTGTTTTTTCAAGAAATGCCTTAGAGCAGTTTCCTATGGAAATCTTAGATTTTGAACAACTCAGAATTTTAGATTTATCCATGACTCCTATCGTAGAAATCCCTGATGAGATTAAGAAACTAAAAAACCTGAAACAGCTCAAACTTAACTATAATTATACCCTAGATTTACCTGAAGGGCTTGCAGAACTCAAAAATCTTGAAAAGATTTTGATGTTTTACAGTTATAAACTTTCAAAAATTCCTGCTGTTATCACAAAAATGAAGAGTCTTAAAAGTCTTCATTTCAGTCATAGTCAAGAACTTAAATCTATACCTAAAAACATTGATGAGTTAGAAAATTTAGAACATTTATATCTAAATGATTGCCTTAAATTAAAGGTTTTACCTGAAAGTTTTGGGAAACTCAAAAATCTAAAATCTTTGTTTATAGGCTATACAGATATTCAGAAATTACCTGAAAGTTTCAAAGAACTGAAAAATTTGGAATATTTGGCTGTTGATGCAGAAAAATTGGATGTCGTGGATTTAGTAGAAAAAATAAAGGATTTGCCCAAATTGCATTATCTGAAAATTTCGGCACAGTTGGAGTATCCAGAAACATTGAAGCACCTTATATCTGTCAAAACACTTTTGGTAAGTCAAAACTATGATTTATGGAGAAAAGGGCATAAGGTTTTTCCTCTTCACGAAAACCTTACACTCATGCCCAATATCGAGGTTTTGGATGTAGTCAATAACAATCAAGCCAATGCCCTACCTCAAGGTATTGGCAATTGGAAAAATCTTAAATCGTTGCACATAGGAGCTACTGCTATTAGGGAGTTTCCTGATAGCCTTCAACAACTTGAAAATCTTTCAGAAATTGAAGGAAGTTTAGCAGAAAAAGAAGATAGTCATTTTGGTATTAAAATTGAGGAGAAAGATAAAGTAAAACAATGGTTTCCAAAGGCAAATATTTCTATTTGGTAGCCCTAACACCCAAAACTATGTTCAAATATGTCATCACTTTTTTCTTGTTTCTAACAATGGAAAATACAGTTTTAGCTCAGAATCAGTATTTTTACGAAGGTTTTTATATAAACTTTAGTAGTGAATGTTGTGGCATCAATCAAGATGGTTTGAAGCAATTAGAAACTTTAGAAAAAAATTATGCTCAATACTTTCAGAAAGCAACCATCAGATGGGGACGAGAAGGCGAAAGGCTTTTTATGTACACCAGTAAAGAGCTAAAATCAGCTAAATTTCAAGAGTTTGTTAAACAAATACATCAAACTATTCGACTCAAATACAAACTTGTAGATGTTAAAACGCTTTTTGAGTATGAAGTCAAAAAAGCTACTTTTTGGGTACACATTCCTCCTTTCAATCTCAATCAAGCCAATGAAGCAAAATGGATAGAATATGTCAAGGCTTTTGAGAAAGACAATAAAATTGAACTCTTGAAAGGCTCCATGATCAATGAAACTCATGATGAACAAGACCAAGACAAACGTTACGAACTGGACTTGAGTAAATTATCAGAAGAAAAAAGGAAATATTTGATACTACAATCACAAAAGATATTAACTAAAGAGCAATAAAAAAAGACCTGATAATCAGGTCTTTTTTTATTTATACTGCAATGTCTGGAATATCGCCCTCAATAATCAATTTACCTTCAGTAGCTGCCTTGATTTGGTCAAGACTTACATCAGCAGCTTTTTCAAGTAGTTTAAACCCTCCTTCTGGAAGTACCTCATATACACCCAATTCAGTAACAATTTTCTTTACACAACGAGTACCCGTCAGAGGTAATGTACATTTTGATAAGAGTTTGGACTCTCCTGCTTTATTTACTTGTTGCATGGCAACAATAATATTTTTGGCAGATGAAACCAAATCCATCGCTCCTCCCATACCTTTTACCATTTTCCCTGGGATTTTCCAGTTGGCAATATCACCATTTTCATCTACTTCCATAGCTCCCAAAATGGTCAAATCTACATGTCCTCCACGAATCATGGCAAAACTATCAGAAGAACTGAACAATGATGAACCGTCTACCATCGTAATAGTCTGTTTACCAGCATTAATCAAATCTGGATTCACTTCGGCTTCTGTGGGAAAAGGTCCTATTCCTAATAAACCATTTTCGGATTGTAAAACCACATTCATTCCTTCTGGAATGTAGTTTGCAACAAGTGTCGGTATTCCAATACCCAAATTTACGTAATAACCATCTTTCAATTCTTTGGCTATTCTTTTAGCAATTCCGTTTTTATCTAAAGGCATATTGTTAGTATTTAAAACTATTTAATATACAAATTTATTTCTTTTAGAGCTTCTAATGCACCTTTGGCAATACCTATATGAGGTTCTTTGATAGCATAATCTTTAGGGTTAATTCTAACGATTTTTGCCCCATATTCTGTTTTGAGCATTCTTGTTTTAATTCTAACTGTTTGTACATGAGGTCCTGAGCCTATTTCAAAAACAAGAAGTTTCTTCCCTTTATTTTTTTGTAAAAATGCTTGAAAACGTTCTTCTTGCTTTTTAGAGATTGTATTGATATATGTAAAATCTCTAAACATATACACATTAGGTCTTGCCTGTAAACTTGTTTTAGGTGAAACAGGAAAAACACCTTTGGCTATATTTTCTAAAATTTCGTCTCCAGACTGTTCATTTTTCCAGACCTCACCTTCTTTCTCAATATCCACAGCCTGAAAGTATTCAAGCGTACCATGTAACTCTCTGATTCTGTTTTCATCAAAATCTGCCTTCTGGAACATTCTGTCAATATTTGATGTCAGAATAAAATAATCTAAATGATATTTTTCTATCCATTCCTTTAAAATATCAAAGCCTTCATGAGGCTGAGTATTTTCATATTCTTTAATTCTTTGAGCAAAAAATCCCCAGCTAAAAGTCGGGTTTTCAATAAATGCTTGCGGATTTACTGTCTCAAAAATACTCTGTCCTGTCTCTGTTTCAACTTGTCCCCATTGTCCTCCATTTCCTCGATAATCAGCAAGCCCTGCATCAATACCCATTCCTGCCCCTGTACTGATTACCAAAGCTTCTGATTCTTCCAACCAATTTTTAACAGTTTCTAAATATTGCATTTTGAGTATTATCTTGTTTTCAAATATGCAACAATTCTATAAAAAAACAAACGCCAGCCAAGTAAAATTACTTAGCTGGCTGGTATATTTTATATTTTTGTTGATTAAGCTAATTCAGCCTCTTTGGTAGCCAAGTATCTTTCAGCGTCCAAAGCTGCCATACAACCTGTTCCTGCTGCTGTTACAGCCTGACGATACACATTGTCTTGAGCATCTCCACAAGCAAAAACACCTTCGATATTGGTACGAGTAGAACCTTTTTCTGTAATTAGATAACCACTTTCATCCATATCCAGAATACCTTTGAAAATATTTGTATTGGGCTGATGTCCAATGGCTACAAAGAAACCTGTAACAGGATAATCTTTTAATTCGTTTGTAACAGTATTTTTAATACGCATCCCTTCTACTTTATCTTCACCTAAAATTTCTTCTGTAACCGAATTCCAAAGAATTTCGATATTAGGTGTGTTTAAAACTCTTTTTTGCATAATTTGTGAAGCTCTCATCTGGTCTTTACGAACAATGAGATATACTTTTTTACAAAGTTTAGAAAGGTAGCTTGCCTCTTCGCAGGCTGTATCGCCACCACCTACTACTGCCACTTCTTGCCCTCTGAAAAAGAATCCATCACAAACAGCACAAGCAGAAACACCTTTGCTATTCAAACGTTGTTCAGATTCCAAACCTAACCATTTTGCTGATGCTCCTGTTGAAACAATTACTGTTTCAGCTTCAATAATAAAGCTGTCATCTATGGTAAGTTTATGTATTTCTCCTGAAAAATCTACTTTTGTAACTACTCCATTGCGTACTTGTGTACCAAAACGCTCAGCTTGGCGTTGGAAATCCATCATCATTTGAGGTCCTACTACTCCATCAGGATAACCAGGGTAATTTTCTACATCATTGGTAATAGTAAGCTGTCCACCAGGCTGACCACCTGTATAAAGCACTGGGTTCAATCCTGCTCTTGAAGCATAAATAGCTGCTGTATAACCTGCTGGTCCAGAGCCTATAATAAAACATTTTACTCGTTCTTTAACTTCCATTTGAATTTTAAGATTTTGACAATTTCTACACAATTTCTAAAGGCAAAACAAATAAATTTTCCTAAAAAGTTCAATGATATTCAAACAAAAGGATGAAAAACCTATAAGGTTTGGGGTAATGTATCTATAATTTTTCTTTGAAATATTTTGAAAACCTTATAGGTTTAACTCTAAAAAATACTCTGAATTTCCTGATTAGGTCTTGCATAACTGTATCGGGCTATTTCAGTAGCTTTGTAATAAGCATCCAATCCGCTAATTACAGCCGTTTGGGCTTTGGCAAGGTCTATAAAACCATCAGGACGGATGCAATCTTCCTGAATATAAAACTCCTGTACTTCGCCTATCATCAGATATACATCATTGGTTTTAATGTAAATCTCTTCCACAAATTTCAACCCAATTTGAATGTTTGCCCCTGTTAAGTAAGGTGCAAAAAAGTCATTTTTATATTCCTCTTCCAATCCACAAGCCTCAAACTCAGATACTTCTTTGGGGTATTTGGCTGAAGTCTGATGAGCCTGTTTTACAATACTCGTTTGAATATGATTGATGGTATAAAAACCTGTTTCACGAATGTTATCGTAGGTATGTCTTTCTACGGTGGTTGGTCGCATCACAAAGGCAATATGGGGCGGATTTGCTCCTAAGTGTACAAAAGAATTAAATACAGCTAGATTTGTTTGTCCCTGCGAATTTTTAGTACCTATCAGATTGGCATTTTTAAAACCAATCAGTGTATTCATTAAATTTCTGCGATAGAGTGTTTCTAATTCAGCTATTCCTTCTTTGGTAAAACGTTTTTGCATAAAAAGATGGTTTTGAGTATCTAACTCTCAAAACAATGGAATGTTTGTATCAAGAAAAAATAATTTCAAACCACTTCCCTCACTTAAAATCATAAGTGAGGGTCTTAAATTATGGAAAGACATTAAAAATATATCAAAATAACCTTTTGTATTAATACAATTCCATGTATAGTTTAAATGTGTTCCAATAAATTTAGATAATATATGAAGCTCATTGTCCTGTAATACTTCTTTTTTAGCATTATAAATACTAATTTTAATTTCATCATTATTTATAATAGGTTCAATAGACAAAGCTTTATTGTCCAAATAGAAAACTATTTTTTCTAAAACATTATGTTGATTGGGGTAATCCTTGTCTAAAAAAATTTCAATATTTTCTACTTTCTTACCTAATAAACTTTCCAAACTAAAAATCTCCATTATTTTACTCACTCAATTCTAACCAACGTATTTCTTTTTCATCCAAGAGGCTTGAAATCTGTTCAATTTCTTTAGCCCAATTTATCAAATCTTCATGTGAGCCTTCACCAACATTAAGTTTTTCCACTAATTGAGCTTTTTTCTGTTCAAGTTGCTTGATTTCTTTTTCTAAACTTTCAAATTCTTGCTTTTCTTTGAAACTTAGTTTACGTTTGGAAACACTGGCAGTGATTGTTGGTTCTATTTTAGTCTCTATTTTCTCTGATTTATTTTTTTCTTGCATTTTTTCTTGTTCTGTCTGTTCATCAAGCCAGTTTCTATAATCAGAATAATTACCATTAAAATCTTTGATTTTACCTTCTCCTTCTAAAATAAAAAGATGTTCAACCAATTTATCCATAAAATAACGGTCGTGACTAACCAATAACAAACACCCTTGAAAGTTTTCAAGAAATTCTTCTAAAATATTGAGTGTCTGGATGTCTAAATCATTGGTAGGCTCATCCAATATCAGAAAATTAGGATTTTGAATCAGTACTTGCATCAGTTGTAAACGTCTCTTCTCTCCTCCACTCAATTTTTCAATGGGTTTATATTGTACTTCAGGCGAAAACAAAAAACGATTTAGAAATTGTGATGCCGTAATGGTTTCACCATTACCTAAAGTTACTACTTCGGCTATTTCCTTGATAAAATCTAAAACTCTTTGTCCTTCTTGGTACTTGAGTTCGTCTTGTGAGTAATATCCCAACTTCACAGTTTCACCCAATTCGATAGTTCCTTGGTCTGGTGCAATCTGTCCAGTTATCATTTTGAGAAGTGTTGACTTACCTACTCCATTAACCCCTACAATACCTATTTTTTCACCTTTTTGGAATGTATAAGTTAGGTTTTCTGCTATTTTCTGAACACCGTATTTTTTATAAACATCTTTTAATTCTAAAATTTTATTCCCCAAACGACTTGTTTTTGTATCAATCTGAAGGTTTTGTTCTTGTTTACCTGATTGAGCCTTTTCCTGAATTTTATAGAAATTATCAATTCTATATTTAGCTTTTGTACCTCTTGCTTTGGGTTGTTTACGAATCCATTCGAGTTCTTTTCTGAAAAGATTTTTAGCTTTCTGGATTTCAGATTGTTCAATAGCCTCTCTCTCTGCTTTTTTCTCTAAGAAGTAACCATAATTTCCTTCGTAATGATAGATTTGTCCAAAATCGAGTTCTACAATTTTATTACAAACTTTATCTAAAAAGTATCTATCGTGACTAACCAGCAATAGAGACTTTTCAGACATACTCAATTGGTACTCAAGCCATTCAATCGTTTCTACATCCAAATGGTTGGTAGGCTCATCCAATATCAGCAAGTCAGGGTCGTCAATTAGGAAGTATGCCAAAGCTACTCGCTTTTTCTGTCCACCTGAAAGCTCTGAAATCTTTTTATCTAAATCATGGATATCCAGTTTTCCTAAAATCTGTTTAATTTTAATTTCATAATCCCAAGCCTGCAAATCATCCATCATTTCTAAAGATTTTTGTAAGGCCTCAGGCTTTTCTGGATGTAAAAGAGCTTGTTCGTAAGCTTTGATAGCCTTTTGTTGAGGGTTTTCAGATGTAAAAATAGTATCTGCAATACTTAGTTTTTCATCAAATTGTGGATTCTGGCTTAAAAATCCAATTTTCACATCTTTTCGAGTGGCTACTTTGCCCTCATCGGGCAATATTGAGCCAGTCAGTATATTCAAAAGAGTTGTTTTACCTGAACCATTGCTTCCTACTAAAGCTATTTTTTGCCCTTTTAAGACTCCCAATGTAACATTTTTGAGTAAATAACGGTCACCAAATTGTTTAGAAATATTATCAGCTGAAAGTATATTCATTGTTTCTTTTTTTGGGTGCAAGTTACGACTTTATCTTTTTTAACGCTTATAATTTTGTATGTATTTATGCAATTTCACCTTATTTCAAACGTTTTAATAAAAAGAGCCTTCTTACAAACTTTATCAATATGAAACGTTTATTTTCATTTTTGCTTTTCTTTTCCCTCAATACTGTTTTTGGACAAATGACTACAGACCAAACAGCTCAGTTTATCAAAGACAAAATGAATACAGGAGAGTTTTCTGCAATTTATGCCACACTCACCGAAAAATTCCAAAAACAAGTTCCTGCAACAGATTTTGAAGGGTTTAGTGCTGGTTTGATGCAAGCTATGGGTAAAATACAATCTATTACTCTTCAAAAACCTAATGAATATCTCGTAAAAGGAGAAAAGAAGACTTTTAAAATGCTTTTATACACAGATAAATCAGGTAAAATTGCAGGTTTGCAGTTTAAACCCCATACAGAACAAACCAAAGAAAAAGCTATCACCTCCAACCCTCTCCAAACCAATTTAGACAAGCAAATTGACGCATTTGTAAGCCCATTTATGCAACAGACTGGTACAATGGGTATGAGTATTGGCATTATCAGAGATGGAAAGATCTATTTCTATAATTATGGTGAAACCCAAAAAGGTAATAAAACTCTCCCAACCGAAAACACCATTTTTGAGATAGGCTCTATTTCAAAAACTTTTACAGGTAGTTTGCTTGCTATGGCTGTTGTAGAGAAAAAAATCAGTCTTAATGACGAAATTAACAAGTATCTACCCAAAGATATTCCAAAATTAGCCTTTAATGGGAAGCCTATTCTTATAAAGCATTTGGCAAACCATACATCAGGCTTACCTCGTATGCCCGAAGATTTCTTCCAACTTGCAGGCTTCGATGAAAAAAATCCTTATAAAAACTATACCAATAAAGAGCTTTTCGAATATCTCAAGAAACTAAAACTTACCAGAGAGCCTGAAAAACAACTTGAATACTCCAATTTAGGCGTGGGTTTATTGGGTGTTATTTTAGAGAGAGTGTATAAAAAAAGCTATGAAGAATTAATAAAAGAAAAAATTGCTTTGCCTTTAGAAATGAAAGACACTCATCTCAAAACATCTGAAAATCAGTTTACAAGATTTGCCAAAGGCTATAATGAAGCTACAGAGGAAAACAGTAATTGGGATTTTCAGGCTTTGGCTGCTGCTGGGGCTATTCGTTCAACGGTTTCAGATATGCTTTTATATACCAATGCTCAAATAAATACTTACAACAAACTTTTGTGGAGTAGTGCTTTTAATTTGGCTCAAACTACTACCTACTCTGCTAAAGAAGAAATAGGTTTGGGTTGGTTCAAAATGAAAAAAGATGTAAACACAATTCTTTGGCACAATGGAGGAACAGGTGGTTATCGTAGTTTTATGGCTTTCGATAAAAATAAAAAAGTAGGTATTGTCATACTCACAAACGCCTCCGAAGGTCCCGATAGTGTTGGTATTCAAATTATTGAATGGCTTTTAAAGTAGAATTTGCAAATTATTTTGGATGATTAAAAAAACACCCAAAATTTTTATTAATACATATATCAAAAAGAGAAAAAAATTGTATCTTCACTATTGTTTTTTATACAATATTTCACGCCAAACAAAAATTAGCACCTTTAATAAAGAAAAAATATTTTTTCAAAGCTAAAAACTTTTCAAAAACAGAAATCAGAACATTTTTTAGATAACAATTGTCTAAGTAGAGCTTCATAAGAAATTTATAAATAGTTACTTAATAGTTTTTTAAGGGATAAACACAAACACTTTCACTAAAACTTTATTTCCATGAATAAATTTACTTTTTTCTTGGTAGTTACTTCATTTTTTGGAGTTTCTATCCATGCTCAAACTCGTTTTGTATCTACTACAGGCAATGATACTGCCAACGATTGTAGTCTTGCGGGTTCTCCTTGTCAGACCATCAATCATGCAATTTCACAGGCTTTATCCAATGAAACCATACAAATTGCTGCTGGCTCTTACAATGAAAATGTTATTCTCAATAAATCTGTAAATATCTCTGGAGCTGGATTAGGTACTACTATTATACAAGGTAGCGGAACGGGCAATGGTATAAACTTTACAACTAATGTTAATGATATAACAATACAAGATATTACCATAACAGGTTTTGTAAATGGCTTAAATGCTACAACAGCTATTACAATCACAAACCTGAATATGCTAAATATAGCTTCTAATCAAAATACTACATATGGTTTTTTGGTAAGTGGAGCAAATATTACGGGTACAACAGGATTGGTCATTAGTAATTCTTTTTTTAACAATAATAATACTGTAGCTTCTGGCAGAGGTATATGGCTCCTTACTTCTAATGCCACTTATGGAGATATTACACTGAACAATACACAATTTAACAACAATGGTTTAGTTGGATTTGATTTAGGTCCCCACACTTCCATAAATAACTTGACTATTTCAGGTTGTGAAGCTCGCAACAATGGAGATGCTGGCATGAGCCTGTATAAAGGTAACGCCTCACCTGCTTCGTGCCAAATACTTATCACCAATAATATCATTGAAATGTCTGCTAACCAGCGTTTTGGAATGGAAATAAAAAACATGGTTGGTACTGGTAATCTTACAGGAAATGGGCGTGTGGTAGTTTCTGATAATCATGTATTCAAAAATGGTGTAGGCAATAACTCCAGAGATTATGCTGGGATTGCTGTTATTTGTCGTAGAGCTGGTACGGCAGCACTTTTGGAGCCCAGTGGTGTAGTCATCACAGGGAATACCATAGAAAATATACAGCCTGGAGATGGTACTTGTGGTACTTGTGCTGGTGTTATTGGCAATGGTTTTGGAATCGTAGCTGGAGGCGAAAATCACAAAATTATCAACAACCAAGTTACAGGTTGTCAGATTGGTGTACAACTTCAAGGAGGAAATACCAATGCAGGCACTGCTTCAGATAGCCCCTCTACAACTGGTAATGCTAATACCTTATATTTTGATAGAGACAATTCCATAAGTTGCAATGGTTCTATTGTCAGATACAATAACATTACAGCCTATACATCAAAATCCATTAGAAATATTCAAAATTCAAATTTCCTACCCAATAATGTTGTAGATTATACTGGCAATTTTCTTGGTGGAGTTACTTTTACTATTTCTGATATTGAAAGTCATGTCGTTTCTAACCCTGCTTTTGCTTCTTTTGCCTCAAGTCCCAACAACAATGCAGCTTTCAATCCTTGGGCAGCTACAGATTTAGATGATGTTGCTGGCACCAACTCACTCCAAAGAGGTGTTCAAATGAATAGTTCAAAAACTTACAGAGCTGAAGCAGATGTAACTACACGCATTACTACAGCTTTATTACCTATTCAACAAGGTATTAATATTGCAAACCCTGTTATTAAAGATATTTTAGACATCAGGGCTGGTAATTATCCTATTGCCACCATGATTACTATTGACAGAGCTATCACACTACTTGGTGATGGTGGTGGTACACGCCCCACACTCACCAACACCACAGACATATTGGCTGTACTTCAAGTAGCTGCCCAAAATATTACAATTGATAATTTACATTTAAGAATAATTGGGCAAACCACTGTAACTTTTCCAAGAAAATATGGCATTGGTGTAGCCAATCAGGGTGTATCGCTTTCTTATAATAATCTTGATATTAGAAATAATTTGATAGAAAACATTTCCTCTGGAGCTCTTAATTTCAATGCATTTGGTATTGGACTTTCAGAGGCTGGTAGTGGCTTTGCTATTGGCAACAATAATGTTAGCATCTCTAATAACACCATATTTTCAGGGGCTGGAAATGCTCTTTTTGGTCGTGGAGTACGAAGCGTTGGTAATTTTGGAACTATTAGTAATAATACATTTACAACGTTTTATGGTTTACAACTTCCCAATCTTTTTGGTGGTAACATGACTATAAGTGGTAATACTTTTAATGTGATTGGAGATGCAGGCATTGAAATCAATGTACCCGGACAACCCAATGGCACACATACCATCTCTAACAATACTTTTGCTACTGTTACTGCAACAAATCCATTTTCAATGATAGAAATTAAAGACAATGGTAATGCAAATGGAAGTACAACATCAGCCATCAATATCAACAACAATACTTTTACTGATGTAGTTAATTTTGGGGTATTTGTTGGACATTCAAGTAATATTAGTATCACAAATAATACTTTTACACCCATTACAGGCAATACTACGTATAATTTTGTGCATGTCAATACAAAATTCAGAACAACAGGAGCATCTGTAGCTGTTTCCTGTAACAATATTACTATCAGAGGCAATAATTTTAATGCAAATGCTAGTTTAGGAGGGACAAGCATTCTTTTTGCCAATCATCATTCAGGTGCTAATCCAGCTTTTACCAACGTCAATATAGGGGGAACTGGAGCAGGTGAAGCCAATAATTTTGCAAACAATATTGCTACATTTATCAGTTTAGACCCGCAAGCTGGGCTTTCTTCGGCAGTAGTTCCTGCCATCTGGACTGCCCCAGTAACTTCTACCATTGCCGTTGCCGAAAATTTTGATGCTCAATTTAATAACTTTGATGTTGGTTCAGGGCTACAATTACCTTCTGTGATGTCAAATCCAGATTTAATTTTATTAGAAAATAAAGTTAGTCATCGCATCGAATATCAACCTTTAGGTTTTGTTACAGTAAAAGTAAATCATGTTTTTGTTACTCAAAACAGTTTTTTAACACCTTTTACTACTTCACCACGCATACAACGAGGCACTGGCGTACCAACTACAGATGGCTTCACTATCAATGTAGAGGGTTTTACATATACTGATGATGTCACTACTATTCCTATTACAGCCTTTGATATGGATTTTGTACCCGTTGGAGCTACACCAGTCGTTACACCCAACTGGACAATGAATGGCGTAGCCAAAACACTTAATTTATTAGGAAATTTGAGTATTAGCAATCAAATTACTTTTACAGATGGCAATATTCAAACAAATGCTAATACCCTTATTTTTACTGCAACAGCCATAGACCCTGCTGTTAATCCTGCTACTGTAGGAGAGAAAAGTAATAGTCGAATTCTTGGGCAAGCCCAAACTGTTCGTAGTGTGGGCGTTGGAGCTTTTACATTTTTGGGTGTTGATATTCCTGCTGGAGCAGACTTGGGTGATGTAGATTTATTGCGTACTTCTGATGTTGCAGGCATTGTTACAACTCCATCTGGCATTTCTATTGCCTGTAATTGGTTCATTCAACCTCAATTTAATGTTGCCAGAAATGGTGTAAGCTTCAATTGGTTGCCTGATTTGGATAACGGTAAAAACCTAACAAATCTTTCTATCTGGCGTTTGAACCCTGCCCCAGGAGGTAATTGGGAGAAGAGAAGTAGTGATTTCGCTGATTCCTCAACGCCCTTACGCAATAGTATCGCTGTCAATGTAGCTGAGTTTTCTCAATGGACTATTAGCGACCTTGCCAATCCACTTCCTGTACAATGGCTTTATGTTCGGGCTACACTGAAAGAACGCACACAAACTCCCTTAGTTTTGTGGGCAACTGTTTCAGAAACAAATACTGCCTATTTTGATATAGAAAGAAGCCTTGATGGGATTACCTTTGAGAAAATTGGAAGAACAGAAGCAAAAGGCACTTCAAAAACTATCAAAGAGTATCTTTTTGAAGATAAAAAAGCTGAAGAAATAGGTAAAAACACCATCTATTATCGTTTACGTCAAGTAGATAAAAATAACCAGTTTAGTTATTCTCAAGTTGTCAGTGTTAATCTTTTTGCCAATTCAGACTTTATAGAAAATATCTACCCCAACCCAACTGATGGTATATTGAACATCAAAATACACCCAGATAATATTGGTAAAAATCTAATAATGCAGATATTTGATGTAAAAGGTACTAACTTAGGTTTTTACAATATTAAAGGTAACTTCAATCAAATTGATTTTCAAAAATTACCAGCAGGAATGTATTATTTGGTATTTTCTGATGAACAAAACACTAAAAGATACAAAGTGATTAAAAATTAATCTTATAAATCCTTTGCTCCAAAAACCTTGATAGCTGAACCCTCTGCCAACAGTGCATACTTGGGTTCAGTTTCGTTTAAGAAGCTCCACTGTGAGCCGTATATTTTACCAAAATCAACATTTAAGTTGTAGCTTTCGAGAGGGTAAATTCTCCAAATAGGGTGTTCTACCTCATAACGCAAGGTTTTTCCTGCCCTAGTTTGTCCAAAACCCCAAGTATGTTCTTTAAAATAATGTTCAACAGAATTTTTTTCAGGAAAAAAAGGCTCATTTTTGGCAATTGTTTCTACCGAAAATTTTTGGTTATCAAAGCCAAAATTGTGCTTTACTGCAATGTTCTCGGGACTGGTTTTCACTTCTGATTGCATTGAAATAGCCTTATAAGGCTCATTATAAATAACATTTGCCACAAGAGCTATCCAGAATTTTGGTACAAATTCTCGTACAAATACCACTCCTACTTCACCTTTGTATCTTACATAAAAACGCAGATTAATTTCAGGAAAATTGACATGAAAAGGAATTTTGATACCTTTTACTTTGGTGTCTAGAAAATCGAAAGCCACAAAACTTGCATGAGCCTTCCCATTGAGTGCTGTATCTATTTCAACACCTTTGGGGGTATAAGGCTCTAACACTTTTACAGGAACTTCATAAGTAAGATTTATCAAATTTTGCCACTGAGCAGTAAGAAAAACAGAAGACATAGTTTTATATTTTGAAATCCAAGTTAGCATTTTTCCTTGTTTTTATGTAAAATTAGGCAATTTTATTGAATAGTATTTGATCATTTATCTCTATTTCCTTTTATGAAAAAACTCTTTTTACTCTGCTCCATGTTAGGCTCATTCAGCCTTTTGGCTCAAAAAAACTCCCCTACAGACCTTGCCCAGCAACAACTCAAAGCCTATAATCAACGCAATATCGAAGCTTTTTTAGAGCCTTATAGTGATAGCGTGAAAGTTTATGAGTTTCCTAACAAACTGATGTACAAAGGAAAAGAAACCATGCGAAAGTCGTATGCAGAGATGTTTAAGAGCTTTCCTGAACTGAATTGTACCCTCAAAAGCAGAGTGGTAGTCGGAAATACTGTGATTGATGAAGAAAAGGTTTTTATTAAAAAAGGAACGCCTCTTATACATGCTGTGGCTATTTATAAAATAGCTTTAGGCAAAATTCAAGAAGTATATTTTATTTCAGAAAAGTAAAAAAGGAGGTTTTTCAAACCTCCTTTTCGTTTATTATTCAGGTTGTATAGTACCTGTGTGGGTATTGAATCCACCTTTGGCACTTTTTAATTCAATGTTATAATTTTTAGGTGAGCCTTTTACAATCCAACGAACTTTCACATTACCCATTCCTGCAATATTGGTAACTTCTACAGTTGCTGGCGGATTTCCTTTTTGTTCTTTACCAATATTAAAATCTGCATTTTCCATCAATAAACCTGCCACTACATTTTCTCCTTTGAGTGTAATATAATTAGGCGGATTGATTTTATTTTTGATGTCGTGGCTCAAATGTGTGGGTATAAGGCGTGTATTGGCAACTGTTGCCGTAATTTGAGTAAATCCATTACCCAAAGACTTACTTTTTACTTCTACTACCTCCAATTTGGGTGTACTGTATGCATGAAACAGCGTAAAAGCCATATTTCTGTGAGCATCTTGCTCCAATAAAAACCCTGGGTGATTGCGTACATAGTTTTTCTTAAAGCCTCCAATTTCTATATCACCATAATTAGGGTGTTTGAAAGGTTTCCATTCAATAAAAGCATCCCCAAAAAGTAGTAATTTATCAAATTCATAAAACTCATTGTTTTCAAATCTGCCTATTCCTGCATCTGGATTTTTATCAAAAAGCAGATAAGATGTCATCAATTCGTTTACAAAAGCTGTTACGCCTCTTCCTGCATGCATCCATTCAGAAGCTCCACCATAAGTAGTATACAAATCTTTATAAGAAACTAAATATTTATACCCTGGTATCATTTTTTCGCCTGTTTTGCCTAGTACATCATAAACGGCAATATCAGAAGGAGCGTAAGTAAATTGGTCTTCCTCTGCACCTGGTCCTCTCAAAAACATTCCGCTATAATTATGATAATGTTGTGAACCTGCAATATTGGGGTGTTTCATCACAAATTCCATTACACTTCTTGATTCGGGCAGAGAAAATGGATATTTATTTGCCCCTGACTGAATGTAGTCTGGTTGCCAGTTCCAGCCCCAATCACGATTAGGGTCGTAATAACCTTTTCTATCTTCGTTTACAAAGCCATCATTATCATTATCAAGTCCTTCATAACCAAGCAATTCGTACATTCCTTCTTCACCCGGCTTTGCCAAAATCAGTTGTCTGGGATCTTCGGGATGTGGAATGTATCTTCCTGTTTTGGTTTTTCTACGCATCAGGGTTACTTCGCCATCTCCATTCAAATCATCAAAATCGTCTTCATCCAAGATTCCATCTCCATCATCATCCACAGGAACAACACCCGAACGAGGTGTATTGGCATTGTTAAGGTTTTTCAAAAACTCATCTCTTGCATCAGGGTTGATGGATGGAATGATATAAAATGTTTTTTCTTGTAGAAGTTCTTGGATAAATTTTACACTCTGATGATTTTCAGTCAGGTACCAAGCTGTATAAAGTGCTATTTCTGTACCTTGTATTTCATTGGAATGGATATTTCCATCAATGTAAAAAGCGGGTTTGTTTTCAGCTTTTCCTCCTTTTGAGTCTGTAATAGTCATTATCCACATATCCTTTCCTTTGAAAGACTTTCCGATACTTTCTAAGGTAACCAGATTTGGATAAGCTTTTTGTATTTTTTTACAGATTTCTGCTACTTCATCATAGGCATAATATCTGTTCCAAGCCACTTGCACTTTGGGGTTGTGTGGCGTTCCGATGGCTCTTAAACCCAATTCGTCTTTCTTCTGGGCAAAAGTTGCCAAAGAAATCAGAAAAAATAAAATCAATATATATTTGTTCATAAAATTCTTTGATTGATGTAAATACTAAATAAACCCTTAACAGAAACCTTATAGGTTTGAATTTTAAATAATTGAAAACTGTTATTAGAATTATTTTATACTTTATAAACCTATAAGGTTTTGATGTAAATAAGAAACATTCATTACTTTAAACTAACATTCACAGACTCTTTACCAATTGTACCTGCACTTACTTGTACCTGTACACTTCCTGAGCCTGCCACCAGCCAAGAAACTTCCATTTTTTCGCCACCAGCCATTGCCCTTCTGACTACTTCCATTCTCTTTCCTGCAACAATGGTTTGGCTTTTGCTATGAACAAGTTCAATTTTGAGTTTATCTACATGGCGTGTACGTTCGCCCATTTCGCTGTGTGTAGGCAGTGAACCTTTGTTATGAATATCTACTGTGATGCGTGTCAGTCCACCCGAAACAGCTTCTGTACGTACGTTGGCAATCTGAACAGAAGGCATCAGGAATGCAAAATCCAAGAAAAACTGACTATGTTTCTGAATAGTACTTTGTAGAAATTGTGTAGGAGGATTTAGTTTCACAAAAGGTGTCATTCCACCTACTTCTACTTTTTTATCAGAGAAATCGGGGTGTTGGATGGTCTTCCAGTCCACAAACACATTCGGAATTTTATTGGCTTCTGCCCAACGTAAAAAACGAACATCTTCATTATCTGTTTGAGCTTTTTTGGCTGTATCTTTGGGAATAGACCAAACAGGTGTAGCAAAACTCAGTCTTCCATAATGATAATATGCCCAATTCGAGAAATTTCCACCACCTGTAGGCAAACTAGGCAAATCTTTGATGCCAGCTTTTCCATAAAGTTTAGAAACTTGGTCGTTGATGGTAGCGTCCTTTTCTTGCCAGCCTGATACTATTTTTTGAGTAGCTTTTACCCTATCAAATTTATTGGGTTCCGTTAGGTTATTGGCTGCTCCAAACTGGAAAACAGCATAAATATTTTTTGCATCATACATAAAATCTAACAATGCCCTGTTTTCTGGCTCAGAAACTGCAAATTCGCCTGCTCCATCTGTAAAAAATGGATAACCATGTGTAAAATTTTTATTCATGACAATTCCACCTTCTCCATCTTCATTAAATTTCCCATCTTTATCATTATCAGTTCCTTCCGAAATAACGATATACTTTCCTGTTTCTCCTTTGGTGGCATCGGCTTTTACAAGAACACGAGCATCATCTTTGTGTGTTTTAAACGTTCCTGTAGGGTCTTCTATACGAAGCATGGTAATAAGTCCATCACTGTTCAGATCTTCAACACCATCTTCATTGAATCTTCCATCTCTGTCATTATCTGCATTAGAGCCATTTACATTTCTTTCATACTTAATTTTGGAAAATGCCTGCTCATAAGCATCAGGATTTACACAAGGTATAACGTAAATAGTCTTAGTCTCCAAAACTTTGTTAATGCTATCTTTTGAAGCATTTTGAAGAAACTTTTCAGCAATCTGAACGCTACTTTCAACGCCTGCCAAGTGGTAGGCATCAAGCCCAGAGGCAATCAGTATGGCAGGTTTTTCAGAGGCTTTACCGCCTTTTGAGAGTGTCAAGAGCCAAATTTCTTTACCCTGTACACTTTTACCAATACTTTTAAGTTCGGCAAGATTGCCATATTTGCTATTCAGTTGTTTGAGAGAGGCTGTTAGCTGGGAAAAGCTTTTGTATTCTGATTGCCCAAACAACCCATAAAAGCTCAACATCAGAGCTATGAGGAGTACATTTTTTTGTAGCATACTATTTTAATTGGTTTATGTTGTTTGCTGTTGCAACGCAGATTAATGTAAAATAGTATGGAGATATTATTTTTTTATAGCATTTACTCATCTAAATAATCCTTAACATATTTTAAAGCTGTTTCTATTGCAACATTTTTATCCAAACACAAAAATCTATGTCCTCTTGAAGAAAATTTTAATAAATTTCCTATTGCTTCCTGATTATTTTGAGAGCATACTATAATCATCAATTGTTCTTTTTCAAATTCATCTCGACCTATTTCCTCAAAAAAGTTTAATGATTTAAGAATGGTGTTTCCCCAAGAATATTCCAAATCTGTTAAATCAAGTATAATAGTTATCGTTTCATAAGCAAAATAATATGAGGCTAAGGTTGAAAATATATATGTTCCATCTGCATTACCAAGACTACCAATCCCATAATTACCTGAAAACTTTGCATACATGATAGTATCATCCTCACTATATAAAATATCATGAGAAATCTTACTATATTTGGTTATATCTACATTGATAAATTTCATTTGAGATAATGGTTTTGATTATAAACTGATAACTATTCAACTCTCATTATTTTTTTCAATTTTCTCATTACTCAAAGTCATCATACAATTAAAATGACCTTTGGGACAAGTTTTTTTGCCTAATCTGGAGCAGGGTCGGCAATCTAAATCTTTGTTTTCAATAATTTTGTGGGGAGTTTGGTATGGATACAAACCCAGTTCAGGTGTTGTGCCTCCAAAAATGGCATATATTTTCTTCTGAAAACAGGCTGCAATGTGCATCAAGCCTGTATCGTGTCCGTATAGATATTCTGCTTGGCTCACCACAGAAGCAGATTGCCCAATATTGAGCTTTCCACACAAGTTTAAAATAAAATCAGGGCGTTTTTCTGCAAAATAAATTTCTATTTCATTTGCTATTTCTTTGTCCTCTTTACCACCCACCAACACCACAGGCTTTTGTATATTTTCACAAAATTCTATCAATTTCTCAAGTGGTAATCTTTTAGTATAATAGCTTGCCCCTATCACAAAAGCCACAAATCCATTTTGATGCGATACAGGAAAATAATCTTTTTGAACAATATTTCTTTCAGGAATAATAAGTTCCAAACCTTTGTTATCAGGTTTTACCCCCAAAGGTTCAACAGTTTGTAAGTATCTATCAGCTACATGATTTTGAGGCAAAGCATCTTTTTTTCTAAGGCTTACATACTGCCATTTTTGGAAGGTGAGTTTGGGATATGAATAACTTTTCACTCCCCATAAACGCATCTTGAGCCACAAAGTCCTTAAGTTTTTGTGTAAATCAATGATGTAATCGTAATTTTCTGTTTTAAGTCTTGAAATCAGATTGTTCAAGCCTTTTTCATCTAAAAGTTGTAATTTATCAACGTGTGGATTGCATTCAAAAAGCTCTTCATAAGCCTTTTTGGTGGCAAAATGCAATTCACAATTTAACTGTTCTTTCAGGCAACGAAGTACAGGCGTTACCCAAATACAGTCACCAATAGACGAAAAACGTATAACGAGTATTTTGGATTTCTTATTCAAAATTCAGATTTTTGGAAAGCAAATTAAACAAAATATCACTTTATACTCAAATAAAAGTGTTTTTTAAACCTATAAGGTTTAAAATTGTATATCAAAAACTAAAAGTAGACTCATTACAAAACCTTATAGGTTTCCACATTAAAAAAATAGTCCGATGTTCAATAATACCCATTTTGCTCCTGTTACCCCTTTTAAATTAGATGAAACTGATACTCTTGTTTTAGATCTTTCTGCCAATAACACAGAACTTTCTCAAGCATCTCATTGGGATACAGCCACTTTCGACAAATGGCTTAAAAACATACTTGCTTCTAATCAGAAAAAGGCTGCTATTGGTGGATATTTAGAAAAAAGAAGTATTTATCGAAGAAGTGAACATTTTGGTTCTGATACAGGAGCTCGTAATATTCATTTGGGCATTGATATTTGGGCAGAGGCAGGAACACCAGTTTTTGCTCCTTGTGATGGGGTAATTCATAGCTTTCAGAATAACAATAATTTTGGAGATTATGGTCCAACCATTATTTTAGAACATTATATTGAGGAGCTTACGTTTTATACACTTTATGGACATTTAAGTCTGGAATCTTTGGAGGGTAAGATGGAAAGACAAAGTATTAAGAAAGGTGAAAAATTTGCAGATTTTGGAGATTTTCCTATCAATGGCGACTGGTCACCTCATCTACATTTTCAGATTATTTTAGATTTACAGGGTAAAAAAGGGGATTTCTTTGGAGTTTGTGAAAGCTCACAAATTGAATTTTATCAAAAAATTTGCCCTAATTCAAACTTTATACTTCAAAGTAGTTTAATAAAATAGGCAAACAAAATTTTTATTTTTGCAAAAAAATCTACTGTTTTGTTTGTTAAAAAATCTATTACACAAGTGAAACAACTCTTCCGTAAAAAAAGTATTGACCAAATTTTATCAGACGTAAACTCAGGATACACCGAATCAGAACATGGTAGTTCAGGGCTCAGTAAGAGTTTGGGTTTGTTAGATTTAACCTCTTTAGGTATTGCTGCCATCATTGGAGCTGGTATTTTTGCCACCATAGGCAAAGCTTCTTATGATGGGGGTCCTGCTGTTTCGTTGTTATTTATATTTGTAGCAATTGCCTGTATTTTTTCAGCTTTGTGCTATGCTCAATTTGCTTCTATTATTCCTGTTAGTGGTAGTGCTTATACCTATTCTTATGCAACTTTTGGTGAGTTAGTCGCTTGGATTATTGGCTGGGCTTTAATTTTAGAGTATTCTGTGGGTAATATTGTAGTGGCTATTTCGTGGTCAGGATATTTTACGGGCTTTTTGCAAGGGTTTGGGGTTGAGTTTCCACAATTTCTTTCTACTAACTATACAGAAGCAAAATTAGGATTTGAAGAAGGTTCTAAATTGCTTTCTGAAGGTGTTTTATTAAAAGATTTACCCCCAAATATTAAAGAAGGTTATTTGGCATGGATGAAAGCTCCTCAAATTGGAAGTTTAAGAATTATTGGAGATTTACCTGCTTTTATGAGTGTAGCTCTTGTTTCTATTTTAGCGTACATTGGCATCAAAGAATCTAAAAATGCCAGTAATGTTATGGTTGCTGTAAAAGTTATTGTAGTATTTGTTGTCATTATAGTAGGTGTTGGATACGTGAATACTTCCAATTGGGATCCTTTTGCACCCAATGGAACAGAAGGTGTTTTAAAAGGCATTGCTGCAATTTTCTTTTCTTATATTGGTTTTGATGCTGTTTCTACTACAGCAGAAGAGTGTAAAAATCCACAACGAGATTTACCCAAAGCCATGATTTTATCAGTAGTTATTTCTACTATTTTGTACGTACTTGTAACTCTTACGCTTACAGGTGTAATGCACTATACGAAATTGAATACTGATGACCCTTTGGCTGCTATGTTTAGCTTCCTTAAAATGGATTTCTTGTCTGGAATTGTAGCTGTGAGTGCTATTTTTGCTATGACGAGTGTCCTTTTAGTGTTCCAATTAGGACAACCCCGTATCTGGATGACAATGAGTCGTGATGGACTTTTACCCAAACGCTTTGCATCAATTCATCCACGCTTCAAAACACCTGCATATTCAACAATTGTAGCAGGTTTGCTTGTAGCGATTCCTACTCCTTTCATTACTATTGGCTTTGTAGTAGATTTAACAAGTATTGGAACACTTTTCGCTTTTATTTTGGTTTGTGGAGGTATTTTAATTTTACAAAATACAGAAAAAGGCAAAGAACAAATTGCCAATTCTCGTTTCAAAGTACCTTATTACAATGCTAAATGGGTTATGCCTATTATTCTTGTAATTGGTGTTGTAGCATCTGTAAAATACAATGGTAAAGCTCTTGAAGATTTCTTTACGTTTAGCAATACAAATACAGTTATTTCACTTTCTAAAAAATTAGAAGAACAAAAAGCAAAATCAGTTACAGCAGAAAAGAAAGATGAACAACAAGTGGTTATAAGTAATGCAGAATCACATTTGAAAGAAGAAAAAGAAAAAAGCGGAGTTCAGTTATTCTTTCAACGTTTACCACTTTGGGTATTTTTCTTTGTATGTTTAATAATGACATGGCTTTCGTTTAAGAGAAATCTTTCTCTTATTCCTGTATTAGGCTTACTAGTTAATTTTTATTTGATGTCTGAGATAGGCATTCATAATTGGATTGGTTTCTTGATTTGGCTTGCTGTAGGTCTTGTGATTTACTTCAATTATGGTTATAAAAAGAGTAAATTGGCAGCATCAAACTCATAGCTTTTTATGAATTATACAGAATCCTCTTCTAAATATGAGAATCTAGAACAAAAATCAATTCAAGAACTTTTAGAGGGCATCAATAATGAAGATAAAACTGTTCCTTTGGCTGTAGAAAAAGCCATTCCTGCTATTGAAAAATTGGTTTCTGAAATCGTTCCTCGCATGCGTATGGGAGGACGATTGTTTTATATTGGAGCTGGTACAAGTGGCAGATTGGGCATTTTAGATGCCTCTGAATGCCCTCCTACTTTTGGTGTCCCTCACGATTGGGTCATTGGGCTGATAGCTGGAGGGGATTCGGCTATCCGAAAAGCCGTAGAATTTGCTGAAGATGACAGAGAGCAAGCTTGGAAAGATTTAGAAGCCTATAATATCAATGAATTGGATGTTTTGGTGGGTATAGCAGCCTCTGGTAGAACACCTTATGTAATAGGAGGTTTACAAAAAGCTCAGGAAAAAGGTGTTTTTACAGGGAGCATTACTTGCAATCCCGATTCGGAAGTGGCTAAACATGCCAATGTTCCCATAGAAGTAATTGTAGGAGCAGAGTTTGTAACAGGCAGTACACGCATGAAAGCTGGGACGGCTCAAAAACTCGTACTCAACATGATTTCTACGGTTACCATGATACAACTCGGCAGGATTAAAGGTAATAAAATGGTAGATATGCAACTGGCTAATCATAAGCTCATTGAACGTGGTATAAGAATGATTATCCAAGAGCTTCATATTTCAGAATCACAAGCCAAAGAACTTCTAAACCAATATGGAAATGTGAGAAAAGCTATTGAAAATTACAAAGGTTAAATTTTAAAAGATTGTTTTTCTCATTACATTTTATTAAATTGAATCACTGAACTGATACTTCTCAAACGCTTACACCTATGAAAAAACTATATCTTTTGTGCTTCATCTTTTTTGTTTCTTATGCTCATGCACAAGAAAGGTTACAAAACACTTTATTATTGGGAAAATCTGATGCAACAAAACTTTTCAAAGCTTATGCAGAACCCGCTGCTATTATTGGAGGACTTACCCAAGCTGAAGGTTGGCATCACTCTGCAAGACCTTTAAAACCAGGTAATGTAGGCATCCAATTTATTGGAAATGCAACTCTCATTCCTCAAGATCAGGAAAGTTTCGATATTCGTAGTCTCAATTTACAAAATGGTATCATTCCTGCAGGAGAAACAGGCAATTCGGCTACTGTTTTAGGAGCTAGTAATGGTGGTACAAAACTAATTAATAGATTAACAGGAGGTGCTGGTAATACACCTGATACTGTTCGTTTGTTAAATGGCAGTGGTTTACCTGTTTTTCCTTTTCCAACGGTACAATTTAATGTTGGTTTTATCCGAAATACTGAGCTAAATGCTCGAGTGTTTTATTTTCCTATCCAATTTGATGACAGAGCTGTTACCTTCACTTCTTTTGGATTTGGTTTTAAACATGATTTAAAACAATGGATACCATCCATTGCTTTATCAAATTTTAGTTTATCGTTAGTAGCTAACTACAACAAAGCTATTGCTGAATACGATATTGAAATTACAAATTTAGCAACTAACCCTAGAGATCAACAATGGGTATTTAATAATACTACTACTTCATTTGGAATTCTAGCATCAAAAAGACTACCTATACTTACTCTGATGGGTGGCATACGTTATGACAATTCCAAAACTCGTATGGATTTGAAAGGGACATATTTAGTAGGTGACTCTCCAAACTCTGTTGTTATGAAAGATCCTATTAGTCAAGATTTTACAGGTAGCAGAGTAGGTTTAGCTTTAGGCTTTAAATTAAAACTTGGATGGTTCTCTTTCCATATTGTAGGCACAGCAAGCAAATATCCTTCAGCAAGTGTAGGTTTGGGATTTGGTAAAAATGAGTAAAAACATAATTCTTTCATACCAAAAAGCTACTATACACCAATAGTAGCTTTTTTTATTATTTACCTTTATGAATAAAATACTTCTTATTTTAGATTTAGATGAAACGCTTATACATGCTTCCAAAGTATTGATACATGACAATTATGATTTTAAAGTTTTTCACTATTATGTTTATAAACGTCCTTTCTTAGATGAATTTATAAAAACCTGTTCAGAGAATTTTCAGTTAGCTATTTGGTCTTCAGCTTCAGACGATTATGTTATCGAAATAGTAAAAAACATCATCCCTCATCATATTCCTTTAGCTTTTGTCTGGGGTAGAAGCCGTTGTACGCCTATCATTTCGCCTCAAATTGATGAGTATGGTTATTATAATTTGGATGTAACAAGCCATTATGAATATGCTAAAAAACTCTTTAAAGTAAAAAGAAAAGGTTATGATTTGAAAAGAGTGCTGATTGTAGATGATACTCCTGCTAAGGTTGCAAATAATTATGGAAATGCTATTTATTCCAAAGAGTTTAAAGGTGAAAAAGATGATAAAGAATTGACAATTCTTTCAAAATACTTACTTTATTTAAAAGATGAGCAAAGTGTAAGAACTATTGAAAAAAGGAATTGGAGGCGACAAATAGAAAATTAACCTTTTTTTTCTTGCTAATCTTTTCAAAATCTTACATTTAGTTTAGTTTTTTTTCATAAAGAGAAATTGTAAACCTACTTACTTTTTTATATCTTAGACGCATATACTTAAAAATCTGTTTAAGGTTATGAGATTATTGTTACACTACTTTTCTATCTTAATTTTATTTATTTCTTGGAGTGCAAAAGGGCAGATTCTTGATTATGGAGCAACCGAGTTCTGTAAGTTCTCACCCTCCAACCCTCTACCTATTACAGCGACTCCAGTAGGCGGAACTTTTTCAAGCAATTCAGCCAACTTAGTAGTTAATCCTGTCACAGGGGAAATAGATTTAACTACATCTGTGATTGGAGGCCCTTATATTGTTACATACACTGTTGGATTAAGTTCTGCAAATGCTTCTATGTTTATTGTGGATGTGCCTATTGCCACAATAAACTATCCAAATACGCAACTTTGTATGACCCCTTTGCCTCCACCTTCTCAAAGGCAACCCAGCAGTTTTGGACCTCCAGGTGGGACTTTTTCGATTAGTCCTGCTGCTACTGGACTTTCTATCAATACAACTACAGGTTTACTTAGTTTTAATTCTTTTACACCACAAGGTACATATACAATTACTTATACTGTAAATCAAGCAGGTTGTATTGATAGTGAGACATTTGATATTAATTTATTTCAGCCTGTGGCTAATCCTACGCTTAGTTATCCTCAAGCAAGTTATTGTCAATTAGAAACAGACCCAACACCAACTTTTACTCCTGCTGGAGGGACTTTTTCTGCCTCACCTGCTGGACTTTCTATCAATGCAACTACTGGGGTAATTGATTTATCTGCCAGTTCAGGTGGTTCTTATACAATTACTTATACTATTGGTAATTTGTGTGGTAATAAAACAGCTAATTTCAACTTAACTGTAATTGCAGAACCTGCTAACCCCACACTTAGCTATCCACAAGCAAGTTATTGTAAATCAGATACAAACCCAAGTCCTACATTCACTCCTGCTGGAGGGACTTTCTCTGCCTTACCTGCTGGGCTTTCTATCAATACTTCAACTGGAGTAGTTGATATTGTAGCTAGTACAGTAGGTACATACACCATCACTTATTCTGTTGGTTCAGGGCTTTGTACTAAAACTATCAATACTAGTTTTACCTTAAACCCCAACCCAACTATTACAACATTTACTTACCCAAGCAATACTTTTTGTCAAAACGACCCTAATCCAAGCCCTACCGTAAACCCAGCTGGTGGCTCTTTTGCCTCTACTGCTGGACTTTCTATCAATGCTGTGAGTGGTGTTATTGACTTAACTACAAGTATAACAGGAACTTATAATGTCAATTATACTGTTACAAACTTGGGATGTAGTACTACTCAAAATTTTTCTGTTACAATCAATCCTGCTCCTGCTGTTCCTACACTATCTTATTCTCAAACAGCTTATTGTGTGAATGATAGCCCAACTACACCTACTTTCACTCCTGCTGGAGGGACTTTTTCTGCCTTACCTGCTGGATTAAGCTTAAATACATCAACTGGAGTTATCACACCCAGCACCTCTGCAACTGGTACATATACAGTTACTTACACTGTAACTTTGGGAAGTTGTTCAAGACAAGTGACAACTAATGTTACCATCAATCCCAACCCAACCATTACAACATTTACTTATCCAAGTAATACTTTTTGTCAAAATGACCCTAACCCAAGCCCTACTGTAAACCCAACTGGTGGCTCTTTTGCCTCTACGGCTGGACTCTCAATCAATGCTGTGAGTGGACTAATTAACTTAGCAAGCAGTACGGCAGGAACTTATAGTGTTAGTTATACTATTACTTCAGGAGGGTGTAATACCACTCAAAACTTCTCTGTTACAATCAATCCTGCTCCTGCTGTTCCTACACTATCTTATTCTCAAACAGCTTATTGTGTGAATGATAGCCCAACTACACCTACTTTCACTCCTGCTGGAGGGACTTTTTCTGCCTTACCTGCTGGATTAAGCTTAAATACATCAACTGGAGTTATCACACCCAGCACCTCTGCAACTGGTACATATACAGTTACTTACACTGTAACTTTGGGAAGTTGTTCAAGACAAGTGACAACTAATGTTACCATCAATCCCAACCCAACCATTACAACATTTACTTATCCAAGTAATACTTTTTGTCAAAATGACCCTAACCCAAGCCCTACTGTAAACCCAACTGGTGGCTCTTTTGCCTCTACGGCTGGACTCTCAATCAATGCTGTGAGTGGACTAATTAACTTAGCAAGCAGTACGGCAGGAACTTATAGTGTTAGTTATACTATTACTTCAGGAGGGTGTAATACCACTCAAAACTTCTCTGTTACAATCAATCCTGCTCCTGCTGTTCCTACACTATCTTATTCTCAAACAGCTTATTGTGTGAATGATAGCCCAACTACACCTACTTTTACTCCTGCTGGAGGGACTTTTTCTGCCTTGCCTGCTGGATTAAGCTTAAATACATCAACTGGGGTTATCACACCTAGCACATCTGCAACTGGTACATATACAGTTACTTACACTGTAACTTTAGGGGGTTGTTCAAGACAAGTTACAACCAATGTTACCATCAACCCCAACCCAGTTATCACAACATTTACTTATCCAAGTAATACTTTTTGCCAAAATGACCCTAACCCAAGCCCTACCGTAAACCCAACTGGTGGCTCTTTTGCCTCTACTGCTGGACTTTCTATCAATGCTGTGAGTGGGTTGATTAATTTAGCAAGCAGTACGGCAGGAACTTACAGTGTTAGTTATACAATTACTTCAGGAGGGTGTAGTACCACTCAGAATTTCTCTGTTACAATCAATCCTGCTCCTGCTGTTCCTACACTATCTTATTCTCAAACAGCTTATTGTGTGAATGATAGCCCAACTACACCAACTTTTACTCCTGCTGGAGGGACTTTTTCTGCCTTACCTGCTGGATTAAGCTTAAATAAATCAACTGGAGTTATAAAACCCAGCACCTCTGCAACTGGTACATATACAGTTACTTACACTGTAACTTTGGGAAGTTGTTCAAGACAAGTTACAAGCAGTGTAACTATCAACCCCAACCCAACCATTACAACATTTACTTATCCAAGCAATACTTTTTGTCAAAATGACCCTAACCCAAGCCCTACTGTAAACCCAACTGGTGGCTCTTTTGCTTCTACGGCTGGACTCTCAATCAATGCTGTGAGTGGGTTGATTAATTTAGCAAGCAGTACGGCAGGAACTTACAGTGTTAGTTATACAATTACTTCAGGAGGGTGTAGTACCACTCAGAATTTCTCTGTTACAATCAATCCGTTACCTACAACACCAACTGTGAGCTATCCGCAAACAAGTTATTGTACTACTGGTACTAACCCAAGCCCTACAGTTTCACAGGCTGGGGGAACTTTTTCTGCCTCACCTGCTGGGTTAAGTATCAATGCTTCTTCTGGAGTTATTAATTTAGCAAGTAGCACCGCTAATTCTTACACCGTTACTTATACACTTACGAATGGTTGTGGTTCTAATAGTGGAACTTTTAATGTTAGTATTGTCACAACTCCTGCAACACCAACAATCAGCTACTCACAACCAAGTTATTGTACCACAGACACTAATCCGAGTCCCACTGTTTCACAGGCTGGAGGGACTTTTTCTGCTTTACCTGTTGGACTTTCCATCAATGCCTCAACTGGAGTTATTAATTTGGCAGGTAGCACATCAGGAGCTTATACAATTACTTATACACTCGCAAATGGCAGTTGTACAAGTAGTAACACATTTACTCTCACAGTTGTACAAACACCTACTGCCCCAACTACTACCAATGGAACCCGTTGTGGTGCAGGTAGTGTGGTACTAACTGCATCTGGAGGAACAAATGGTAATTATCGTTGGTATGAGCCTGATGGAACAACTCTTATTGCTGGAGAAACAAACAACACTTATACCACACCTAGTCTAGTAGTAGCATCTACTACTTATTTTGTATCAGCTGTAAATGGTTCCTGTGAAAGTGCTCGTGTACCAGTACAAGCTTTGGTACAACTTACCCCCACTACAATTACAGTTACTGGAGTTATAACAGATGTAACTACTTGTAATCCTGCTAATAGTGGAGCAGTCAATATCAGTATTACAGGTGGGCAAGCTCCTTATATTTTTACATGGTCAAATGGTGCAACCGTTGAAGATATAGCAAATCTTACAGCAGGGTCTTATAGTGTTACTGTTCGTGATTTTTTCAACTGTCAGTCAGTTGTTACAAGTTTTACTGTAGGAACCAATATCCCAAATCTAACACTTAACGTTAATGCAAATATTATAGGCATCAATGAGGGAGAAAGTACCAATTTGAGTGTTACAGGTTCTCAAACACTTGTAAGTGCTGTTTGGTCACCTGCTGAAGGGCTTTCTGATGCAAACAGTTTGAATCCAACTGCTAATCCTAATCAAACGACAACCTATACTGTAACAGCCACAGATAACAGGGGCTGTACAAATACTTCTCAAATTACAATAGAAGTATTTGGTAGTGAATTATTTGTGCCTAATGCCTTCACACCTCAAAACTCAGATCCTAAAAATCAAAGTTTTAAAGTTTTTGGTAATGGAATTGGAGAAATTACTTTAAGAATCTTCGATAAATTGGGGCAAGTAGTTTATGAAACCAGCAATGTAGCTGAGGCTACCACAACAGGTTGGAATGGTACTTTTAATGGTAAAGATTTACCAACAGGCATATTCACTTGGGAACTGAAAGGAAAATACCTTACTGGTAATGAACTTAGTTACAAAGGAAAAAAATCAGGAACTGTATTACTTGTTAGATAAACACAAAAGCTATGTACATTAAAACTATTATATCATTTTGCTTTATTTTAGGATGTTTATTGGAAATAAAGGCTCAAAATTTATATTTTTCTCAATTTCATCAAACACCTCTACTTACCAATCCTGCAATGGTAGGCACAGAAACTTCTATTAAAGGTGGGTTTTTCTATAAGAATCAGGCTGTTGGGGGTGGGCAAGCCTTCACTACACCTTTACTATATGGATTTTATCCCCTTATCCGAAAAAAAGATAACAAACATTGGGCTGGTATTGGTTTGCAAATTTTAAGTGATAATGCAGGTATTGGTGGTCTGATGCGTACAACTGGAGGCTCTGTGGCTTTTGCTTATAATTTTGATTTACCCAAGTATCAAAAAATCACGTTAGGAGCTCAAGGAGGATTTTATAGTAGAAATATATTCTTAGACAAGCTCAATACAGGTAGTCAGTGGAACGATATTCGTAGAACCTTTGATGCTACTCTGCCTAATAATCTCAACACTTTGAATACAAATGTCAATCTTCCAATGGTAGATATTGGTATAATGTGGCAAATGCTTGACACCAACGGAATACAAAAAGCTTATTTAGGTATTTCAGGTAAACAACTCAATCAGCCTAATGATGCTTTTACAGATATTAGCAATAAAATACCCATTGCATTGGTTTTTATTGCAGGAGCTCAAGTATTTAACAATCAACAGATTTCTATTTTCCCAAATATAAGACATGTTCAACAAGGTAGTATACGTCAAACCAATGTTGGTTCAGCTTTTCGCTATTATCTAAATCCTGAAAATCAAAGAAGTTTTATTGCTTTCAATGGTTGGTATAGTTTACAAAATGCTTTTTTAGCAGGTGTTGAGCTCTATCATAAAGATTATTTTTTCAATTTTAGTTATGATTTTAGTTCCACACGCCCTCAAAATTTAGGAACAGCCAATGGTTCTGCTGAAATAGGTATTGGTTATAGAAAATATATTGGCAAAAAACGTAAAAAAGAAACTATTCCAGTTAAAAAAGATAGCATCATTACACCTTCTGATATTTTAGACGTTTCAGTTTGTATTCCAGAAGACTCTACATTGAATTATACTCTAACTGGAGAAGAATTCGACTTGTTCAAACGTTCTGTTTTATTCAGTTATAGTAGTTATTTGCTTGATGAAGGAACAAAGGCATTCTTGGATAAAATAGCCTCTACTCTCATTGCTAAACCTGAAACAATGATTGAAATTTCAGGACATACCTGCAATTTGGGTAAAGAAAACTTATTCACTTCCAAAGCAAGAGCCGTAATTGTTTACAATTATCTTATACGTAAAGGAATAGACAAAAAACGTCTTGTAGTAAGAGGTTGGTATGATAAAAAACCTATTGCAAACAACGAGACAGAGGCTGGTAGAGTTCGCAATAGGCGTGTAGAATTTAGGATTATAGCTCCTAAATAAAAGAATTCTTATTTTTTAATAAGCTCAACAATATCAAAGTCGAACTCGTTTTTTTCTCCTTTAAAAAATGATGTTCGGCTTTTTTCTTGCCAATTATCCCAGTTTGTATTCATAAAAAATGTGTCTCCTTCTGGCTTAGCTTTTACTCTGGTCATATATATTTTATCTACAATTTTCTTTTCCAAGGCTTGCTGATATATCTCTCCTCCTCCTATTACAAAAGCCTGTTTTCCAAAAAAGGTTTTAGAGAAATCTAATGCTTCATCCAAACAACTAACAACAAAACAATCATCATCATCCAAATTATACTTTCTATTACGTGTGACAATAATGTGTACTCTGTTAGGCAATTTTTTTGGCAGAGATTCGAAAGTTTTTCTACCCATAATCAGTACATGATTTTCTGTAAGGTGCTTAAAAAACTTTAAATCATCTGATAAACGCCAAGGCAACTTACCTTGTATTCCAATAATATTATTTTCAGCAACGGCTACTACTAATGATGTCATAGGCGAAAACCTTTTAAGAACTCAGAAACTAACATACGCTTTTTTCCTTCCAATTGCAAGTCATTTATCTCAATCCAACCACTTTTTGAAAAAAAAGCTAATTTTTTACCATCAGCATATACATCTCCAATTTGGCCTTGTGAGGAAATATCACTTTTTTCAGTACTAATTTCGTAAATTTTACAATTTTTTCCTTGCAGATTTGTCCAAGCTGCAGGGTATGGTGCAAGCCCTCTTATAAAATCATAAATTTCAGAGTGTTCTTTGTTCCAATCTATTTGGCAAGTTTCTCTAAAAATTTTAGGAGCATGTGTAATTTCTCCAATTTGTGGACTTGTCTGTACTTCTCCTTTTTCGATAGCTTGTACTGTTTTCAGTACTAATTTTGCTCCTTTATACATCAAGCGTTCGTATAATGTTCCTACTGTGTCAGTTTGATTGATAGGTTCTTTATCTTGAAAGATAATATTTCCTGTATCTATTTCGTGTTGTAGAAAGAATGTTGTAGCCCCAGTTTCTTTTTCTCCATTGATAATCGCCCAGTTGATAGGGGCTGCACCTCTGTATTTAGGTAGCAATGAAGCATGTAAATTAAACGTTCCCAAAGATGGCATACTCCAAACTACTTCAGGTAACATTCTAAATGCCACTACTATCTGTAAATCAGCTTTTAAAGCTTTTAGTGTTTCTAAAAATTCAGAATCTTTTAGTTTTTCGGGTTGTAATATGTTTAAATTTTGACTTAATGCATATTTTTTTACATCTGACATTTGTATTTGATTTCCTCTACCTGCAGGTTTATCAGGGGCAGTAACCACAGCCACCACCTCATAACCATTTTCTACAAGTATTTGTAGAGAAGGTACAGCAAACTCAGGCGTTCCAAGATAAATAATTCGCATTAAAAAAACTTTAAAATTAAAACAAGAGGTTCAAATAAAATGTTTTTCTTATCAAGAAACAAATTTTTTTAGAATCAGAAGTGTTTTAGTATTTCTAATTAGAATTTTTCTAAATTTGTATTTCCCTTCAACAGAATAGATTATGGAATTTGAATTAAATTGTACGCCTCTTTCTACATGGTTGCCCTATAAAGATGTGGCTATTATCGCAGGACCATGTAGTGCCGAAACAGAGGAGCAACTTGTTGCTACTTGTTTACAACTTAAAAACCTTAATATTAGTGCTTTAAGAGCTGGTATTTGGAAACCTCGTACCCGTCCTGGTAACTTTGAAGGACATGGAGAAATAGCATTGCCTTGGATACAAACTGTAAAAAAAGAAGTCAATTTGCCTTTTGCCATTGAAGTGGCAACACCTCAGCATATTGAACTTGCTTTGAAATATGGCGTGGATATACTTTGGATTGGAGCAAGAACAACTGTAAATCCATTTAATGTACAAGATTTGGCTGATGCTTTAAGGGGTGTGGATATCCCTGTCATGGTTAAAAACCCTGTAAACCCTGATTTAGCACTGTGGCTGGGTGCTATTGAGCGTCTTCATAAAGTGGGTATCAATAAAATTGCAGCTATTCATAGAGGTTTTTCTTCTCTACAAGAAAGTAAATATAGAAATCCTCCGACATGGCAAATACCTTTGGAGTTGAAACGTATTTTTCCTCAATTGCCTATTATTTGCGACCCAAGCCACATTACAGGAGTAAGAAGTCTGGTAGCTCAAGTATCTCAAAAAGCTTTAGATTTGAATTATGAAGGCTTGATGATTGAAACGCACATCACACCTGACAAGGCTTGGAGTGATGCAAAACAGCAAGTAAACCCTGAAGAATTGGGTGAAATGATAGCTAATTTCCAAATTAGAAAGCAAAAAACGGATGATGTAGAGTTTAACAATCATTTGGAACAATTACGTAAACAAATAGACGAAATAGATAGAGAACTGATTGAAGTTTTTGCTACTCGTATGAAACTTGTTGAACAAATAGGTGATTATAAAAAAGATAATAATATCAGTATTTTTCAATTAGACCGTTGGAATGAGATTTTCCGTACTCGCCCTATTTGGGCAGAAAAAATGGGGTTAAGCAAAGATTTGATTCAAGAAATTTATAAACTCATCCATGTGGAGTCTATTCGTAAACAAACTGAAGTGATGACAAAAATTACTGAAAAAGCATAAGTATGAAAGAAATTCTCAATCATCTTTTTGAACATAAAACACTTAGTAAATCGGAAGCTACTGAAATACTCAAAAATATAGCTCTTAACAAATATAATAATTCTCAAATTGCTGCCTTCATGACAGTTTATCTGATGCGAAGTATTACAGTAGAAGAATTAGAAGGTTTCAGAGATGCTATGCTCGATTTGTGTATTGGCTTGGATTTGAATGCCTACAACCCTATTGATTTGTGTGGAACAGGTGGAGATGGCAAAAACACATTCAATATTTCTACACTTGCCTCGTTTGTGGTAGCTGGAGCAGGGCAGGCTGTTGCCAAACATGGTAATTATGGTGTTTCATCGGCTTGTGGTAGTTCCAATGTTTTAGAATATTTTGGTATTAAATTTACTAGTGACAAAAATTCTATCCAAAAACAACTTGACCAAGCCAATATTTGTATTTTGCATGCTCCTTTGTTTCATCCTGCTCTCAAAAATGTAGCTCCTATTCGTAGAGAATTGGGTGTAAAAACCTTTTTTAATATGTTGGGACCTATGGTAAACCCTGCCTTTCCCAAAAACCAAATGGTTGGCGTTTTCAGCTTGGAATTGGCTCGTTTGTATGCCTATTTGTATCAACAGACAGATAAAAATTTCAGTATTGTACACAGTTTGGATGGCTATGATGAAATTTCACTTACAAGCGATTTCAAGGTGTTTTCAAGAAATGAAGATATCTTGACTCAAGTAGAAAGTTTAAACACTGAAAAGCTAAGTTTGGAGCAAATTAGTGGTGGTGATACGATTGAAGAATCTGCTCAAATTTTTATGAATGTTCTTAAAAATGAAGGAACTCAGCCTCAAAAATCTGTTGTTGTTGCCAATGCCTCCATGGCTCTCAAAACTGCCCAACCACATAAAACACTTACAGAATGTATAGGAATGGCTACTGAAAGTCTTGAAAGTGGCAAAGCTCTACAAGCATTTGAAACATTAAAAAAAGTAGCTTCTTAATATTAAGAAGCTACTTTTTTTACCAAGAAATTTCAACATTTTTGAATGTTTCCATCCATCCTTTTTGCTGTTTCAGTTGTACTTTGTTTCCTACCCTTTTAAGTATAATTGGTGTGTGTTTTTCCTTGAGAAGTACATCACTGGGCTGAATAGCATTTGCTTTCGAGGCATCTTTGGGTATTTTTATATAATCTATAATTTTAATAGGCTCATTTCCCATACCCATTGGAGATTTAATTTCATGCTTTTTGGGATTAATCAGCAGTTTTTCTTTAGAAGCATCATTATTGGTACTAAAAAGCCAGAAAATTTCATCTGCTGAAAACTTCTCTTTTGTCCTTTCCAAAAAGAATGTTTCTTTTCTATTATCTTTTTCAACAGTAAATGTAATTTTATCTTTATTGCTTGGAACTATCAATGTTGCCAAATACAAGAGAACAAATAATCCATATTCTACCATAATCATAATTTTTATATTGTGAACAATTTATTTTAAACCTATCATAACAAATGCTCCCCAAAGCAAGGGTTTAGGGTATTTTGCCTTGATAGTCATTTTTGCTTTTCTAAATGCCTCACGAGGCTCTTGTGGATTTTGCAAGTAATGTTCATAAAACTCAGACATCAATTCAGCTGTTACAGCGTCATCCACTTTAAATAAACTCATTATAATTGATTTTGCTCCACCTACAAGTAAAGAACGTTGTAAACCAAATACTCCTTCACCAACTTGTACATCTCCAAGTCCTGTTTCGCAAGCTGAAAGAATGGCTATATCCACGTTGTCATAAGGCATATTTGCCATTTCGTAAGCTGTTAAGATACCATTACGAGTATTGACACTTGAATTGTCTTCTAAGGCATCTCCTGCTCCTGCAAGTAATATTCCTGAACGAAGCATTGGACTTTGTAAAGCTTGTATTTCTGCCAGTTCTTCAGAAGCATCTGCTACAGTTATTACATCTTCTACAAAATATCCATGTGTTGCAAAATGAATCACATTAGGTTGAGAATTGTTTTGTTTGATACGCTCTTCTTCTGCTTCTGCTTTTCTATATTCTACTACTTTCCAGTTTTTAGCAAGAATTTTACTCTTAATATTATTGGCTTCGGTAGCTGTACCTGGCAAACTTACAATTTTAGAACCATTTGTTTTCAAATAAAAACTGGGGTCAGCCACAATCATCACTGTTTTGGAGGTATTTACTACAGTATTTGTATTGAGGAGTAAATCTTTGGTATTACTGATAGATATAAAATTATACTCATCTATTAAGAATCCTTTAGGGCTTTGGAGTGTCTCCAAATTAATTTGTGTATAAACCCCATCGGGAGAGATATATACTTTACTGGCTCCTTGAGCCAATCCTTCTATGGGTTTCCAGTAGGTTTTATATGTATTGGTATTCGATTTATTGAAACGAATTGTATTTCGGTAATAATTAAGCATATCTTTATCCATTTCGTTTCCGTTATCCAACAAAACAGCTTCAGGATTCATGCTATTTTTCCCTATTTTCAATACCATATACATTGTAGAATCTGTAAAGCTCTTGTCAAAGTATCTAAATCTTACAATTTCAAGAGCTACTTCATTGTCTTTGAGTTTGGTTTGTACATCTTTCCAAGTAGGGTTTTTATGTTCCAAAACACCCGCAAGTACCTCAGAGGCACTACTCATTTGTTTTTCCAATACTTCAATTTCTTGTTCTAATTTTACAAAGTCTATTTTAGCCAATTTTCTTTCTTCTGCTGTAAGTGCCAATACTTGAGCTAAATATTCCTTTTTCTTAATCCAGTTGTTATAAGTATTGATTAAATTTTGGTCTTTACTATTTAAAATCCTTTGACGAACCTTCATGGAAGAACTTAATAACAGACCTTTTGTAACCAAAATATGGTTATAGGCTTGTCCTAAAAGATCAGGTTTAGTTTTGATTTGTTGGGAAGCCAACGTTTTAAAAAACTCAAAATCAGATTGAATAGAAACCCAATATTTAGCTTTTTCTCTTTCACTCATGGCAGGGAAGTTCTTTTGTATAAAACTCAAATAGGCTTCTGTACTTTGCGAAAGTGCTAAATTTGCTTTATCATAGTTTTTTTGGATGTAATAAACTCTTCCTAACTTACTGATAGTCTTGATATAACCTTCATAACGTTCTCCAAAAATTTGAGCATACAAAGTTTTTGCTTTTTCATAATCTTTTTCAGCCTCTTGCAAATTGGAGCTCTTGAGGTGTGCATCTCCTTTTAGACTACTAATTTTAGCAATATGAATATTTTGCCCACCCAGTTTTGCTTGCCAAATACCTTCTGCTTGATTTAAAAAACTCAAAGCTTCTTGTAATTTTTTGGTTTCAATATATACCAAAGCTAAATTTTGTAACGCTTCTGCATATTGAGGATGCTTGTTGCCAAATGTTTTTTCTATAATTTGTTTTGCTTGATTCAAGTCTTTTTCTACTTTTCCTGCATTTTTTTGTGAATTTTCAGCCAATTCAATAATAGCTAAGTCTGTAATAAATGGAGCATTTCGGATATGTTCTTGATTCAAGTTTTTGCTCACAATCTTAATACATTCTGAAATTTCTCTTTTAGCCTTATCAAAATCACCAAGATTGGTATGCAGACGAGCCATTATTTCCTGACTTTCAGCAAAAATAAGGCTTTCTCTGCCATATACTTTTTCGCTGAGGTTGGTGGCTCTTACAATATTTCCTTCTGTTTGAACATATTCACCTTTTATCAAATACAAGTTAGATAGCTCAATAAGAGGCTTTATAAGTCTTCGGCTATCTACTCCATATTTTTTTTCTCTTTCAACAATTGTTTCTTTCAAAAGTATTTCTGTAGTTGTATAATCACCTATACGTACATACTGACGAGCAAGCTCCTCAATAGACTCCATTTTCATGGCTTCTACATCAAAAAGTACTTCATCTTCATCATCATCTCTTTTTTTCTTTTTCTTTTTAGTAGTGGCTTGTTCAATTTCATAGTTCTTATAAATGGACTCTGATTTTCGTAGTAAACTATCTGCTAAAGAATAGTTAGCAATAACACCATGAATGCCTGCCATTTTACCAAGGGCTTCCGCAAATAGTGGAGAACGTTCTGCTTCTTCACCATACTTACTTTTTAAAATTCCAATAGCCTTACTGATACTTCCTTCTGCTGAACGATAGTCACCATTTTTTACTTCTATATCAGCCAATCTACGCAATTGATCTGCAAGCCTAATATTATCAAAGCCATATTTTTTTTCTACTAAATCAGCCGACTTCTTAGTAATCATCAATGCTTTATTATAATTATCATTAGTTTCATAGTAGCGAGCATAATAGTTACTAAAACGAACATAATCGGGATGAGCAGGATTTATATTCTTCTCTATAACCTCAAAAGGGCTTTTTTCAAAAGCAACTTTAGCTTTTTTATAATCTTCTGTTTCCTCATTATAATAGTTTGCCATTTCTATTTCAGAAGTTTGATAATAGAAACTATTTTCTTTGTATCGAGATTTTTGAATTGTAAACCAATCCTGATATACCTTTTCCATTTCAGATGAACTAACATCTATTTTTGTATAAATTTGCCCTAAATATTTCATAGCTTTTGCTCTGACTTCGTGGTCTTTAGGAACAATGGCTTCTTTACTCAATATATCTAAAAGTTCTTTACGGGCTTCAGGATAACGTCTGCGACTCATCATTTGCTCTATTTTTACCAATCGAGCCTTGATAGGATAGATAGAGTTTTTATCAAAATATCTTTTAGCATCTCTGTTAAGCTCAAACACTCTTAAGACTTGTAAAATACCATTGTTTTCAACTACATTTCTTGCAATTCCTTCTTGCAAGCGAAAATATGTTTTAGAAGACTGACGAAAAGTATTGGTATAATATTCTGTTGCTCTTTTACTCATTGCATAATAACGATTGGCTTTGGTGTATTCGCCTTGTTCTTCTGCATTTTCGGCAAGTGCAATGAGGTGCTCAATATAAGTAGGTTTGGTTACGCCTGTTAATTTTCTGACTTGTATTTGATATAATTTGAGCAATGAATCTGCTTTGACATAATCACCTCTTTGAGTTTCTAGCATTCCTCTCAGAGTGAGAGATTTAGCATACTGCTTTTTAACATGTTTTTTATCTGTACCACTTAATTTATCTTTCTCTATCTGATTTTTTCTAGCATCTAAAAGCGAAATGAGTTTGTTTTCTGCATCACCAAAATTTCCTGCTAATAAGTTAGCTTTTACAAGTTGCTGACTCCAGTCGTTTTGAATTGCTTTATTAGTTTGCTCAATAAGCTTTACATACTCCTCATTTTCAAGAATTTGCAGAGCTTTCAAAGAATTACCATAACCATTGTGGATTTCAGCTATTTTAATCAGTCCTATGAGATATTCTTCGATATTATTTTGGCGTAACTCATTCATTTTTAACTCTGCTTGTTGCAAAGCTTTATTCATTTCTTCATAAAGTCCCATAGCTTCATAAATTCGAGCCAGATGAATAGCCCCCCAAGCTTGAGTAACTACATTAGTCTTACCCTCTGAAATGCTTTTAGATTGCTTCAACGCTTTTTTATATTTGCCCAACTCATAGTTTTTTTCTGGCTTGGAAAACATACTTTCAAAAGAAACTTTTTGAGCATATATCCATCCTATAGCAAAACAGAAAAAAATTGTGGTATATAGCTTTTTCATACCAAATAAAGTTTTTAGATGTAGTTGTAAGGTTTATTATTTAAAGTTAATGATTTGTAACTGATTTTTCAAGCTTTATGTCTTTATTTGTAATTTTTCTAAAAAGCAAGATAAAAATCTTTCAGTAAGTTTTTAAAGTTTTCTGTATAATTTTCTAACTTATCTTTGATATACAGAACATTTTGTGAAGGTTTTATCTCATAGAAAATAAATGAGCAAATTTTCCTAAAAAGAGGATGTCTAGGGCTATGGAAAATTTCTAGTGTGTTTTTTAAATATAATTGTGATTCTTGTGCTAAACTTACAAATTGCTCCATTTGATAAGGTGGCAATATCAACCAGAATATCCCTTTCGATTCAAGATGTTTTTTAACAGTATCTATAATTTCTTTAAAATTTAGAGTTTCTTGGTGTAGAGCTTTATCCTGCTCTTTGTTACCAGAGAGCAGATGATTTTCGTAAAAAGGTGGATTAGAAACTATCATATCATACTTATAATCTACTTGAGAAGAAAATTCTTGAATAGACTGATGAATACACCTGATTTGTTCTGAAAATGCACTATTAATAATATTTTCTTGAGCTTGCAAAAAAGCTGATGATTCTATTTCTACAGTAGTTATTTGGCTCTCCGAGTAACGTTGAGCAAGCATCAAAGCCAATAAACCTGTTCCAGAACCAATATCTAAAATAGTTTTGGGAGCATCTAAATGACTATATGCTCCCAAAATACAAGCTTCTGTACTTACTTTCATAGCAGTTTTGTCTTGTTCTATTCTAAACTGCTTAAACTGAAAATAAGTATTCTTTTTACGCATCAATCTGACTTTTTACAAATTGCATCAATTCCTCAATATAAGCAGGTGAAAAGTCGAACTGAATACCTGCTGCCTGATAAACTTCAGGAATAGTTTTGGTATAGCCCAAAGACAAAGCATCTAAATAGCCTTTCAACCCCAATTTTAAATCTTTTTGGCAGTTTTTCCATACAGCAATGGCTCCCAATTGTGCAAAGCCATATTCTATGTAATAGAAAGGCACTTCGTACAAATGTAATTGTTTTTGCCAATGATAAGCTTTGAAATGTTCTACCCCACTCCAATCAACAGATTTAGGCGAAAAATCGGAGTAAATACGTACCCAAGCCTCTTGACGCTCTGAAACACTATGTTCAGGATTTTCATACATCCAATGTTGAAATTTATCGATACAGGCAATCCAAGGCAATACAGCCAATAAATCTTCCAAATGCTCTTTTTTAGCTCTTTGTAAATCTTCTGATTTCTCAAAAAAATGTTTCCAAAATGGCAATGTAATCAACTCCATACTCATAGAAGCCAATTCAGCTACTTCTGCTGGTGGCTCTTTAAAGGTATTGATTTCCATATCTTTACAAAGTACAGAGTGAACAGCATGTCCTCCCTCATGTAAGAGAGTTGTTAAATCTCTTAGATTAGACGTTGCATTCATAAAAATAAAAGGATAGCCCGTTTCAGCTAATGGGTAATTGTAACCACCAGGAGCTTTATTTTTACGAGAATCAAGGTCAAGATGCTTCATTTTTTTCATAGTTCTCAGGCAATCACCCAGAAAACCATCCAAATCATCAAAACAAGCAATGGTTTCTTGGATAAGTTCTTCTGAATTGTCAAAAACTTTGAGAGCAGGTAAACCCGTAGGGTCGGCTTGCATATCCCAAGGCTTCAGGCTATCGAGTTTCATGAGTTGTTTTCTTTCTTCAGCAAGTTTTTCAACGAGTGGCATTACTTTCTGGCTTACTGCCTCATGAAATTTGAAGCAATCTTCAGGGCTGTAATCAAATCTGCCCAAAGCAGCAAAAGCATAGTCTCTGTAGTTTTTAAAACCTGCATTCAGGGCTACCTGATGGCGTAGTTTGATAAGTTCTGAAAGTAAATTATCTAATTTATCTTTGTCCTGATAACGTCTGTTTTGGATAGCAAAATAGGCTTCTTCTCTATTTTTTCTGTCTTTATCTTCTAAAATATTGCCTGCTTGTTGCAAAGTGAGTTCTTCACCTTTCCAGTCTATCATCATTGCCCCTGCAATGGCTCCATATTCACGTTCTTTGATTTGGAGTTCAGTTTGTAATGGAATATTTTCTTCTCTGAAAATTTCTGCTTGCTTTCTTAAACCTCGAATTGTAATTCTAAAATCACTTTCTTTTTCCAATTCCTGTAAAAAAGGATTTGCCAAGCATTTTTCGTTGAGTTGGTGATTATAATGAATGGCTGAAGGCTGAATATTACTTACAAAATCATTAAAACTTTTTTGTAAATTCTCATCCGCTGTGTTGCAAGTCATCTTGATATAACGCCAAGCCATATCTTCTGAGAGCATACTTTCCAGTTCGCTTCTATCTCTAAACCAAGCTCTTAAATCATGAACTGTGTTGATATTTCTTTCTAATAAATTCTTGTAAAAAGGTTCGATGGTAGCCCATTCTTGTACCACAAAGTTTTCAGGCAGGAAATTGCGTTTTTTGAGCATATTCTACATATTAAAGTTTACTCTATGCACAAATCTAAAAAGAAGATTTTAAATAAAAACCTAAACAATAAGATAATTCACTATCTGCTTGATTTTCAAATTTATTTCAATAAATTTGAAAAGTTTATTTAACCATCTTTCAAACTTTACTAGAATTATGAACGAAACTATTTACAAGGTATTCAAAGGGTTTCCTGTAGTAGGTCCTGTGGTACAAGCAGCTTATATTGGCTCAAAGGTAAAAGCTCTTTTGCAAAAAGTGGAAGGTATGCAAGCTGACCCACGTACAAAAGACAAAACAGGAAAAGAATTGGATGATGCGTTGGCTGAGGTAGCTAATGACCTTTATGCTGAAAGTATAACCCCTCTCGTAACCCAAGAAGGTATTCCTGAGATGATAGAAAAACCTATCAGAGAAAAAGCTGTTGAGGAAATTGTTGAGATTTTAAGAAAGAAAGTGATAAAATAGTAAAAAGCAGCTTTAAAGCTGCTTTTTTGTTTTAAAGCTCCTGAAAATCAAAGATTTTATCCTTTTTGAGGGCTATATACGTTTTTTTATCTAAGAAAATAAAAGTTCCATATTGCATGTTATCTAAACTTGGTTTCTCACCATTTTCTTCATAACTGCAATTTATTAGATAAAATTGCCCGTCTGTTTTATTTTCCCTTAGTATTTCATTGATTCTTCTTACAAAAACAACAGGACAACATGGCTCACAATGCCAATAACCTGTTTCTATAATAGATTTGTAATACTTATTTTTGTATTGAAATTGGTATAAAATTTTTAAGCCACTTGATTCATTTCCTTCTTTATATTTTCTTTGATAATTTATTTTGAGGTTCTGTATTTGAAACTGTTCATGTGAAATTTTTGACAGATTCAAAAAACAACTCTGATAAAATTCTTTTATACTTTTTACTGAGTGCTTTTCATTACAAATACCAATAAAAAACCTTGTTTTAGGAAATACAGATAAAATATCATCATCCTCATTTACCAAAAACAAATGTGCTTCTTCTTTTGCTTTTTCAAACTCTTTTTTAGATAAGTGTTTAAATAAACCATATTTTTCAAATACGTCTATTTTCTTTTCCACATATTCATAATTCCAGATATTTTTCCAGTTGGGATTTATATAGCCTATATCAACTCCCTTATTTTTCAGAAAATGTCCTTGTAACGAATCAAGCAAGAAAAGCTCTACTTGATTATCTGTTATTTTCTCAATAAGTCTCAAAGGACTATTTTGGTCTGATAAGTATCTATTAACAAGGTTATAGTAGTTTTTAATAAGAAAAGGATTGTTTATTTTGCTTTCAAATACACATTTATCACTTTCTACATAACCATATTTTTTATTATTGATAGTAGCATAATTGTAGAAATCACAATAAAGTGTTTTTTCCTCTCCTACTCGAGTCCATGCATTTTTTTGTTTAATTTTATGCTGATATGCTTCAAATCGCATTTGAGGCAGAAGTTTTCGAAGGGCTTCTACATATTTTTTATCATAGTCAGTAGCATTTGCTTTGAATAATGTATAAAACGGACTATATGCCCATATTTCTGAACTATGTGCATAATCATCCTCTTTATAAATCGTTTTGATTTTCTTCAAAGAATCTAATGAAATGATTCTATTTACATACATTTCTTCTGCTAAAATCCATATCTTTTCACTTTTTTGAGCAAAAGACTCAAATGTTATCAAAAACATGAACATTGTTATGAATTTCATCATATTACACTAACTCATCATTTTCACTACTTTCTGCAAGCCAACTATCAAAGCATCTACTTCTTCAAAAGTGTTATAAACAGCAAAAGAGGCTCTTGTTGTTCCTGAAAGTCCAAGACGTTTCATAAGTGGTTGGGTACAATGATGCCCTGTACGAACAGCTATCCCCTGATTATCCAAAAGTGTCCCCACATCCGAATGGTGAATATCATCAAACACAAAAGAAATGACACTTGCTTTGTGTTTGGCTGTTCCAATAATTCTTAAGCCTTCTATTTCTTGAATTTTTTGAGTACCATACTCCAAAAGTTGCTGTTCGTGAGTAGCAATATTGTTTTTACCTAAATCTGCCACAAAGTCTAAGGCTGTGCCAAACGCAATGACATCAGCGATATTGGGAGTACCTGCTTCAAATTTAAAAGGTAAATCGTTGTAAGTTGTTTTCTCAAAAGTAACTTCCTTAATCATCTCTCCTCCACCATGATAGGGCGGAATAACCTCTAAAATCTCTCTTTTTCCATACAAAGCTCCAATACCTGTTGGAGCATACACTTTGTGTCCTGAAAATGCGTAAAAATCGCAATCCAAGTCTTGGACATCAATATCCAAATGTACAGCCCCCTGAGCTCCATCTACAAAAACCTTTGCTCCTACTTTATGAGCCATTTGTATCATTTCTTTCACAGGATTAATCGTCCCTAAAGCATTAGAAATGTGGACAATAGAAACCAATTTGGTCTTTTCTGAAAGTAGTTTTTCGTATTCTTCTAAAATTAGTTCACCACTATCAGTAATGGGTATTACTTTTAAAACTGCCCCTTTTTCTTCACAAAGCATCTGCCAAGGAACAATATTGGAGTGATGTTCCATGGTAGAAATGATAATTTCATCTCCTTTTTGTATCATTTTTCGTCCAAAAGTGCTGGCTACCAAATTAATGCCTTCAGTTGTACCTCTTACAAAAATAATCTCGTCAGGGCTTGGTGCATTTAAAAATTGAGCAATTTTATGGCGAGTTTGCTCATAAATATCTGTAGCTTTAGCAGCTAGATAATGTGCTCCTCTGTGGATATTAGCATTATAGCCCTCATAATAAGCTGTAAGAGCATTGATAACACTTTGAGGTTTTTGAGAAGTAGCTGCATTGTCTAGATAAACCAAAGGTTTTCCGTTTACTTGTTGGTGCAATATCGGAAATTGTTTGCGAATAGATTGTATATCTAAAATGGCTGTTGAGTTCATAAAAAATGTTATTAGATGGATTGTACCTATTAATACCAAACATTTCTAACAAGAAAAGTGTTGCGAAACTAAAAAATCTTTTTCTTTGAAAGGAATTTTTACTAAAATTCGTACACATTTCAAGATTTTTATCGTTCTATATTATATAAACTTTATTCTTATGGCAACCCAATCTGGTGGTATTTCTGGTCTTTTCAAATTGATAGGAGCAGGTATTGTATTTGTAATTTTAGTCGTTTCACTTTCGAGTGCTTGCAAACGCATTGATGCAGGGCATGTAGGACTTGTAGTAAAACTTTATGGTTCAGAAAAAGGTGTTCAGGATGTAACAGAAGCAACAGGACTTGTTTGGTATAATCCTTTTACTACCGAAATTTATGAGTTTCCAACCTTTGTACAAAATATTGTTTTTACAAAAGATAAACATGAAGGAAGTCCAGAAAATGAGGAATTTAGAGTTACAACACAAGATGGTTTAGTTGTCTCTTTTGATGTATCTATGAACTATCGTATTGCTCCAAACCAAGCTGCCAATATTTTTAAGAAGTACAGAAAACCTTTAGAATTTTTAAACAGAACTATTATGCGTAATTATATGCGTGATGCCTACAACAAGGTTTCTGGTAAATATACTGCTGAGCAACTCTACGAAAAGAAAATTACTTTTCAGAATGAGTCTGAGCAAGAGATTAAAAATTTTATGACACGAGAAGGCTTTGTGGTTGAGCAAGTTGTATTACTGAATGAATTGCGTTTACCCAAAGGCGTTGTTGATAATATTGATGCTAAGATAAATGCTCGCCAAATTGCTCTCAAAAAAGAACAAGAGGTAGCTCAAGAGAGAGCAGAAGCTCAAAAAGAAATTGAAAAAGCAAAAGGTTTTGCTGAATCTATGCGTATCAAGGCTGAAGCTGAGGCTGAATACAATAAAAAACTTGCTGAGTCGTTATCTCAAAACTTAATTGAATATGAAAAAGTAAAAAAGTGGAATGGACAATCTCCTACTTATGTAGGTACTGGTGGAAGTTTTCTTATTCAACCTAAATAATCATTTTAATAACAATTAAATTTATAAGCTTATCAATTCATTAGTTATGAGTAAAAAGAAGAAATCAAATCGTATTATTTGGTATTTGGTGGGAGGAGTTGTGTTGTTAGTAATTGTTTCCGTTGTATTGAGTAAGGGCAAGAAAAACTTAGAAACTGTGGAAGTTACAGATGTCAAAAATGTAGTTATCACAGAAAAAGTAGGGGCTTCGGGTAAAGTACAACCTGAAACTGAAATTAAATTGAGTCCAGATGTTTCTGGTGAAATCACAGAATTGTATGTAAAAGAAGGAGATTCGGTAGTAAAAGGGCAACTTTTATTACGTATTCGCCCAGACAATTATGAATTGGCTGTTCAGCGTTCACAAGCATCTTTGAACACCAGTAAAGCAAGTTTAGCTCAGTCTCAATCTAGACAATTACAAGCTGAGGCTCAGTTTATGCGTGCTCAAGCTAATTATACTCGTCAGAAAGGCTTATTTGAGCAAAAAATTATTTCAGCATTGGAATTTGAACAATCCACAGCAGAGTATAAAGTGGCTCAACAAGATTTGGAATCAGCTAAGCAAGCTGTTGTTGCCTCACAATACAATATACAAAGTGCAAGTTCTACTGTTAATGAAACCATCCAGAATTTAACAAGAACTTCTGTTTATGCTCCTATCAGTGGTGTTGTTTCTAAACTTGCCGTAGAAAAAGGTGAAAGAGTAGTGGGTACTGCTCAAATGGCTGGTACAGAGCTTTTAAGAATTGCAAACCTCAATGATATGGAGGTTCGTGTGGATGTAAACGAAAATGATATTGTTCGTGTAGCTCTTGGCGATACGGCAGATGTAGAAGTAGAGGCTTATAGAAATCGAAAATTCAAAGGAATTGTAACTTCTATTGCCAATACAGCTAATCAGGCTCTCACAACTGAATCTGTTACTGAGTTTCAGGTAAAAGTACGTATTTTAGGAGAATCTTATAAAGATTTGAAAGCTAAAAGTGGTCGTTTATCACCTTTCCGCCCTGGTACAAGTGCCAGTGTAGAAGTTATCACTGAAACAAAAGCCAATGTATTGGCTGTGCCTCTTGCAGCAGTTGTTGCCAAAAGCTCTGATGAAATTAAAAAACAAGGTAAAAAAGGAGAAGAAAACTCTAAAAATGCTGACAATTCCAAAGACAATAAGAAAAGTAAAGAAGAAACAGAAAAGAAAGAATTTGTTTTTGTATTTGATAGTACTACCAAAAAAGTTTCTTTGAAAGAAGTAAAAACAGGTATCAGCGATTTTGAAAATATTGAAGTTATTACAGGCTTAAAAGCTGGCGAGAAGATTGTTATTGGACCATTCCAAGCGATAGACAAAAAGCTTAAAGAAGGTGATGAAGTTCAACTAGCAGACGCTACCAAAAAAGATAAAGAAAAGAAGAAATAATCGAACCATCAGAATAAACAAAAAGAGATTTTCAGTTATTGAAAATCTCTTTTTGTTTTTATTGACTTACCAAAACAGCCTTCATTTTATCGTATTTATCCACTTTTCTAAAGAAATCTAAAAACTCTTGGTATTTTTCTTTAGGATAACGTCCTGACTTCACTTGAAGTTTTCTTTTATACACCAATACATTATTTTCTTTAGTAAGTGAAATAGAGTATGCTCCAAAACTTGATGTAAGATTTACACTCTCAAAATTACCTTCTAACTGAAAATTAGCAGGAATTGTAAATCGAAGCTCATCGTTGTGTTCAAAATCTCTGAAAGGTAGCTCTATATCTGTTTTTCTTTCTTTATAATCTATAAGAGGAATTGAAAATTTGTTAAATAGATTTGGCGTAAAAAATATTCTTTTTCCATTTTTAGCTCCAATTTGGTCTATTTTAATTTCAAGATTCTCTTCTAAAGATGGTTTTCGAGATTTATCTTCTTTTAAATTAAGTGAAATAATATCAAACTTTGCAATGTTCATTGCCTCATAAAGATATTTTTTTTGTTCTTCCTGTGAACCAGTTATATATCCTCTATTCATCAGTTCACCATATTCTAAGTTAGAATACTTTGTTTTGATAATTGCCTTACTTTCTCCTGTTTCCTTGATAAGAACCTCTGCTTTTCTGACTTGTTGATTATCTTGCATGGTATATTTAGGAGTTCTTACTAATTTTCCACCATTATCTGTAATGAGTAGAGCATAACGATCATCTGTAAAATCTCCTAAAAAACCCGTTGATTGTTGTTGGCTTGTACATTCAAGCCAGATGGTATCTTTTTGGATAGGTACACAAAGTATAGCGTGATTAAATCTTGGTGATGGAAAGTTTGCAGAAACAGGAAAACCACCCTCTGGTCCTGCATTAATCAAAGCATAATGCGACTTTATACCCACAACATCCAATAAGGATTTTGTGTAATTTGACAAGGCTTTACAATCACCATAACCCTTAGTATCTACTAAATTAGCAGGCATTGTTTGCCAACCTCCCACACCAAGCTGTATGCTGATGTATCTAGTTTTAGATTGCATATAATTATAGATGATTCTTGTTTTCTCATAATCATCTTTTGCATTTGCTGTAATTTGCTGTAATTTAGCTTTAGTAGATTCAGGAACATCTTGTCTATTTTTATTTAACTCCTTAAAAAACATACCAAGCGACTCCCAAGAATCCATTTTACCTTTGTGTTTATTATCTACTTCAAATTCTTTGGGAGAAATCATGACCCAAGGAACTTGCTCCATCCAATCTATGGAATACTTTTCTCGTTTGAAAGCGGGATAATTATCTACACCCCAAGTATAAAATTTCTTATCTTTCTCTTCTTTGATTTCTCCTTTGTTGAGTAAGTTGCGTTCCTGATAATAAACCTGATGATTTTTTGGGGTTATCATTTGCAAACTTGCTTTTTCGATAGAAATATGTGTACTTTGACAAGGGAAAAAAGATGGATAGAAAAGTAAACTTTCATAATTCATTTCATACTCAAATTCTACTGTATAAGGGTATGTATTATAGTTAAATTTAGCTACTTTTATTCGAGCATCACCTATTTCAGCATAATTTGATGTATTCACATCTGTAATTTCAGTTTTCTTTAGTTTATCTACTACCTTTCCCATTCTATCATATAATTTGCCCGATATGTTGGAAATGGTCATTAAGCTATAATAAGGTATTCTCAATTCTGCATTATCATCTCCTTCTTGATTAAGAACCGTACACACATATTTCTTTTTGAGAGTGGCTTTTCCAATATTTTGAATTGTAAAAACCCCCTCATCAAGCCTTACAATAGCATTTGCATTTTCAGTCAGTTTTGCAGGTATCAGCAAAAAGCTATAATCAATATTTTTTTGCCCCAACAATAATGTAGGTACAAACAATAGTAACCATAATATTTTTTTCATAGTGTTTTTATTTTTTCTTTAGTACAATTTGTTCTTCTTGTTTAGCAAGAATTTTAGCAAACATATCTTTAATAAATTGGTATTCTTCTGGTTCAAATATCACTCTATTAATAAAAAATTTACAGTTTATTTGAATAGTAGTCTCTGATTTTTTAACTAAATAATCAAATTTTATAGATTTACCATCCGCCCATTGTAATTTAACTGATTGAGGAACTTCTTCCACTGTATAATTGTCAGGAACAACAAATGTGTAGATATATGTTTCTTCTGTAGGGTATGTAAAATCAATAGGAAAATCTCTTTTTTCTTGTTTGAAAGGATTTTCTTTGAGTTTGTCATTCATCAGTGGTGTAATATAAATAAAATCTCCATTTTGTTGAACACCTTTTTGAGAAACCACATCTAATGTAAATTCTATTGGTTTATTGAGGTCTTGAACATTTTTGAACTGAATTTTAGATATTTCAGACTCTTGAAGATTTATAGTTTCAGCAATCAGTGTGTCTTTTACTCCCATAATTCTATTTCTAAGCTTTAAAGCCTTATAACCCTGATATTGTGTTGTAATTTTGCCTTTTGTTGTACCATCTGTATTGATTTCAATAAATCCAGTTTTAAGAGTAGAGGTTTTAGGCGGGTTATTGAGAGGTATCCATTCATGCTTGTTTTGAGGCAAAATAAGTAATCCTTCTCTTGTTAATGCTCGTTCAGCTATCATACCCAATGTATGCTGAGAATTAGTTGCATCTAATAAATACTCTTTCCCTTGACTATCTTTTGCATACACCACACAATAATTGAATTGGTCAGCTATTGGATATTCTGTAACTACTCTTCCATTATAACGAGTACTTAATATCACAGGATGAGCCTCTATATTTACAAAACGCAAGAAATTCACCAATAAAAGGTTTATTTCTGCACTATTTCCTGTTTTCTTTTCTAATACATCCTTTACACTTTGATTTGTGTACGCAGTTATTCCTCCATTATGTTTGAAATTACTTTTTACATAATCAAAAATAACAGGTAATTTTTCTATATCTTTTTTATCTTTAACCAATTCTATTATTACATCTTTCCCTGCATTTTTTTTCAAATATCCTCCAAAAACTTCTACTTCCATTAATCTTTCTATAAATTTCCCCCAATCAGGTAATACAGTTTTGATTGCACCATCTGGAGCAATGGTAGCACTTAACTGAAAACGTATTTTATTCATGTAGTCTGTTGAATTAGCTACAAACCTTTCGTCTCTGTTGATAGCAGGCAAATCTGTCATAACCCATTTATGTCCATTGATTCTGTAATCGCTGGTTGACTCTGTAAAAGTTTTATCAATATAAAAAGGTTTGTTTTTTGTCGATGTACTCACATAATTAAAATATTGAGGTATAAGGGTTTCCAACTCACTCCATTCAACAGGAATATCAGATTGAAAATACCACGGTTCTAAAATGAAAATATCATCAGATTCAAAACGATAAGAAATATCAATTACAGAGCCTTCTTTTACATCCGGCATAGAGGCTTTCACTTCTCCATAATTTTTAGTAGTTTTTATGTCAAATATTTGGCTTTTTTCTAATTTAGTTTTTTTAACCTGACCATTTTCTATATTATAAGTATAACCCTTTAATTGAGCAATAACTTCTTTGTTTGAGTTAAAATATCTTCTTTGAAAATTAGCCTCACTTAACCCTTCTTTCTTGAGGATTTTAATTCTTTGATGATAGTAACATACTTGCTTCCAACCTGCAGAAAAAGGTATAATTTGAACTTTACCATAATCATAAAGCATCACAGCAACAGCATTTTTATCTTTATCATAAACTTTGCTTTCTACTGTGGCTTTGTCAATTTCTCCAAATTTCACTTCTTTTTGAGCAAAAGAAACAAGGGTAAAGAAAATCAGATTTATACTGAGTATAGTTGCTTTAAACATAGTATTCATAGGGTTTGTTGTTGAAATAAAAAATCATGTAAAAATAAATAAAAAAATAATTGTAAAATACTATTTGATAATAGAAATTGTTGAAATTTTTAGTTTAAATAGCATTATTATTAAAAGCATTAACACTAAACATTATGATAATATCAAGAAATATAATTATGATCTTGAGTTTTATAGTTTTTTTTTCATACAAAAAATCCACGAATTATAAGCTCAACAACTCTATAAGAATTTCATCTTTAAAAGAGGGAAAAAAAAATGATTCAATTACAACAATAAAATTTAAAGAGCTTTCTGTTTCAATCAATCATTTCATTATCAATGATGAAGATAAGAAAATTGATAAAATCCAAAAAGAAACTGTTGAAATCTATGCTCAACCAGGCGAGACAATTGAGAGACAACTTATATCACTTTCTAGCAATCAGCTTACTGATTTAACAATAGAACAACGTTATCAAACAAGTATAACTATTTCTTATGAAGGCAAACATTGTGATTTGACAGACTGGAAACATTTTAATTCAGATTGGAAACTATTGCTATCAAATAAAGCAGGGCAATTTATTGGTAATCAATATACTGAAACCGATTATAAGAAATTTCCAAAAATTTCAATTCAAGATTTAAAGAATAAAGTAAAAGAAAAATGTGGCAAACATTGGTTAGGCATTTTAGACAAAGTAAAAAATACAACCGAATATCCAATTGAAATAGGCATTAGTCGCTATTATCTAAGAATAATTGGAAAACGCAAGGACAATGGACAAAAGGTAACAAAATTAATCATTATTAATATACCAATGGGATGCTAAATATTGAATGGTATTTGATATTAAATGCCTACTTTGCAATTTATGAATCATGAAAAATTAAGATATACCCTACTTATCAAACAAAAAGCCAAGGAATTGGGCTTTGATTTTTGTGGAATTTCTAAAGCTGATTTTTTAGAAGACCAAGCCCCAAGATTAGAGCAATGGCTCAAACAGAATATGCATGGAGAGATGGCATACATGAATAACCATTTTGACAAACGCCTTGATCCTCGATTACTGGTAGATGATGCCAAATCTGTCATTTCAGTATTACTCAATTATTTTCCTAAACAAGATTTAGCTCAAGAAAACGATTTTAAAATCTCTAAATATGCTTATGGTACAGATTACCATTTTGTATTAAAAGATAAACTTAAAAGTTTGCTTGAGTTTATGCATACAGAAATTGGAGAAATTGGTGGCAGAGCCTTTGTCGATTCTGCCCCTGTGATGGACAAAGTATGGGCAGAAAAAAGTGGATTGGGTTGGGTTGGAAAGCATAGTAATTTACTCAACCGAAATATGGGTAGCTTTTTTTTCATTGGCGAACTGATTGTAGATTTAGATCTTGAATATGATGCTCCTACCAAAGATTATTGTGGTACATGCACTCGTTGTATAGATGCCTGTCCCACAGATGCTATCGTGAATCCGTATGTGGTAGATGGAAGTAAATGTATTTCCTATTTTACCATTGAACTCAAAGACCAAATCCCCCAAGAGATGAAGGGAAAGTTTGAAAATTGGATTTTTGGTTGTGATATTTGCCAAGATGTATGCCCTTGGAATCGTTTTGCAAGCCCACACCAAACGCAAGCATTTGAGCCTCATGAAGATTTAGAAAAGATGTCAAAAAAAGAATGGATAGATATTACTGAAGAAACTTTTAACAAAGTTTTCAAAAATTCGGCAGTAAAAAGAACTAAACTAAAAGGCTTGCAACGAAATATTAATTTCCTGCAAGCCAGTGATGATAATGAATGATGAAATGTCTGTGTTTTAAGAAAGTATTATTTTGAATTCGTTGTTAAGGACACTTTTGTATTGTGGTTCAAATTTATGATAACACCACTTGCGAAGGTCTTCTTTTTCTGAAGGTTTTAAGGATGCAAGTGCTTTACGAAGCTCCTTTTGAAACAAAAATTTATCAAAACTTACTTTTTCTAAAATTAATTTAAAATAGTCTAACATAATTTGAAATAGTTTTAACCCAACAAACTTGGAGTTAATATTTTTTCATAGGCGTCTTGATTTAATCCTAAAGTGTTGCTAATATACAACGTTTTTTAAAAACAACCTAATGAATTCTTCAAAAAGTATAAAAAAAAATTGGCAAAAGTCTATTATTTTAATAGCAATGCTATTTTCTTTGATAGTAAATGCTCAAGATATTCGAATAGAAGTTGCCCGTAAGAAAATTTCAATCAACGATTTCTTGCAAATCAGAGTTTTATGTAGTAATGAGGATTTGCGTACTATAGATGAGTTTCCAGAAGTTGTTAGTTTTGAAAAGGCTTTCCAAGTATCTTTAGAATACACCAACGCCCAAGGGCAAATCACAAAAGGTGTAGAGCAAAATTATAAAGCTACCAAAGGAGGTACATTCAATATACCTACTTTTGAAATAAGGGTCAATGGTAAAAAATATTCATTTAAGGGAGAAGAAATTATAGTTTTGGGAGATAAAGATAATTCAGAAGAAAAAAAAGAAGAAGAAAATATTCTTACAATATTAGAAGAAAACCAAAAAGACCCCAACATTGGTATTGGAAAACTTCAAGAAGCTTTTACAGCCCTAACTGTCAATAGAGATGAACTTTTTGTAGGTGAAGAAATCAATGTATCTTTTGCCTTTTATTTAGCAGAAGATGCCCCACGTTCTTTAGATTTATACCAACTCAACAAACAATTATCTAAGATTATTAAACAAATTCGTATTCCTAAATCGTGGGAAGAAGACTATAAATTAGACAGTGTCTCAAAAGAGAAAATCGTAATTGGAAAACGCAAATATCAACGTTTTAAATTTTATCAAGCATCTTTTTTTCCCTCAGAAGCAGGTAAATATACTATTCCTGTACTTGAACTCCAGATGGAAGATAAGGAAAAAGAAAAAATTGTCGTTTTTAAGTCCAATTCTGTAAATATTCTGGTGAAGCCATTGCCAAATACAGATGTAAAAGTACCCGTAGGGCGTTTTCAATGGCAAGAAGCTATTACTTATCTGAAAATCCAAACAGGTAAAACAGTTGATTATCAGGTAAATATTTTAGGAAGTGGCAATTTTGCAAGTCTCAATGCTTTAGAACCTCCAATCAGTACAGGTTTAGAGTTTTATACTCCCACTATTGAGCAGATTTTACGCAAAACACCTAATCAGTTATTGGGTACAAAATCTTTTAGATATACAATTTTAGCCAAAAAACCAGGGAAATATCCTTTGAAAGATTATTTTCAATTTATCTATTTTGATTTAGAAAAGAAAAAATATGACACATTACAATCTAGATTGGTATTAGAGGTCAGTGGACAACCTATTGAAGATATTTCTATTGAAAGTAGCGATTTTTTAAAAGAGTTGAAAGAAACTGATAATACTATTCAATCTGTAGGTTCAAATAATCGTATTAAAATTATTGCCAATATCGTTTTAGGAATTTTAATTTTATTAGTTTTATACAGACTTATCATCAGAGATAAATAAAATATCATGCAGAAATCTACTTTATTACACTTACGCATACCTTTTTCAATCTTTTTAATGCCTGTATTTTTATTTGCTTTTAGCCAAGCCCTTACTATAGATTGGATAAAAACAAGTATTGCCTTTGTAGCTATTCATTTATTTTTATATCCAGCAAGTAATGGGTTCAATAGTTATTTTGATAAAGACAAAGAAAGTATTGGAGGCTTAGAAAACCCTCCTCCTGTCAGTAAAGAACTTTATTGGGCTTCTTTGGTATTCGATACAATTGCTATTGGGCTTGCTTTTTTTGTGTCTTGGTTATTTGCGGTAGCCTTATTGATATACGGACTTGTTTCAAAAGCTTATTCCCACCCAAGTATTAGGCTTAAAAAATACCCTTTTGCAAGTTGGTTAACCATTGGCTTTTTTCAAGGTTTTTTTACTTATTTAATGAGTATTTTGGCTATCAATGACCTAAATTTTTCAGAACTTTGGGGCATGCATATAATAGTACCCGCTATTTTGTCTATGTTACTTCTTTTGGGTTCATATCCTATGACGCAAGTATATCAGCATTATGAAGATGCTCAAAGAGGTGATAAAACGCTTAGCTTACTTTTAGGTGTACGAGGTACCTTTATACTTACAGCTTTTGCATTTTTTATAGCTAATTTAGGCTTCATTGGCTATTTTTATGCCTTACATTCAAATACAAGCATCATTATTTTCGAGGTTGCCCTATCTCCTATTTTAGTATATTTTGGAAATTGGTTTTTAAAAGTATTGAAAGACAAAAGTCAGGCAAACTTCAAGAATACTATGCTTTTGAATCAAATATCTTCTATTTGCACAAGCACTGCTTTTATTCTGATTCGTATTTTTGCCTAAACTCCAAATTGCCTCAAATGGTGGTCAAGATGCAAAGCAAATAATGTTCCCCACTCATCTGAGGTCATTTTACCAAAAAAAGGATGTACTCGTGCCTCTAATTCATTTTTATCCATACTTCTAAATTTTTCTATATAATTTAGAAGTTTCTTTTGTGTACTTTCCAAAGCCGGATTATCTAGAACAATAAAGCTTTTGGCTGTGGGTAAATTTTTGGACATGGGTTTACCTTTTAGGAAACCTCTTTTCGCCATACCACCAAATAATATTCCTATCAAAGTTTTTTTGAGTTGTAATTCTCCTAAAGCTACTTGAAATGGGCGTGTACAGTGTTCTATCATCTGGCTGACAGTCATTTTTCCCCACAATCTTTGAGAATTTACAGAAACTTGGCTGATGCGATTTACAATAGCCTCATAATCGTTTGAATCAAGAATATTCATATGTAGGAGCAATTTAAGATTTGATGCAATTTATCAAAATTTGTATTTTTCTTTTTACTTCGTATTTATTTTCTTATCTTTGCAACGCTTTGGTAGTTTAATGCAAAAAAATTTGTATCAAACTTTAAAAGGGAATACGGTGTAAATCCGTAACTGTCCCCGCAACTGTAAGCCGAAAAAAAGCTTTTGCTATGTTCACAAGCCACTGCTCTTAGGAGTGGGAAGGCAGCAAAAGTTCGGTGAGTCAGGAGACCTGCCAAGCAGTATCAATGTTTCATGGCTTTCGGGTGAAAAGCAGTGAAGTGCAAAAAAGAAAGTGTATTCTTTTTATTTTACATTTCATTCTTTCTCCTGCAAAGGCTTTTTTAAAGTCTTTCAGATGAGGTATTTTTTATTATTTTGGTTTGTAACCAACACATTATTCGCTCAGGATTCTATTTCTGCAATAGAGGTAAATGCATATCCATACAAAAAGTATGCGATTGGTGCCAAAATATGGCAAGCAGATTCTACTTTGATAGCTCAGAATAATAGCTCTCAACTATCCGAATGGCTTTTACGCTATACTGGAGCATATATGAAAGAGTACGGCAATGGGCTTTTGGGTTCTATTTCTTTGAGAGGTACAGGGGCAGGGCATACGGCTGTACTTTGGAATGGCTTGAATATCAATTCTGCAACTTTAGGAGAAAGTGATTTTGTAAATATTCCATTATTTGCCAATGACCAAGTTGGTTTGCAAATGGGTTCATCAGCTTCATTATTTGGTTCTGAAGCTGTTGGAGGGGCTATCTTGTTATCAGGAATGTCTAAAAAATCAGAAGATGGGCGATCTTTACATTTCAGACAAGATATCGGTAGCTTTGGAAGAAATTTTACAGCTTTCAAATTTCATCAAAATCAAGGGAAAATAAGCACCCGAACAAGTTTCTATCGTTTTTCTCTCAAAAACAATTTTGATACTCCTTCCCTTTCAGGTACTATTCAGAATGCTACTCCTATCAATTATTTGGGAGCTACACAAGACATTCATTATCAGATTTCTAAGAAACAACAAATCAGTTTTCATAGTTGGTATAACTCCAATTACAGAGTGCTTGTTGGCAACAGTAATCTCTTAGACAATAATTTACGGTTGATGACCTCTTGGAAAAATGAACTGAATACCAATACTTCTTTGGAAACGAAGATTGCTTATACAAACGATTTTTTATTATACAACCAAAAAGAAAAAACACAAACGAAACGTTTAGCAGGCATTTTTCAGGTAGAGCATTTTTTTTCAGAGAAATTTTCTACTCAAATAGGTGTAAATACTCAATATTTCATGATGAGTGTAGATGCCTACAAAGAGCCCAAAACAGAATTGCGAACAGATGCATTTTTGATGAGCAGATGGCAAGTTCTTGCCAATTGGGTTATCAGCTTGAACATGAGACAAAGTCTTGTAGAAGGTTACCAAGCTCCCTTCACCCCTTCATTGGGAACAGAATGGGTTGTTTTCAATCATTCCAATAAACGTATCACGTGGAAGGCTCAAATAGGTAGAGGTTATCGCCTCCCCACACTTAATAGCCGATACTGGAACCCAGGGGATAATCCTGATATCCAACCTGAACATAGTTTAAGTTCAGAAACTGGTGTTATATATGAGCAAAGAAATAAAAATCAATCTTTAAAAATAGAAGCTACTGCATTTATGATGCAAGTAAAAGATTGGATTATCTGGCAACCTACACTACAGGGTTTTTGGTCTCCAGAAAATCTGCAAAATGTGCAATCTAAGGGATTAGAAACATATTTAAATTATACAAAATCTTGGAAGAAAGGAAGTGTAAATATATTTGCAAATTATGCTTTTACACTTTCCCAAATTAACAAAATTAAGAATGATGTATCTGATAGATTCACACGACATTATTTACCATATACTCCTATTCATCGCATTTCTATGGGTACAATTGGAACAATACAAAACACACAAATAAGCCTTAACAGTCATTTTACAGATAAACGCTTCACAGATTTGGACAATATAAACATTGTGAAAGCTTTTTGGCTTACAGATTTACAAATTCATCAGAAAATCAAACATAAAACACATACTTTTCAAGTGGGAGGACAAATCAACAATGTATTTGACAAGCAATATCAAAATATTTTGAATCAGTATATGCCTCAACGCAATTATCAAATCAGTTTACAATATTTCTGGCAATAATGCCTCGACATGAAACAAAATATTGCCCTGTATGCCAAACTGAATTTGAGTGTAAATTAGGAAGTATTACTATTTGCCAGTGTTTTCATGTACCACTTAATAGAGATGAAGCACTTTATATTGGTGAAAAACATGAAGATTGTTTATGTCATCAATGCCTTTTATCAGCTAAAAAAGAATATCAAACCATGCAAAACTATCAAGATTTAATAAATTCCTCTGAAACAAGGGTTTTTAAGGTTGTGTTTCCGAATACTACCAATCATTATGATACTCTTTTTGGAGGTACAGCCTTACAACTCATGGATGAAGTGGCTTTTATTACCGCTACTCGTTTTAGTCGTAAAAAAATGGTAACAGTATCTTCCAGCAAAGTAGATTTCAAAAAAAGTATCCCTGCTGATACCATTATTGAAATTATAGGAAGGGTTATCAAAGTTGGCAATACAAGCCTTGAAGTAGAAGTACAAATTTTCAAAGAAGAAATGTATGAGAATTACAGAGAGCAAGCCATACAAGGTGTTTTTACTTTTGTTGCTCTTGATGATGAAAAAAAACCTATCAGTGTATTCTAATGAATAATTTATAAACCATTAATCTTTTATTAATTTATTTTTATTATGAAAAAAATGTTTCGATTATCTTATGTAGTCTTATTATTAACAAGTTTACTGACAGCTTGTACCATCAAAGACCCACAGCCTATTTCAAGTAAATATGGAAAAGGTGTTTTGGTTGTAAACGAAGGGAATTTTTCGGATGCAAATGGCTCTTTGAGTTTTATCAAGGAAAATAACGAGGTTGTCAATGATATTTTTCAAGCTGAGAATAGTGTAGCTCTTGGAGGAATTGTTCAATTTGTAAAAGGTTATAATTTGAGTAACTCTAACACTATTGCTGATAAATTAGCTATCATTACCAATAGTATAGACCAAGTAGTTTTTACTGAAGCCACGGATTTCAAAGTGGTGGGCGTTTTGGATGCCAATGGAAATGCAAAACAAGTTGAAAATCCACAAGCTTTTGCAACTTTGGGCAATAAAGGCTACGTTACCAATTGGGGAGATATTAATAAAGCGTTTGGAGCTACCCCTGAAGGATTTATTACAGAAATTGACTTACAAACAAGAGCTTTTCTTCGTAAAATACCCACTAATTCACGCCCACAAGGTATCATTACAGTCAATAACAAGTTATATGTTGCCAATAGCAACACCAATACCATTTCAGTTTATAATAGTAATGGAAACCTTACTCAAACGATTATTGTAGCAAATAAGCCTGATAAGTTCTTAATAGATGTGAATAATAAAATTTGGGTAATTTGTTTGGCAAGTTCCAACAATACAAAGGGTTCATTGGTGCAAATCAACCCATTTACAGATAAAACGGAGTTAAGTATTTTGGATGTTCCTACAAGTACTTTCAATGCAAAAATTGCAATTTACAATAATAGCATATACAGCGTTTCAGGTAGCAAAATTTTCAGTATTGATATAACTACACAAACAATTCTTGAGTTTATCAGCAACGATTTTTCGATTTATGGTTTTAGTATCAATCCACAAAATGGAGAGTTATATTTGGGTGAAGGCTCTTTCTCTAACGCAAGCCGTATCAGACGTATCAGTTTAGAAGGAAAACTTATCAAAGAATATTTGGGAGGTATTGGTACAAATGGCTTTTTATTTTATCGCTAAACTATTTTTATACACTATTCAAAAATCGTGGTTTTTACTGTAAAGACCACGATTTTTATTTATATTTGCCTATCCAAAATATTTTTTGAATCAACGCTTTGAATATATCTTTATGAATTTTAGCAATAGCCAACAACTTTTCGAAAGAGCAAAAAAAACTATCCCTGGTGGTGTCAATTCGCCTGTAAGAGCCTTTAAATCAGTAGGAGGTTCTCCTGTTTTTATCAAAAATGCAAAAGGAGCTTATTTGTATGATGAAGATGGAAATGAATATATTGAACTAATTAATTCTTGGGGTCCAATGATTTTGGGACATGCTAATCCAAAAATTCAGGCTGCTTTATCCAAAGCCATTGAAAACTCATTTTCGTATGGAGCTCCAACTCAGAGAGAAATCGAAATGGCTGAACTTATCTGCCACATGGTACCTTCAGTAGAGAAAGTAAGGATGGTAAACTCTGGTACAGAGGCATGTATGAGTGCTATTCGTGCAGCAAGAGGTTTCACAGGCAGAAATAAAATCATTAAATTTGAAGGATGTTATCATGGACATGGAGATAGTTTTTTGATTGCTGCTGGTAGTGGTGCCTACACAATGGGTTCGCCTGATAGTTTGGGTGTAACACAAGGAGTAGCCAATGATACCCTTACAGCACCTTATAACGATTTGGAGGCTGTTAAAAAGCTTGTGGATGCCAATACAAACGAAATTGCTTGTATCATTTTAGAGCCTGTAGTAGGTAATATGGGTTGTGTATTGCCTCAAGATGGCTTTTTACAAGGTTTGAGAGATATTTGTACAAAAGAGAACATTATTCTCATTTTTGATGAAGTAATGACAGGTTTTAGGCTTGCAAGAGGTGGAGCTCAAGAGTTATTTGGCATCAAACCAGATTTAAGCACATTCGGAAAAATTATTGGAGGTGGATTGCCTGTAGGTGCTTACGGTGGCAGAAAAGAAATTATGGATTGTATTTCTCCTGTTGGAAAAGTTTATCAGGCAGGTACATTATCTGGCAACCCAATGGCTATGGCTGCTGGGCTTACCATGCTTACAGAGCTCAACGAAAATCCTGCAATTTACAAGACTTTAGATCAGATTACAACCCAAATCACACAAGGCATCCAGTTGGCTTTAGATAAACTAAAACTACCCTATACCATCAATAAAATTGGTTCAATGTATAGTTTATTTTTCACGGATATTCATGTTACAGATTTTCAGACAGCTAAAACCTGTAATGTGGAGTTATTTGGCAAGTACTTCCATAAAATGCTTTCCAAAGGAGTTTATTTAGCTCCTTCGCAGTTTGAAAGTTTATTTGTTTCGCTTGCTATTTCTGATGATAATTTGGCTCATATTGCAAAAGCCAATGAAGAAGCTCTTACCGAAATTCACGCTTAAAACAACTTTATATGAAAAGAGTAACAGGTCTTGGAGGTATTTTCTTTAAAACGAAAAATCCTCAACAAACAAAAGATTGGTATCAAAAACATTTAGGTTTGCCAACAGATGATTATGGAGCTACTTTTGAATGGAGAGATGCTGAAAATCCAGAAGAAAAAGGCTCTACTGTATGGAGTCCATTTAAAGAAGATACTCAATACTTTGCCCCTTCTCAGAAAGATTTTATGATAAATTACAGAGTTGAGAATCTTGTAGAATTGGTTGAGGTGTTAAAATCTGAAGGAGTAATCATTCTGGACGAAATTGAAACCTATGATTATGGAAAATTTGTTCATATTTTAGATTTAGATGGAAACAAGATAGAACTTTGGCAACCTTTATAATGCTAAACTTGTTTTAAAAAAAATAATACAAGGATAAAGAGTCAAACAAATATTTATGAATAAATCCGTTAGAGTAGAAAACTTAGGCAGAATAGATTATCAAAAAGCTTGGGATTACCAAACTGAGCTTTTTGATAAAACAGTGCAACTCAAAATCCAAAATAGAAACAACCCTGAAACTGAAGAACCTACACCCAATTATTTCTTATTTTGTGAGCATCCTCATGTTTATACCCTAGGAAAAAGTGGCTCCATAGATAACTTGTTATTGGATGAACAAGGTTTACAGGAAAGACATATTGGATTTTATAAAATCAACAGAGGTGGTGATATTACATACCATGGTGATGGGCAAATTGTAGGTTATCCAATTTTAGATTTGGACAATTTTTTGCCTGATATTCATAAATACATGCGTTCTTTGGAAGACGTAATTATTTTGACTCTTGCAGATTATGGCATAGAAGCGGGCAGGATAAATGGTTTTACAGGTGTTTGGTTGGATTATAATGGAGGAAAAAATCCTCGTAAAATTTGTGCAATGGGTGTCAAAACCAGTCGTTGGGTTACTATGCATGGTTTTGCGTTTAATATCAATACAGATTTACAGTTTTTTGATTATATTGTTCCTTGTGGTATTTCCGATAAAGCTGTAACCTCTTTACACAAAGAACTAGGCAGAAATATTCCATTAGCAGAAGTACAAGAAAAGATTTTAAAGCACTTTGCTGATATATTCGAAGCAGAAGTACAAATTTCTGAAACTCAAAAGGTATAAATTAAAAGGCTTTCTTTGTATTTTATCTTTTTTACAATACATTTGCATACGAAATGGGGAATTAGCTCAGCTGGCTAGAGTACTACAATGGCATTGTAGGGGTCATCGGTTCGACTCCGATATTCTCCACAAAACCTTTTAATTTAACGATTAAAAGGTTTTTCTATGAAATGGGACAAATCAGGGACAGCAAATCACCTTATCAAACTTCCTGAAAATATGGCATTCTCCAATGAAGGAAATGAAAATAATCAATTAAACCTTCCTTATGAACTGGCTAAAGTTTACGAAAGCAAAGGCGAAAAATACATTGCCTTTTATGTTTTTGATGAAAATTTAGGGCATACAGTTAGACGTAAAAGAGCTTATGAAAATGCTCAAGAAGCTAAAAAGAAAATAAAAAACATTAATGAGCATCTTATAGCTGGATTTAGGATAAAAAAGAAAGAAGTACAAAAAGCTGATAAAGCCTTAGATGTATTTAGAGAAGTAATGGAAATACGAAGTAAACAATTATCAAAAGCTACATCTAAAAAAGACAACACAGGTTTAAAACAGTTTACTGAATTTCTTGAAAAAAACGACCTACAAGAAATAAAAATAAAAGATGTTGCAAGACATCATATTGTAAAATTTCTTGATTTTAAAAAACAAAGTGGTGTAGAAAATACAACCAGAAACAATGACCTAAACTGGATAAAATCTGTTTTTAGTTATATTGTTGAGCGTGGATACATGGAAATAAACCCAGCAAAAGGGATTTCAAAACTCAGACAACAGCAAAGTAAAAGCGTGGTTTTTAGTGATGAGGACTATGAAAAAATAAAGGAAATTTTAAAAAATGAGTATCCCCTACTCTATAAATTCTCAATGATTATCTATCAATGCTTCATACGCCCCAAAGAACTAAGGCTTATGAAAGTAGAACACATCAATTTAAAAAGAAATACGATACTCGTTATTTCAGATAACTCAAAAAATAGTAAAAACAGATACCCCATTATTCCAAGTAAACTAAAACCACTTCTTGAGGAACTTATTAAAGGAAAAAAACCTACAGATTATGTATTTGAAAAATCAGAAGGCAAGCCTTATTCTTCTAACTTTTTTACACATTGGTTTAAAGAAAGTGTGATAAGAAAATATGGTTTTGACGAAAACTATTATTTATACTGTTGGAAGCATACTGGTGTTACTCATTATGTTCTAAGAAACTATAACATAAGATTTATTCAAACACAATGTGGTCATTCAAGCTTAGAGCAAACAGCACGCTACTTAAAAGGTTTAGGAGTTGAACAACAAGACATCAATTTAGATAATAGCCCAGACATATAAGAAACGAGTTTACAAATGTAAACTCGTTGTATTTTTTACCTGTTTACATTTGTAAACAGCACTGATTTTTAGCTTTATACAAGATCATGAAATTGTATTATTATTTCTGATAGTATTTATTTCCTCTTGAGCCTCTTCAATATCATCATATAAAATATAAGCTTTTAATCTCATTTTCATAGTCTGAAAATCGCCTCTGAGCAACCTGATTTCATTGACTACCTCCGTAAAATCAACCATTGCACCAGCACCAGGTGTGAGAGGTATATCATTACCCTGAGCATCAATTATACCACCTTCAGCAAACCTCTTATAGACTGGAGCTCCAGCTCTATGAAGGGAACTATCTAGTAAGGCATCAACAATGCTTTTATTATTGGCATAGGTAGCTTTTGAAAGTATCATGATAGGCTCACCACCTTCCATCTCCCCAAGGTGCATGCCTGTACTGTTATCTATTAAACTAATACCTCCCTGAGCATGAGAGCTTCCTTGAGGCACCATTGCACCTTTTGCATACTCATAGTGTGTTCCACTCCAAGACATAGGTAATAAACCCATCTGCCTTGCAGTTTTCAAAAACCCTCCTTTGGCATATTGAGTAGATGCTACTTTTGCAATAGCTATTCCTGACCTAATAAGAGCAAAGGCTGATTGGGTTTTACTTATAGGTATACCTGCAAGTCCTAAATAAGCATTTCCTGCATATATACCCTGTATTTCTCTTTGCGTATCAATGATAATTTCAGCAATCCTTAATGCTTTAATAGCTAAAGCATATTTTTTTCTGGTTTTTTCATCAAAAGAAAGAATATCTATTAATAAACTTACACCTTCTTTGCGTAATTCATGCTTAGATTTTTGTACATCTTTTTCTAGTTTCTTTTCCTTTTCAGCTTTATCAACTTCTATTTGTATAAGTTGATTTTTGACCTTTTCAGCCTCTGCTGTTTTGCCCTTTCCATTCGCAATGAGTAAGTCTAACCTATCTTTTAGATGTTTTTGAGTTAATTTTGTTAATCTTTCCTCATGCTCATTTTCAAACTGCATGATTTTAAGATAGTTTTCCTCTTTGATAGCTTGTTGAAATTCCTCATCGAATAAATTTTTCTCAAGCCACATTCGTTGTTCTTCTTCTGTTTTGATGGCATAATCTTCTTCTAAAGCCTCCATGTCTTTACCAAACTTCTCTTTCTTCTTCTTAGCTTCATCTTCATCTTGTTTTTTCTTGTCTTCATCATCCTTTTTACGTTGTTTTTCATTTAATTCAGCATGTTTTTTTAGCCAAGCCTCATTAAGTAATGTTTCCTGTTCATCTCTTTGCTGGGCATTTCCAACGATTTTTTCTTTTTCCTTCTCAAACCAAGCATCCAATTTTGCAAGTTCTTTCCAATATCCCTCATCCATAGCCTCCAAACGCATATTTTCTATATTCTCTTGAGCCTTTTTAACGTCTTCAGCCTGTTTTTTCATAGCTTTTTCACGTTCCTTACTGGTTTTATCATCCTCTGTAGATGAATAATTCCCTTTGTACTCTGGCTCTTGGATACTACCTTTTAACCTTTCTTGCATCATTTTCTCCAATGCTTCTTTTTCTCTTTGTTGTTTCTCTCTTGCCTCTTTAAACCCCTCCCCTGCATCACCAATACTGATTTTATCAGCCAGATTTTTAAAACCTGCATTTGTGTTGTATAGTATTTCATTTTGGGCAAGTTTATCCATCTCCATAGACACACCAGCAATTTCCTCAGCATACCTCTTGATAACAGCTTGGTCTGTCATGATTTTAATTTTCCTCTCTAATGCCTGATTAGCTAAATTAGCTTTTTGAGAAATAGTTTCTAAAGAATCACTTTCTTGAATTAATGAAGGTAAATACTCTTTATATTGAGAATTGATTTGATTAATAAGGGTTTTACGAGTTGCATCACCTTCATTCAATGTTTTGAGGTAGGCTATTTTTGCCTCAAAATCTGCCTTCTGCTCTCTCACTGATTTAGCTGCATTTTTCTCAGCTTCATTTATATCATTCTGTAATTTTTGAGATTTAGAAAGTTCCTCATTTTTCTTTGCAGTAGCATCTGTAGCCTCCTCTGTTGCTTCTTTGGAATCACTTGTAAGCCCTAACCATGTTGCTAAAGCTGTTGCCCCAACCGTCAATAAACTTATTATAATACCCAATGGGCTTGCCTTTAAAGCAAGATTAAAAGCTATCATAGCAATTCTTGCTGATATGGTAGCACCTGTGAAGAAACCTTTTACGACTGTAACACCAGCTACAGCAAGAGCATAAGCCTTCTTTGCAAATGTTACTACTGCTGTAGTTGCTGATGTAGCAATCATCGCTATTCTTGCCATGTTTACAATGGATAAATATGTCAAGTAAGCAGAACCAAGTGTAAGGATTGTAGATTTATTACTAGATAGAAAACTACCAACAGTTTTTAAGGTATCTATAAAGCCTAAAAAACCTTTTACCAAATACCCTCCAACGGTTGCAGCAGTAGCCTCAAATTCGTTTTTAAGAGTCTTTAATTTTGCCTTTGTAGTATCTGAGTTAATTGCCTGTTGCTCATAGGCTGTATTTGTACCTGTAACAGCTTTGGTATAGTTCTCAAATTTTTCTACGTTATTTAAGATAATTTCACCAGCTATTTTATTTTCAGCTCCAAAAACCTTTGCAATAGCTACAGCATCTTTGCCAATCTTAGAAAACTCCCTCAAACGCTCATTAAACGGAACTTGTTTATCCATCACAAGTTTGGTATTTACTCCGAACTTCTCAAGCTGTTCAATAGCCTCTTTGGGCAATGCCTGAGCTGTACTCATTTTATTCAAGACATTTCTAAGGGCTGTACCTGCTTCGCTTCCTTTGATTGAAAATTCTCCCATTGTCTCAATTAATGCTACTGACTCCTCAAAGCTTACATTAAATGAGGAGGCAGCAACACCAAAAGCCTTGAGAGATTCTGTAACCTGTGGTACTTCCACAGCTCCAGCCTTTGAACCTGCTGCAAGACTATTGATAATACGAGCTGATTCAGAAGCAGGCAACTGAAACATATTCAAAGCTGCTGCCATTGCTGAGGCTGATTCAGGTAGTTTAATTCCTGATGCTTCAGCGAGTACAATAGCCTCTTTGGTTACAGATGCCAAAGCCTCTTTGTTTTCAAGTAGGGAAGGTACAGCAGAACCCATGAGCTTAAAAGCTTCTACAACCTCTATAGATGAGCTTTGTGTAGTCGAACCCATAATTTCAGCCTGTTCAGCAAAAAACTGTAAATCATCACCCGTTTTACCTGTAATACTTGAAAGCTCTGCCAAACTTGCCTCAAACTCAATAAAGTTTTCAACAGCTTTCTTCCCAAAATCTACAAGAGCATTGGCAGCAGCTTCAATACTGAGGTTCAAACCTGCAAAGGCAGCCGCTCTACCTAAAAAACTCCTGAAGGAGTTATCAACCTGCCCAACTGCCCCAGTGATTTCCCTAAGATTTTGTTTAGCTCCCTCCAGCTCCTCCATCTTCTTTTTAAACTCCTCCGTACCAGGTACGAGGTTCTGAAGCTCTCTATAAAGTTGTTTGGTGTTTGCCTGTAGCTGTTTTAGTGTTTCTCCAGCTTTCTCACCATTGATAACTACATCTACTGATGCTGTGTCTCTACGTACTGCCATAAAAGTAAAATTTCCCTCAAATTCGCATTGGAGAGAAATTTTAAATAGGACAAAAACGGCATGAAAAAAGCCTCCAAATTTGGAGGCTTTTAGATTATTGAGCATTCTTCTTGACAATCATACTAAGAGCAAAACCTACTTTCTTCAGTTGCTCTTTTTTTGATGGTTTTCTTTTACTCCTCATGGTCTTCCTTATTTACAGCCATACCATCAAACAAGTCTATCAAGTCCGTAAGCGTATCTTCATGTATCGTATCTACATGATAATTTCTCTTACGCAGGTTCTCTCTGATTGCCTTGAGGCTTTCAGCCACATCTGAAGGGCTTTTACTTGTCATCAAGTAACCTTCTAACTTATCAAAGTTCCAGATACCTTTCATAGCCCTATACATTTGGAGACATTTCTTCCCAAACCTCTTGTAAACCTGCTCCCAAAGCACATAGACTTTGGAGAAATGTGATTTGCTTCTCGTCTAAGAACTCATAAATTTTAGGATCAAGAAAAGCACTTACAATCTCAAGTATTTGACTGCTTATTGCATGCCTGCCTCCATTGATACCAATAAAATCACTAAAGACAGGGAGGTCAGCCAAACAAACTTCATGGGCTTTCATCCCAAACATGACATCATAGAATTGTCCTGCGTGATACAATTCTCTCATACGCTCAACCATTTCGGGAGCTTTTGGCATTGTTTTTGCCAATTTTTCTTCGTTACTTTGCATAGTTCTGCAAGTTAAGATGTGGAACAATACGAAGGTGTCTAGTTTTCGAGGCTGGGACACCTTCTTTTTTTATTATATACTTATTACTTAATAAGTCATTAGGTAAAAAAAATAGCTTTATAAGCTATCAAAATAATTTTTAAGTAATTTTTGATAAGCAGGGCTAATTTTATGCTTTTCATTCTCCCATTCAGAAATTTTAGTATTGGCTACACCAATTGCTTTTGCTATTTCTTCTTGAGTTTTTAGTTTAGCAGTTCTTAATATTTTTAGCTCTTTACCTGTCATAATTCAAAGTTATTAAGTAATAACTTATTATCCAAGAAAAAAGAGGAAAATATTTTTCCTCTTACTTATACTTTTGCTTATTAAAATGGCTTCTACCATTAAACATGATATTTAAAAACTCTAAAAGAAACTTACCAAGTCCTTTTAAGATAATGAGTCCTATTTTTTTTCATTTAGTAGCAGATTTTATTCGTATATCCAGCCATTCAGGTTTTTCTACTATCATATCCTTAAAACCTTTGTCTGTCGCAATTTGTATAGAGATTATTTTTAGCTTTTTTAGTTTATCAAAGTCTGTAATTAAAGTAGATAAATAACCATTACAATTGCTTTCTGCTTTATTGGTAGCTATCAAACTTTGACCTCCTTCAAAGTTAATTCTCATCTTAGAATTTTTTTGAGTACAAACCTTTTGAGCATCAAAAGACATTTCAAATAAAATACCACCATCTTTTTTATAAGGATTTACAGCAATCTTTTGAGGGTCTTTAGGAGCATTTGGTATTTCTACTACATCAGGTTTTTCAACTTTAATCATTGTTTCAAGAGGAATATCCTCATCTTCTTTGGGCTGAGGAATTGACTTTTCCTCTTTTTTTACTTCTGCTTGATTTTTAGGCTTTTCAAATCCTTTTGTACTTTCTGGTTCGTAGAAATCATCTCTTGTGTACATGGCTGTTTTAAATCTATCAATAAGGTCATTAATAGATTTTGCTACACCATTTCTTTGCCTGATAGTTTGCTCATGGTAAGTTCCATCTTTCTTTTTAGCAAAAACAGCATCTTCCATTGGAAAATCTCCCGAAATACTGCTGTATTGATTAGGAACAGCAGCACCCCTGATGTTTGTAAGTTCATATTTATATGCACCATCTTTAAAGTTCAATACAAGAAAGAATCCCATTGGATAGTCAAGCATGCCATTCATAGGAACTTTCATAGAATAGTTGGTAACTCCAGCAATAACCATCCGTTCTTTGGTATTTATCTGAATTACTTCTTTGGGGTTTTTAAAATTCTTTATAACGAAATTATTAGCCCTTCTTTGGAGTATTTCTTGAGTCACTACTGGAGGCATCTCTATTATTTCTGAATAGTAAAGATTACCATTTGCATCAGTTTTAAAAAGTGGGTCATTCTGTTGCCCATAAGCAACACTAAAAAATAGAATGAGTGTTGTAATTAGTGATAAACGTTTCATAAAGATAAGCTATATTTTTTCTTCATGTTCTTCCAATGCATTCTCTATGCCTATTTGAATAATAGTTTTTATATCATCTGTTGCATTCTTTATAGAAATTTTTGTATAAAATTTCTCTGCTCCAAGTTCTATATACAACCTACCAAAAATTTGTTTCGCACAGAAGGTTGCCATTGACTTAATACCATCCATATCAATAATAACCTCATTATCAGTACTAATAGACTCATTATCAGTACTAATAGACTCATTTATCAAATTGTAAATATCTCTTCCTATGGTTTCAGTACTAATAATTACACCAAAGGTTTTAAGTTCTAAGTGCTTCATTGCCATTTAATTTTAATAGATTTATTATTAGAAAGTTGAGTAATATCTGATAATTTTATTGGGATTCCTATAGGAATATAAACATAAATAATAGTGCCTTTCCAAAAACCGCATTTTCCTTTATCTACTGATCCTTTAAAGTGTCTTTGATAATAAAATCCTTCAGAATATAAATGAAGTTTACCATTTAATCTTTTTACAATTTCATCTAATATCCATAAACCGTGCCCCATATGATTTGAACCTTTTTTTGATGTGATGCCTTTTTTTAAAGAGGATGTAAATATTTTTAAGAGATCCGCTTCAATTGTGCTATTTCGCAATGTTGAGACAATACCAGCACCATTATCTACACAAGCTATTTCCACGTAACTCTTATTGCCATAAGCCATAATGATAGAATTACTTTCATCGATAGCATGTTGCCAAAAATTAGAAAATATCTCACTAAAACAACAAAGGATAATTGATAAAAAATCTTTATCAAAAGAATAATAATTTTCTATTTTGGGAATAATCTCCTTATTAAGTTTATCAGAAGTATATTTATCATTATCTAACAATGGTTGGGGAGCTATAATGAATTCATTAGTAATTGATGGTTTTAATTTAGAAAAAATTTCTGTAGCTTGTTGTTTTGCGGAAAGTGTTGCTGGAATTAAATCATCAAAGGCATATTTTTTTAAAGAGTTTAATAATGAAGGACTAAGCCACATATTAGGTCTGAAAAAACATTTGTTTTTAACAGCAAAGTCAATAATTTTATAAGTTATAAGTACTCCAAACATTGAACATTGGTTAACAGCAGAGAAATCAAACAAAAAATTCTGTTCTCTCTTCTCTTTTAAATTAAAAATAATAGAGCAATCATCAATAAAATCTTTAATACTGTTGATTGTAAAATTCTTATCAACAACAATGATTCTATCAAAACCTTGATATTTTTGATTGGTAATATTACCTGTTAAATGTGTCATAGTATTTATCTCTAAAATCACGTTCTTTATTTACATCCTTATTCCTTGCATAATCTGCAGCTACATTTATAAAATAATCCAAGCAATCATTAGTGATTTTGAATAGAGCTTTTGATAAATAAAGTCTGTTAGCTAGAGCATACTTTCGAATTTTTTTAACAGCATCATCAATTGCTTTAGGGTCATCAATAGATGAAAGTGCATCAAGGTTTCTATAAATGTCTTCGCCCACATTTATTCTTTTTTCATCTAAAATTAATTGCCTTTTATTAGACTTATCTTTTATAGATAGTTGGTACATCCCAAAAAGTCTAAAGCCTTCTAAAAAGATGTTCAAACCTATAACAATCATCAATGCAATATACAAGCTTTGATGATTTTTTGAAAGAGTTTCAATTAACTCTTTAAGAACAGAGATATCTGTTATATTTTGGAGAATTATTTGATTCATACTCTAAAGAATTATTTTATTTGTTGATAAAGGTTTGAAATTTTGATTTGTACTTCATCTACATTGCTTATACCAACATTAATAAAGCCTTTGTCTGTGCCAGTCTGTATAGTTTGTATTTTGTAAGAAGCCATTTTTTCTAAAAGTGTTTTGTCTTCTATAGTACAAGATAACTTTCCATTACAGTTTGTTTCTGCTGTATTTGAAACTGTAAAATTATCTCCCTGCTCTAACCATATTTTGAATTTCTGATTCTTCTGTACACACTTTTTATCCCCATCAAAAACAATCTCAATAACAATGCTTTTCTTATTTAATGAGACATTTACATTTGATTTAGCATCGATTCTATGAACAATAGCTGGAGTAATATTCTTTTTTTCAGTAGGCTTCGTATCTAATTTAGTTGTAGTTTGAGGCTTGTCTATTGTTATCCCACTACTTTTAGTTGTATTGGCAGGTGTGTATGTTGAATCTATCTTATCAGGCTTCTCATCTGTAGCTTTCTGATTAGAATAAGAACTGCCTGTGCTATAACTCTTACTACTGTGGCTTTTTGAAGTTGAGGAACTGGAACTTGAGCCAGAATAAGATCTTGTGTGTGGTCTCACATAAGTACCATTCTTTCTATAATAACCTTTTACACTCACACTTTTTTTCTGTGCAAGGCTGACCATGGGTGTTATTAATAATACTAAAATAATTAAAATGAAATTTTTCATAAATAATACAGTTTATAGGGTGAAACAATCTTTGTTTTATTCCTTATCCTTATCAGTCTTCTTCTCTGTTTTCTCCTCTTTTGATTCAGAGCTTTTTTTGGAGTCCCCCTTGATTTTATTCCATAGTTCAATAATATGCTCAGGAGACTTCATTAAAAAGTCCTTGAGTTCTTTTGAGCTTATAAATTCATGTAAAGGACTATTATGAGATTGTGATTCTGTAAATCTAAGAGGGGCTTCATCAAACCTTTTGAGCGTTGATTCAAAAAGTTGCTGCTTTAATTCGGAATAATATTCAGAATCTATTCTCTCTGCTTCTTTTCGATATCCTTCATAAGCTTTAGCTACAGAGGCTTTGAATGCATAATCTTCTGACAACTTAAAAGTTTGATTAATTTGTCTAGTAGCTACCCAAGCCAGCCAGATAGGAGCACCAAAACTCAGGATAGACAAGAAAGCCTGTAGCCAAATATATCCAATATCTTTACTATTTTCTATAGCAGTATTTAGGTTGTTGAATCGAATATAACCAAGTATCCCACCAACAATCAATCCTACACCTAAGATAACAACCCACCACCACATAGATTCATTTAATTTTCTTGCACGTAAGTCAAAAGCTCCTGCAAGACCTGTTGTAGTTGCTATTTTGTAAGCTTCATGGCTTTTGTTTATAAGATTATCTAATTCTTTATTCTTTTTTTCAAAATTATTATAAGCAGGTAGGAATGATTGATAGGCATCTGTGATTTCTTTTGTTACTTCTGGCAAATCTTTAAGGAATTTATCAGTTTCATCTTTTTGTTTTTTTATATAATCTATATCTTTTTTCAGGTTTTCGATAGAACCTGTATATTGTGTTAATGTTTCTGACTTATGTTGTATTTCTTCAAATATAATATTGAGAGATTCTAAGTAATCTGAAGGAGCAAGTTTCTCAATATCTTCTATATTTTTTTCTAATTTTTGTTTTCTCTCAATAAGCCCTTCTATCTCTATATTTGGGTTATTGAATAATGGAGCTATTGTATTTTCAATCCAATCTATCAAAGCAAAATAAGCAGGGAAAGCATGATGTGTGTATTTTGAATCTTGCAAATACTTCAAATTATTTTCAAGATAATTTTCTACTCTGACATAAATCAATGTTAGTTTTTGATTCATATCATCGTCAAAAACTATATCAGAATTGACACTACGTAACTTATTAGCAATATTCTTTGCCATTAGCCCCATATCTTGATATGTAAGAGGAGGATTTTTAAATCGACCATCGTCATCTAAGCTGTTAAGAAAACCATAATTATTAATTGAGCTTATTCTTTTACCTAACGTCTCAAGTGAATCAACAACATTTTGTAATGTTACAAACATAGATTTATTCAGTTTTTCCTCCCCAATCTAAAAAATAAAAAACTCCCACGCATCAGGGAATCCCTGATTTTTGGGGTGTGTAAGAAAAAGATAAAGATAGTTTTGAAAAAGTTGATTAGTGAAAAAATGAAGGCTTTTTACAAGCAAAAAACACCTAAAAATTGTGTAATATTTTAGGTGTTTTTTAATATTTTGAGAAAAATAATAGTAAAGCTATTATTTTAAATTTAAAAGTAGAATTGTAAAAACAGCAAAAAAAGTTGAGTGTAATAATAAATTACATTTTGTCTTTGGAAGAATTTTAAATTATATTTATTTTGATAACATTAATCTTTGAATATTATGGATATAATGCAAGTATTATCGTATGGAGTAATAGGACTAGGTTTTTTCTTAGCCTTTTTTTCATATAAATTATTGTTAGAGGAGCAAAAAAGAAATGAGCCAAGAAGGTCTATTATAAGATCTATTTATCTTTTTATGGTATTTTCTATTGTTTTACTGGTGTTAGGAGTAACAAATGAACTATGGAAAAATAAATTCTTTACACCCTCCACAACATCCTCACAAGAATCTAAATACTATTTAGGAACTTGGAATGGAAAAGGATTAGATATTATCAATGGTGATAAAAAAGACACAAATCAAGAAAAGTATAGTTATATAATAACTCTAGAAATAAAAGAAAGAAATGATAGTATTATTGTTAATGGAACATATAATGCAAAACCTGAAAATAAATATACTTCTGATATTCCTACAAGAGTTATAACAGGATATGCCATAAAGAAAGATGATTTTTTAAGAATTATTTATACAACAAAAGCTGATCCACAACCAACAGGTAGAGGTATGGGAGTTTTTTGTTTGGTATTTTCAACAACAGGTAAGAGTGCTGAAGGATATTATATTTCTCGTAGCTTAAAAGATGGAAAATTTGTTGTAGGTTCTTTAGAGTTCAACCATTAACAGACTCTAGACCTTCAACAATCGCCAAGTTCGCATACTCCGCATGCCCCTGAGCAATCTGCTGAAACAGGTAGTTAATCTGTCTGTAAAAGTTCTTAGAAAACTACCTTTTACACTTGTGTTTCCTAAAAATAACAAAAGTTGGATATAAAAAATCATATCCAACTTTGGCACAAAATATTCGATAAAATCATTTTTTAATCATGGAATACAAATGTTAAATATTGTTTACCTATTCCAGCAAGGGTTTTTCTGTCAAGTTGTGATAAAAAATCTGCATTTCTAACTGTGACATGTACTTCTTTTTCAACAGCCATTGTTACAAGTGCTTTTAAGTCTGTGGTTCCTATTCTTGCACCATTGAGATTAACATTAGCTTTTAAATCAATTAATGTTTTAATTTCAGAAGCTGATGGTGTAGCCATAATATTAAGGTTTGTTTTATTGAATAAAATAGGTTTAAAAATTATTTTATAAAGTCCTTTTATTAATCTGGCTGCAAAAATAAAAAAAAGTTGGAAATTCAAAATAATATCCAACTTTAAGGTTATTTATGACTTCAATCTTTAGGGAATAATAGCAGAAAACTAATCTGTTATGTCAATACCTAGATAACCAGTTGAGTTTGTAGTTATGCTTTTTATATTAGAATACGAATAAAAGTTAGAATAACGAGTACCATCATTAGCAGTAATTAAAATTTTCACACCAGAATCTGTCAGGACTACTTCAAAAGCTTTTTTTCCTTCTCTTTCAAACTTATCAAAAGATCGTCTCCATGATCTGTCATTAAGTGTCTCTAATGTGCCATCTATAAAGACTTCTTTTATATCTTTTAAGGTTATACCTACATCTACAAGGGTTTGCATAACATCAGCTTTTTTAACTTGAGCATTGGCAGAAAGAGAACAAACTCCTAAGAATAAAACAATCAATAAAAGGTTTAATTTTGACTTCATCATAATAATGATTTTTATGAAAGATTTGCCACAAGGCTTGGCAATTGCCCCGTTTTTTGTGTGGTCTCTGGTCTCCACAAACTATATTCAAAAATATCAAAATCTTATCAAATATAAAAAATTAAAGTCTATGAATACCTGATACAATTATTTATTTAAGATTTTCGGTAATGGCAAGGTTCGCATACTCCGCATGTCCCTGGGCAATCTGCTGGAGCAGGTAGTTAATCTGTCCGTAAAAGTTCTTAGAAAACCATCTCTTACGTTTGTGTTTCCTATTGCTCTTCATTTTCGTTCTTGCAATCGCCCACGCAAACTGAGTCTTAGCCCTCTCAGCACTCCACTTAGAATTCTTAGGTGTAAAACCTATGTTTTCTCTAATAATCCAATCTTTTAACTCTGTCGCAAGTAGCCACAAACCTTTCTGCACAGGGTTCAAACCCTTCATGTCAATCATCTTCCCATAAGCAGGTAATTGGAAAGTAATACCTATCTGGCTTTCTGTAGCATTCGCAAGAAAGTAAGTGAAGTTCTGAAGCAGTTCCCCTTCAGCTCTCACGCCTACCTTCTTAGCTTTCTGAGAAAGCAAATCAATCGTTTGTTTTGCCCAGTCCTGAGCAACCTGCTTGAGCCATTCTCGAATATTTTCAGGTATAATGGGTTTCATCGTATCTTCTGTAGTTTAACTTTTGCAAGCTTGGAAAATGGATTGTCAGTATTGCTTACCTGTAGCTGTATTTTCTCCTGAAAGTAGGCAATGCCATCAGCAAAAATGGGCTGAGTAATCCAAAAATCATTGTTCAAATCAATAATATCATAGAGTATTTCAGCATCACAAGCTCTTTTGTTGCTGTTGAAATAGTCCCAAGTATTCCAGAAACGCTCATACAAACCTATTCCATAATACGCACCAGGTATGCTTCTGTTAGACGAAAAATCAAAACAGAATCCATCAAAAGGATCTTTATTCAAATACGTTAATTCATTTGGCAAAGACTCATTGATATAACGGTGTGTTCTTACACTCAAATAGCTGTATTTCTTATAATCCTCTACAAAAGTAGAAGGCGTAAGCAAGCCCAAAGCTGGAACAGTATCATAATTTGTACCATCATAGTCATAACGGATAGAAACAGGTAACATGTTAGATTCTAAAATATCACTACCCTCTAAGATACCATAATTTTGAAAATTAAAGTATCCATCCGGATACACAATAGCTGGGGAAACATTGTCTACCTGAGCCTTTACTACATTCTGGGCAAACTTGAAATAATAATGGATAGGCTTTTCATTGTCAATCGTGGTTATTCTTTTGATTTTCCTACTAAAATCCTTCTTGGGCTTTGTCAAGGCATCTTTTCTAAACTCAATACTTACTGAGTCATTCTTGAAAATATAAGCCACATTAAAGAAAAACATGAGGTTTTCAAGGAAATTAAAAATAGTCCCCTCCAAACCCTCATCAAAAAACCACACGATAAAATCTCTTGAAATGGTTTCCCCATCCTGAGGACTTGAGACGCTGTAGGAGTCAAAATCTATAATCCAATCCATGAAAGTACCCTCGACTCTACTAATACCTAATTCCTCAAATAGAAATAAAATTAAAGTTCTTAAAGAGTGTATTTTAAAACCAAACTGCAAAGAAGGCGAAAGGAATTGATTGAGCTTGACATTCTTAATATCAAACTTGAGTGTAGAAAGCACGGAGTTAAAGTTTACCTTAAATCCACTCTTATCAGAACTGATCAGATTCAAAGAACCTCTTACAACCATAGAATTGCCTACAATCAGATAGAAATAAGACTCAGCTACATAGTTTTCTTTACTTTGAATAGTATTAAAGAACTTAAAAAACCTGATATTTTTATCTGTAGCTGGCAGAGTAAAGGGAAAAGTATAATTGCCCACAAATGCAAAAGACAAAAGTGGATTTTCTATGTTGAATGTAATAGAAGTGTTGGGGGCTATGTCTATGTTTTGCCCTGTGCTTTCATGCAAAAGACCTATCATATCATGTTGGGGTGGTAAAATTCATTACTATCAGCAGCAAGTGAATAAGAGAAAGAAGCTGCTTTCAAATTCTTCTCGTCATTGGCATACTTGATTTTCTTAGAAGTCAAGACAACAGGATAAAGCTTATTTGAAATAACCAGGTATTTATTTTTTGACAACATAAATTCCCTCAAATAAGCCACATAGGAAGCAGGATAATAACCTGTATTGACTTCATGCTCATTGGATATTGAACTATCATAGACAAACATATCCGTTTTTAAGATGTTGTTTGCAAGATAATTTCCTGAATAATCCGAAGCCATCTCTTGCATTACATTTGCCTCGCTTTCTTGCTCTCCAAAACAGCGAAGCGTATCCCAACCACCTAAAGAGTTTTCAAAAATGAAAAACCTTTCTTGCCTTCTGAAGGAATGATCTACCTCAAAAATTTGCAAGCGTGTGGTTCTGGTACCATCTGTAAAAAATACATGATACTCCAAAACCTCTTTTTGCTCATCATAGGGTACATCTGTGAGCTTACAACGAATACAGGTAATGACATCACCGGATTTTGCAAAGGCATCTGTAAAAATATCACTTGTCCCATCAGTATAATACACCGTTGTATTTCTTGTAATAGTGCCTCCCCAAGTAGCTGTATAAAATGCTAAAAATTCAGGGTTTTCAGGGCTTACAGAAGACTTTCGGAGTGGCTGATGCGTAAGTAGTTTCTGATTGCCATTAAAGCCCATATACGCAAAGAAATTACTATCCTGAGCAAACACCTCTTTTGGCAGACCTCCCCTAAGAGCTGTAAAGGAATGAGTGTAATTGTTTGTAAAAGCTGGACCGACAATCGAAATATCTACAGTAAAGGTAATTGCACTCTCAGCTTGAGCATTGAATTCTAAGGCTACATTAGGAGCTGTAGAGCTTACAAAAGCCTTCACATACTTTGAAATATCAAATTCATAGCCACCATACCAGTTGGCTGTTACCTGAGCTAATACATTCACGCCTATTTTTAGGGATAAGGTTGCTTCACCTGTCGCATCATCAAGTTTATACACAATAGGATTACCTGTGTGAACGTATGTATTTGGTTGTGCTATAAGTCCCATTTATCTTGCTTGTAACAAATTAAATCATTAATTCTAATCGTAAACTGAACACGATACCCGTGTTCATTATCTACTCCAATCATGATACCTGACTCTAAGTCTGCATCTGAAGTATTGAATTCTAAGAAGGGTTCATCTTCTTCATTCAAATCGTGGCTATCTTTTCTCATCTTAGAAACCACCTGTAAACCTATTTCAGAACATAGTTTTAAGGCTGCATTCTCAGCTTCATAATCTCCCTTCTCAGCACTTGTGGAAATAGTAAAGGCAGAAGTACAACGGGTAAAAACGCCATCGCCTTCAGGTTGAAAATCTGGTATCTCAAGCCAGAGACAAGGATACACAATATCACTTTTTGTAAAGGCTTGTTTTTTCTCAAGTGTCCCAAAACAAAAGGAATTAATATCTTTATGCTTTGTTGCTATTTCTTCAAAATAAGCAACAAAGCTATTCCAATCAACTATTTGTTCCATACTTTGCCTCCAGTTCTTTGTTCTCAATATACTTCTTCTTAAAATACATAAAAGCTGTGTGTATGTAGGTGGTGGCTGATTTTTCTAAATCACCAAACAAACCAGCCTCACCCAAATCAATAATCGTATCAGCCCATCCGTTCCCTGATGATGAGCTACTGCCAGAGCTTTGAAACAGTTCAGAATAATCCTCTACAAGCTTTCTCTTACAACCCACAAAAAACAAGAAAACCACCTGCTTAAATATTGGAGATAGTTTTTTGATATGCTTGTCTGCTATCTCTTCCACTAGATTTGCATTAAACTTCTGCCTGTAGTCTCCATCCCAATCCAAAGGTTTAGCCTCTTTGGGTTTGAGCTTGGGTTTTCTATAAAAACAAGCAACCATCAAATCCAAAAATTTGATATCCTGAGTATCTATAAAAGCATGAAAATAACTGTCAGCTGTCGCATACTCTAAAACCGTTACATTTAAAAGCTCATCTGAAGGACCGTAAAGACCATGAAAAGCAGGAAACAAGTTCTTTGTAAGTTTGATTTCAGGCAAGAAATCTAACAGCTGTAAAATCTCATACCTAATCACAGCACTTAATTGTGAAAATATATTTGCTGGTATAATTGTCATGATGAGTCTGATTTGAGCCTCATCAATTTTCGTTGCTCCAAAGAAATCCCCAGCAATCAAATACACTTGTGAGGCTGTCAGCTCATCCCATGAAGCAGGTACACGATACTCTTTCTTTCCTATTTTTACTGAATTCATTTGATTAGTAGGATTAAAAATAAAGAGAATGAAACCCCTACAGCTACATTCTTTCTTTTTCGGATAAGTTTTACTTGCTTACTCAAAGCCTCATGACTTTCTTTCAGCTTATAGTTTGCTTGCTGTAGCCTTTGAGTCTCTTGAAAAAGTATTTCAATAGTCTGTTTTCTGATGGATAACAAAGAGTCCTTTAAGGCAATATCTTTCACCAGTACACGACCATACACCTTAGCCATTTTCAGGCTATCACAACAGTTCTGGGCTTTACTTGAAAAACTGCTTAGCAGCATCCACAGAATCAGAATTCCTATCAATTTCATTAGTTAGTAGGGTGTCTTTGGTTGTTAAATCCTTTACCTTTTCCTGAGTCTTTATAACACTTTTCAGGCTATCAGCTTCATGTTTATACTTCTCAGCCTCTTTCTTGGCTCTTTTGTACTCAGCTTTCTCATAAAAATAGAATGCTACAGATACAATCACCACCACCACTAATAGCCAAAAACGCTTCATAGCTAACAGCGTAGCTCCAAAAAATAAAAACAGGTATCTCATGGCTTGGGTATTTGGTCTTCCTTCTTTCCATAAAGAAAAAGTATTACAGGAACTGCAAATGCAGTAAAATAGGGATAAATACCCTCAACGGTAGCTTTGCCAACATGCACAAAATACAGCATGATAGCACATATCAAAAGGCTTAGTAAAATGCCTACAGATGTAGAGGCAAAATGCCCAAAGAAGTTTTTTAATTTGAATCTGCTCATTTCTTTAAATTCATGATATAGTTAATAAATGTGAATAGACTACCTATTGCAAGGCTTACACCTGAAGCTGTCCAAATAACTTTATCCCTAAATTTCTTGAGAGCATCTATATCAGATTCAGCAACACTAAGCCTTTTCATCACACCATTTTCATTATACTCATCGCCTAACATAGCTTTCTTGATTGAATGTATTTCAACTTGTATATTGTACAATATTGAACTGATGGATACTTTTTTTACAGGTTTAGGACTTTCGTTTTCCATTTTAGATTGAAATAATAGTGTTTGAATTATCGGCTGTGCCGTATGAAGTTGTACGATTTTCAGGTTCTTGGTATCTGATAGAAGCTTTATAAGTAGGAAAGTCATCTGAGTTCTCATCTAAATAGCTTTTCAGCTCTACCAAGAAACCTTGAGCATCCTGAAACGTTTTTTCCTTCAGGTCTTTTAAAATTTTATAATCATTTGATTTGACAGCTATTCCATCTGAATAAGTAGTAATGAGTAAACTACCACCTACAATTTTGAATTGAAGAGCTGGTATAGCTTCGTAAAAAGCAAAATGAGCTAAGGCATCTTTTGCCTTTTGAATAGCCTTCTTTTCTTTGGCTGTAGGAGTTGTTGCATCCTTGAACTCCTGCAATAGTTCTTCTGAGATACTGGGAGTAAGATGTTTTCTTTCAGCAATACCAAAAAAGGCATACATCTTCCAAAAGGCATAATGACTATTTGGAAAATAAATGTGGTCAGAAAGTTCATTGGCAGACTTGATTAAGAGGTTTGAGCGTTTTTGAACAAAGGCAGTGTTTTCCCAATCAGTATAATCAGTAGCATTGTCGTCTAAGAATTGGATAAGGCTATTGATACAATCATCTGCTGATTGAGTAAAAGATTCTTTCAAGCCTGATACTACCCACTGATTGGCAGGAGTGGAATTTTCAGGGTTTTGTTGCTGTACACCTGTATCAGAAATGGTAGCATACAACTCAGGCAAGCCACGTAAAACAGTAGCATAAGCCAAAGCTCTCTGAACGTATTCAAGGAGGGTTTTTAGTTCTGAAGAAAGACTTGTAAAATCTACAACATCTAAAGCATTATAGAGAGCCTGCCCAATGATGGGCTTGATGGAAAAGTTTTCAGCTAATGAAACGTAAGTTTTAAGAGTATCCCAAGAAGTGCTTTTTTGGATACTGCCTACATATTTCTTTACATCTTGAGTTGAACAGAGAAGCATTTTTGTACAGCTTTTTATGTAAAAATGCTTCTCACAAGTCGCTGTAATTAGGACAAAAACGGCTAAATTATTTTTGCACCCTCTTTGTTTGTATCCAATGTTTCAAGTTCAAAGTCCGTAAAACCAATTTTCACATCCTTATCAAAACCATTGATTCTCATAATTTTGTAGATAGGTTCAAGAATTTTTTCTCTTGCAGAAAACAAGCGTGTTTTTGTATAGATGTTAAAACCATTTCGCTTATCACTTCCTGAACTGAGCTTACCTTGTGTCTGTATGTTGGCAATGCTTGGATCAATACCAATGGCAGAAGTGAAAGCCTGATTGCTTTGCTCAAAATCTGGCAGGTAAGCATCATCATTCAATTTGTATTCTACTGGGTCAATGATGAGACCAGGTACAACCTTATCCATTTCTTTGACAAACTTTGAAAGAATCATCTTCCCAGCATTCTTTTCACCAGCCAAGAATTTTTCTAAGTTCCTCTTAAACTCTACTTCCTTTTCTTTTCTCTGCTCATCTGAGAACTGACCAGGAGGGAACAATTTTAGAAAATAATCATGAGGCACTTGGATATGAAAACGAATATTTGAACCATTCTCCATGTTTGCAATCTTGAACACAGGTATTTTGTTGGTCAGAATTAACCAGTTCCTTGCACCAATCCATTCAGGTACTCCGTAATGCTTTGAACCAGGAAAATAACTTTTTGCATGGTAAATGAATTTTGAAGGCTGTACTTCTTTTGCCTTATCATACAAAGGCACTTCCTCTACATCATTCTCTTTCACATTTGCCCAATCAGAATAAAGATAGGCTTTATTCTTTTTAGATTTGATAGTAGAAACCCTACAGTCTGAAAAATCCTTATGCTCAAATAAATACTTGCTTCCATCCTTACTCTTAACAAACTCAGTAAAGGTGTTTCCTGAAAAACTATAATCCATTGCACAACGAATAAGATATTCTCTCAAATTATTCTCTTCAAAATAATCTTGGATTTTTGAATCCTCTACAAGCTCCTCAATGACTTTCACCTTGTTTCCCTCTTGAATGGTTTTCTGTTTATACAAAAAATTAGAAGGCGAAGTAATCATGTCTTTCTTAAAACCAATCAAGCCCAGTGCAATGGTATTGTTACCTACAAGACCAATCAGCTCATCAGGCAGGTTGTTATCTGCTCCCCATGATGCCCACTTGTCATCTGAATTGCTATCCTCATTTACTTTAAAATCATCTGCAATATCCTTAGAACCTTTCGAGGAACTGTCAGAAGGGGTATTATTACCTCTTACCTCAAATTGTCCAAAACTGATAAGGTTGTATAGCTCTTCAGCATGAAGGTTTTTAGTGTTTGACTCTGTAGCCATTGTATTTGACAATTAATTGAATGTGAATAGAAATATGTCTTTCTTGGAAATGGTCGTAAATCAGAAGTAAACCCTTTTCTTTAATGCTGTAAAGGTCTTGAAGCTTGTTAGCATGTGTGCCTTTCGGAGCTTGCACCTTTGTTTTCTTCCAATTCTTAGAACATTTTGGAAGCTCTCTATACTCACCGTTGGAAGTATAGAAAGCAAGTGAAAAGAAAACAGGGCTTCCATCCACATCAACTGTCTGGTCTATCTCTGAAAGCATTACGTTCTTCCCAATTTCCATGATTTTTTATTTCAAAGCTCTATTTTTTTGTCAAAATGGCTTAGGACAAAACCAAGCATGTTTTTTTGCATAAAAAATTTATACAACTTGAAAAAAATGAGCTTTTTAAATCATAAAAAGGCTTTTAAATTGCTTTTTTCAGTTTTGAGAGTGCGTCGCCCATTCGATTTTTGGAAATTATAAAGCCTGAAAATTTTGGATATATGATAGAGCATTTAGAAAATGGAAATTTCTTGAACCTGATACACTTCACCACCAAACTTTCTAAAGACTAGATTATCAAAACAATCAGACAAGTGTGTTGCATACCTCTGGTCTATGTTCTGTTTCTCACTAGACTTGTCCTTCTTGAACTCTCCAGTAATAGGTGAGTTCTCAATAGAGATAATCAAATACTTACAAGTGTTGGCATTGATGATAATCTTAGGTAGGTGTGTTGCCTTGCCTGCAAGAAGGTTATTGATAAAGAAGTGTTTTGTTTTATGGTCTGGGTCTAAGCCTGTAACATGGTTGGTACAAGCCCAACCGTATTTAGCAAAGCCTTGTATAATCTGTTCATAGAATGTAAGCTCACTGTTTGCCTGTCTGTTGTTACCATTCCTATCCCCATAGATATTGATGAGCTTGTACTTGCTATGATGGTTAGGGTATTTCAAACAGAAATCCTCTACCAGTTTATCTATGGTCTGATAGTCTGATAAGTATAGCTCATCTATAATCCTGTACTCACTGCCATTCTCTTGAGCAATAATCATAGAGTTAAAGTTGGCGTTGAAGTCAAACGAAACATCAATAGGCTTATTAGGGCTATAATCCCTATGCCCTTGTACTAATATACCAGCATCTGTATAATTGTATCCGTAGGTATTAAAATCTGTGTGGATATTTTCATTGAATGAGGGATAAAAGGTATTAGGCAGTTTCTTGAGCCTTTTATTATCTATCTCTACAGCATACTCTAAAGGGCTTAGGATTTTCTTCTGTTGCTCAAACCATTTAGCACCCAATACCTCTATGTTGTCTATACTTTTTGCCTCCAAATAAAAATACTCATCAGGATTCTCTTTTGCCAGCTCCTCAGTCTCAAACACCCAAAAGCCAGACTGTAACCAGGGCATAGAAGTAAAATCACAGATAGAGTGATGAACAGGATATTTGGCAAAGTTTCTATACAAATTGCCTCTAATCATGGGTACAAGGATTTTATTAAAATCATCCTGCTTGACAAGAGCTGATTCATCTACCTGCAAATCATCATAAGAGCCACCCCTAAGCGTATCCGCAATATCCAAGCTACCTAATACAGTAGCATATCCATTGATAAAAGAAATAACATTGGTGTATTTTCTGGGCTGTCTGTAGGGCAATTCAAAATGTCGTGGAGGCTTTCTACCAATTACATAATGCCCTATTCCTGTTTCAGGATCATATTCTTTCAAACCACAACTATTCCAAGCATCAATACATTCAGGAATAACATTATTAAGAATTTGTCCATAGGTAAGCCCTGCTATCAGTCCTACACCTTTAGGCATGTAGTTAAAACATTGAAATTTGGTAAATCCTAAAGCTTTTGTTTTTCCTGTAGCTCTGCCAGCTACAAATGTTTTTCTTCTTTGACGAGCCTCTAAAAACCTTCTTTGTTTTCTATTTAAGTACACTTTCATGCTCCAAAATGTTAGTAGGTACTATTTCATGCTCTATATCTTCTGTTTTGCCCTTGAGAATGCTAATATCATCACTAAATATAATTTCTCTTGGTGTCATCCACATTTTAGAATCAATGTTGATTTCTGTAGAATCGTATAAGCCATAGAGTTTAGCATACTTATCAAAGCAGCTCTGGGCAGTAATGAAATCTCCTTCTTGTTCTGCTTTCTTACCCAATCTAAGCAAGTTCTCAGCAACAATGTACCTTCTGCCTTCTTTAGAGGCTTGACTCACATCCCCAAAGAGTTGTATAGTATCAGAAAGTAATTGATAAGCCTGCCTTTGGCTCAAATCAAATTTCTTTTGAATTACTGGAATGATTTTAGAGCTTGCATAGCCCTCACAAAGAAGAGAATTGGTAAAATTCATCCTTTCAAGCATTTGAAGGGATTTTTCACTTAAACCTTTGCCTTTGATTAGATAAGCCCTGTATTTATCTAATCTATCACCTTTTTTCTCAAACATCGAGTTTTTTTAGGCAAAATGAGAAAATTTAACACTCATTTTTAGGACAGAAATGGCTGTTTGGTTATATTGGAATACTAAACACTAAACTATTAATTAATATAAATATGGAAATAGTAGAATTAAAAAAACTAATAGAAAGTCCTATAAACAATTTATTAAAAAACATAGGGACTGAATTTAAACAGTTAGCAAAAAATAGACTATTGGAGTACCAAACCAATGAGTATAAAAGAAATCTCTTTGCTAAAACTTTCATACATAGATCAGAACCAATAAAATTAGATGAATTTTATGTTCCTCTACATATTGAAAAACATGGTTTTATAGGTAGTGAAAGAAAAAGAATTTCCACTGAAAATATATCAGAGTTATTGAAAAACCTAAATTACATTACTATTATAGGTTCAGCAGGAAGTGGTAAAAGTACTTTAATGAAATATTTTTTTATAGATAGTATCAAGAGAAAATTTAAAATTCCTATAAAAGTTGAACTTAGATATTTAAATGAAAAAGCCTCTTTTGTTAAATATATTTTTGAAGATATATTTTTATTTCATCAACTTGGATTTACTAATGAGATTATAGATAGGATTCTAAGTTCAGGAGACTTTATTTTTCTCTTTGATGGCTATGATGAAATTAACTATAGTAAAAAGGAATCTATAACTAATGAAATTGATCAATTTGTAAATAAATATGCATCTAATAAATATGTAATAACATCAAGACCATACACAAATCTTGATACTCTACCTCTATTCCATAATTACTCAATCTGTGATCTTGAAAATGATGAAATATCTATATTTATACAAAAGCAAATTCCATCACAAGAAAAAGAGTTGATTGAAAAAATCGAGAAAGAAGCGTTAAACTTAAAAGATTCTTCATATAGAAATTTTCTTAAAAATCCATTACTATTATCAATGTTCATATTAACATATCAGTCATATTCAGCAATACCTCAAAAAAGCTGTGACTTTTATAAACAACTTTTTGATACATTGTATTCTACTCATGATAGCTTATCAAAACTATCTTTTCAAAGAGAAAAACAATCAAAACTATCAAAAGAACAATTTGAAGATATTTTAAGGTTATTTTCATTTATATCTTATTTTGAAGAGAAATTCTACTTTCAAACTGATTATATAGAAAGTAAATTAAATGTTATCAAAGAAAACAGAAAAATTGTATTTGACAATCAAAAACTAATTGAAGATCTAAAAATAGCCATAGGAATATTAAATAAGGAAGGTACAGACTATACTTTTCCACATAGATCTTTGCAGGAATATTTTGCAGCTAATTATATAAAGAACTTGTCAGAAGTAAACAAAAAAGATGTTTTAACGAAAATAAAATTAAATATAGAAAAGAGCATTACATATATGATTGATAATGCAAATTTCATAGTTCTTCTAAAAGAACTAGATTATATATCTATAAGCAAATATATTCTTATACCAAGACTAATAAAATGTATAGAAAATTTAAAGAAAATAGATAGAGAAGATTTTCAAAAACAATATGAAGTTCTGTGTCAAATAGATTTAAGCTCATTATTAGTGCCTAATGAATTTATGAATATTTCTTTATTTTCTTTTGAAGAGATGCAATATATAAGAACAGCAATGAGGAGAACTTATTTAGGATTATTAGAATTTGATAATTATGAGTATAGAATGTCTATCCAAGATATTCAGCAAATCTCTTCCATCATAATAAACAATGGAGAAAAATGGATAGATGAAGTCAATCAACTTGTTTTAGATAAAGAAAAAGGTGATTTTGATATTATAAACTTAGTATAACTTTACCCTAAGAGTTTAAACTCTTAGGGTAAAGTTTTAAAACGGACACTCTAACTCAGCCTCATACTTCTCTGAGATAAGTTTGAGTAAATCACCTGCGAAATAAAAGTTAAGTGGAAAGCCTACCATTTCTTTGAATTTATTTGATAACTCATTGCATCTGATATATCTTTCGTAGCTCTCGGCTCCATGTGGGTGTAGTAAAATAAAATCTACAATGTCCTCTTCAGTAATTAAAATCTCAAAATTCTCTGTAAAGGCATGAGCTTGAGAATCTATTGGAAACCCCTCTTTAGAAATGTAATTGCGTTTAATTTCTTTAGATAATTGGTTTTTATCACACCATCTCTCAAAGCTTTCCTGAGTAGTTTTTGAGATATTTTGAGCAATGATACCAAAAGTACTATAATCATTGTATAAAGCATTTTTAGCATTGATAAAGGCATTGGCTATGGTAAGAGGGCAAGAGCATTGATTTAGATAGAATAGGTGTAATTTACCCTCATCTAAAATATCCTCTATTCTTTCAGGTTCTTGAAAACCTGAGAATTTATTACGAAAACCATAGTAATTGTGTACTGCATTAATTTTTCTTTGGAGAGCCACCTTCTTAGCCGTCTCAGAAGCTGAAAGCATGTAAGCCTCTTGATTCTCGAATCTGTCTGATTTTTTTCTTTTGTTTTCCATGATTTTAAGGGGTTAAAAGTGTAATTGATAATGCAAGCGTCTGCACCATTGGCTAAAAGCCAAAACATTTGCACATTTTTTTTTGAGTTTTTTTTGATTATTTTTGTGTAACCGCATATAAGGCGGTTAAAAGTGTAAAAAAGCCCCTATACATTAGCGTAGGGGCTTTTTGTTTTAATCAAACAAAGTCTTTTGTTCATCATCTTGGGTGGTGGGTGTGGGAGGAGGGTTCCTATACAACACATCCTTACACAACTCAAGATATTCTTGTTCACCTGCTACATCACCTACATTCTCCAGCTTTGCACCATGTTCAAAGAAATGTTCAAAGCCTCTTCCATGCCTTTTACCTGTAGTGGTATGTTTGTCAAAGGCATAATCTGGAATCGGTTTGCGTTCTACATGGTGTGTTCTGAAATGATAGATTTGGAAATGATCTATCAAACGGCTTTTCTTAGCCCTACAGAGTATCACAATAGCATGAGCTAAGAATAATCGGTGTGAAGTTTTACCACCTGTTTTATCGTTCTTTTTTTGCTGTTGGTACATCTCGTAAAGAGCATAGATATTAGAAGGTAGGTTAGGCTCTGCCAATCCTATATCTTCACTGGAGATGATTTTAAGCCTTTTCCAAACATACTCATCATAGTTTGAGATATACAACTCAACAGCCCAGTACATTGCATCATCTTCTTTTCCCCTCCTGATGCTCTTTTGGAGGGCAGAGCTGACCTCAAAAAAGTCATAGCCCTGCTCTGTAATTAATTGCCTCATTTTGTAAATAAATCGGTTTGTTGATTTTGATTGAATAAAGGTGTATCCGTAAAGCCTTTTTGGTTTGAACGCTTTACTTTTAAGTTGATACCTTCCTCAAGGCTGTTATGAACCTCAAGGATAAGTTTTTGCTCTTCTAAAGTTTTAAGAGCTTTAAGAGCTTTTTTTCTTTCTTTGCTCATACGAATAGTTTGGTTTGGTTTAAGGTTTGTAATTCTTTGCGAGCTGATAGCCATGCGAGCTGGAGGCATTGTTTAAAATAGTCCTGAAGCTCAAAAGAACTCTCATAGTAATTCTTATCCGTAAAGTTCTTTTTGATGTACTCAGCTACTCCATTCTTGTAAGTTTTCCAAGCTCTTTTCATCACCCTTTTGGCTACATGGGTGAAATTGATTTGTTTGAGGCTTAAAGCCTTCTTGGTTTCCTGAATTCGGCAAGCAAAAAGCTTATAGAGCTTTTTATTCTTGTGAATTTGTGAATTTAATGCTACCATAATTTTAAGGGGTTAAAAGTGTAATTGATAATGCAATCGTCTGCTTGTTTATCAAGAAGCCAAAACATTTGCACAATTATTTTTGAGGTTTTTTTTGCAAAAAAATAGCCCTTCAGTGAGGGCTATTTTGAGGCTTTTAGAACAACTTTAATTGTTCTGAGGTATTTGGTTTAGTTTCGGAGTGTTGAACTTTTATAGGTACTTTTTTGGCTTGAGTAGAAGGCTTTTCTTGGTATTGAGAGGCTTGTACGGAAAACCCTATACTTTGTTCTGGAGGAACAGGCAATATCCCTACACCAAGCATATTGATACGCCAAACCTTCTTATACTCCACCTTCAGCGAATCTCCCCAGCAAACCTCTCCCTGAAGTCCATTGATAAAAAAGTTGAGGGTGCATAACTTGGCAAGCGTTAAACTTATATCATTTGCGAAAAAATAGTTTTTTGGTGCTAACTCAGCATAGGCTAAAAGCAAACGACCCGAGCCACAGCACGGGTCATTAATTGTTTTTTCTTCTGGAGGGCTTTCAAGGTCTACAATCATCATACCTGCCATAGCCCTGCAAACCTCCATAGGCGTAAAAAACTGCCCTAGTCGTTCATTGGAGAAATGTTCTTCATAATATTCTCCAAGCGGGTCCGAGTAGGGGTGTTTATCTATCTGAAGGGATAAATGCCCCAAAGCTTCACCAAACAATCTTAGCTCTTCTTTCTTATAGCCTTTGATGGTTTGCTGGTATAAAGCCTCATTTTCTTCATCTTTGAAATGAAGGTTTGTAACAAGGTTGGTTCGATGATAACAGCAAATGGCACAGGTTATAAAATCTTCAAATACTCTGTGTCTGTCTTGGGTTCTTGAGAGCTTATCGAATATGTCGAATAACTCTTTTTTGTGCTTGTATGCAATGGATTGCTTCATTGATGTAAGGGTTAAAAGTGTAATGCAATCGTCTGCACCAAAAACTAGAACCCAAAACATTTGTACAATTATTTTTTTATATATTGCATATAATAAAATCTATATATAAAATGAGTTTTGTAGAAAAGATAGTAATAAATGATTGGAAGCAATTTAGTGATATTGAAATAGAATTTCATCCACAATTGACCATATTAACAGGAGCGAATGGTTCTGGTAAAACAACAATATTAAATTTATTAGGAAAGTTAGTATATGGTAACATTCAAGATGAAATAGCTGTACCATCAATTGATAAAGAAACTGGAGGCTTTAAATATATTCCTCGTAGTTTAAAATTAATAGATAATGTTCGAAGCAATATTATAGGATATTTAAAATATCAAGATGGAGAATTTTCAAAAATAAAAATTCCAGATTATGAAGTAGGTGCTGTGTATCATATAGAGTTAGATAACATAAAAAGAATAACAGGAGCATACATTCCATCTCACAGAGTAGTATTTTATTATCAACATATCCCAAATATTTCAACAAGAAAGATTAAAAAATCAGAAGCTCGTTTAACATCATCATCAAGTATAATTAGTAAACTATATCATGATCATTCGAGTAAATCAACAAATTACTTTATAAAAGAAACATTATTGAATTGGGCAATTTCAGGTGCGGGTAATGATTTTATAATATCAGATAAAGAATTAAAAGAATACTTTCTAGAGTTTCAAGATATTTTGAGAATAACATTGCCAAAATCGCTAGGTTTCTCAAAAATAGTTATCAAAAATTATGAAATTATTTTTGAAACAAGCACAGGAGATTTTATGCTTGATGCTGTTTCTGGAGGTATAAGTGCTATTATTGATTTAGTATGGCTCATTTTCACATCTATTGAAAATAAGTCTGAAAATGTATTGGTTATAATAGATGAAGTAGAGAATCATTTACATGCAACTATGCAAAGAGAAATTCTGCCTTCTTTGATAGAAGCGTTTCCAAACGTTCAATTTATAGTATCAACTCATAGCCCGCTTATCATAGGTTCTGTAAAGGATTCAAATGTTTATGCACTTAGATACAATTCTGATAAAAGAATATTTAACGAAAAATTAGATATAGTTAATAAAGCAAGAAGTGCGAATCAAATATTAGATGAGGTTCTTGGTGTATCATTTACTATGCCCGTCTGGGTCGAGAAGTCTTTGGAAGAAATTACTAATAAATATGCAAATAGTGAAATAACCTCTACTATATTTCATCAAATGAGAAATGATTTGAAAGAGCTTGGTTTAGAAAGTCTAGTTCCTTTAACAATGGAAAAAATTATTACAAAAATCAATGATCAGAATAAATAAAAGCTTAGAACCTAATATACTTCAAACTAATAAAGTAGCGTGGACAACGGAATTATTAGATTATATTAGTAATGGAAAAAAAATTCCCAAGGGTGTTTACAATCGGTATAATCATTCTGAAGTAAAGGTACAACTGAAAATGGAGTGTTTTAATAAATGTATGTATTGTGAAAGTGTAGTGGCACATGTTTCACATGAGCATATAGAGCATATTCGACCAAAAGCAAAAGATAAATTTCCAAGCCTAACATATGAATGGAATAATTTAGGATTAAGTTGTCCAGTTTGTAACATGAATAAAGGAGATGAGTATGACATCAATCTTCCTTTTATAAATCCATACATCGAAAGCCCAGAAGATTTTATAATAGCTTTGGGGGCTTATATTTTTCATAAACCATCTAATCCGAAGGGAGATTTGACTATCAGGATTTTAAAATTGAATAGACCAGATCTTTTGGAAAGACGCTTAGAAAGAATAAAAGTAATACACAACCTTATAGATAGATATGTATCACAAACAAATCCTATACTAAAACAAGCAATAAAAGATGAATTAGATATAGAGGTCTCACAGTATAAAGAATACTATTTGTGTGTAAAATCTTTGTATAATTCTATGGTTGATGATAATCAAGCTTAAAAAGGCAAATTCAAAGTAGTCATATAAGGATGTTTTCTTTTGGCGAGGTTTGTGTCGTTTTTCAAACGAATAGCCTCGCCAAAGTATTCTTTGAGTATTTCATACTTCTCTTTTTCAGCTTCAATATTTCGAAACTCACTAAGCCCACCAGGGTTTACAAAAGTGTCCTTAAAAGTAAAACAATAACGCATATCCTTCCAAATCTTTCTATGATAGTAGGCATTCAATAGGCTAATCCAGAAATCCCCTCCAAGCTTCATATCTGTATTCCAAAAGAGTTTTGAACCACTGAGCAAGCCAGTAGCTCCGCCCATCACAAAGCCACTTAGCACAAAAGGCCTATGTCCTGAGTAAGCTTCAGGCATAGGGCTATGATTAAAACCATACAAATAAGCTCCCACCTTGCGAGCTGTCCAAGCAGTTACTTCTATAATTTCACGAACAATGGTAGGGCTATCAATAGGTGCTTTTTCTCCTTTCTCTACATAAAGCTTTCTAAAGTCTTTTACATCATCATCAATAAAGAACGGATTGGTAAAGTTGCGTCTAATCCATTCTAATTTTGGAGGCAAGCCTTTGATGTCTTCTGGGTGGGCGACTACTTCAATACCAGGATTAAATTTTTTGTACTGGTCTGCCTGACTCTCAGGAACACACAAAATACAACCTTCTACTATCTTGGTAGTAGAAACCTTATCAGCTCGTTTGTGTGAAGGAATTATGATTTCAATTTGTTCCATTCTAATATAAATTTTTTAGCAGTGAGTACATAAGGAATAGCTACATTATTATTCTTAAAGCTCTTTTCAGCTTCCAAGCCCAATACATGCTTAATGAAGTTTTCATCTAACTCATTATCACAAATAATAGTAAAAGATGTATGCTTCTCTGTGAACTTGGGTAATATCTCATATACAGGCTTCGGCTTTTCCTCTTCACCTGATTTTAATAAATCATTATATTCAGATAAGTCTAAATCCAAGCCCAAAGAGGCTAAATCAATATCTGAAAAGCTTTCTCTCAAAATCTCTTCTACCCAGTCCCCATCAATTGAATTAGAGGCAATGTTATACTCCTTCAGCTCCGTTTCTGTGAGCTGACGATTAGGTACCCTCACATCTATTAGCTCTTCACCTCTACCCAAAAACTTCATAGCCTTGCATCTCTGATGCCCAGCTATGAGGGTGCCGTCTAAATTGATAGCAGGTATTTCCACCAACCCAAATTTATGTAAGCTATCCTGAAGCATTTTCATTTTTTCAGGAGACATCTTACGAGGGTTTTTCTCATAAGGCAATAAATCATTGACCTTACGCTTTTCTGTACTCCAAACTAACTGCATAATAAATTATCTACGATTAAAAGTTCTTTTTCTAAGGATTGTAGTTTACTGGTGTATTTAGACATTTTTTCCTCATTGTTCCGATTAGCTGTAACATTACTTTTTGCTTTAGAAACCTGTGAACGAAGTAGTTTTTGTTTTTTAAGAAGCTCGTCCTTGGATAAACTTTTATAAACAACTTCCTGAGTAGGTTTCTCAACTTTTATAGGCATTTTACCAGTTTTCTGAAATTGTTTTTTTACTTCTGCAAGCTCATTATATTGATTCTTGCAATCTAAAATCTCTGAAACAAGAGTTTTAGCCTCTTGGCTGTGTGGGTCCGTTTGAGCAAGCAGAGAAAGAGCATTGGAAAGCTTGGCTCCCTGATTATAAAAGTGTTGTTGCTGTCTTGAGATTTCTTCCAGTCCTTCAGCTTTCTTCTGCAATGTGATAGGTTCATAATCAACTTTAGCAGGATTATGAACAACCACTTTTACTTCTTCAGTAATAGTTTTCTCACCCGCCTTCTCCAGTAATACTTTTAACTCAAAAACAATGGTAGGCAAAAGGCTCTCATTCTTCCTTTTATCAATGAGCCTTTTGATATTCAAATTCTTTCCATACTTCTTGTACAGCTCACAAGCTGTTTGGTAGTCTTTGGGACTCTGCAGGAATTTTTTTATTTCGTCCATAAAGTATTCAGCTAAAAAATAGCCTGAGAATACAGGCTATTTTTACTACACACCACTAAAACTACTTTTTAGTTTTATCTTCTTTCGGCTCTTCTTTCTGAGCCTCTATTTTTTTCGTTTCTTTTGTATCCTCTACCTTTTCTACATAGATAGAACCATCATCATAGAGTTTTTCCAAAATATCTTGTTTTGGATTCTCTACATCTACTTTACCATATTTGGTAAGCAATACCTTTGCTTCTGTATCTTTTATTTTGAAAGCCATGATTTTTATAATTAATAATGATTAAACAGTACTAGGCTGCCAAAGGAATAACACCTTCGTAAATCTTATAGCCTTTGCCTGATAGAGCTTTTAACTTACAAGCAATGTTATCAGGGTCAGCACCTTTCAAACCACCATCAGCCTTAATTTCACTAAAGTAAGCAGGTAAGTCAAGGCTACCAACTATGACAGTTTGCCCATTACGCTTCTTTACAATAGCTATCAGTTCAGTATTAGCATTGAAAAAGGTTTGCTCCAATGCATCTTTGGTAGCAGTTGGAAATATGAAATCTATCATATCCTCAAAACTAAGTGAACCTTCAGCACCTACAGAAGAACTATACACCTTACCTGTATCTTTCTGAAAATTCCACTCAGTAAAAGTCTTTCCAGCTTTCATCACAATGTCATCAGTGATTACTTTCTGGTTGGCAGGAGCAGGAGCGGGAATGCTCTCCACATCCTCCGCTTTTGCTACCCAAAACTTGGCAACCAAGCCACCTATTTTGTCAGCACAATTATTAGCTTCAGCAGCTAATTTTTTTAATAATACACACATAAAACTTATAGGAAATAAAGTTTAAAACTAAACTATCAAATGTTACTGTTTGCCAGCTTTAAGAGCCTCAAGCTCTGCTTCAAGCTTTGCATACTTCTCTTTCAAAGCTTCATTTTCTTCAGAAAGGATTTGGCTTTCTGTAAGCTCATTAATCAAGGTTTCTTCTGTAATCTCCTCAACCAAACCACTTTTGTTTTCTACCAAATACTTGAGAACATCAGACCTCTTCAAAGCCTCTTTTACCTCAATGGGTGCAGGTGTTTCCGCCTCACCACCATACAAAAAAGAAGTTAAACCAGGTGTAAAGGCATACCATTTTTTATCAATCTGAAAGCAGGAGCGTGAAGAATTCTTCACAAGCTCCTTCATATCTTTTTTACTACTCACTTTATTAAAAGTTAAAAGTTGAAAACTAAAAGGAAATATTAGACTTGGTCATTAATCCAGATAGCATCTGTATCAGCTATCTGAAAACAAATCTTAAACTCAATCATCACATCGAGCAATCTGTGTGCTGGTAAAACAGTGATTTTGTTGATGTCAGCAAGCAAATCCGTACCAGCAAATAAGTTACCTTCAGGAGTAAGAATGGTTCTGTTAGATGAACCTATCCAGCTTGCTCTTTCAAGGGTACATTTGCCATTAGAAGCCTCTAAAATGCTTTGCTCAAATTGCTTCACATAACTTGTGCCGCCTCTTTCAGTAGCATAGCTCTCATCGTAGTTTTCGATGTTGGTATAAGAAGCCAAGAGCTTCATAGGAACACCCTTCCAAGCTGTAGGCAAAGCCTTCCACATCTGTTTGAACTTCGTTAAAGCATTAGAGGACGTAATAGCCCCAGTAGCCACTACATTTGTTAAATCCCCTGCTGTAATGGCATCAGCAATAATCTTCCCAAAACCATTGCATACATCGACAGGACCAGTCCCAGCAGCATTATACACACCACTATAAGTTGTGATGTCGTTTAATTCCTGCTTGATTTTTCTAACAAGTTCTGCCATAAAGAATTTTTCTAAAGGCAAATCTCTAGGATCGAAACCAGGTTTAGAGATTAATATCAACCACCTGTCTTGCACCTCTCCTGGATCAATCTGAATATCCACTTTAGCAGGCTTAGGACTCAAAATCCTCTCACTAGGTTGGAAAAGATTATTCTTAGGTTCAAAAGCAACTCTATAGGGCTGCACTACTGTGCCGTTTAATTTTAATTTATGTAAAGGCTTATCCTCTTTCAAGTTCTGATATAAGCTAATTTGCCCCTTTTCAATACCATCTAAGCTATTGAGGGTCATAGCTATAATTTTACTTGAATTACTCTCTACATATTTGGTGACTTTGGATAAATCAAATGCTTGTGCCATTTCTAAAATAAATTATAAGTTGGAAATAAAGTTTATACGAAGCTCTACAGAATGCCCAATGCCTTCAGTTTTGCAAGTTCTTCATTGGCTGCCTTTGCCGTTTTTACATATTCAGAATTGCCATAAGTGAACTCTTCAGTCTTAGCCTCCTCATTGAGTTTATCTTTCTCAGCATCTACCTGCGTAAAAGCTTCAGAAGCCTGACCACCCAGTTTTACATACTTCGCTTCTAAATCAGCATACTTGGCATCTGAATCAGCTTTGAATTTGTCATATTCTGCTTTAGAATCTGCTAATTGCTTTTCTAATGAAGCTTTTTCAGTAGTTAATGACGCGTTTGCATCATTGAGCCTTTGAAGTTCAGCTTCTACCTTAGCTGCTTGAGCTTTTGCCTCATCTTCCTCATTCTCCTCTTCCTCTTTCTTTTTACCTACAATACCTGTCAGAAAAGGAAATAAAGCCATTTGCATTCCATTATTAGAAGAGCTTTGAGACTTTGCCTCAATTTGGGTTTCTTCAGCTAAAGAAACTGCTTTGTTTACAGCATCCTGAAGTGTGCCTATCGCATCAATCAAACCATACTCCAAAGCCATTGTACCATTGAAAGCCTTACCAGTAAAAATCTTATCATCCGATTTGAGCCTATCACCTCTCCCATTCTTCACCTGACTAATAAAATGATCATTGATGTGGTTTAACTCCTGCTTATACATTTTCTGAGCCTCTTCAGATAATGGCTCATAAGGATTGCCAAGCGTTTTTTCAGTAGATTTATCAGCAGCTATCAAAGTCACCTTCAGACCTTTTTCATCTAAGGCTTTTGAAGTATCCACATGCGTAATAAATGTACCTATACTACCAATCCAAGCAGAAACACCACTATTAGAAATAATATAGGATGCCTGAGAAGATGCCCAATAAGCTGCTGAAGCTGATAATCCATCTACAAAAGTTACTACAGGCTTTTTAGAGTTCTTGACAGCATTGGCAAAGTCTTCCGTTCCGTCCACTGTCCCACCAGGAGAATCAACATCCAAGACAATCGCATCCACATTCGGGTCATTGTTTGCACTATTGAGCCAAGAAACATAATCTTTTGTCCCATAAGAACACCAATCACCACGTTTTGAGATAGGACCGTGGATAGGCAAAACAGCTACAAATCTTTGATTTGTGTTTTTCTGAGAGCCTTTATAAGATGAGCTCACAAAATAAGTCATGATTGGGCGACCTTGCTCATCAGCATTCAAAATGCCTTTATGATGCTTTCTTTCAGAAAAATTGGCTACTGGCAGGTTTTCAAGAGGAGCATTCGTTTTGATTTTTTCTAAGACTACAGGAGCCACACGCTGAAAGTAGTGAAAATCCATAGCCCAAAAAACCGCTCCAAGTACGCTAAACATAAGAATTAATTTTTTCATTGTGATACATGATTTTGTAAAATAAAGAAGTAGCCCAAAACTATATTTTTAGGCTACTTTTCTTTAGGACAAAAACGGCTAACTTTTTTTATAAGATTACTTCCTTCATTACTCTCTGAACAGTCTTAAAGGCTGCTTGAGCTGATTTATCTTGATAAGTTTGTGAAAACAATAATTTAGCATCATCCTTATTAGTAAAGAATAAATTTTCTACCAAAACAGCTGGGCAACTGGTACCATAGATAATGGTAAAGTTTTCTTCATTATCTACATCACCATCACTCATTTCAGCTCTGTAAGAAATCATATTTCCACATATCTTTTTTTGTTCTTCAAACCAAATAGAAGCTATTTTATCACTTGTAGTAACACCTCTTGTTGTCCAAACTGAAAAACCTCTTGGATTTTCTCCAAGTCCTTGAGGGCTATTTCCAAAAGCATTAGAATGGAATGAAAGTAAAATACATTTAAAGCCTTCTTTAGCTTTTTTCTGATGTATTCTATTTGCTCTATTACAAAGCTCTAAAAGAGGTGTATCATTATATTCATGATATATCCTTTCATAGTCTATACCTGCCTCATCCAAAAGTTTACACAACTTGTTAGCAATGGCACGATTTACATCACCTTCTCTAATCTCAAAATCCAGCTTTCCATCAGGATTGATAAATTGAAAGTATTTTCCCCAGTCTTTGCGGGTCATGTACTCTCCTGTGATAGGGTGGGTTGCTCCATGCCCAGCATCAACGATTACGCAAATTTTCATAAGTTTTATATTTAAGTTGAAAAATCAAGGTTTTTAGGAGGCATTAAACTTGAAATATCAGCCCAAGTTTGCCAGAAATCTACATTGAGCATATTAGGCTCAGAGGGCTTTTTTATATACCATAAATCTTGTTCATGTGCTTTTATAATAGTATCCCAAGAAATTGTACCTGAATCATCAGGAAAGCCATAATTTGTATTGATTGTATCAAGAGCTGTTTGAACAGACTCTAAAGTTTGAAATACAAGCCACATATTACAATGAATGATAAGAAGTGAGATAATTCATCAGAGCTATTCGCTCAGAATTTGTAAGTGTTTGGCTAAAGAAAAGAATATCTTTCACCACTCCATTTAGAGAAGCCACCCCACCAACGCCACCAGTACCACCAACATAAAGAACATGGTCGCTGTAAGAACCTGTATGCTCCCCAGACATAGCTTTGAAAGTTGGTAAAGATGCAAAGTTTGTGCTGGGGACATTATTCATTCGCATATTACTAGGTACGTTAAATATATTTGAGGAACCTAAATTTCCAAAAAACACACTGTCATAAGCTCCTACAGAAGGACGAAGCATGTAGAAACTTCTGTAATCTGTAAAATTAGGAGTATCAAAACAGTTTGCCACAATCCAACCTTCAGCAGGAACAAAACCCAAGTCATCACAATGTAAAAAATCATCTATTGCATCAAAAAGCCAACCATCATTTGTTTTTTGTGGTTGCTTTGTCCCCAAACTTTGAGCTAATATTTTTTCAGAAATAGGGCATTTGTAAGAAGTAACATAAGTATTACCACCATCAACCCTTATGCTAGTGCCTGCAATGTTTTTATGCAAAGCTCTAAAATTATTATATCCTCTAAGTTCTTCAGGCAAATCAAAGTAGATATCCTTTTTTTTACCCATCATACTAGAAAAAAAACCCCTCATGATACTACAGGCTTTTTATAAACTGCTGCATTGACATACCAACCTTCCTGATAAATCATGGATATAATTACTTTATCAGTAGTATTATTAGGCAATTGCATGGTAAATTCGTTACTCCCTACAGCTGTAATACGCAATTCAAAGCCATCGGATACCTCAAAACCAATAGAAGTATGCAAACTTTGTAGTTTTAAAGTATGACCATTGCATGCAAACACACATATCTGTATGTAAGCACCATGAGGAGGCAGAGCATTAGGTAAAACTATGTTCGTATTTCCTTCTACATTTTCAAACCAAGCATAGTAGGTTTTCAAATATGGATTAGGAAAATTTTGAGTACCAGATACATCAGCGTAAGCATTGGCTACACTAATAGGCTCTTTATTTACAGTAAGGTTAGTAATAGAGGTTTGTAAGCCATCCGTAACATCTTTATGAGCCTTAGAGTCCCATAAATCCTGAAGCTGTTGCCCAATTCTTATGGCTGTATTTGCCTCATCGTTGGTTTCATTTTTTACAGCTGCTGCCTGAGCCACTCCAGAGGCATCACTAATTCTTCCCATATTTTTTAATTGAAAGTACTGTTGAAAGTTTTATCAAAAATGCGTGTAATAGATGCCAAGAAATTAGCATCAACATGAGGACAAGGCACAAGCGTTTCACAAGTAAACTCAAAATCAGTTTCGGAAGGATCTGTAAGCTTCTTTTTACTATCATAGTCTGTGCTAAAAGAAAGTGGGTTTTCAAGATTTCCAATCAGCTTTGAAGCTCCATTAGTATCTTTATAGACTGCTAAAAACCAATGCTCTGAATACTTTTCAATCCAGTTTCTCAGCTCAAGACTATGACCTCTCATAGTAAAAGTCAATCGCTGTCTGTAGATAGTGCCGTTAGGTCCTCGTTTGTCATTTTGCCTGTGTTGTGCTGTTCTTGTAAAAAAGGCTACATTAAACTTGTTTTTCTTATTATCTAACTCAATATCACTAATCACACCAGCCAAAGGCTTACCCAATGAAATGACATTCTGTAAAGAGATAAGTTGAATTTTAATGATGCCTCCCAAATTAGCACACTTGTTCTTTTCATCAATCCCTGCCATTTCCTAAATATCCACTAATGAAAATTTGCTTGCCTGCTGAGGTAAAAGCATTAAACTCAAAATACCCATCATCAGAGATGTAACCAATATCCTGAGAGTCGAACTTCTGGCTTGTATCAGGACGCTCCAACCAAATCTTAGTACTGTAGAAATTGCCTTTTTCATCCTCAAAAGAAGCTACATGATAGTATCCAAAGATTTTTGTTTTTGGATCAAACTCAAGACGAATTTTTCTACTGCCCTGGGAAGCTTCAACTCTTACAAGTTTCTCAGTCTTGATAATTTGAGCATCAGTTTTCATAACGCTCTGATGCCTGAAGGACTGTGCCTCTATTTGCATGGTGCTTGCTTGTGGAGCAGGTTCTACAGAGTAATTGTTTTTACTACACTGAGTAAAAAGCAATAGGATGGGTAAAAACAATAAAAAAGGCATAAAAAAAACGGATATTTGTGAAGCTTCAAATATCCGTTTTACCTCTAAGATGCTTTAGGACAAATCCAAGCATGATTTTTTTAAACTTTTTTCTCTCCTCCAGATTCGTGCCGCACTATCCAAGCTCCAATAGTCTTCAGGAATGTCATAAACCTTAAAAAAATTGCGGATAGCCTCTGAATCACTAACCCCTAAGCTTATTTGAGCCTTTACAAAAGTATAGAATAGCTCATAGATATGCTTCTGATAAATAGTATTGAAATGCCTTACTTTATAACTCTTATAGACTCTCTCAATAGCTCTAGGAACAGATATACTAATCTCCGTATCATACTTTGTTTTCGGTAGAACATTGTATTTATAATTTTGAATAGAGACACAAGACAATACAATCCTCCCAAGATGCTCATGTAAATGAATCTTTACAGGTTCGTTATACTCAAGTAAAATGAAATGTTTTACAAGATTTGTGACTGGTATTTTAATCAGCTTTTTCTTCATTTACTATAGTAGTTTCTAAGTTGAAATTAATCTTTGAAACAGCTTCAAAAAACTTATCAAGTAGGTTGTCTGGTAAGTCGTCCAGATGATCAGCGTAAGCCATTAAATTATATTTCAATTTTCCAAAGTTTGAAAGGTAACCTACAATATGTTCTTTGAACATTTTTTCTACAAGTTTCTTTTGCCCAGCGTTTAGTAAAAAATAGCCTTTTACATTTTTCTCCAAGAAACTGTTATCAATAAAAGTTTTCTTTTTCATCACAGGCTCAATCTCAAGTATCTTTTGAATACAAGCTTCAATGAGTACACTGAGTTGCTGATAATTTTTTCTTGTATCCTCATTCAAATCATCAGATAGATAAGATAAAGCTAAATTCTTTGCTTTTTGGCTAAGGTTTTCGTTCTGGGTGGTATATCGCTTATGATTTTTCATTTTGCATAAAGGTTTTATGGAGACTATCATTTTGACTAAAATAAGCTTTCAAAAGCTTCATAAATTCATCTTGTGTTGCAGTTAAAGAGAAATAAGAAAAGTTGAATTGGATATCCTCTGGTTCAATGTTTCTCTTCGCTAAAGCGTACTCATAAACGCCTTCTCTTTTGTAAATAACCCTCACAAATACTTGTGTAGTGGGTGAAATCATCTTACAGATTTCACTGCCATCATGATTTTTTAGGTAAATCGGATAATTCATAGTTTTAATTTTTTTTTCGCAAGACAGTAATTTTTTGATCCTACATTTCCTACAATCCTACAAAACCCCAAAAATCCTGTTTATTTTCATTTAGAGGCTGTTTTGTTTGTAGGATTCCGTCCTACATTGTAGGATACTTTGTAGGATTTGTAGGAGTTTGTTTTTCCTACATCACCAACTTTCCTACATTGTCCTACAACGTCCTACATATTTTTACACATTTCCTACATACTTTTTTTATATAACTAATTGTTTTTTAATATTTTATATATGCTCTGTAGGATTGTAGGACGTGTAGGACAAAAAATTTAGGTTTTGTGGAATTTTTTTTTGTGTTTTTTCATAAGAATGGAATATAAAAACGGTCTATTTTGTAAACTCTTTTGATTTTTGATTTTCTATACTTTTTAGTTTAAAAAACTAGTTTATTAAAATAGTATAGAATTAAATTAAAAAGACATGAGATTATTAAACTATTTGCGTTTAAAAAAATCATTTTTCCTTTTCTCCCTGTTTCTCAAAAACTCCTGATAGTAGTAAGTTCTCTTCCAAAAGGCATAGGCAGTAATTCCTACCAAAAGCCCTATTATTAAGTAATCAACCATAGGTTTAAATTTAAAAAGGTGCGTTTTTAGGAGAATCCTCATCAAATACATTTTTTTGAATAGGCAGAATAGTTGTAGGTGGTTCATACTTTTCTACTTCTTCAGTATCTTCATGTTTTTCTGGAGGAATGTATGTAAGCCTGATGGGGAGCTTGTCTAAATTAAACTTGTAAGCAGATGAGTTGGCTTTTCCAAACCAAGTTGAAGTGATAAAGCTATCAAAGCCTTTACTTCTTTCTAAGTATCTTGTTAATGATGATTTATCTAATCCTCTTTCTCCAAATTGCCTTACATGACTATCCATGTATAAAGGGAATATTTTAGACATTCTGATGTATAAAATATTATCAACTACCTTGAAATCTTGGTCAAGAACAATTTGATTAGTTTCATAAAGGAATTGAACAATATCCCAGAATTTGCTAATTTTTGAACTACTGCTAATCAATTCAGATTGATAAAGTATTCTATCTACAAAATACTTTTTCGCTTGCTCAAGTGTAAAATGCAACTTGATTTGTGGGTATATTATGTCAAGAGTTGCAAGAAGTACGGCATAATTTTTTATAATCCTATCATCTAAATTCTCACCTTCTTTCTTAGTTTCTTTGAATAGATAATCAATAGAGTTGTTGAATTTTTCAGCAAATTGTTCAACAAACAAAGCTCTATGCTTTAAAATTTCAGTTGTTAGGCTACTAATTCCTTGTATTTGATTTGTAACTAACTTTCCATAAGCTTCTTTCTGTACCTCATTGAAAGTAGCCGTTTCAAATTCTATAAAAATGACTCTTTTAAATAAAGCTTCATTGCCTGTTGGTAGTTCTTCCCCAGAGAGAAGGCAAGCTGAGTAAATAGGAGTTGTTTTGGTTTTATTGTCTTGTGTCATTAGAGCCTTTTCATAACCAACCCCATCATAGATGTTTTTGAGAGATTCTAATTTTTTCAAATCAATACTATTCTTAAACTCATCTAACCAGATCAATGAGTTATAGAATTGCCCAAACTTTCGCATAAATCCTTTTGGTGTACCAGCTCCACCAAGCATAAAAGGCTCTTGAGCATCTCCAAAAAGAAACATTAAAGAAGCTGCCATAGTAGTTTTACCTGTACCAGGAGCACCAAATAAATTGAGTATTGGAAAAAACCTTGTTTGGCTAAAAATTACATCTCTAAAAATTGATGCAACATAGAAACTGATAGCTATAATAGACTTTTCCTGATAAGTTTGGTAAAACAGTTTCGCCCATTCCTGAAAGTCAATGCTTGACTTTTTATAGACAAATTTTCGTTCGTTTTCATACGAAAAATCATCATACTGATTAATCTTTGATAATGCAGGTATGTATATGTTCCTTTCTTTATGCTCTACAATACCATACTCATCTATTTCATGAAATCGCTCACCATCAAATATCCCATTGGCGAAGGCATAAACAGAAGCTTCCTTTTGAAATCCAAGAAAACGGATTTCTTCTGATGTTTTTTCTTCCATAAAAAGTTTACGTTTGATTTTTTTAAGATGTGATTCCTTTCCTTCAAAAAGGAAATTGCCTTCAGACTCCACAGCTTGGCAGAATTTTGATAAAGAAACCATTGTTTCAATACTCATATCTACCATAGCCTTGTGTCCATACATATTTTTAATTTCTACAAGTCTTTTAGGCTCAGTTTTTGACTTGATTAGAAATTTCACTTTCATAGTAAAATTGCTAATAACAACATCTACGCCTTCCTTTTCAGACATGAAATAGCAGTTTTTAAACTCATAAAAACCATAATTCATGTAGTCTTTTACATCTACACCTTCAGGCAATTTTCTTCTAAGCTCTGCCTCAAAACTTGGGTCTGTCCCCTCCTTAAAATCCTCCCTAAAAATGATTTTTTGAGATTTTGATTTCTCTTTAGAAACTCTCCTTTGATTTGGCATTAATGATTTCGCTTCTATCAATTCTTTTTCCTTATCCTTGAAAGAAGGTGTACCAGGTATCAGGCTACCAAGTTCTTTTTCAAGTTTCTTAATCAAAGCTTTACGTTCATCTAGACTCAAATCATCAGTGCTTAAAACCTTATCAGGTTGTTTTTGAGGACTATTTTTATATTTATCAGTTAATTTTTTAAACTCATCCATGATTTGGTTCATTTTTTCGATATTCTTGGAAAATATTAGTCATATCTATTGTACTCTGTATTTCACTTACCCAATTCTTATGAAACTCTTTAGCCCATTCTTTATAAAAAAATATTTCACTCTGCATTTTTGTAATCTCTTCAGTAGTAGATTCGATAAAGAGGACTGTATCAGCAATCAAGTTTTCTATATGTTGTAGCTCTTTTTCTCTCTTATCAACCTCAAAGTTTTTTACATTAGGAGACTTGATATACAGTGATAATCTATCCCTCATACTTTTCATAGTCTTATCTGCTTGAATAAGCATTTTCTTGAGAGCTTCTTGACGTACTAAAAATTCATCCGACATATCTTTTAGAAATTTGCTTTATTCTTATTATTAGGATATATTTTTTTAAATAGCTCATCTATAGAGCCTCCTGATATATGATTTGCTAAAACTTTGAGACGGATTAAATCAGGATTATTGTGAAATTTCTTCAGAGCCTTATACATCCCATCTTTTGTTATTTTACAACTATTACAAAAGTCTTTATACAAAGCTTCCTTCTTTTTAGGAGATAAGGTTTCATTAATTATATCCAAAACAGAAGCCTCATTTACCCTTTTATTAAAAATTTTTTTGTCTTTCATATACATTTTGTATTTATTTTTATAATATTTGTATAAAATTATATCATATTTGTATAAAAAAATATACAAAGTGTATAAATATTATACAAATATTATTACCCTAAATGTATAATATATTTTTAAACTTTAAACATTAAACTTATGATAGGGCAGAAAATCAAAGATTTAGTAGAAAAAAGCAACAAACTAAAAGAGCAAGTTGCTTTAGATTTAGACATGAATCCTTCCAATTTGTATAAATTATACAAAAAGGATAGTCTCAACACAAGTGTATTATCCAAAATCGCAAATTATTTTAATGTGCCTATTTCATATTTTTTTGAAGACTTCTATAATGTAAGTCAAGTAGATGCTTCAGGCGATTTTGTGCTTAATATAATACCTACAACAACAAGTGCTGGTTATGGTGATGGAAATGATATAGGCTATACATTAAATGAAATGGAAAAAATGAGTATAAGAAAAATTTTAAATCTTGGGAAAGATGACTATGTGCTAAAAGTAGAAGGCACGTCAATGGAAGGCGTTATTGAAGATGGCGAACTCCTTATTTGTGGTAAAACAACTCTAAATGATGCTAAAGATGGACGGGTTTATGTATTTATCATCCAACACGTTGGAAAAACTGTAAAAAGGCTCCAGAAACTATCAAAAGATGAGATAGTATTAGTACCTGATAATCCACAATTTCAATCTCAAAAAATCTTAGTACAAGATGTTATTGAAATTTATGAAATCAAATCAAGGGTTAATCCAAACTCAATTTCTTAGAATAATTTTGGGACAATTTTGAGACAATTGAGACAAAAAAATACCTGATTTTTATAGGGACAATTAAAAAAAATATGACTAAATAGCAATTAAAAGGTTTTTTGGGGAGCTATTCACATTCCGATATTCTCCACGAAAAACTTGAACAATTTGTTCAAGTTTTTGTTTTTATATGAGGTTTCAAAATATGATTTATGAAAAAAATAGTATTCTATATTTTATCATTTTTTTTCTCAATTCTTGTTATTTCATGCAATACTAAAGCAAGAGATAAAAAAGCTATTCAATTATGTCTTAATAAATATTTAGAAACTACTCAGGCAAGCAATGGTTTGGAAGCCATTAAGTACATTGATAAACAATCTATTGCCTATTATGACAATATTGTGAAATTAACAAAAACAGCTGACTCAACTACTATATCAAATTTAAAGTTTTTAGATAAGTTTTTTGTACTTGGTGCAAGACATTTATTTAAAAAAGAAGATATATTAACCATGAATGGTGAAAACCTTTTTATTCTCTTGGTTGCCAATGATATGGTAGGTGATGAGGAAAAGACAAGTAATGTTCTTGTTCAAAATATTAAAATTGAAAAAAACCATGCCACAGGTGAAGTTTTAATGGATAAGAAAGGTAAAGTTACCATCAGTTTTAACAAAATAAACAATGAGTGGAAATTCAATTTGCTTTCTACATTTTCCATTGCCGAAGAAGAATTCAAGAATATAATTTCTCAATTAGATGATTCTATGAGTGAAGATGATTTTTTAGTCCTACTTTTAAAAGAATCTAATCAAAAAGAGCCTTCAAAAGACATCTGGAAGCCTATTCTTTAGTTTCAATTTTTTCTTTCTGAAAAAACTGAACGAACCAGCGACTGTTAGTCATAAACAGATAATAAATAATTATCTGCGTTGCATCTATAACTACATGAGTCTTGTGAGTAGAATCTTTAAATGGTGTATTATCTTGTAACAATAGATATACACTTCTTACAAACCCAGCTAAACTAATTACTAAATTAAACCCTCCTAAAACAATAATTGCCATTTGCAAAATAACAACATGATTCATAGATGTAAATTCTATTCTTTCCTCTTTAAAGTTTTTTTCTAATTTTAAAGCTTCCACAACTTGTGTTGTTCTGAAAAATAAAAATTGTATAGCTCCTAGATAAAAGCCTACATTGAATAAAAAATAACCTATTTCTTGTAAACCTACACTTGAATTGATAAGTGTGAGTATCAAATTAGGTATTATGGATATTGCATCCAATAACACCCAAAGTCCTATAATTCTAATACAAATTATCCAAAAAGTTCTAATACTCATAATTCTATCATTTATTTATAATATAGTATTTTGATTAAGATTCATCCACCTTCTTTGGATAAATAAACGCATTTATACAAAATATCACCATTATTAAGCATGGTACCCAAACAATTAAAAACATCAAACCTCCTGCTGTTACACCAAACCAGCTACTCAAACGAACCTCTTCATAACTAATTATCAGCAAGTCTGGATAATGTGGGTGTACAAGTACTTCTACTTCTTTACCATCATAATATGTTTTATTGAGAGCAATTTGTAGAGCTTCTAAATTTTTAATTTTATCTTCACCCATATGAAAACTGGTTTCTATAACATTTCCTATGCTTGTTTTATAGAAACACTCACACTCGGCACTGTAGGTAGTTGTACTACTATTTTTAGATTTGAAAGATTTTGCTTCACAATGACGAATAGTTACTTTTATAGGTAAATATGCTTGCTGAATAGTCGCATAATACCAAACAGATATGTAATTTTTATAGTACCAAGTAGACAAGAAAAATAAAATTACTCCAGCTCCCAAACCAACACTTAAGCTAATGAAACGTTTTGAACGATTTGAAGGCTCCATATATCATTATCAATTATGCTTTTATCAAATTTCTATATTAAAAATAAATTTTCTGAAAACCTAAACTTTATACATAGAGTTGAATAAACAAAAAGCTTCACCTATGAAAAATATATTAGTTTGGTTTAGAAACGATTTGCGTTTACATGACAATTTACCATTTTATGAAGCCTCTTTGAAGGCGGAAAAAATATATTTTGCCTATTGTATTGATACAAGGTGGTTTGAAGAGACACACTTGGGTTTTCCAAAAATAGATGCATTTAGAACAAAATTTTTATTGGAATCACTTTTTTCTCTAAGAATGGCTTTACGTAAAAAAGGAAGTGATTTAATTATCAGAATAGGCATACCTGAAGTAGAAATTGCTAAAATAGCTGAGACTCTCGAAATACAAGCTATTTTTGGCTCAAAAGAAGTTACAAATGAAGAAATACTAACAGAGTTAGCTCTAGAAACATTATTACAAAAGAAAAAAATAGCTTTAGAATTATTCTGGAATTATACCTTATATCATTTAGATGATTTACCTTTTCCAATTCAGAAACTTCCTAATATTTTTACAGAATTCAGAAAATGGGTTGAGAAAGATGCTACTATCAGAAATACAGTACCTACTCCACAAAAGCTAAATCCCTTACCAGAAAACTATTTAGTAGGTGAAGTTCCAAGTCTTGCAGATTTAGGTTTTACAAATGTTACTGTTTCAAGCAAGAAAGCATTGGATTTCAAAGGAGGAGAAAAAGAAGGTATTCAGCGATTAAAAGAATATTTTTGGGAAACAGATAGTCTGAAAAATTACAAAGAAACACGAGATTCATTATTGGGGGCTAATTATTCATCTAAATTTTCTGCATGGCTTTCTTTAGGGTGCTTATCTCCTCGATATATTTATGAAGAAGTAAAAAAATATGAAAAAGAACGAGTAGCCAATGAATCTACTTATTGGCTCATTTTTGAACTTATCTGGAGAGATTATTTTAGATATGTAGCAAAAAAATATGGAAATCAGATTTTTCAAGAGTGTGGTATCAAACAGAGTTCTGTTCAATTTAAAAATGATATTTATGTATTTAAAAAATGGACAAAAGGAGAAACAGGCGTAGATTTTATAGATGCTAACATGCGAGAACTCAATCAAACAGGTTTTATGAGTAATAGAGGCAGGCAAAATGTAGCCAGTTTTTTGGTTAAAAATCTTCAAATTAGTTGGATATGGGGGGCTATGTATTTTGAAAGTAAATTAATAGATTATGATCCTTGTAGTAATTGGTGTAATTGGATGTATATCGCTGGAGTAGGCAACGACCCACGTGAAAACAGATGTTTTAATATTGAAAGCCAAGCTAAAAAATATGATGCACAAGGATTATACACAAAACTCTGGTTATCAAACAATTAAATCATTATATAATAGCTATTTGAAATAGACTTTATATTTGTGTGAATATTTTTTTTACAATTTGATTGACTTTTTATTCACAAAAGTTTTACTTTTATAAAAACACAAAAATTTTAACTTAATTGTAATCACAATTTTTATGCTTATGAAAAAGCTACTTCTATCTTTTACCACATTTTTATTATCTGTGGGCGTGTTATTTGCCCAAGATTCTACTGATACAGCCCCTCCACTTGATAGTCTTGGAGACTATGGTGATGCACAAAAAACCAAACGTTTTTGTACACAAAAAGTAAGAAACCTTACTCCAACCAAATTGTATTCTATTGGTTATGAGGTTCAAGGTCCTTTCAATATGTCTTCTGTGGTTGGTGAGCCTTACAAAAATGGCAGTTTTCCAAATCTTGCTGATAGCCCTTCAGATGTGAAAGTAAAGGCTGTTCATGGTTTACAATTAGGAATAAACTATCCCATCATCTCTAAATCCAGTATTATTGTTAGTTTAATGGCTCAATATGCTGAAAGTCGTTTCATTGTAGACGATCCTAAAAATTATAGTTTATACAAAAATCTCAATGACAAAGGTTTACGTACAGGTGGTTTAGGATTTACAGTTTTTAAGCCTCTTAACGAAAAACGTTTCTTGATTATTCAAGCACAAGCTGATGTCAATGGAAACTATTCTTCTAGTCAATTGGGAGATGCTTTTGGAACAGGTATGACTGTAAGTGGTGCTGTAATTTATGGTTGGAAAAAAAGTGACGATTTGATGTGGGGATTGGGTGTAACCAGAACTTACAGAGGTGGTGAATCACTTGTAATTCCTGTTTGGTATTACAATAGAACCTTCAACGATCGTTGGGGTACAGAAATTTTATTCCCTGCAAGAGTTCATTTCCGTAGAAACTTCTCTGCAAAATCTTTGTTACAATTTGGCTATGAAGTCGTAGGAAACTCTTACTTCATCCAAAATCAAGAAAACACAAATTCTGATTTAGCTCCTTATGATGCTCTACAACTTCGCCGTTCTGAAGTAAAAATTAGAGCTGTTTATGAGCGTTCATTGAAAAACTTTATGTGGATTTCAGTACAAGCAGGTTTGAGAGCTAATTACAAATTCAATCTTTCAGAGAAAAATGGGGTTGAAAGTGGTGGTCTTATCAATGATAAATTCTTGTTAGAAACAAAAATCGGTTTACCTGTTTATCTAAACGTAAGTTTAAACATTGTAAGTCCTTAATAGTTTTTTATTCAAGACAACAAAAAAGAGGAAGCAAGCTTCCTCTTTTTTATTCTACTCTAAATATTGGATATCTCAAGTGGTTAGGCTCATAATAAGGGGAATTATAGTAAATAAAATCTAGCTGAGCTTTGGCATTTTTAGCAAATTCTGGGTCTTGTCGTTTCTTTTCTTCAAATCTCTTTTTAAGGTCTGCATTCTCACTCAATAGTTTTTCTGCAATATCTTCAAAAACATAATCAGAATAATACTCCTTTTGTTGAAGAATAATATCAAAATGATTCCAACAGAAATAGCTGTCAGGAGCTTGTGGCTCCAACACATTCATGATAAAATTGATATGGGGCTGATTGGTCATCACAACCCAATCACCTTCTTGGAGTGTATATTCTGCTTTTCGTTTTTCTACAGTTACATCAGTATGCAAATAGTGTCCTTCAAATGGTTTTGAGCCTGTTTTATAATCTTTGATGAAGTAATATGCTCCATTAAAAGTTTCTTTTTTATCCAAACTTGTTACCACTACACCATTCATTTCAAGCATTTTTACAATATTACCATACATTTTGGGTATGATATACATTTTAGGTTTTTCTAAAGTATTTTTAGGTTCATGTACATTATAGTAAGGTATTTTCTTTGTATAAGGTTTTGTTTTATTATAAAATAATCTTGTTTGTCCTGTCACTTTGCTAGGAATCCGCTCCGCCATATATCCCTTAAAATCAATCATTTCAAATTTCTTATCATCAATTTTCCAATCTACTACATAACTCTTCTGTTTTTGGAAGTATTCAAATGATTTTTTTCTGTTTTTTTGAATTTTTACTCCATCTTTTTCTAATATTTCTAAGAGACTCAGCATCAATTGATAGGTTGCTTCCGTACGTTGTTTGAAAGGCTTGAGCATGTGTGTTTCTGCAACCATTGCAATAGTATTGAATTGTGTTGCATAAGTATGTGAAAAACGTGGAGAACGCACATTCTGCACCAATCCACTATCAGGTGTTGTACCTTTCATTTCTACATACGGACTCATTTCGAAGTTTTTTTTCTTCATTTTATTGAGTAAATCAGGTCTGAACTCTTTTTTGAAGTAATCAGCCATTTCAGGAGCATACAAAGCAGGATTTGCCAAAATATTAGTCATGACATATTGATAGTCAGCACCATTAGTTACATGATTATCTACTTGAATATCAGGCTTCCATGTATGAAATATTTCTATAAAAGTTTTTGCATTTTCAGAATCCATCTTGATAAAGTCTCTATTCAAATCATAATTTTTACCATTTCCTCTAAATCCATACGATTTGGGCCCATTCTGATTAGCTCTACTGTATGAATTTCTGTTTAAAACACCCCCTACACTATAAAATGGTATGATAACAAAAACTGTATTTTTGCATATTTTCTTTAATTTTTCTTGTTGAACAATATCTCTAAGAAGCATCATAGAAGCATCCACTCCATCTGGTTCACCTGCATGAATAGCATTAATCACTAAAAAAATACTTTTCCCTTTTAGTTTTAAAGATTCAGGGCTAAAATCCTTTTCAGCTGAAAATACAGCCAAATGCAAAGGTTTGCCAACATCAGTATTCCCATATTTAAAAAGTTTTATTTCCTCATATTGAGCATCAAGTTTTTCATAAAAAGCTATTCCTTGCTCATAAGTGGCTGTTTCTAAACCATTAGAAAGCTCAAAAGGCGTTTTCAAATCTTGAGCAAAAGCTGTTTGGAAGCTGTAGATTACAATCAGAACTAAGTATAGAGTTCGCATAAGGTGTGGTAAGACAAAGATTAAACTACGTAAAAATACAAATATCCACATAATTGCCAATAATTTATTATACTTTTCAACAATGGTCTTATTTTTGTATTATCTTTGAAAAAAACAATAACATTATGAAAAAAGTATTTATCCCAATCGTTGTATTGGCAATTTGTTTAGGAATTTATACACCTATGCAGGCTCAATCTTTAGAAGAATATAAGAAAAAATTAGCTTCTAAAATGGTTCAAACAAAAGCAGCAAAAGCTCCTGAATTTAGTTTAAAAAATTTGGAAGGTAAAACTGTAAAACTTTCTGATTTAAAAGGCAAAGTGGTAGTTGTAGATTTTTGGGCTACTTGGTGTGGACCTTGTGTACAGTCATTCCCTGGTGTGAAGAAAACGGTAGATAAATATGCCAATGATAAAAATGTAGTATTTTTATTTATTGCAACTGCTGAAGATCCCAATGATAGAGAAGAAAGATTGAGAAAATTTAATGAAAAGAAAAAATATGGCTTCAATATATTAGTTGATGATAATGATGTTGCTGCTGAAGCTTTTGCTGTAGATGGTATTCCAGCAAAATTCATTATTGATGCCAATGGAAATATTCGTTTTTATTCTTCTGGTTTTAATGGTTCTACAGATGAAACAGCTCTTGAATTAGAAGCAATGGTAGAATTAACGAAATCAGCTAACAAATAAGCATAACTCACACACACATCCTAAAATCAACAACTCTTTGTGCTTCAAGCATCTAAAAGGTTGTTGATTTTAATTTTATACAATATTTTTTTTTAGGCTTAAAAAATTGTAGTTTAGGCAGTCTAAATGCGTTAATAGAACATTATGCGATTCTATTTTTTTATTTGTTTATACCTTTTTTTTCTGCCAAGTTATGCCCAAACATGGAGTAAATCTTCTGCGGATTCGCTATTAAACGTTATTCGTACTACTCCTCAAAAACAAGATTTAGAATATCATCTTGACCGTTATGCCTCTAACAACAGTAAAAACAAAGAATTATTAGAATATCTTTTAGAAAAAACAAAAAACGATAAGCCATTAGCTTACGTTCATGGTTACTTATATGCAAAAATTGGTCAATATTATTATCTACGAGATTATAAAGACATCAAAAGAGCTTTAATTTATTATGAAAAAGCTGAAAAATATTTAAGAAAATATAACCTTTCTTGTGAGTCGTTAGATATTTGGTTAGGTTTTGCTGACCAACTTACTCAAAACAATCAAGATACAGTTCTTGCTCAAAAAAAACTCATTGATGTCTATGAAAAAGCTGAACAAGAATATTGTTACGATTTAATGGCTCGTATTGAATACCAAAGAGGGCTTTATTTTGGAGAAAGACAAAACAATTATAGAAAAACACTCGAATATTTACTTAAAGCTATCAATATCCTTGAAAAACACCCTTGTAATAATTCTATCAAAATAGAGGTTTACACTTTCATGGGTTCTCTTTTTTATAAGGCTGGCAATTATGAGAAAGCTCTTTTTTATTGGTTAAAAGTCAATGAATTACTTAAAACAGTCAATTATCAAGACAAAACACCCGTTTCTCGTTTACTTAACAATATTGGATTAATTTATAAAAACAAAGGAAAATATGATGAGGCTTTAAAATATTATCAAGATGCTATTATTCAAGCTCAAAAAAGGAACGATTTATTTTGGATGAATTTGCCCAAAGGCAATATTGGAGATATTTTATTAAAAAGAAATCAGTTAGATTCTGCTTATGTTCTTTATAAGGATTATTTAAAATATGCTTACATTTATCGTGATTGGGGAATTGTAGTAGCTGGTCATATCAAAATGGCTAATTATTTTATAGAAACAGATCAATTGGTAGAAGCTCAAGCTCATTTAGATACTGCTCAACAAACTTTATATATAAAAAAGAGTCAAATTAATTTATATAATTCTCTTTTATCATTAAACTCTCAAAAAAATCTTTATCAATCTTTAAGTAATTTAAAACAAAAAGAAAAAAAGTTTGAAGAGGCTATCTCATATCAAAATTCTTTTATCACTCTCAATGATTCCATATCCAGAATAGTAAATGCTCAACAACTCGAAATTCTTTCTGCTGATTTGAATGTCAAGCAGGAATTGTATGAGAAAAAAGGATTTGAAAACAATATTAAGCAGAAAGAAACTATTATTTTTGCATCTCTTATTACAACTGCATTAAGTTTAATTTTGGTAGCTTTGATATTGGGTAATCGCCATAAAATACAGCGTCAAGGTCTCTTGCTCAAAAAGAAAAGTGAAGAAGTAGCCTTGATGAATGAGATGTTAGAAAATCAACATCAAGATATTATGGATAGCATCTTGTATGCAGAACGTATACAAAAAGCTTTTTTACCCTACCCTAAAAGACTCAATAAGTTTTTACAAGATTATTTTATTCTCTACAAGCCAAGAAATGTAGTAAGTGGTGATTTTTATTATATCATCGAGAAAAAAGATCTTATTTTTATGATAACAGCAGATTGTACAGGACATGGCGTTCCTGGAGCGTTGATGAGTATGTTGGGAGTTATTCTATTGGATAATATTATTCAAGAAAGAGGTATTCAATCTCCTTCCAAAATTATAGAAATGCTTGATAAAGGTATTATTCAAGCTCTCCATCAAAAAGAGGGTGAAACCCAAGATGGTATGGATATATCTATTTGTGTATGGGATAGAAGCCAAAATACGCTAAAAATTGCAGGAGCAAAAAGTTTTATCATTTTGATAGAAAACGAAGATTTCCAAGAAATTGTTACAGATAAATTTAGTGTAGGTGGTGATAATTCACGATACAATCATGATATAAAAACTTTCACAGAAATAGAAAAACAAGTTACACCCAATACCATGTTATATATGTTTTCTGATGGTTATGCTGATCAGTTTAGTTATATTAGTAGAAAAAAATTAGGTAGAAAACGAATGTACGAAGCTTTTAAACAAATACATAAACTGCCTACTCAAACCCAAAAAGAATACCTTGATAATATGCTTAAAGATTGGCAACGCACAGAAGAACAAATAGATGATATTATGGTATTAGGTATTCACTTGCAAAGTAATGTCTAATATACCAAATAAGGACGTAACTTCTCTATTTTTTCAGTATCTAATATTTTTATCTTTTTTAAGTCCTCTTCAGACTGAAACCTTCCATGTTGTTGCCTATAATTTACAATAATGGGTGCTAATTTATAACCAATGTAAATATGAGCTTTAAGCTCTTCTACGTTTGCAGTATTGATATTTATTTTCTTCCAAGAACCCAATTGAATAAATGTATATGTTTTAAGGCTATTCTTAGCTATACTATCCAAACCAAAAATCTCATCTATCTGATTCAAACTTGTAAAACCTCCTAAACGTTCTCTGTATTTGATAATAGTCATTGCTCGTTTTTCTCCAATGCCTTTTAGTTTTTTAAACTCTGAAGTATCTGCTTGGTTCAAGTCGAATGTAATAACTTTTGTGTATTCTTTTTTCTTTGATATGTATTTTTTTGTAGAGTCAAATTTATATTGACTCGAAGCATATTCCTTTCTTTTGGGATGATATTTTCGATACGATTTTTGTGGAGAATTTTCTATCACAATGTACTCTTCCAGAGCTTCATATAAATCTTCAGGAAAATCATATATTCGTTTTAAATCTTCTTTTTTACGAAACTTTCCTCCTTTCCTAAGATAATTTTCAATTCTGCCTGCAATTTTAGTATTCAAACCAAATGCTAACCATTCTTCTTTAGAAAGTTTATTAGGGTCAAATGCCTGAAACTCTATATCTGGAAATGTTGTTTTTTCAGGTGTTTTAACATTCTCTAAAATTGCTACCAAACTATCTTGTTTGGCTATATCCCGAACATGAGAAACAGTTTTTATGGGCATGACGCTTTGCACCAATGGTACAACAATACATAAGCCCATTACACCAAAAAGTACAACAACACCATTTGTTTCTTTCTGAGAAAAACCAAAATAATTCCTAATAATTTTCTGAAAATTTGAAATCATAAACCCTGATAGATTTTATAAAAATCGTAAAGGTTTTTTCATAAGCAGAGAAATAGATTTTTTGATATTTTAGATATGAGGTTTTTCTAAACAAATTCTATGCCAAAACAAAACTTTATATTTCAAAGTTATTTAATAATTTCTTACTATAATGATAGCCTTCTTCATATAGTTGTGTCGCTTTTTTAAAATCCGAAAAACGATAATTAGATAATTTTGAAGGCTCTATGAGTAAATTGCATATTTCTTTAGAGTTCTGTGTATTATTAGCTATTGTTATCAGAAATGCTTTTTCTATGCTTTGTCTCAGAGTTCTGATCATTTTTTTATTGGCAGGATTGCTGTGGACACCTATGAGGTAATCACATTTATTTTTCAAAATACCTGATGGTAGGTTTTCAAGCATCCCCCCATCTGTGAGTTGGTGGTTTTTAAAACTGAAAGGCATCATAAGCCCTGGAACACTGATGCTTCCAACCAAAGGCTCAATGAGTTTTCCATCAGAAAAACATATTGTTTTGACCTCTTTTATATCTGTACAACTCACATACAAAGGTATTTGAAGTTTTTTAAAAGAATTTTCAGGGAAATACTGACTCAAAAAACGATAAACTTTTTGATTACTCAAGAGTCCTTTACTCCAATTCCATTGCAGAAAACTCCTGATTTTTACTTTTTTTAAAATCTGTAAAATTTCTTCTGCTTTGTAACCATTTGCCCAAAAAGCTCCAATAATTGCTCCCATACTCGTTCCTGAAATACAAGAGATTTCGATTTTTTGTTCTTCTAAAACTTTCAGTACACCTACATGAGCAAAAGCTCTTGCTCCGCCTCCCGAAAGGGTAAGCCCAATACGTTTATTTCCCAAGTTTGTAGAGTTTTGAACTATGAAAAAAAGAAAATTGTTGGTTGTTTATAATGCTTCAAATATGGAAGCAATTTAACATTTAGATTTTACAATTAAAATACAAAAATATGTCGAAAAGAGTTGTTGTAGGGCTTTCTGGTGGTGTTGATTCAAGTGTTTCAGCCTATTTGCTCAAAGAACAAGGCTATGAAGTAATTGGAATTTTCATGAAAAATTGGCATGACGAAACGGTCGTAATCAATAACGAATGTCCTTGGATAGAAGACAGTAACGATGCCCTCATTGTTGCTGAAAAGCTAGATATTCCGTTTCGTGTGCTGGATTTGAGCAAAGAATACAAACAACGTATTGTAGATTATATGTTTGCAGAATACGAAGCAGGCAGAACGCCCAACCCTGATGTGCTTTGTAATAGAGAAATTAAATTTGATGTATTTTTGAAAGCAGCCATGCAATTAGGAGCTGATTATGTGGCTACAGGACATTATTGCCAAAAAGATAGCATTGAAAAAGATGGAAAAATAGTACACCGTCTGCTTGCAGGCAAAGACCCCAATAAAGACCAAAGCTATTTTTTGTGTCAACTCACTCAAGAACAACTTTCTAAGGCTCTCTTCCCGATTGGTGGCTTGCTCAAGCCTGAAGTAAGAGCTATTGCAAAAAAAATAGACCTGATTACAGCCGAAAAGAAAGATTCTCAAGGACTTTGTTTTGTAGGTAAAATTCGTTTGCCCGAATTTTTACAACAACAATTATCACCCAAAACTGGTAAAATTATTGAAATTAATGCTGATAGCTTTGTTTTTTCTGAGCAAAATACGCAAGATACGCTCGAAAGCCTCACTGCACCTTTTCGTTATGAACCAGAGTATGGAAAAGTAGTGGGAGAACACATTGGCTCTCATTTTTATACGATTGGGCAACGAAAAGGCTTACAGGTAGGTGGAAAGCCCAAACCTTTGTTTGTAATAGCTACTGATGTAGAAAAAAATGTAATTTATGTAGGACAAGGCAACGACCACCCAGGACTTAACAGAAAAGGGCTTTTTGTGGCAAACCCTGATACACACTGGATTCGAGAAGACTTAAAAATGAATATTGGTGAAAAACGTGATTATATGGCTCGTATTCGTTATCGCCAGCCACTCAGTAAAGTTACTCTACACCAAGAAGCAGAAGGTTTATATGTTATTTTCAATGAAAAACAGCAAAGCGTAACCCCTGGGCAGTTTGTGGCTTGGTATGATGGCGAAGAATTGATTGGCTCTGGAGTGATTGCGTAGTGTTATGGATATTTTAGTTAAGAAAAAAGTTCTTTATCTCTTCAGTATCAAAGATACTTGTCGGCAAGCAGTTATCAAGTTTCTCACTGATAAAATAGCACCTTTTTATTCCATTTTTGGAGATATTTATTCTTTTCCAGAAATTAAAGACCTTGATTTTTATGACTTACCTTTGGCTGAAAGGGAAACACTTGCTATACCAAGGTGGAAAGATAATATTATAAGTTCTCCAACAGATATAATGCCTCCTGTTGATATTGATTATCAAAAATACATTTTATTTGCAGATTTTGGATGGGGTTCAGATACACCACTTGCTCTAGATTAGAGAGAGAGTTTAGAAAATCCATCTATATTACTGTATTTATGGTGTCATGAAGACGACATCACAAATAGATGGCTTAAAATCGCAGAATGGGAATATTTATCAACTTATTTGAAACAAGTACAATAATCCATCTAATTTTTACTATTCAAGTTTATCATACAAGATTCCAAAATTTTAAAATTTTGGAATCTTAGTGTTTAAGAATATTTTTCCCGTTTTTATTAGTGTAGTATTTGAAAAATCGTTATTTTGAAGTCTATTACTACTAAACTGTTTTATATGAAACGCCGTAATTTTATTGAAAAAAGTGCTATTTTAGCATCTGTATTGGCTATTCAGCCCGATTTTATATGGGCAAACCCCCATCAATCTCTTGCTTTTGAACTTCCTCCTCTACCCTACGATTTTGCAGCTTTAGAGCCTCATTTTGACACTCAAACCATGCAGATTCATCATGGCAAGCACCATGCAGCGTATGTAAAAAATCTCAATGAAGCCATCATAGGGACACCTTTTGAGAAATTAAGTTTGGAAAATATTTTAGTAAAACTAACTACCAAAGATACTAAAATACGCAATAATGCAGGTGGACATTACAACCATAGTCTTTTTTGGAAGACACTCAAACCACAATCCGAAGGAAAACCCTCTGGAAAACTCGCTGAAAGTATTAATCAGCAATTTGAAAGCTTTGAAAAGTTTAAAGAAATTTTTACAGAAAAGGCTAAATCTTTATTTGGTTCAGGCTGGACTTGGTTAAATTTTAATAAAAAAAAGGGCTTATTCTTGGAAAATACACCGAATCAAGATAATTTGCTCATGAAAAACATTTATACTACTTCTGCAACTCCTATTTTGGGTTTGGATATTTGGGAACATGCTTATTATCTAAAGTATCAAAATAAAAGAGCCGATTATATTCAAGCCTTTTGGAATGTAGTAAATTGGGAAGAAGTGAGTAAATTGTATGAGATAGCTATGAAAAAATAATTTTCAATCTTATTTCCATAATTAATATCTCAACTTTATGTCTTCATGATGTTTTAAAAAATCAACTTCAGCACTTAATGATAATGAGTAAAAGTTATTTTTATATAGTTATAGATGATGATAAAATCAATAACTTAGTTTGTGAATCTGTGATTAAAAAGGTTCATGAAAATAATCAAGTAGTATCATTTTTAAGAGCAGAAGAAGCTCTTAATTATCTTTCTAATGCTAGCAACAATCATCCTGATGTTATTTTTTTAGATATTAATATGCCTGAAATGGATGGTTGGGAGTTTTTAGAAAGATTTTTGCCTATACGCAAAAATGGTACTTATGTGTTTATGCTTTCTTCTTCTATCAATCAAGCTGATTTTGATAAAGCTAAAAAGTATGCAGAAGTTTTAGATTATGTTGTTAAACCTTTTTCTAAAGAAAAATTATTGAAAGCAGTAGAAATGCTGCCTTAAAAATATGGATAATTTTATAGTTTCGGCTCGTAAATACAGACCTGCAACATTTGATACAGTTGTAGGGCAAGAACATATTACGACTACCTTAAAAAATGCTATTCAGAATAATCATTTAGCACAAGCCTTTTTATTTTGTGGACCCAGAGGTGTTGGAAAAACCACTTGTGCAAGAATTTTAGCAAAAACCATTAATTGTCAAGATCTTACACCCGAAGGTGAAGCCTGTGGCAAATGTGATTCATGTGTCGCATTTCAAAATAATGCTTCTTTCAATATTCATGAATTGGATGCTGCCTCTAACAACTCTGTGGATGATATTCGCAATTTGGTTGAGCAGGTTCGCTACCCACCTCAAAACGGAAAATATAAAATCTACATCATAGATGAGGTTCACATGCTTTCTAATGCGGCTTTCAACGCATTTCTGAAAACGCTTGAAGAACCTCCCAAATATGCTATTTTTATTTTAGCAACTACCGAAAAGCATAAAATCATCCCTACGATTCTTTCTCGTTGCCAGATTTTTGATTTCAATAGAATTCGTATTCAGGATATTGCTGGACATCTGGCTGGTATTGCTCAAAAAGAAAACATCAAAGCAGAGCCACAAGCTCTGCATCTGATTGCACAAAAAGCTGATGGAGGTTTACGTGATGCTCTTTCAATGTTCGATTTAATCGTTACATTCTCTTCTGATAACACTATTAATTATCAAAAGACGATTGAAAATTTGCATATTTTAGATTACGATTATTATTTTAAAATTACAGATGAGCTCATTAACAGCAATTTGAGTCAATCATTGCTTTTATTTGATGAAATCTTGAAAAAAGGCTTTGATGGACACTTGTTTGTAGTGGGTTTGAGTGAACATTGGCGTAATTTACTTGTTAGTAAAGACACTATTACCCTTCAACTTCTTGAAACTGCTGATGAAGTAAAAAAACGCTACGCTGAACAAGCTTCAAAAGTTTCTCTTTCTTGGCTTATTTCTGCCATGAACAGCCTCCAGCAAGTTGATATTCAGTATAAAAGTAGCAAAAATTCAAAATTGCTTGTAGAGATTAGCTTGATGAAAATTGCTCATTTACAACAAGCTATTGAGTTAGCTAAAATCCCTCCACAAGCTATCTCGGAAGAAGTAAAAAAAAAAGCCCTGAGCAATTAAGCACTGAGACTAAAAAAGAGGATTTTAAAAGTACTTTTACTATTCCAAGTACTACAAGCCTACAAAATAAATTGGTTGAGCAAGCCAAACACGCCTCTGTTACAGAAAAGAAAGATGCTCAAGAACATCATGTTGTATTTGGCATACGAGATATTGCTTTAGAAGAACTACAAGAGGCTTGGCATAATCTTTTGGAACACAAACGTCAAATGGCTGAGTGGCTCGAAGTAACAATTTTAGATAGAGTATTTGAATGGAAAAGCCCTGTGATTTATCTAAAACTGGATAATCCTATCCAACAAGAGCATGTCCAGAAAAACAAAGGAGCTTGGGTATTATTTCTGCAAAAACAACTGCAGAATGGCTTTTCGATACAAATTGAAACAGAACTCTTGAAAACTGAAGAGCGTAAAGTAGTTCCTTATACCAACACAGAAAAATGGCAGTTTTTAGCTCAAAAGCATGCATTATTAGATGATTTACGCAATCGTTTAGGGCTTGATTTGGAATAAAATATGGAATATTCTAAAGAATTTCAGAATCTTTTAGAGCTACTTGATAGCGAAGATGATACTAATTTAGAATTAGCTCTTCTTTTGGCAGAAAACCATCATGAAGAGTTTGAATCTCATTTTGGGCATAGTGTAGAGGCATACAAAGAGTTGGTTGAGTTTCTATATAATACTCCTTCTAGTAAGCATTCTATAAAACAAGTAAAACATTTAGATACTAGTTATAGTAAAATCACAAAAATACCAGAATCCATTGGGCTTCTTTCAAATCTTGAATCTATTCACTTAGAAAATTCTGATTCTCAGATTACAAATTTGCCTGAAAGCATTGGAAAATTATCTAAAGTCAAAAGTATTACCTTACATTGCTGTAGTATCACTCTATTACCTGAAACTATTGGAAATCTTATTTTACTGGAAAAATTTCATGCACACCATTCTTCTTTAATAAATTTACCTGACAGCATTGGAAACCTTTGTCATTTAAAAAGTTTAAGTTTAAACAAGATGCCTTATCTTGTGGAATTGCCTAACACTTTGTCTTTGTTAAAAAATCTTGAGGAGTTATATATCATGAATAATCATGGTCTCAGGATTTTACCTAGTTTTGAAAGTTTCACAAACCTAAATGCATTAAATTTAAGATATAATCAATTACAAGATTTTCCTCAAGGTTTTGAGAATTTAGTATCTCTTAAAACCTTAGATGTAGAATCCAATCTTATTCAAAATTTACCCGATGATTTTGGAAATTTAAGAAGTTTGAAAACTCTAAACTTAAAAAAGAATCAAATCACATATTTACCTGAAAACTTTGGAAATCTTACGAATTTAATCACCTTACATTTAGAATATAACCAACTCCAAACTCTTCCAGAGAGTTTTGGAAATCTCTATAAACTCATTGATTTAAGCTTGGTAAACAATAAACTAGAGAGCTTACCAAAAACATTTGGAAAAAAGATTTTTGGTAATACGTTGGCTCTTGATAAAATAGAAATACAAAATAATCAGCTAACAGCCCTTTCAGAGGGTTTTGGAGAGTTGGAAAAACTAAAATATTTGGATGCCCAAAACAATCAAATTCAATTGTTGCCCGAAAATTTTGGCAACCTCAAATCTCTCAATTATTTAAACTTAAAAAACAACCAAATACAAAAATTACCCGCTTCTTTTCAAAATTTAAAGGCTTTAAAAAAACTCGATTTAAGTCAAAATCAGATTGCAGATTTGAATTTTATTTTTGATATACAATATTTATCTTTTCTTAGTTTGGCTCATAACAAACTGGAAACATTACCCGAAAGTATTGGCAGATTACATAATCTAGCAGTTTTTAATATTATTCAGAACCAGATTTTCAGTCTTCCTGAAAGTTTTTTTGAGTTAAATAAACTTACAGAACTCCATTTAGATAACAATCAGTTGCATTTTTTATCAGAAAAGATATCTAATTTTCAGAATTTAACAGTTTTAAATATAGAACATAATGCTTTAGAAAGTCTCCCAGAAAGCATCGGAACACTCAAGAAATTAAGAAGACTTGCTTTGTCGCATAATAAACTTGAAATACTTCCTGAAAGTATTGGAGAGTTGGAAAACTTACAAACACTAACATTGGATGGTAATTTACTGAAAGAATTGCCCAAAAGTATCCAAAACCTAAAATATTTAAAAAAGTTAAAATTGCGTAAGACAGGTTTGAATATCAAAGAAATTAAGCCATATATCCCTTATGGTTGTAAAGTGTATATTTAGTGCTTTACCCCACACTCTACTGTTTGAGAAGCAGGCTCAATATATGGACTTACATAAGGTATTCCTAAATTTAAACCTCTAAAAATAAGCAAAACGCCTACCATTACTGCAAACATAGGCATCATTTTGAATATCTTTCTTCTCCATTCTGCTGTCAACAGATTTTTATAGATTGTAAGGCTCAACATCATTGGAAGCGTTCCTACACCAAATAAAAACATATACAAAGCTCCTTCTAAAGGTTCTGCCATTACTACTGACCCAATAATTGCCAAGTAAATCAGACCACAAGGTAAAAAACCATTTAAAATACCTATCATCAGTAAAGAAAAGTAATTCTTCCTCTTGAAAAAAGGTGTAAATAACTGTTTGAATTTGGTAAATGATTTATCTAAAACAGAAAATTTGAACAGATAAGGTATAAAAACAGCTACGATAATCGCTATGCCTAAACCAATAGAAATATATTGTTGTACACCTATCAAGTTTAAGCCTTTTCCGAAACTACCAAATAAAAAGCCTATGAGTGTATAAGAAAATATTCTGCCTACATTATAAAGTAAATTCCCAAAAAATGTTCTTGAGGGTAATGTAAGAGCTATTGCCCCACACATCCCAACACAATGCATACTACCAAATAAGCCTGTCAGAAAAGCTAACCACATAATTATTTTAGGTTAATATTTTATCCATTCAAACATTTTACTTTGATACAATTTGTCATTCATTTGCCATTGAACTTGTATTTTCCACAAGCCTTTTTGCAATTGCTCTGCATCAATTGTTTGAGTATAATTCTTTTCAAGTTTCATCTCAAATATTTGGTCTTTTTGGGCATTATCAGGGCGTAAAAACAATAATTTCCCTTTATATTCTTTCATTTCTTTTGGAAAGGAGAATGTTAAATGATTGTTTGCATTGTCTAAAACTATTTCTGCTGAAAGATTTTGAGCATTGCGTTGAGCCTGAATTTCTTTTTCGTACATTAAATCTCTCTCATAGTAGTCTTTTTCTACTTTTTCATTATTTGATGTTATCATAAAAACACCCAAAGAAACAATGAAGGCAATAAATGCCCCTAAAGAAATTACGATTTTTGTTCCCCAATTCATAAGTGTAAAAGGTGTAAAATGAATGATTTTATTATTCAACTGGAGCTAAAAAGGTGGTTTTGATATCTGTAAAAAACTCTCCATTCTTAAATACTTTAATTTTGAGCTTAATATGATTTTCAGTAATACTTTTATTAGGTATTTCTATAAAGAATGTAGCCTTGCTAATTTCTTGTGGTTTTAATTTTACAGAACTCTGATTACCAAGAAGTTTGATTTTTCCTACTTGCCCATCTTCTAATTTGAGAGTTATTTCTTTGTTATCAAACGATTTATTAACTAGTGAAATACTGTACAAATTGGCCACTGTATGGGCATCTATCTGTTGGTACATCATCCCTGGTGTTCTCATTATATTAGCTTGTACATCTGTTCTTGTAAACAAAGCTACTCCAATGATTACAAGTAAAAGCACCAAAACAGAGGAATATCCAATAATACGAGCTGAAAGTTTTAATTTTTTCCCTGATTTGATACCATTTACAGAATCATAACGAATAAGTTTTTTGGGTTTATCAATTTTTACCATTACATCATCACAAACATCTATACAAGCTGTACAATTGATACATTCTAATTGTGTACCATTACGAATATCTATTCCTGTTGGGCAAACTTGTACACAAAGCTTACAATCAATGCAGTCACCTTTAGGTGTTTCATCTCCTTTTTTCATTTTCCCTCTTGGCTCTCCTCTTACAGTATCATAAGCTACCACAATCGAATTGCTATCGAGCAATACACTTTGCATTCTACCATAAGGACAAGCCACAATACATACAATTTCTCGCATAAAAGCAAATACTGCATAAAATGCTCCTGTAAAAAGAAGTAAAACCAAAAAAGTTACCCAGTTTTCTACAATACCCTCTGTAATTACTTTTTTTACTTCGTCTATTCCTATCAGATAAGATAAAAATGTATGGGCTATCAGGAATGAAATTGAGAAGAAGATAATATGTTTGGAAGTTTTTTTAATGACTTTTTCTGTCGTCCAAGGGCTTGCATCAAGGCGTTTTTGAGCATTGGCATCACCTTCTATCCAATATTCTATTCTTCTGAAAATCATTTCCATAAAAACGGTTTGGGGACAAGCCCAACCACAAAAAAGTCTTCCAAAAACGACTGTAAATAAGGCAATGAATATAATAAAAGCGATAATGCTTAGAGCTAATATAAAGAAATCTTGTGGGAAAAATGGAATTCCAAAAATGATAAATTTTCTTTCTAAGATATTAAACAACATAAATGGATGCCCATTGACTTTTATCAAAGGCATTCCAAACAAAATTGTAAGTAAAAATATTCCAAAAATAGTACGAGCTTTATAGAAAAAGCCCTCTACTTGTTTAGGGTACATCCATTGCCTTCCACCTTTTTTATTTAATACTCCGAGTTGTTCTCGAAAATTATCATTGGATGTCTCTTGGGTAATCATTGCTGTAATTTTATTTTTACAAAGATTCCCCTAAAAAACTTAAATAAAGATGATTTTAGTCAGGTGAAGTGTTGATAATTGGGGTGTTTTTGTACGAAATTAGTGTTTCAGGATTTTTTTGATTTGTTCTTTTATTATTATACTTTTTTCATTTGGGTGTTTTATTTTTTCTATCTGCTCAAAAATACCAAGAGCTTGCCAATAGTCTTTTAATATAAAAGCTATTTCCATTTGTTTTTCAAGTACCTCTATTTTTAACTCATTCAAATCTATATTTGCTACACGTTTTACCATCCACACATATTCTGGATTATTTATAAGCAGTCTAAGCTGTTTATAGTTTTTCTGAGCTTTTATATATTCTTTTGCTTTCCAGCACCAATCAGCTAATTGAACTAAATGCTGATGTAAAAAAGTAATATCTATTCGTGTATAATAATTGCCTTCTAAATAGTAATATTGGTTATTTTGAGGCTCATAAGAAACTTCAAAATATACTTTTTTTATTAGGGAATTGGCAGTGTTCCAAATTTCAATTTTCTGTTCAAGGAGATGAATCGCCTCATTGATATGCCCTTGTTTATATTTTAAGTCTGCCAAAAGCTGATATGGAGCTAGAAAGTTGTTTTTTTGTTTGTTGATAGCTTCTTGTAGATATTTTTCAGCTTCTCGAATATCATCATTTTGAATACAAATTTCAGCTAATTGAGTTAAAGCAGTTTGAACAGAAGGCGAATACATACGTTCGTAAGCACATTCACAATAAAATTTGAAAATATTATCAGGAAGCAAATTGGGTTCACTTTCAATAAATTTCAGATAGTATTTTTTAGCTTCGTTGGTGTTTTGTTTATGAAAATTTTGCCATTGAGCATAATATAGATATATCAAACCCAAATGACTTTGTAATTGAGTAAATATATCAGTTTGGATAGGTGGCTTGTCGTAATCTGGGCGTATTTCTCTTTTATCTCTTAAATTGATATAATGGATTGGTTGCTTGGGATTTAAGAGAATAGCTTTTTCTAAAAAATACCCTGAAGCCTCTTGACTAAAATAATCTTCATACTTATCACCAACCCAACGGCAATGCTCCCACATTACTTGAGCCGTAGTTATCCATTCATTATCAAATATTTCAAATTCACCTAAGATTTGTTCAAAGTAATGCCTATATGGTTTGAAATTTTCCCAAAGCATAGGAACATTTTCATCATAACCTTTTGTATCTCCATTTCCCACAGAAACCCATCTGGGATATGCAACATTGAATATTTTTCCCGCCAACAAAACTGTATCTGTTTCTTTTTCAGATAGATACTGCTTTATTTTATCTCTAATTTTCAGAAAAATAGCATTTCTAATTTCTTCTGTATGATTAACAAATTCTCTCCAGCCTTGTTGGTTACACTGAAAATAAGTAGTGGAAGTATAAATACGATGATAACTACCCGATTCGTTCCAGTAAATCCATCTGTTAGCTATCCAAGCCCACAAACCTATTTCGTTGACGTTTGAGATTTGATGATTTTCTAAAAAATTTAAAACTTCATAACCATCATGACTAAGAAGTTTTTTCAGTGTTTCCATTAGTTTCAGTTTCTATTTCATCATTATTTTTATCTAAATTTTTCCCTGCTCTTTTGGTAAGCCATTTATCCACAGGTCTTAAAATAGCATTGATAAACAAAATAAGCCCCGTACCTATAAAGGCTTCCATAAAGTAGCCTCCTGCTGCCAAACAGCCAATAGCAGCACTACACCATACGGTAGCTGCCGATGTAAGTCCGTGTATGTTTGTTCCTTCTCTAAAAATAATTCCACCACCCAAAAAGCCTACTCCAGTTACTACCTGACCAATAATTCGGGTTGGGTCTCCATTTTTTTCAGTTGTCTCAAAAGAAAGCAATACAAATAGAGCCGAACCAATAGCTACTAACGTATTGGTTCTCAAACCGGCCGATTTATGATGCCATTGTCTTTCAAATCCAATAATAACCCCTGCGACAAGGGCAGCAAGTAACCGAAGTACAAACTCATAGACTTCCATAATTTTCTATACTTTGGTAAATGTAAAGCCTCTGCCTTCTTGGGTTTCTTCAAAATCTACTTGAATATCAATAACATACATCAAATGTTTTTTATCAATATATACAGGGACATTTTGAAATAGATACGCTTCATCTGTTGGTTTTTCTTTATCAAAACCCAACATAAAAGTAGCTCCACAACCTCCACCTCGGATGCCTATTCGTAAACCATATTCAGCAGGAATACCTTTATTTTGCATGATATTTCTTACTTCTACAATGGCTTCTTCTGTAAAATTAAGTGGTAAATTTTTCATAGGTAATAGATATGATATTTTAGACATAAAAAAACTAAAGTCTTAATAGTCTAAGTTTAAAGATAATATTTTTTATTAAGTGTTAAATGATTTTATTATAAAAGAAAAACTACTGCAAAAAGGTTCTTTTTTGCAGTAGTTTTGTGGTTTTATTTCCACTTTGTTTTTCTAAACTTTTTCCAATTTCTTTGTCTTTTGCCTATTGTAGAGTTTGTGGTTTCATATCCATGAGGAAAGCATCTTGAACATCCCATATCATTACCATAAAGAACTCTTGATACTTTTACATTTGAAATTTTGATAGGATAATCAACAAGTCCCCATTCATTTACACCAAACGCTTTTTTTAGACATTTTACTTTTTTCATAAAGGTTTCTATTAAGTGAATACTTAATAAAAATTCCCTTCATGGTTGTTAGAGATTGAAAACATATTTTAAACTTCTATTTTTTATAAGCTACTGCTTTGATGGCGTCCAAAGTACGTTTTACATTTGGCAAAATGGCATCAATAAGCGTAGGTGCATAAGGAAGAGGTACATCCATACTATTCACACGGTACACAGGTGCATCCAAGTAATCAAATGCATGACGTTGAATATAATAAGCTATTTCAGAAGAAATGGCAGCTAAAGGCCAAGCTTCTTCTAAAACTACCAAACGATTTGTTTTCTTTACAGACTCAATGATTGTTTTATAATCTATAGGGCGTACAGAACGCAAATCAATCACTTCAACAGAAATACCCTCTTTAGCAGCCTCATCAGCAACACTATGAGCTATTTTCATAAATTTACCAAAAGAAACAAGCGTTACATGATTTCCAGCACGAGTTACTTTTGCACTTCCGATAGGAATTAAATATTCTTCTTCAGGAACTTCTCCTTTATCACCATACATCAATTCAGATTCCATGAAAATAACTGGATCATCATCTCTGATAGCAGATTTCAACAAGCCTTTTGCATCATAAGGATTAGAAGGCACAACAACTTTAAGCCCTGGTGTATTGGCATACCAGCTTTCAAAATTTTGTGAGTGTTGTGAACTAAGCATACCAGCATTACCTGTAGGACCTCTAAATACCATTGGTACAGAATATTGCCCACCAGACATAGACATCATTTTGGCAGCCGAGTTAATCACTTGGTCTATTGCCACCAATGAGAAATTGAACGTCATAAATTCGATAATGGGTCGTAAACCATTCATAGCAGCTCCCACTCCAATTCCTGCAAAACCTAATTCGGCAATGGGCGTATCAATCACACGCTCTGCACCAAACTCAGCAAGCATGCCTTGGCTTACTTTATATGCTCCATCATATTCTGCTACTTCTTCACCCATCAAGAAAACACGAGGGTCTCTACGCATTTCTTCGCTCATTGCTTCACGCAAGGCTTCTCTGAATTGTATGATTCTGTTGCTCATTCGATTTCAATGTTGTGTTTTATTCGGTTAAATTTGGACTTTATTTATTTTTTTTCCAAAAATCTATTCAAAAATTTTCCAAAAACCTACAATGATTTTAATTCTATGGTTTCTTTCATTCGAATTCCTTTTTCTGTATTTTGTAAACTACAAGCCTCTATCTGAGCATCATGCTCAAATGCTAATAACCAATTTTCTGTAATGGCTTTGGCTAACAATTCTTCTTTTTCTTGAATAGTTTGCAGAGGACGCATATCATAGCCCATCACATACGGAATAGGAATGTGAGCTGAAGATGGTATTAAATCTGCACAATAAAGAATTTTAGAGCCTTTATAATTGATTAGTGGCAACATCATTTTTTCTGTATGTCCATCTACTTTTACAATTTCGATATTTTCAAAAGGCGAAGTTTTATCAATAAATTTCAAATGCCCACTTTCTTGTAATGGCAAAATATTTTCTTTGAAAAAAGAAGCTTTTTCTCTTGCATTGGGTTTGATGGTTGCCCAATCCCAATGAGCCTGATTAGACCAATAGGTTGCATTAGCGAATGTAAGCATTAATTTTTCATCTTTTTTAGAAACAGCTCCTCCACAATGATCAAAATGAAGATGGGTAAGTAAAACGTCTGTTACATCTTCAGGGTTATACCCAGCATTTTTAATGGATTTTATAAGTTCTCCTTCTCCATGTGGTTCGTAGTAACCAAAAAATTTAGCATCTTGCTTTGTTCCCATTCCACAGTCCACTAAAATAAGTTGTTTACCATTTTCTATCAAAAGACAACGCATTGCCCAAGTACAAAGATTATTAGCATCTGGAGTTACTAATTTCTGCCAAATTGTTTTAGGAACTACCCCAAACATAGCCCCTCCATCCAATTTGAACAAGCCTGTATTTATGGTATGTATTTGCATATTTTTATAGATTGTAAATTCATTTGGCAAAATAGAAAAAAATTGTTTCTTTTGTATTAGGTCAAATAAAATATCCAAAAATCTTCCATTTGCATTTTTTTAGAAACATATTGCATTGGCTCAAAGAGCTTATCATAGGTGAGGAACAAACAAACTTCAGAGCTATGATTATGAGTGTTTTATTTGCTACACTCTTTTGGTTTTTTAATGCTTTCAATGCAGACCATAGTTATACTTTTGCTATGCCTATCAAATTGCAGTATGCTAATGGTATGAATGCTGATACAATTACAAGAGATATACGTTTTACTGTAACAGGTACAGGTTGGAAAATAGCAAAAGAATATCTTGCTAATCAAGAAAAAAAGCTTGTTTTTTATAAAATGCCTATTAATCAGCAACAAAACTATGTAATAGCAGGTTCTTTGAAAAACTTACTGGCTCAGAAAATTGATTCAGATTTACGTATTACAGAGATTTTTACAGATACTTTTTTTGTTAATAACAACCGTAATGTTAGAAAATTAGTCAAAATTGTTGTAGATAAAGATAAAGTTGCCTTAGCAGAAGGTTTTCGTATTTCAGGACCTATCAAAGTAAACCCTCAACAAATATTTTTTGAGGGTAGTGTAGAAAAAATTAATCAATTGCCTGATTCTATAGCTGTCAGTATTAAAGAAATAGGCATTCGTAAAAGTTTTGATAAACTTGTAAGTTTATCTTATTTGGAACGCCCTAACTTGAAAGCTCAGCAAAGCGTAAAAGTAACCTTTGATGTAGAAGAGTTTTTAAGTAAAAAAGTCAAATTTAATATTGAAAAAATCAATTTCCCTGAAGGTTATGAGCTTCCTATGGAGCAAGCTGAAATTATGTGTGTGTTTAAAGCTCAGATGGAAACCAATATTGATTTAACTGATTTTAAAGTAGTAGCAGACTACTCTAAATTTCATATAGAAGATTCTACGGTTACTTTACAGTTAGAAAGAATACCACAAGGCATAGAAGATGCTAAGGTTATCAACCCACATACAAAAATAAAAATCCCCAAAAAATGAATAAAAAGCCTTTAGAAGTAGGTATTACAGGTGGTATTGGCTCTGGAAAAAGTACAGTTGCTCATATATTTGCTGTTTTGGGAGCCCCTATTTATGATGCAGATAGTAGAGCAAAATATTTAATGTCTCACAATGAACCTCTCAAAAAATCTATTCAAGAAGCTTTTGGCAAAGAATCATACCATGAAGATGGCTCTGTAAATAGAGCTTACTTGGCTTCTCAGGTTTTTAATGATGAACAAAAAGTAAAGCAAATCAATGCTTTGGTACACCCTAAAGTTGCTGAAGACTATATCAGTTGGGTACAGGAACAAATTGGAAAACCTTATGTTATCAGGGAGGCAGCTTTGATGATAGAGTCAGGTTCTCATAAATTTTTAGACAAACTGATTACTGTTTTTGCTCCTGAAGAAATTCGTATAAAGAGGGTAAAAGCGAGAGATCCTCAACGTAGTGAAGAAGAAATTAAAGCAATTATAGGCAAACAATTACCAGAAGAAGAAAAACTTCGTTTAGCAGATTATATTATTTATAATGACGATACAAAACCTGTTATAACTCAAGTATTAGCGTTGCATAAACTTTTTATTTCTTGAGAATAACCATTTCCTTACTGATAACAGCCTCATTACGTTCTTGTTGTATTCTAAACAATTCTTGATAATGCCATTCTACATTTTGAAGAATCACAAAGAAGAATATAGCATTTTCTTTTTCAAAAGACTTAATAATACAACGATATTTGATATTTTTCTGGTTCAGATTAGCTTCTAATAAATTGATACTTAGTTCAGGGATATTGGGCTGTAGTAAATGCTCTAGAAAGGGAAAAATAGAGTAAATTGGTTGTCCATAAAATGGCTCAAGATTAGTCAGAGTATTGTTACTACATAGAACTTCTGCTTCTTCATTTAAAAGAATTGTTAGGTAAGCCTCTTGTACAAAGTCTTGATGAGCTTTTTCAAATAATTCTATATACAAAGATTTTTCCATTTATTATTGGAGCATTGCTTGTGTAAGTTTTAGAAAAGTCTCCTCTACGTTTTGTGATGTTTTTGCACTACATAAAAAATCGTAAGGGACAGAAAGATTAGCTATTTGTTCTTCAGTAAGTAAATCAGCTTTATTAGCGACTCTTAATATAGGTGCATTTGGTAATAATTTCTGAACATATTCTATGTCGGCCTCCATTTGTTCATAAGTAGAAGGTCTAGAAAGGTCAAATACATAAATAACCCCATTAGAACCCAAATAATAAGATGTACTTACACGTGTTTGGCTTACCTCCCCTGCAATGTCCCATATCATAAGGTTCACTAAATCATTACCTATTCCTATTATTTTTTTATCTATTTTTACCCCTAAGGTAGTGAGGTATTCATCGGAAAATTTTTGATAGACAAATTGACGAGTAAGTGATGTTTTACCAACGCCAAAATTTCCAATTAAAATTACCTTTTTGCTTAATGTTTTGCCTGTAATCATTGATTTTCTGTGCTATCAGATTATAATTAGGAAAATCTTCAATATGCTTTTTTAGTATTTTATTCAAATCTTTTTCTGTTATTTCCTCATCAGTAGCATTACTTAAGTGTGTTTCATAAAACAATTGCATATAACTTTGCAAACGTTCTTGAAAGCCTTTATCTACTACCCCAGATACAACAGCTACTAAATAGAAGCGGACTGCACTAAATATTAGTATTTTAGAATTACCATATTCAATAGTTTCAAGATCCGCACTATTTCTAAAAGCATCATTGATAAACGATTTAATAGCTGTTAACATCCCAGCTACCATATCATCATCAATTACATCTTCTTTACTATAATGAGCATGCAATATACCTGAATTTTGATAAATCACAAAAAATTCATTAATAGTAGCTTGTGAAGCTTGTGCTAAAAGTATATCTTCTTGTTTGATACCCAAAAGTCCTAAAAGTTCTCTCCGAATTGCTTCCCACGAAAAACTATTGTCTAATTGTTTATTGATATTTTCATTAAGTTTTTCTAGTTCTACTTTGATAAATTTTTGAACCAATTTTCCCATAATTGGGTACAAAGCATCTATCATTTCAGGTTGAGATTCTCGTATTTCCTTTTTGATAATAATACTGATATTGTTGATTTTACTCAATTCTTCTTTTACCCTTTCTACTTTTTCTTCTAAAACAGGATTTAATTTTTCTTGAATTTTGATTTCTTCTTGGCTAAGAGCTTCCTTTATATTCCTAATTTCTTGGGTAATTCTTTGCTCTATTTGTTGATTTTGCTTGTGCAAAACATCTTCAAACATATCAAAAAATACATTTACCTTACTGAAAGCATCTTCGGTATATTTGGTATTTTCTGCCATATATTTTTATTGGTATTAATTTTCTTGAATATCCCCTCTACTAACGCTTAATATGATACCTATGGCAATCCCTGTAAACAACAAAGATGTCCCCCCCATACTTAACAAAGGCAAAGGCAAACCTGTAACAGGAACAAGCCCTAAAGTTACACAAATATGTACAAGTGCCTGTATCACTAAACTAAAAGCCAAACCAGCCGCTAGCAAACCTCCAAAGGCTCGGTTTGTTCGAGACATGATAATCATGCTTCGATATAGTAAGGCAAGATACAAAAAAATAACGATTGCACCACCCAAAAAACCATATTCTTCTACCAAAATTGCAAACATAAAGTCAGAGTAAGCCTGAGAGAGAAACTCCTGCTGGCTACTTCGCCCTGGTCCTTTGCCCCAAAAACCTCCTGTTCCCACAGCAATAAATGATTGCTCAATTTGAGTGTGTTCAGCTTTGTCTGGAGTCTTAATAATTTCTATATATGACTGAATACGAGATTTAAAGGTTCCTAAACGAGAGCCTGCCATTAATGCCACAGATATTACTAATACACCTCCTACTCCTAACATCACAAACTGTCGAGTAGGTACTCTTCCTATAAACATCACCAACATTGCTGTTGCAAATAAAACAAATGATGTAGAAAAATTATTGGTCGCTATCAAACCACATATAATCCCTACCCAAATCATCATGGGTACAAGTGATTCTTGAATATTTTCTATGTTTTGTTGCCTTTTAGAAAGCATAGCTGCCAAGTGAGATATTAAAGCTAATTTCGCCAAATCTGAGGGACGAAACGAAACATTGATAATTGGAATCGTTAGATTACGAACAGCTTCATCTTTTACATCACCAAAAAGCATGGTCAGAATGAGCAGTGGTACAGAAAACTGCAAAGCATATTTAGAAATTTTTGAATAATAACGATAATCTATCCGATGGGCAAGCCACATAACAACGAGTGCAAATAACAAGAAAAAGCTATGTTTTTTCAGGTAATAAACCGTATCTCCATGATTTTTTTGATATGCCAAACTTTGTGTGGCACTATATACAAGCAAAATGCTAATAATGGAAAGTGCAAGCACTATATACCAGATAATGGGGTCTCCTTTAAAAATAGAGTTTTCTTTTTGTCTAACTGTTAAATCCATCTTTACTTTTCAATTCTGTTATCAAATCATCCAAAAAATATGAATAACTAATTCTGCAAATTTGCTAAAAAATTTCTATGTATTGACGCAATTTTAATAAATTTGCCCATCAATTTTTACTTTTTAGTCTAAAACTCATTTATATGGCTCAGAAAATAGTCGCAGGAAACTGGAAAATGAACCTTTCGCTACAAGAGGGACTTACCCTTATCTCAGAAGTTACCAATATGCTTAAAGATGAAAAAAGAAATGATGCAAAAGTGATTTTTGCAACACCTTTTGTTTATCTCCATGCTGTTCGTAATTTAGTGGAGCAAACATCCGGAGCATATTTAGCAGCTCAAAACTGCTCTGAACATACCAAAGGTGCTTACACAGGCGAGACTTCCGCTTCTATGCTTGCTTCTATTGGCACTCATTATGTTATTATTGGACATAGTGAAAGACGCTTGTATAATCATGAAACCCATCAGCAATTAGCTGAAAAAATTAATAGAGCTTTAGAAGAAAAACTACAAGTAATATTTTGTTGTGGAGAAACCCTTGACGTCAGAGAAAAAAATGAACATATACCGTTTGTACAAAAACAAATTGCAGAAAGTTTATTTCATCTAAACAACGAACAAATGAAAAATTTGGTAGTTGCTTATGAACCAGTTTGGGCAATTGGCACAGGTAAAACAGCTACTAATGAGCAAGCTCAAGAAATGCATGCAGAAATCAGAAAATATTTATCTGGAAAATTTGGAGGTGAAATAGCTCAAAATACAAGTATTCTGTATGGAGGAAGTGTAAATGCAGGAAATGCAAAAGAACTTTTTGCCTGCCCTGATGTGGATGGTGGACTTGTAGGTGGAGCATCCTTAAAATCAAGAGATTTTACTGATATTATCAAAGCTTACAATCCATAATGAGATTTTAGGTTTTTAGACATGAGAAGATTATCTTATTTTATTCTTCTTATGTCTAAACACTGACATCTTATATCTAACTTCTTACATCTAAAATTCAATAAATAAATGGCTGAAATTCTACCTTTTAGAGCTTGGCGTTATGCTGAACACCTTGATATTGATGAGTTAACTTCCCCTTTGTTTGATGTAGTTTCTGCTAAACAAATAAAAGCCTTGTATGCCCAAGAATACAATAGTATTCATCTTTCTGTACCAGCTTATGGAGTTTCTTATCAACACATGGCTGACCTACAAGAAGAATGGAAAGCTAAAGGGATTTTAGTACAAGACAAACTGCCAGCCATTTATGTTTATTACCAGTATTTTTCGCTTTCAGGTAGTTCTAAAAAATATTGCAGAAAGGGCTTTATTACCATGATTAAAGCTTATAATTGGGATGAAAATCAGGTTTTACGTCATGAAAATGTCTTGCCTCATTCAGTCAATGACCGTACTGAATTGCTTCGGCATACCCAAATGAATATTGCTCCTACACATGGACTTTACACAGATTCTCAATTTGAACTTGAGCAGTATTTAGATGAAAGCATGAAATCTCCTATCTACGAAACAGAAGATTATCAAGGCGTTAGAGATGTTTTAAGTGTTATTCATGATGTCAATATAATTCAAAAATTTATGGATGTTTTGGGTAAATCTAAAGTGATTTTAGCTGATGGACATCATAGATACACAGGTTCTTTGGAATATAGAAAAGAGCAAATGGCTCTAAACCCTAACCATACAGGACAAGAACCCTACAATTATCATTTAATGTATTTAACTAATACAGAAAGTGATGATTTGCGTATTCTCCCTACTCACCGATTGATTGTTGGGTTAGAAAATTTTGATGAACAAACCTTAATTGATAAACTCCACCTTTATTTTGACATCAAGCCAGTGGTTGAAGCCGAACAGCTTCCTGATGTAATTACAGGTAAAAAGTGGACTTTTGGACTGGTAACCAAGAATCTTTCTTGTAAAATCAGACTCAGAGAAGATGCTTTTGAGAAAATGACTTGGCAATTTCCTGATGCTGTGAAAAAACTAGATTTGACGGTTTTACATTATTTTGTAATTCAGAAAGTATTGGGAATCAGTAAAGATGAACAACTCAAAGGGGAACATATTCAGTTTGTACGTAGCCTCCATGAGTGTTTGGAAAAAGTAGAACACAATGAAGCTCAAATAGCCCTGATTACGCAAGAGGTAAGTATTGAAGAGGTAAAACAAGTTTGTGAAAGTGGTTATACCATGCCTCAAAAATCTACTTATTTTTACCCCAAAGTAATTTGTGGTTTTACATTTGCCAGCCTTAAATCTCAAGAAAATGAAGGGATGTTGGATAATTTCTTTAAAAATAAAGTAAAAGCCACTTCTTAGTGGCTTTTTTTCTTAGAATATCCTGACCTCTTGTTCATTTTTAGTGGTCAGCACAGCATACGAACTAGGCTTGATACCTCTAAAATAAGGCAATAGTTTGAGAATAAAATGTTTGATTTGTGTTTTAAGAAGCCCCATAGCATTGTTTTTATAACTCATTTTAAGTACCTCTGAGTGATAAAGATGACAATGGTCTTTTAAAGTTTTAAACCCTTCGGATAGCAATAAAAATCTAAATAATCCAGGCGTATAGATATTGATATGCCCGTAGGACAAAAAATGTTTGAGTTTTTTATCTACATAAAAAGAAAAATCAATGGGAACTTCAAATATCTGATGCTTTGAAACTCGTTTAATTTCCCTTAAAAGAACTCTTTCGTGTTCAACATGCTCCATTACATGCGAGCATATCACCAAATCGAAATGATTATCAGGATAAGGAATTTTGTAACCATCAAAAAGTAGTATTTCTTTCAAATTTTTGATATTCTTCTCTTTAATCTTTTCTATTCCACTTTCTGAAATTTCAACACCATACAGATTTTCTGAAAAACTCCATTCGGAGAGCCAATTTAAGATGCTTCCTTCTCCTGCTCCAACCTCCAATACATTTTTGAATGTTATATTTTTAGCTAAATCAACAATATTTTGAGCTTTATACTTAGCTCCAATATTACGCCATTCAGCCATTGAAGCATCATATTGTTCTTTATATGCTTCTTTGATATGATTAGAAACCTCCATACACTACTATATTCGTTTTGAGCTACAATATTGCATTTATAGACAAACTTTTCCAAGTAGATGAAAGAATTTATATTGCTTGTTTAATCTTCTAATAACCTCAATGCCTGTTGCAGAGCAATTTCATTGAAGCCTAGTAAAGGTTTTGTACATATCCAACGTTCCTTGATATTTTGAGGCAAACCATATAAAGAAATATCATCATCAATAATAATATATGTTGTGGGGATTTCTTGTCGACCTACCCAATTTTCGATTTCTACAATCCTACTATTCAAATTTTCGATTTTTGAAACATTATTGATTTTTGAAATTTTATTGATTTTTGAAATTTTATCAAAATTCAGACCTCTAAAAGCAAATATCTCTTTCCAAATATTTTCCTCATAACTAATTCTGTGTGTAGATGTTAAAACGATTTTTATCTCTCTATTTTGACAAAAAAGATTCAAGTTTTTAGTAGCCATTTCATTAAATTTCATAAATCCATCAGCTAGTAACTCTACGCTTTTCCAAGAGGGGGTTGTCACAAGTACGCCATCTATATCTAAAAGTACAAACATGCTTTATTTAAGTTTTTTCACATATTTTTCTAAATCAAAAGGGAAAAGAAATCTAAGATTAAATTTCTTTTTTCAGAAAACTTATTTAAATTTACTTATACTACTTTAGCTTTCAATAGAGATTAGACTATAAAATAAGTATGTTATTAAAACAAAAATTAACCTTCTCAAAATATGAAAAAAAATCAGACAAAAATACTCCAATTGTGTATAGCACTACTTTTTTTGTCCTTTACATCTTGGGGACAAATCAAGGTTTACACGATGGATGGTTGTGGAAGATGTAGTTGGACTGTAAATTACCTTAAAGAGAATAAAATTCCATTTACAGAACTCAATACCACAAAAGATGAAAAAAACAACCAAGAAATGTGGGATTTATTGAATAAAAATGGTGGGACTAATGGCTCTATCACAATGCCTGTTGTTGATAACAATGGAGCAGTAGCTCATAGCATTCCAGATTTGGAAGATTATGTAGCCAAACTCAATAAGAAAGGTAACACAAATCTGACAAGTACGACAAATACCAAATCTGGAATCAAGGTTTACACGATGGATGGTTGTGGAAGATGTAGTTGGACTGTAAAATATCTCAAAGAAAATAAAATTCCATTTACAGAACTCAATACCACAAAAGATGATAAAAACAATCAGGAAATGTGGGATTTATTGAATAAAAATGGTGGGACTAATGGCTCTATCACAATGCCTGTTGTTGATAACAATGGGGCAGTAGCTCATAGCATTCCAGATTTGGAAGATTATGTAGCCAAACTCAATAAGAAAGATAATACAAATACGACAAATACCAACACCAAACCTGAAATTGTAGAGGAAAAAAAGCCCACTACAAAGAAAAAGATTATTCCAGCCAAACTTAAAAAGAACGGGTAAAAGGGACTGTAAAAAAGGGATTTCTTAAATAAGAAATCCCTTTTTTACGTTATTGATTAATAATTGGTAAATGCGTAAAACAAAATATTCGCTCCCATACGCAAGGCTTGTTGTCTTACTTCTTCAGGGTCATTGTGTACAGATTGGTCTTCCCAACCGTTACCCAAATCGCATTCATAGCTATAAAAACACACCAAACGCCCTTCATAAACAATACCGAAGCCCTGAGAAGGCTTGCCATCATGTTCGTGAATTTTAGGTAAACCTTTTGGAAATGAATATTTTATATTATAAACAGGATGATTGAAAGGTAATTCTACGAAACTCAGTTCAGGAAATACTTTCTTCATTTCTGTACGAATGTATTTATCTAAACCATAATTGTCATCGATGTGTAAAAAACCTCCTGCTATGAGATAACGACGTAAATTTTGAGCCTCTTGAGTAGAAAAATTCACGTTGCCATGCCCTGTCATATACAAATATGGATACGAAAAAATATCAGGACTACCCACTTCTACCACTTCTTCCTCCACTTTCAAATTCATTCTCAAATTTTTACGGCAAAAGTCTATCAGATTTGGTAATGCTGTTTTATTAGCATACCAGTCGCCACCACCATTGTATTTGAGTTTGGCAATTTTAATAGTACCTAACCTTTGGGCAAAAACATTGCTCTGAAAGCATACAAACAAACAAATGAATAATATTTTCTTCAAGCGAAACAAAAATTTAGATTTTAGAATTCTCTAGCATCCACACGAATAACACCTGTTTTACTTTCAAACCAACGCAAAGGTTCTTGGGTCTTATCACCTGTTTGAGTATCACATACAAAAAACAAATAAAACAGTTCCAAATTATCTCCTAGTCGAGTTATTAATTCTTGGAGCTTTTTTTCTGCTTTTACCTGATTTTGTTCATGACGCATTTTACGCCATGCATGATAGGCTTCATCGTGTAGTTCTATCACTTCCAAAACGGAGTTATCTGCAATATATTGCTCTGAAAATTCTTTCGCAATAAAAGCATGATGATTTTTTCCAACTTTGGCAATCGTTTCGTTTACTTTATGCTTGAAAGTATCGTGAATAAGCGTGATGAGTCTTAATTTTTCGTACATTTCTAAAGATACTCGAAAACGTAGATTTTCTACGTTTTCGAGTACTTCATGAATATGATTGATGATTTTTCCTTCGGGATGTCCATGACGAGGTTTACCATAAAAAAGGCCTTCTTGCCAAGCCGAGTCTTCCATGATTTTTACTTCCAAATCTGAATGAGCTTCTAACTCAAAATACCCCCAAGGAGTTTGAATATATTGTAAAGTTCTTATCATAGAAAAATTGTAAGGATAAAAAACTTGGTAATAGATGTTTGAGTTACAAAGATACTGCCAAACAAATTCTCTTTTAGTAAAATATCTGATAAGTTATAAAGAATGTTGTATGCAAGTACAAAAAATTCTACTTTTTCTAAGTTTTAATTGTATTTTTCTAATATTAACTTTCTGTTATTTTTTTTAATAAATATCATTACGAGCCTATTTTTATATTTTGATAAATATATTTTAAAATTTTAGACTAGCCTAAAATTTATTTTTTATATATTTGTACAAAATTATATAAATATAATTTTGTAATAAATGCAACAATGTTGCATTTAAAGCGTTATCATTGTATAACATAACATTTTCAAACCTATATGATTAGAATTATTCTTATTATAACTATCTTTTTTTTAACAAGTTACAATTTAAAAGGGCAACATATTCTTGAAGGTTACGTGAAAGATAAGACTCAAAAAGGCTTAGCAGGTATTACCATTCGATTAGACAAAACTTCTTTGGGAGCTGTTACAGATAGTGTAGGTTTTTTTAAAATCAGCAATATTTCTAATGGAGATTATACCTTGTTTGTCAATGGAATAGGTGTTGAACCTTTAGCAAGGAAAATTACGATAACTGAACAAAATAGTACATTAGAGCTTATAGCCACTCTTACAGACGAGTTGGAAAGTATTGTCGTTTCTGGGACACTCAAAGAAACGGAAATTAGTAAAAGTCCGATTTTAGTAGAGGTTTACAATGATCGTTTTTTACAGAAAAACCCTGCTCCCACTTTTTTTGATGCTTTACAGAATGTAAATGGCATTCGTCCTCAAATTGCTTGTAGTGTTTGTGGTACTGGAGGCATCCAAATAAATGGTATGGAATCACCTTATACAATGGTGCTGATTGACGGTATGCCCATTGTAAGTGGTTTGGGTACAGTTTATGGGCTAAGTGGCATTCCTACCAGCCTTATCAAACGGATTGAAATAGTCAAAGGTCCAGCTTCAACACTGTATGGTTCGGAAGCTGTGGGAGGGCTGATTAATATTATTACGAAATCTCCTAAACAGGCAGATAAAATAGCCTTTGATGTATTTGGGACATCTCATTTGGAAAGTAATATAGATGGAAGTTTTTCCAAAAAATGGAATAAAATTTCAACCATGCTAAGTGGTAATTTTTACCATTTTAACAATAAAAGAGATGTAAATCAGGATAATTTTATTGATATTCCTTTACAACAACGATTTTCTGTTTTCAATAAATGGAAAGTAGAGAGAATAGATGAAAAAGTTTCTTCTTTGGCTCTCAGGTATATCCAAGAAAACAGAATGGGTGGCGTTTTGGATTTTAACAACAGTTTAAGGGGTTCAGACCAAATCTATGGAGAGAGTATTTATACCAAACGTTTTGAAGCAATTGGGCAATATGATTTACCTACAAAAGAGAAAATATCTTTGATGTACTCTTTTAATTCACATAACCAAGATTCTTTTTATGGTAATACTCCTTATATGAGTACACAACGCATTGCGTTTGGTCAAATACTTTGGAATAAGCCTCTTTCTAAGAAAAATGATTTTTTGGCGGGAACAGCCTTCAGATATACTTTTTATGATGATAATTCGCCTGCTACGGCTTCCCCTAATAATATAGATACAAATCAGCCTAGCAAAATTTACTTACCTGGTGTCTTTGTTCAAAATGAAACCAAATTCAACGACAAACACAGTTTGCTCGTAGCCACTCGTTACGATTATAACTCAGCTCATGGAAGTGTAGTTACTCCTCGTTTAGCTTACAAATTTACAGCCAATGAAGATAACATTGTCCGTTTGAATATAGGGAAAGGTTTTAGAGTAGTCAATTTGTTTACAGAAGACCATGCTGCTCTTACTGGAGCAAGACAAGTAGTCATTGCCAATAATTTAAGACCTGAAGAATCGTGGAATGCAAATTTGAGTTATCAAAAAACAATGGTATGGAGCAAAAATGTGCTAACATTGGAAGGAAATGGATTTTATACACATTTTATCAATCGTATTCTTCCAGATTATAATACCGACCAAAATCAGATTATTTATGATAATCTAGATGGTTTTTCGACTGTAAGAGGTTTTAGCTTAAATGCAGATTGGATGAATGACAAAGGTTTTAAACTCAATACAGGCTTTACTACTATGCAATCTTTTATACAAGAAAATGATCAAAGAACTAATCAGGTACTAGTATCGCCCTTTTCAGCAACTTTTAATGCTAGTTATACTTTTGCAACTCTGCGTACAACCATAGATTGGACTGGAAATTTATATAGTCCTATGCCTTTGGTTCTTGTAGAAAATGATCCCAGACCCAGTAAATCGCCTTGGTATAGTATTCAAAATATACAACTGACTACTACACTTGCTCATAATATTCAGATTTATGGAGGAGTGAAAAACTTTTTAAATTTTATTCCAGAAAATCCACTGTTTAATCCAAGCCAGCCTTTTTCAGAAACATTTGATACAGCATATGGTTTTGCATCTATGCAGGGCATTAGAGGCTTTTTGGGTGTAAGATGGCATTTGGATTAGGTTATTTTTCTTCAGCAGGGGAGCTATTTGAAGCAGTTTTAAGGTGCTTTTCAACTGCTTCTTTGCAATTTTGGAAACGAGGTCTATCTGCTTCTTTCACAAAACTATCATTGGCATCTGATTTCAAAATACGTACACTTCCATTCCCATAACGCATTTCGAGTTGTACCCCACCTCTATCAGCTACAGGCATTGAGCTTGTTGCAATTGTTTTAAAGTCATTTTTTTCAAAAGCTTGTACAATCGTTTTCATTTCAGATTTTGACAACACTACTTTTTGAGAATTTTTATGCAATTCGTGTTGTTCCATATTTTTGAGAGATGTAGAAAGCAAAGTATGACGAACTCTACCTGTAAAACCTTCATCAAAGGTATAACAAATAACTACATCTTTAGGTGTGGTATTATTTTCACTTTTTTTACAAGCTCCCAAGATAAATATGCTTAAAAAGAGTACTATTTGAAGGTTTTTCATGATTTTGAATGTCTAAATATCTAACGTCTGAAATCTAAAATCAATTCCATTTGCTTTGTTCGAAAAATTCTTGTTTGAGGGTATTTTCTAAAACAAGAGCTTTTGGAAAAAGTATTTCATTTTCGATATAGGCGTGCTGTTGTAGATGGTGTTCCAAATCTTGTAAATGAAAATACACTACTTGCACAAATAAAGAAGCTTTTTCAGGTAGTTGATAATGATTGGTAAGTTGTCTGATACCCTGCATTTCATCATCATGAGTATCATGAGCCAAAGCAAACTCTTGAATTGAGTATTTTTGTAATAACTCATAGAGTTGTGCTTTATTTATTATAGATTTTGAGGCTTTTACTAAAGATAGGATATAATAGAAAAAAGAGTCTTCTTCTTCATGAATATGATGAATAAAATCCTCAGCGAAAAGCGGGAACATCAGTTGCAAATCTGTAAATAATCGTTTTTTTTCAGGCAGATTTTCAATAAGATGAGCTATAAAAGGTATCTTTTTTTGTAAGAAAAAGATATGTTGATGCTTCAGATAACCTATAATAGCCTCTACTGTAGTGTTTTTTAATTTCCGAATTTCAGAACCAATAGAAAAATTTGCTTCAGAAAGTAAATGCAAAACATAGTCTATTTCAAGTTTCTTTTGTTGGCAAACACTCTCTAAAGCTATTTTTTCGTAATGATAAAAAGGAATCCCCAAACTATACAATACGAAAGCATTATGATAGTTCTTTTTGATAATATCTTCTATCAAATCTGTATGGTGAAATGTGGGGTTCAATGATTGTCTAGTATTTTAAAATGGTTAATCCCAACGTAAATGTTTTACTGACTCTCCTGAGTGAGCAAGTTCCAAAAGTGCATCAATTCCTATCTGAATATGTTTTCCTACAAAATTAGCTGTTACTTTTTTGTCACTTTCAGAAGTTTTTACACCTTCGGGAGTCATAGGGTTATCAGAAACTAAAAGCAAAGCCCCACGAGGAATATCATTACTAAAACCTACTGTAAAAATAGTTGCTGTTTCCATATCTATAGCAGCAGCCCTGATTTGCACCAAATAATCTTTGAATTTCTCATCATGCTCCCAAACTCTTCGATTGGTAGTGTAAACAGTTCCTGTCCAGTAGTCCAATTCGTGTTTTTTAATCATAGAAGAAACAGAACGAAGCAAGCGGAATGAAGGTAAAGATGGTACTTCTGCAGGCATATACTCTTGGCTTGTTCCCTCACCACGAATCGCTGCAATAGGAAGAATCATATCTCCAATTTCTGTTCTCTTTTTGAGTCCACCACATTTACCCAAAAATAAAACTGCTTTAGGACTAACTGCTGTTAGTAAATCCATCATGGTAGCAGCCATAGCACTACCCATTCCAAAATTGATAAGGGTTATTTCATCTGAGCTTACTGCTTGCATTGCTCTATCTTCACCATATATTTTTGCATTGAATTGCTCTGCAAAAATATCTACATAGTTTCTAAAGTTTGTAAGCAAAATATAAGGCTTAAACTCCTCTAAAGGCATACCTGTATAACGTGGTAGCCAATCTTTTACAATGTCTTCTTTATTTTTCATATTATTTTGATTGTTTCCTTGTAAATGTTTTGTACAAAACTCCTATACCTATAATTACCATTGGGATACTTAAAAGTTGTCCAATATTCATACCAATAGCATCTTTAAGTGCATCTTCTCCAGAAACTTGGTTCTCTTTAAGGAATTCGTATAAAATTCTTAAGCTAAATAAAATTACAACAAATAAACCAAAAAGCAAACCTTCAGGTGTATTTTGTTTGTAACGATAGTAAAGACTTAATAAAAGCACAAAAAGCAAAAATGTAGAAATAGATTCGTATAATTGAGATGGGTGTCTTGGTATACCATAAACCTGCCATGTTACTTGAATGGTTTCTCCATCTTGTATAGCTACAAATTTAGGATTAGGGTGTAATTTAATATGTTCTCTTAAATCTTCACTACTAGCATAAAAAACTGGTATATTTTTTCGAAGGAATGTTATTGCCTGTTGTTTATCTGTAACATTACCATCAAAAGAAGTAGTAATTTTCAAAGGGATTACTAATGTATCACCTATTTTTATTTCTTGTCCCTCTCCTTTCTCTGTATAATTCTTTTTATATCCAGACTTCTCAGTTTCTTCATAGTTTTCAAAAGAGTTTTCCATCCATCTATTTGCAAATACAAATGCATAAGGTTCATCAGTAGGTTTTCCAATAATCTCAGAGTTCATCAAATTCCCCATACGAATAAAAGCACCTCCCAAAGCCACTACAATCACTAGTCTGTCTAAAATCCATAAGTACGAAACCTTATAACGTTTGCTATATAAATAAGTAGCATATAAGATCCCAACTGTTGCCCCATGACTTGCTAAACCTCCTTCCCAAATTTTAAGTATTTCTAAAGGATTTCTCAAATAATAGTCAGGTTGATAAAACAAACAATGCCCTAATCTTGCTCCTACAACTGTAGCAATAATAATATAAAAAGTAAAGGCTTCTAAATCTTTTTCAGATTTCTCCTCTATCTTAAATATTTTAGAAAGAACATACTGACCTGCCAAAAAAGCAAGTGCAAAAAGAAGTCCGTACCATGCAGCCTTTACAGGACCTAAATGAAACATTTCGGGATGGACATTCCAAATAACAAAACCCATTTGATTTGTAGTAAGTTAAAAGTTAAAAATTTTGTCTAAAATTAGCTTTTTTTGAAAAGAATCACCAATTTATCCCAAAAACTTTACTTTCCAATCAGTATGAAAAATATTTTTGTTGTAATTGTTTGTTTGCTTTTAGGGCTAAAGAGCAACATTCATGCCCAAAACACAGCTTTAGATGCTTGGAAGGGCATCTGGAAAGGTAAATTAGAAATTTTTACTGGAGAAGGTAAAAAGCAGGAAATCCCAATGGAACTCCATATTCTACCTACAGATTCAGCTCATAAATTTACTTTTAAAATTATCTACGATAAATCGCCAAGAGATTATACTTTGGTTGTAAAAGATGCCACCAAAGGTATTTATACACTTGATGAAAACAATGGTATCAAGATGGATATGGTGCTTTTAAACAATAGTTTTGTAAGTTGTTTTGAAGTGATGGACAATATTTTAATTTCATCTTACCGTTTGGAAAACAATCAGATTATATCTGAAATATTTTCATGTTCAAAAAAACAGGCTCTCAAAACAGGCAATATGCCTGAAAAAGATATTCCTGAAGTCATTTCGTACCCTCCTAAAGTATTACAAAGAGCTATTTTGAGGAATACGAAGGTAGAAGATGATTTTTTGAAACAGGAGAAAGTAAAAGGGAAAAAAGAGAAAAGAAAAAAGAGGTAAACAAAGTAATTTCACAAACAGTTTAAAAAGTGAATATCCTTCAAACAATCAATATTTATGAATGTACTTATTACTGGTGGAACGGGTTTAGTAGGCAAAGTTCTCACAAAACTTCTTCAAGAAAAAAATTACACAGTAAGTTATTTGAGCAGAAGCAAGCAAAGTGGCTCTATCAAAACTTATCATTGGGATATAGAAAAAAAACAAATAGATATTGAAGCTATATCTCAAACTGATTATATTGTTCATTTAGCTGGGGCTGGTGTAGCTGATAAACGTTGGACAGATTCCTACAAAAAAGAAATTATTGATAGTAGGGTTGTTTCTACACAACTACTTGCAGAAGCTATTGAGAAAAGCTCTAAAAAACCAAAAGCATTTGTATCTGCCTCTGCTGTCGGTTTTTATGGTTTTGATACAAAAGATATTCTCCTCACTGAAAACTCTCCCAAAGGAGATGGTTTTTTGGCAGAAGTTACAGAAAAGTGGGAAAAAAGTATTGAAGCAATTAGCAATTTAGGCATCAGAACAGCTATTATGCGTATTGGAATTGTACTTGCAAAAGAAGGTGGTGCTTTGGCTAAAATTATGCAGCCTATACAGTTTTTTGCAGGTTCTGCATTGGGAAGTGGTAAACAATATATGTCTTGGATACATATTAAAGATATGGCTCGTATGCTTGTATATGCTTTTGAAAATGAAAATATTCAGGATATTTATAATGCTGTAGGAAATAAACCTGTCACCAATGAAGATTTTACAAAAGCAATAGCAAAAACTATGGGCAAACCTCTTTTTCTGCCTAATGTACCATCATTTGCTCTAAATTTATTACTTGGCGAAATGGCAAGTATGGTGGTTGGTGGAAATAATGTTTCTAATGAAAAAATCGTAAAAGCTGGTTTTGAATATGAATTTGCTACTTTGGAAAGTGCTTTAAAAGATTTGATTCGCTAAATGTCAGAAAAAATACAATGTAAAAAATGGAAAGAAACTACTCCACCCAAACGAATACTCGTAATTCGCTTGCAAGCAATGGGTGATGTAGTCATTACATTACCTTATATTCAAAGCCTTAGAACGCAATTACCAGCAGACACCATTATTGATTTTCTAACTCGTGATGAAACAGCTGATATCCCTCAAAATATCGATCTTTTCAATAAAATTTTTATCATAAAAGGAAAGAGAAATTTTAAAAAGCACGTCTTTTATACACTTCTACTTATTCCAAAGCTACTTTGGAGAAAGTATGATGTGATTATAGATTTACAAAATAATAAAATCAGCCATTTGGCAGGTACTTTTCTATTTCCAAAAGCATGGGCATTGTTTGATAAATTTTCTCCTATTTTTGCAGGTAAACGCAACAAGCGTACCATTGACGCTTTGGGCTTTGTAGAATGCTCTATTGACCACGATATTCGTTTTAAACAAAAATCTTTATCAGAAGACCTTTTAGAGAAATTTTCAATTTCAACACCTTTTATCATTATTAATCCTGCAGGTTTTTTTGAAACAAGAAATTGGCAAATAGATAATTATATAGCTCTTTGTAAAATAATTAAAGAAAAATTACCAAGTATTGTTTTTTTGGTGATTGGTATTGGTTTGATAGCCGAAAAAGCTAAGATTTTACATGCTTATTTGGGAAAAGAAAATTGCATTGATTTAGTTGGAAAAACTTCATCCTCAGAGGCTTTAGCAATTGTAAAAAAAGCTCGCATGGTTATTTCGGAAGATTCTGGACTACTACATTTTGCTTTTGCTGTTGGAACCCCTACATTAGTAATTTTAGGCTCTACGCCAAGTTATTGGATGAATTCGGGATTATCAAACACTTGTTTTCTTGATTCTTCGGATTTGGAATGTGGCAATTGCTTCAAAGAAATTTGTAAAAGAGGCGATATTCATTGTCTTACTCGTTACACTCCCGAATTTGTAGCAGAAAAAGTATTTGACCTTTTAAACAAAACAAATTGAAACCCAAAATAGCTATATTGACTGTTGGAGGTATCGGCTCAGGGTATTTTTCGCAAGGTGTACCTGTACTGATGGAATTGGTTGAACATCTCAGAAAAGATTATGAACTTTCTGTTTACTCACTTACAGCACCCAATCAGGGTTTTAAACCCCAAGGTTTTCGTCTCAGGGCTGTTCCTTTTGGATATAAGGTTTCTCTTGGAATTAGGGTTTTATGGTTGCTGGGTTTATTTATCAAAGATTTAATTATTTATAGACCACGCCTTATACACGCTTTTTGGGGTTATCCATGTGGAGTATTAGCTGTTATTTTAAAGATTTTGTTTAGAATACCTGTTATCATTCATTTACAAGGAGGCGATTCGGTAGGTATTGCTGAAATTGGATATGGTATTTTTCAGAAAAATGGTAGAAAAGCTAAAATTGCAAAATGGGCTTACAGCAAAGCTAATGAACTAATTTGTCTTACTCATTTTCAAAAACTCACACTGGAGCAAAATGGTATTACAAAAAAACCTCTTGTTATTCCATATGGTGTTGATACAGCTATTTTTATACCTTTAAACACAGAAAAAAATATTTCAGAACCTTTGAGACTCGTTCATGTAGCTGATTTGAACCCTGTAAAAAACCAAAAAATGTTGCTTTTGGCTTTTCAAGAAATTTTGAAATATACACCAACAGCAACACTTACTATGATAGGTTTTGATACACTCAAAGGCAAAATACATACTCTTGCGAAAGATTTAGGCATTGATAAACAAATTAATTTTTTAGGAATCTTACCAAGGATAGAGATTATTCAGCATTTACAAAAAGCTCATATTCTTTTGCATACTTCTTTGTATGAGGCTCAGGCTGTGGTCGTAACAGAAGCAATGGCATGTAAAACTGTCGTTTGTGGTTCTGATGTAGGCTTAATTAGCGATTTAAGCCCTGAATATGCAGAAAGTGTGCCATCTAATAATTATACTGTTTTGGCTGAAAAAGTCATGTATTTACTCAAAAACCCTGATATATATAGAAAATCACAAGAAAGAGCCTTTGAATGGACACAAAAGCATGATTTTGTATGGACGGTTAATCAAATTAAGAATGTATATTATTCTATTCTTTTTAAGAAACAATCCGAATCCAAGGAAAAGGTGAATGGCTGATATTCAACCAATTTTTCCAGTTGGCAGGTTTATATAAAATTCGATACTCATCTTTTTGGAGTGTTTCCCAAGTATGATGATGATAATACTTTGCCATCTCTGAAAAACCTAATTCTGTATAATATTGGAGGGTTCTTTTTTTAGCCTCTTCTTTTTGATCTCTAGTATAGAAAGGACTATCAAAAATATGTATTTGACCTTTTGGTTTTAAAAGAATAGATAATTTGTCTATCAAACCATTTATATCTGCAAAATATTGTATACTACTAGCAATATAAATAATGTTAAAACTTTTGGGAGGAAATATATGCTTTTCAATATCTCCATACACCCAAGAGATTTGCTTATTTTCAAATACTCTTGCAGCCTGTTCAAGCTCTAAAACATTCATATCCAATCCCATATACGTATTTTCAGGAACATTTGTAGCCAAATAATTTAAAAGCCAGCCATTTCCACAACCAACCTCTAAAATCGTCTGATTTTTTAAACCTTGTATATAAGTTAGAAATCTTTTAGAAGATTCTTGCCTTAAAAGCCATTCCTGATAATTTGGGAAGTATTCATTTACAAAAGGGATTTGTGAAACCTCTGTATCTGTATAAACCCTATTTTCTTTTTCTCTGACTTTTAGGTATATATTTTCAAAATCCTGCTTTTTTTCTGAAAGATAGTATACTCCTTCTATATATGTTTTATCTTGTAGTAACTCCATTAACCTGTATATTGCAAAGTGATGATAAAATGGTCTGCCCAAGCATTAAACGGAAAATAGACTCTTAGTTTTTCATCCCACTTTATCAATTTCTGAAATAATTTAGGATGTTTTTCAGGAAAATTTTCCTTGCTTGGTGGAGGCATGATACCTCCCATTCCTTCTAAAGATACCAATTTAAATGATTTTCCAAAAGATTTTTGTACTTGTGAAGGGGTAAAATAAAATACATCAAAGTATTCACCTTCTAAATGAGCTTTTGTACCATTTTTTTTGAATCTTCGTAGAGCAGACGCAAATTGACCTTTAAAAATATCTTTTATTTCCCACAAACAAACAGGAGGCATAATAACCCAGCTTATATAAGCTCCTTTTTTGAGCATGTTAGGCAAATATTTTGTTACTTCTCGTAAGTCAGGAATACAATTAAGTCCTCCAAAATTAGAAAAAACATAATCGAATTGATTGGCCTTGACATGGTCAAGTTCTGTGTAAGAGCATTTTTGAAGTTGTATTTTCTCTTGCAAATGAGGGTTTGTGTCTAATTTTTTTTGAAATCGCTTCAGCATTCCATCTGAAATATCTGTTGCATGAATGCTACAACCATAATCAGCAAAAAAACAAGCATCTAAGCCTGTACCAGCGTTGAGTTCAAGTATATAATCATTTTTTTTTAGAAACCTAAGTACATGATTGCGTACTTGTGTACGCATATACACCAGTATTTCGTTGCTATAGTCATATTCATCAAAATATACTGATTGCTTAGAAAAGGCTGCATTTACCTCTAAATTCATAGTGTTATTTAGATAAATTCAAACGACCAGCCTCTAATTTTTCAATAACAGCATGATATGTATAAGCCATCAAAGAACGCATTTTTTTAGAAAAAGGTGTTTGATTATGTTGTATTTGATGTTTATGTTTTGCTTTTCTATATACTCTGTGTACATACCGATGGAGATATTTGTAATATTGAGGAGCATAAGTAGCTTTATACATCATTGCTAAATCGTCAGAATCTACCCAATTTTGTTTTTCTGTGAGTTGTGATTTGACAATGTCATAAAACTTGGTGTTGGGCAAAGGATAAGAAACTGAAATTCCAATATTATCAGGCAAAAGTTCTTCTACCATTTTTATTGTTTTTTGTATATCTTCTTCTGTTTCACCTAAATATCCGAATTGAAGAAAAAATGCTACTCTAACTCCCTTTGCTTTAAGCAAGTGAGTTGCTTGATAAATTTCTTCTACTTTTGTCCCTTTATCCATAGCATCCAGTATTTTTTGAGATGCACTCTCAGCCCCTACCCACACTTCATACAGCCCTGAAGCCACTAAACTATCTATGGTATCTTCTTTTAAAAGTAAATCTACTCTTGACTGAATTTTATATTTAATTTTTAACTGATTTTCTTGAATAAGTTTGTTAAATTCTTGAACCCAGTTGGGTTTTAAACCAAAAATATCATCACACATCCAAAAATTACTAATATCAAAACGCTCCACAAGCATTTTTATCTCATCTACCACTTTTTCAGGTGAACGAACATTATACCGATTGCCATAGATAGGCTTGGCACACCAATTACATTTATAAGGGCATCCTCTTGTAGTAGCAATATTCAGCATAAAAGAACCATGATGCTTCTCCCAAATTTGCCTGTAAGCATCCATATCTACCAAATCCCATGCAGGAATAGGCAAAATATCTAAATTTTTAAAAATCTCTCTTTTGGGAGTTGTTTTGATTTCGTTTTCTGTTTTGTAAGCAACTCCTCGAATATGTTCTAAATTTGTAGGTTTTTCTATGATTTCAAGTAAAGTTTGCTCCGCTTCGCCTCGAATGACTATATCAGCACCCTCTTGTAAATATTTTTCGTAGTGGTCTGTGGAATCTGAGCTTGAAACAATAACTGTAGCCTTATATTTTTTTCCATATTTGCACATTTCAAAACATGCTTCACGCATAGTAGTAAGGCACATTTTAGTGAGATAATTAAAACTATCATCATACACTACTAAAAAATCAGGCTGAATAGCCTCTAATTTTTCTACAAAACTATGTGTATTTTCTTGCAAATTGGAGTCCCACAAATAGACTTCATGCCCTTTTTCTCGCATCCATGCAGCCACAAGTAGTGTTGCATAAGGTGGGTAAGGCTGTTTGAATGACCACTGTTTTGAGTCGAACAAATAGAAGTAAGAATGTGTGAAAAGGATTTTAGCCATAATTAAAGCAGTGAAATCTGCATTTTATCCTCAAAACTCTGAATTTTTTCTTCATATTTTTCTGTAATTGCATGATAATGTGGTTTCATATTATCTTTTGCAATATAAGATTGGAAATTAGAAAGTTTGATGGAATCACTAAAAATATGTTCGCCAAATAACTTTATTTTTCTTTTTTTAGTTTGATGCATGAGCCTATTATTTAGTTTTTTCACTCCAATTGTTTGAAGTGTAGACTCTAATAACGATTTAAACCAATTTTTTGAAGTACTCGGAACCTTTTGAATAGGATAGTTTGGATAATATTCTTCTATCCATGTATTTGCCTCTAAAAATTGTTGATGAATACCATCTTGATACATAGGTATCAAAGTTACTATTTCAGTTGCTATATAAATACTTTGATGTTCAGTTTTTAGATGTTCTTCATCAATCATGTAGTTAAAGCAAAAAAGTTTTCTACTTCCCAGTAATCCAATCCTTCTAAAAAGAACAAATAGGGTTCTTGTTACCCACAAATAATTAGCTTTGGTAATCACAAAATAATCTATATCACTGTTTTCATCAATATAGTTTTTTGATATTGATCCAGATAAAAATATTCCTCTTACAAAAGGGAAATATTTGAGAACATTTACAATTCTTTTGGAGATTTTCAAGTATTGTTGAGCTAACAAATTGGCTTTCAACCTTCTTTCTATATTTTCAGAGTTATTTTGTAATGTATAAAAGTCTTTTATTTGGAAAACAACTTGTTTTTCAACCAGTTCAGCTAATCCTTTTTCTAACTCTTTTATACTTAAATTTTTAAGTGGGTGTCTTTGGGCTATTTCCTCTTTTGTGAGTGGATATTGAAATACATCAGAATATAATAGAACCTTCATTATTCCCTTGTAAACAAGAGAATAAGAATCAGTTTTTCCTAATGTTTCCATAAGATTTATCTTTTACCCAATGTAAATACTCTTGCTACATTGAATCCAAAATAAATATCTCCTTTTTCCCAAAGTCCTGTTGTTTCAGGCACGAAATATCTGTCTATCATGCCTTGAGAATTGGTAAAATGTAACTGAAACACATGCCCACCTGTTTCTATATCTAAGCCTAATGATACAGATTGTGTATTATTAGGCATATCTGTAAATGTTGGAATATATTCTGCTGTAATGGCTAATCTTTTGGTAAATTTATATCTGCCTCCCATAGCCACAGCAAACACTCGATTGGGGTCTTGGGGAGTATTGACCAAGTTTCTGTGTACAATGGTAGGCGACACTTGAAGAGAAAATTTACTTGAAAACTTTCTTGCTAACAAAAGTTGATGTGTGTAAGCCATACGCCCTCCCAAGAAATCGTCTTGAGCAGGATTTGTATATGAAAGTGTATTGGCTGCCATACTTGAAAACCATGAAACAGATAATGGTATTCTGTTATCAGCCGTTTGTTTGAGCAATTTAATTTTCACAAAACCATCCAAAGTTTTGTTTAAAGAACTTCGCCCCAAACCAACAGCAATATTGTCGTTGATACCATATTCTAAACCTAAACGGATAGTAGCTTGGTCTAAACCAAAGAACTCCGAAATTCCTTCATTAAGCCTCCCAAAACGGTGAGAAATCAGAAAGATAAGGTCTTTACTTGCAGGGTTTTCTATGGATTGTAAATTGATAATTCTAGTTCCTTTGAATGTAGAGAAGACAGCTGTAGTGTCTTTTGTTCCATTCTCCAATTCCTTAAGCAAATCTTCTTGTCCATAAGCAGAGAAGCCTATCAGCAATAATACAGTAAATATATACTTCATAAGATTTTGTAGTTTTAGTTGTTTTTATTTTTTCAAGGGTTTGCAATCAGCATTCACTACAATTTTAACTGTACTTGATATTTTATCCTTCACCACACTTGGGATATCAATTTTATAATCTTTAAGTCCAATATTAAATTCTGCTTGTAAAATAGCTGAACCTTGTTTTACTGTAATTTTGCCTTTAGTCTGTACTTGATTGCTTACACCATGTATGTTCATAGTACCTGAAACATTGACATCATATGTTCCTTCTTTGGTAACATCTATTTTTTCAGCTATTTTGCCCCTAAACTCTGCTTTTGGGTATTTATCAGATTCTAAATAATTTTCATTAAAATGCTCTTGCATCAGAGCCTTTTCAAACTGAAATCCTTTTATCAGAACAGTAAAAGCCACATCTCCAGTACTAAATTCTACAACACAAGAGGCTTGTTTATTAGTAGCCTCGATATTTTCCATAGGTGCTTTCGAGTAGAAAGATATAGAACCTGTACGAGTAAAATATTTTTGAGCAAATGAATTGGTAACTACAAAGAGGGCGATAAATAAGAAAAGTTTTTTCATAAACTTAAAGTAGATTAGAATAAGATGAATAAAGTTTTGGCGATTTTAGTCGTTCAATGCTCCGTTTTCAATCCATTTACGGATTTTATCAATATCACATTGAAGTAGTTTATCAGCTCCAGCAGGCATTTTAGAAAAGCCAGCTGTATGATTTACCACATTAAAAAGCAAGTTATTTTGGGTAGCTCTGTTTACATCTGCATAAAGCTTCAGATTATAGCCTTTAGGTGGATTGTTTTCATTATGGCATTTGATACAGCTCGCATCTAAAATAGGGCGTATATCGAGGCTATAACTTGCTCTTAGGCTTCCAGAATAGCAACTTGCTTCTGGAAATTTATCTACTGCGTTTTCTTTCAAGCAAGATTGTAAAACAATAAGTGCAAATACAAATAGTAGACTTTTTTTCATGAGTTTATGGTTTTTGAATTGAACATTTATTTAAAACTACATCCATTGTCATCCCTGTACATACACCCTTAATAACAATCTGACTCCCCACAGCTGGATTTTGGCTATCTTTGGCATCAAATCCACAGCTTATTCCAAACATTTCATCGCCCGTTTCAAGTACAATAGTTGCTCCTCCTTTATTATCTGTAGGCAAAGTAACTTCTTTGACTACTCCTTTTACTACAATTACTTTGTCCAAATACTTTTTGTTAGCTTCTTGCTGATTTTTAGAATACTCATCAAAAAGTTGTTTGGCTTCTACTGTTACAAAAGCATTCTCACCTTTGACATCTCTATGAGGTTTATTATATACATAATAAATCCCTGTTACACCTATTAAAAATATTGCCAAAACTGATGTAATAATTATTCGTTTTTTCATACTTTTTTTATCTAACTTAAAGATATTTTATATCAAAACAAAATCATTTGCAGAAATATTTTTTGTTTTTAAAATTTATTCAACAAATATCAAGCCAAAAAGCGTTATAACTTTTAATGTTTAAACATTTTTTAGAACATAAAAATAGAAGCGTAAGATTTAGTCTGTTTTTTAACAAAAAAACAGACTAAATGCTAATATGATTACAAAGAATATGTTTCCTTTAAAAAGCCTTTTAAGTCTAAAGCCTTACGCCCAAGTATTGTTTCTAATATTGAGTTAGGTGTATCAAAGTCATTATTTTTTATACCCATTGAAAAAAGAGATGAGATACCAACCACTTCATCAGGTAAGCCCCACTGTTTGAGTGTATCTTCAAAAACTTTACTTTCTGGACTTATATATGGCACTTTTTTGCCTGATAACTCTGATAAAGCTTCAGCAATCTCCTCAAACGAATACGACATAGGTGCTGTGAAGTGATATATTTTATTTTCATGTCCTTCGCTAGCAAGAATATTGGCTGTTGCCTCACCCAAATCTTTACGAGAAGCATAGGCAACCTTACCTGCTCCAGCTGGCAGAAAAATACCTGTTTCAAGTACATTTTGCCCAACAAAAGTAGGTATCACCTCCATATACAAACCATTACGCAAAAATGTATAATGAAATCCCTGACTCTGAATATATTGCTCTGTTTGAAAATGACTTTCTAACAAAGGCTTCATCACAGACTGTTCAATATCTTTCATGGTTACACCTGTATAAAAAACATGTTTCACACCTGCTTCTTTGGCAGCATCAATCACATTTTTATGTTGCCCGAACCTGTCATTAAAATCGCTAGAAGATATTAATAGAACAGTATCTATGCCTTGCATGGCATTTACTAACGATTCTCGTTTAAAATAATCGCCTTCTCTAACATTTATCCCCTTTGTTAAAATATCTGTTGCCTTAGAGAGATTTCTTACCAAAGCTGTAATTTGTTTGGGTGGCATTTTTGAAACCAAATGTTCGATGACAGTTGTGCCCAAGTGGCCTGTTGCCCCTGTTATTAAAATATTTTTCATACGATTAATAGTTGAGGAATTAAAATAATACTTACTTTTGTAGAGCAAATATACTTTAGTAAGTATATTATAAACAAGAAGGCACTAGAAAGTAGGCGACTTACTATCAAGTAACTATTGTTGTAAATCAAGGCTTTCAAAATAGAAAAATTCAAAAAAAATGAAAAAAAGTGATTCTAGTGTTCTCAATTGCCCAGTCAGAAGTGTATTAGACCGTTTTGGTGATAAGTGGTCTATTCTCGTTTTATTAATTTTGGGTGAGAAGTGTACACTTCGTTTCAATGAAATTTACAAAGAAATAGGCTCTGATATTTCTCAAAAAATGCTTACAGTAACCCTGAGAACTCTTGAAGCAGACGGACTTTTAGAAAGAACCATTTATCCAGAAGTACCTCCAAGAGTGGAATACACCATATCAGATTTAGGTAAGACGCTTATTCCTCACATCAAAGGTTTGGTACAATGGGCTGATGAAAATATGGCTTCTATCAAAGCTTCTAGAGAAAACTTTTAAATTTATATCTTTGCATATCAGGCATGTTTTATTTTTTTATAAAAAATTTTATAAAAAAACTTGCACTATACTTTTCTAATATCTACATTTGCATCTCAATTTTTGCGGATGTGGCGTAATTGGTAGCCGCACCAGACTTAGGATCTGGCGGAGCGATCCGTGGGGGTTCGAGTCCCTCCATCCGCACCCGATACAATCCTCTGCAAAAACAGCAGAGGATTTTTTTTAAGTCAAAAATTTAGTCTATTAATCAATCGTATGGAAAGTACTTTCATAAAAAAAGATTCAACATTAGGTACACTGAAAGTGGTGATACGCACTGAAGATTATCAGAAAGCCGTTGAAACTGAAACGAAAAAGATCGCTGCAAAAGCTCATCTAAAAGGCTTCCGTCCTGGAAAAGCTCCTCTTGGTGTTATCAAAAATTTATATGGTAATCAGATTCTTTCTGATGAAATTAATAAACTTTTTGGTAATGCTGTCAATAGCTATCTTGTTGATAACAAAATAGATTATTTGGGTGAGCCAATGCCTTCAGAAGAGTACAAAGATGAATTTAGTTTTGACTGGAAAACTGCTTCCGATTTTACATTTCATGTAGATATCGCAACTTCTTCTCCTTTTGAGCTTTCTTTTGATAGCATCAAAGCAACCAACTATCAAGTAAGTTTTGATGATGCAGCCATTGATGAAGCTATCAAAAACATTACAAGTAGATTTGCTTCAAGACAAGAAGTAGAAACCTCTGAGGCTACTGATGTCATTATGGGTAACATGGTATCTGTAAATGTACTTGCTGGTGATGAAGCTCCTTTTGAAACCAAATCTGTGTTTATCCCCACCGAAAGAGTAAAAGAAGAAGCTAAAGCTCAATTTGTAGGTCTTTCTAAAGATAACCAAATTACATTCACTCCTTCTGATTCATTTGATAATCTGAAAGATGTTCGTTATATGTTGGGCATTTTTGATGAGGCTGTTCTTGATAAAATTGAAGGTGAAGCATTCACACTTACAGTTACTAAAATAGAGCGTAGTTTGCCTGCCGAAATGAACGAAGAACTTTTTGAGAAAGTATTCCCAGGTGAAGAAGTAAAAGACGAAGCAACTTTCAGAAACAAAGTAGCTCAAATAAACACAGAGTCTTTACAAAAAGAAGCCAACACTTTCACGACTGCTATTATCAAAGATAAATTGATGGAAGCTCATTCTTTTGAGTTGCCACAAGCATTCTTGAAAAAATGGTTGATGTTCTCAAATAAAGGAAAAGTATCTGTAGAAGATGTTGAAAAAGAATATCCTATGTTTGAAGAAAGCCTTCGTTGGATTGTAATTCAAAGAAAAATTGTTGCTGCAAATAATATCCAAGTAGAAGTAGGTGAAATCGAAAGTTATGCAATGGATATGTTGGCTAACCAAATGAGACAATACGGTATTTATACAGAAGAAAACTTAAAAGCTCTTCCAAATATTGCTCGTAAAATGCTTAAAGAAAATAATGGTAAGCAATTTAGAGATATAGAAAACATGCTTTTTGAAGAAAAAGTACAAACTGTATTATTGGCTCAAGTACCTATGACTGCTGAAAGTATCGCTTGGAAAGATTTAGTAAGCCTTTCTGAAACGTATTACAAAGAAAAAGCAGAAAAAACAGGAACTGCAACAGCTTAATAAAACATACATATAATTAAAAGCCTTCTAAACAAAGTTTAGAAGGCTTTTTTATCCTCCAAATAAATCTATTCCTTGTGTAAAGTGGCTGATACCAAGATGTTTATAAGCTTGTTCTGTAGCTTCTCGTCCTCTTGCTGTACGCTTGATATACCCTTCCTGAATTAAAAATGGCTCATAAACCTCCTCAATCGTTTCAGCATCTTCACCACAAGCAGTAGCAATCGTGGTTATTCCCACAGGTCCACCCTTAAATTTCTGAATAATAGTCAGTAAAATACGATTGTCCATTTCGTCCAAGCCATTTTTATCTACTTCAAGGGCTTGGAGGGCTATTTCTGCAATTTTCATATCAATCTTACCATCTCCTTTTACTTGTGCAAAATCTCGAGTACGTCTGAGTAAATTATTGGCAATACGAGGCGTTCCTCTGCTTCTGCGAGCTATTTCGTAGGCTGCATCTTCGGAAATGGGCATTCCCAAAATACCACAAGAACGTTTCACGATTTGTGTAAGAAGCTGTGCATCATAATATTGCAAACGAGAATTAATAGCAAATCTGGCTCGAAGTGGGGCTGTTAGCAAGCCCGAACGAGTGGTTGCACCAATGAGTGTAAAAGGGTTTAGTCCTATTTGTACAGTTCGGGCATTGGGACCCGAATCGAGCATAATATCTATTTTATAGTCTTCCATTGCCGAATACAAGTATTCTTCAACAATTGGATTCAACCGATGAATTTCATCTATAAATAGTACATCATTAGTATTGAGCTTGGTAAGCAAGCCCGCCAAGTCGCTGGGTTTATCCAAAACAGGTCCCGAAGTGGTCATCATTTCTACGCCCAGTTCATTGGCAATGATGTTAGAAAGTGTTGTTTTTCCAAGCCCTGGAGGTCCATGCAATAAAACATGGTCAAGAGCTTCTTGGCGTTGTTTGGCAGCCAATACAAACACTTTTAAATTTTCTACAATTCTATCTTGTCCTGTAAAATCATCAAAACTTAGGGGGCGTAAGGCTTTTTCTATTTCCTTATCTGAAGACGAAAGCCCATCGTCATTGCCTGTCAAATAATCTTTTCGCATGAAATATAAATTTTATCAAACCTATAAGGTTTCGATTTGTATATCAGTTAGTTGTAAAAGAAAATATTCATAAACCTTATAGGTTTCAATATAGTCTGAGTCTTAAACAAAGATAGTAAATTTTCAACATTTTGCCTATAGGCATTACTACATAAAGGTGTTATTTTTATGAAAAAATCAAAAAAGTATTTAGATTCGCTGAAATAATTATAAGTGGTGAATGATAAATTATGAAAGTTGCCATTTTTGAAATCATAGATACTTTTAGAATTACAGGCAGAGGTGGTGTGTTAGTAGGGAATTTGATAGAAGGAAATTTTGGCAAGGGTGATTTTATCTACATTTTTGATAAATTTATCACAATAAAAGCTATTGAAATGATTTCTATAAGAAATCCTAATATCAGACCTGAAGAAAAAGTAGCTTTTTCGATTTCATTCAAAGATTATGATGAAATAAAAGATTTAGAGATAAAAAATAAAACATTCGACATATTTGAATAATCTGTTTCATGAAAAAAATACAAAAACTTTTAGTAGCCAATCGAGGAGAAATTGCTTTGCGTGTCATGCGTTCAGCCAAAGAAATGGGTATCAAAACAGTGGCTGTATATAGCACCGCCGATAGAAAAGCTTTGCATGTTCGTTATGCTGATGAAGCTGTTTGTATTGGCGAAGCACCAAGCAACCAGTCATATTTAAGAGGCGAAAAAATTATTGAAGTGGCAAAACGTTTGGGTGTAGATGCGATTCACCCAGGGTACGGTTTCCTTTCAGAAAATGCTCAATTTGCTAAAATGGTAGAAGAAGCAGGACTTATTTTTGTAGGACCTCCTGTAAAAGCCATTGAAGTAATGGGTAGTAAATTGGCTGCGAAAGAATCTGCTAAGAAATTTAATGTACCAATGGTACCTGGTACAGCTGGTGCAATTTCGGATATTACAGAAGCTAAGAAAATTGCTGAAGAAATTGGCTATCCTGTACTCATCAAAGCCTCTGCTGGTGGTGGTGGAAAAGGTATGCGACTTGTAGAAAACGAAAAAGAGTTTGAAGAACAAATGGAAAGAGCTGTAAGTGAAGCTATTTCCGCTTTTGGTGATGGCTCTGTATTTATTGAAAAATTTGTATTGGCTCCCAAACATATTGAAGTTCAGATTTTGGGTGACCAACATGGTAATATTGTGTATCTCTTTGAAAGAGAATGTTCTATCCAACGCAGACACCAAAAAGTAATTGAAGAAGCTCCCTCCCCCATTCTTACGCCCGAAGTACGCAAAGCCATTGGTGAGGCTGCCGTAAATGTGGCTCGTTCGTGTGGGTACTTCAATGCAGGAACAGTAGAGTTTGTTATGGGACAAGATTTAAAGTTTTATTTCTTGGAAATGAACACTCGTCTTCAAGTAGAACATCCTGTTACAGAGCAAATTACAGGTATAGACTTGGTCAAAGAACAAATCAAAATTGCTCAAGGCGAGCCTCTGAGTTTTAAACAAGAAGATTTAAAAATATTAGGGCATGCTCTTGAAATCAGAGTATATGCTGAAGACCCAACAAATAACTTCTTGCCTGATATTGGTACACTCACAACATATATACGTCCACAAGGGGCAGGTATTCGTGTAGATGATGGTTTTGAGCAAGGTATGGAAATTCCTATTTATTATGACCCTATGATTGCAAAACTTATTGCCACAGGCAAGGACAGAGAGGAAGCTATCAACAGAATGAAAAGAGCCATTGATGAATACCAAATTACAGGTATTGAAACTACGCTTGGGTTCTGTAAATTCGTATTAGAACATGAGTCTTTCATTTCAGGGCATTTTGATACCAATTTTGTGAAAGATTATTTCACTCCTGAGAAACTGGTAAAACCAAAGAACCAAACTAAAGCAAAAGTAGGAGCAATGGTTGTAGATTTGCTTTTAAGTCAGAAAAAAAGCAGCCAAGCAACTGACCAACAACCTACTACAAGCAAAAGTAATTGGAGAAAAAGAGCTAAATTGTAATGACTCTCGAAGAATATTTTGAAAAGAAAAACATTGATTGGCAAGCTTTACAAGAGCAAGAACATACGCTTTGGCTTGCCTTACGTTCCGATTTTGAACAAATGCATCCCAATAGTTTTGAGATGCGTAAGAAATTCATGATTAATAAAATTCGTAGAAAATATCCCAAAGAAGTTTATTCATAAAAAAGCTCTTGTTTCCAAGAGCTTTTTATTAAAACATAGGGTTTACAGGCGTATTCTCTAAAATAGCTTCAATTTTAGCCATTACTTCTGGTGTTAGTAATGTGTTGGCTACCTCAATAGCTTTTAGATTTTCTTGTAACTGGCTCGTTTTAGAAGCCCCTGTAATTGCTGTGCTGATATAAGCAGGTTTAATTGCCCACGCCAAAGCCAAAAGAGGCATGGTAGTACCCAATTCTTTGGCAAAAGTTGTCAATTTTCTTACTTTTTCGATTTTTCTTTCAGTAAGCTCTCTATCTTTGAGCCACTCTAAACCCTCTATATTCAATCTTGTATCATCTGGGAAATTTTCGTTGTATTTACCTGTTAATATTCCTGATGCCAAAGGAGACCAAATAGTCGTTCCTAAGCCAATATTTTTATAGAGTTGAGTATATTCTACTTCTACTCTATCTCTGTGAAGCATATTGTATTGAGGTTGCTCCATTGTGGGAGGAATCAGATTATATTGTCTTGCTACAGAATAAGCCTCTTGAATTTCTTGAGCTGACCACTCTGATGTTCCCCAATACAACACTTTTCCCATTCTAACCAAATCGTTCATTGCCCAAACTGTTTCCTCAATGGGTGTATTTTTATCTGGGCGATGACAAAAATATAAATCTAAGTAATCTACTTGCAGGCGTTTTAAAGCTGCATCACAAGCTTCAAAAACGTGTTTTCTGCTCAAACCTGTTTGATTTGGCAATCTGCCACCTGCTCCAAAAAAGACTTTACTCGATACCACAAAAGTATCTCTTGACCAGCCCAATTTTTTCAAGGCATTTCCCATTACTATTTCTGATTGCCCTTTGGAGTAGATTTCAGCATTATCAAAGAAGTTGATGCCATTATCATAAGCAATTTTCATAAGGTCTTCGGCTGTTGTATCGCCTATTTGTTTGCCAAATGTAAGCCAAGAGCCAAAAGAAAGTACACTAACTTGTAAACCTGATTTACCTAAACGTCTATATTCCATAAATTTGATTTTATAAAAATTAATTGATACATCTTTATTAACAATCTAATGATGTGTTATGTTCTTTAAACTTTCCAAAATAAAAAAAGGTGAAAAACTTCACCTTTTTAAGCTTTTTATTGATAAACACGTTTTTGGGCAGCTAAGAGTGTGTTTTGCATTAAAGAAGTTACAGTCATCAAGCCCACTCCACCTGGAACAGGAGTAATAAATGATGCCTTTTGGCTTACTTCGTCAAAACGTACATCACCCACTATTCGATAACCCGATTTTTTGGTGTCATCTTCTACTCTCGTAATTCCTACATCAATAACAACAGCTCCTTCTTTTATCATATTGGCAGTCAAAAACTCAGGTTTTCCCAAAGCAACTATTACAATGTCAGCTTTTTTGGTAAATTCTTCTAGATTTTGGGTTTTACTATGACAAAGTGTTACAGTACAGTTACCTATCTTGGTATTTCTTGCCATCAGTATACTCATGGGTGAACCTACAATGTTACTTCTGCCTATTACTACACAATGCTTTCCTGATGTTTCAATATCGTATCTTTCAAGCATTTGTAAAATACCATAAGGGGTAGCTGGAATGTATGCAGGCAGGTTTTTTGCCATTCTACCAATATTGATAGGATGAAAACCATCTACATCTTTCTCTGGAGCTATACTTTCAATAACTTTATTTTCAGAAATATGTTTAGGAAGGGGCAATTGTACAATAAAACCATCTACTTCAGGGTTGTTATTAAGATTTTCAATGGTTTGTAATAGCTCATTTTCAGAAATACTAGCTTCCAAACGAATAAGTGTAGAGCCAAATCCTACTTCTTCACAACTCTTTACCTTACTGGCTACATAGGTTTCACTTGCACCATCATTACCTACCAAAACAGCAGCCAAATGAGGAATTTTTCCGCCTTGTTGCCTGATTGCATCAACTGCTAACTTTAATTCATCTTTAATTTCTTGAGAAGTTTTTTTTCCATCGAGGAGTATCATGAGAAGTATTATTTTGAGGTGGTTGAATGCTTACAAAGATAAGCGTTCATTTTATTTTTTCTCAAAAATTATCTTCCTAAAATTTTTAAAATTGTATGCCATGTGATATAAGCATCCAGACGAAAAGAAATAGATTTTACATAACGAACATCCCAAAGCGTTTTTTCAGAAAGAGAAGCATTTTTACTTTCTTTGATTTGGGCAAGCCCTGTAATACCTGGTTTTACATGGTGTCTTTGGTGTTGTTCTGTGGTATAGACATTCAAGTATTCCATTAATAATGGTCTGGGACCTATCCAACTCATATCTAAAAGTAGAATATTCAATATTTGAGGCAACTCATCTAAATAAGTTTTGCGTAAAATTTTACCTATTGGAGTAGCTCTTTCTTCATCAGTACCTTCTTTTTCATCATATAAAGTTCTAAATTTGAATATCTTAAAAGGCTTCCCATGTAACCCTGGTCGTATTTGTGTGAAAAATACTCTACCTTTATTGAAAATCAAAAGCAATAAAAAAACTGCCAAAAATATTGGCAGAATAAAAGGTAAGGTGATTATTGAAAATAAGATGTCTAAAATAGGCTTTAAAAAACGAACATACATGCGTTTATCATTTCTGCAAGAATACTCTTTTAGTGTTATTAATGCGTGCATTGCCTACTTCTACAATGAAAACTTCGGAACGACTGCTACTCATATCAAATTCTTTTGCAAAACGTCCTTTATGATTAGATATTTCTTGAGCCACTTGATTGCCTACCATGTCATATACTTTCACATAAATTGAATTACCATCAGGATTTTCGAAAATCACGGCAAATCGGCGGGGAGCTGTTAAGCGTACCTCAAATTCTATATTTGTTGGATTGTATTCTTCTTCTTGAGTAATAGCTGTATCAGAGGCTTTTACGGGTTCTACAAAACCTATATAAACACTCAAGAGAATTAAAATATATGTAAACAGTTTTCTCATTTTGCAATAATTTGGAATGAATACTACCAAAACCTTGCCAAATGAATCCAATTATGGATTTTTTTTATTGTATTTAAAAATTAGCATTTCTTTTGATGTAAAAAGATACACATAATTGGTGCTAATTAAAAAAAAATCTTTGTAATTGTATTCTATAGGCAAATGAAGTTTATGTTGAACATCTGTGTAAAGATGACGTAAATATAACACATTTTTATCGATATATGCTATATCATCTTTAACGAAACTGATAAAATTTATGTTACTAATTTGTAAATTTTTTTTGTAATTTCCAAAATTATCGAAGATAAAAATTCCTGAATTTGAATCTACTAGAAAAACCTGATTCTGATATTCCCTCAGAAAGCTCAGAGAGTATATTTTTGGGTTAAAAATCAAATCGCATGGAGTTTTAATATGAACTGTATTAGTATTCGTTTGATATTTTTTTAAAGAGAAATCTTGTTCATCAAATAACCATAAATTACCATCATTAGCATAAGTAAGTAGACGAGCAAATCCTATTTTTTCACTATCTAAGTTTTGAGTTTCTAAAGGTACAAGAAACCGATTTAACCAAGTATAACGTTGTAAGTCTCTGTAAAACAGAAGTATTTCAAGCCCTTTCCATGCTTCTAAAGAATGTAAGTTTGCCACTTGTTCAGGAGCAAAACGCTTCAAACTATCTCCTTTTTCATTGTATTGTGTTAAATTTCCTTGGCTATCTGCAACATAGATATTTCCATAGAAATCCATAGAAACATTTTGAACAAAAGGGATTTGGACAGTTTTTATAAGATTTATGTTCTGGGCAAACACCTCTGCCTTCAACAAAACAAAGAAAAAAAATATTCTTTTAAGATAACTTATCATTAAATATGGATTTAATGTTAAAATGCATTTTTACTATTAAAATTAAAACATAGTTTTTACGAAAAAAATTAAAGCCTTCTATATTTTATCATCTAACTTTATTACTTCTTCACACAAAGGCTCAAAAGTATTTTTATTCTTCATTTTCTATATAAAACGTAATTTTTTTAGTGTTGTTATAGCTCTAAGGCCGTAAGCTCAAAAAAGAATATTATTAAATTGTATTACTTAAAAAGTAAATAACTAGATTTAAGCTACATAATAAGAGTTTATGAATTGTAGTAACTTGATTTTAGTCAGAATTCATCAGCAAGTAAAAAAGATATGACATCAAACCTAAAATATTGGTATTTACATGAACATAAACTCTTTAGAAATTTGAGTTTTTCTGAAATAGACGCTTTATGTATTTTAAAACGGTTTAAGAAATCTAAAAAAAATGAATTAATAGATTTACCCTTTAGTGATAAGGAAAGAATTTACTTTTTAAAACAAGGTACTATCAAACTCATCAGTATTAATGAAGAAGGTGAAGAACTTTTGATAGATATTCTTCAAAAGGGTGATATGTTTGGCGACTTAAATTTAGAAAAACCTGGAAAAAACGAAGAGTTTTTTAAGGTAGTTTCAGATGAGGCTATCATTTGTACTTTTTACAGAGAAAAATTAGAAGAAATAATGTATAAAAAACCTGATTTTGCTTTGAATTATATAAAATTTATTGGTTTTAATTTCAAAAAAATTCAGAACAGCTATAAAAATATTTTATTTAAAGATGCTAAAACACGCCTACTACTACTTTTAAATATGATTATTGAGAAAGAAAATGTACAGTCTTCTACATTTATATTACCCAATTATTTAACTCAGAAAGATATTGCACAACTCATTTGTACCACAAGACAAACTATTATATCACTTTTCAAAGACCTTGAAAAAGAAGGTATCTTAACCTATTCTCAGAAAGAAATTATTATTCCTAATATAGAAATTATTAAAAACTTTGTGCAAAATGTAAAATAGTTTACATTTTGTTTTCTCAAGCTTATTTATTTTTGTCTCATAATATTTAAATCAAAAAAATATGAGATATTTCATTTTAGTTCTTTTATTGAACATTTCCTCACAACTTTTCGCTCAAAATACAATAACAGAGAGGAAAAAGCATTTTAACTTAGAAAAAGGACTTGCTATACAAGGCTATGATCTTATTGCTTATTTTACCTCTAATAAAGCTATTAAGGGCAAAGCGAATTTTTCAGTAACTTACGAAGGTGTTATTTACTACTTTTCCTCTGAAAATAATAAGAAACAATTTTTAACCAATCCAATAAAGTATGAGCCTCAATATGGAGGTTGGTGTGCTTTTGCAATGGGAGATTCTGGGGAAAAGGTGGAAGTAGACCCTGAAACTTTTAAAATTTTAGATGGCAAACTATATCTTTTTTATAATGCTTATTTCAACAATACTTTGAAAAGCTGGAATAAAGATGAAAAAAATCTAAAAGGAAATGCAGATAAAAATTGGTTAAAAAATATTAAATAAAAAACAAGAGTATTGTTTCTTGAGTTTTAAGACTTATAACAATCATTATACTTTGTACTATGCATAAACCGAGTTTATTTTATTCATTCAAACATTCAAGTCATGAAAACTAATATCATTTACTTGTGGTGCTTAATGCTTGTGAGTTTTACAAGTTGTGCTCAAAACAAGACAAAACAAAAAGATAATTCTTTAGATAAACCCCCTATTTCAAAGATGAAATTAACAGAACAAGAATGGAAAGCCAAATTAACACCTGAGCAGTATTACATACTTCGTGAAAAAGGTACCGAAAGAGCATTTACAGGAGAATTTGTTTTTACAAAAGAAAAAGGTACATATAAATGTGCTGGTTGTGGGGAAGCCCTTTTTTCTGATGATATGAAATTTGATTCTCATTGTGGTTGGCCGAGTTTTGACAAGGAAATAGCAGGTGGAAAAATTATTCAAACTGAAGATAACAGTCATGGAATGAAAAGAACAGAAATTACCTGTGCTAAATGTGGTGGTCATTTAGGGCATATCTTTGATGATGGCCCTACTGAAACAGGTAAACGTTATTGTGTAAATTCAGGCTCATTATCTTTTGAACCAAAAAAAGAGATCGTTAAAACTGAAAGTATAGAAACCATTACTCTTGGAGGAGGATGTTTTTGGTGTATTGAAGCCATTTTTGAAGAATTAAAAGGTGTAAAAAGTGTCGAATCTGGTTATAGTGGAGGCAAAACAATAAACCCTACTTACAAAGAAATATCTAATGGTGATACTGGTCATGTTGAAGTAGTTCAAGTTACTTATGACTCCAATATTATTAGTTTGGAAGAATTACTAGAAGTTTTCTTTTCATTACATGATCCTACAACATTGAACAGACAAGGAGCAGATGTGGGCACACAATATCGTTCTGCTATTTTTTATCATAATGACAAGCAAAAAAAACTTGCTCAAAATGTTATTACTACATTAAATACCAACAAAGCTTTTGATAATCCTATAGTTACAGAAGTGTCAGCATTCAATAAATTTTATAAAGCTGAAAACTATCATCAGGAATATTACAAGTTAAATCAAGAACAACCCTATTGCAAAGCCGTCATAAAACCCAAAATGGATAAACTACACAAAATTTTCTCTAATAAACTAAAAACAAAATGAATCAATCATCTATAAATATTGAGGCTAGAACTGTTTTAATACAACTTATTGATTCTATCAATCAATTAACTTATGATGAATATACCCAAAAAATTGGTTTATTGAGTAATGCTACAATTGGAGAACATACTCGACACATTATTGAGTTGTTTCAACAACTCCTTGTAGGTTATGAATCTAAAAATATTAATTATGATAAAAGAAAACGTGATATTCACATACAAGAGAATGTAGATTTTGCTATTGAATGCATTGCAAATGTTATACAAAACTTAGAGAAAGATAATAAAACATTATATCTTACTACACTTTACAACAACCAAGATATAATTACGATAACAAACTACCATAGAGAGTTAATGTATAATATTGAACATTGTATTCACCATCAAGCCATTATTAAAATTGCTTTTTTATATTTCGAAAAAACTAATATAGATGAGAATTTTGGGGTTGCAAAATCAACAATTGAGTACAGAGAACAAGGTATACAATAAGACTTTGGATTAATAATCAAATTATATAGAACTTTAAAATGCAAAAAGAGACACAGAAATTATATACTCTGTGTCTCTTTTTATTTACTTACTAATAACAGATATTTCAATTACACACATGAAAAATTATTTAAAAAACAGTTTGTAATGTATAGTATAATCTTAAACTATACAGTTTGTGTAGCTGTTACAGAAACGTTTTCAGGTTCCGCCAAATTAGGTATTTCTATTTTAAAGATAGTGCCAATATTAAGTTCAGAATGCATATCTATTTTACCATTGAGTTTTGTAATAGTTTCTTTTACGATATACAAACCTAAGCCTGAACCCTGACTTTTCTCACTAGCTCGATAAAACATATTAAATACTTTCTCCAGATGCTCTCTACCTATTCCTTGCCCATTATCTGACACAGTAATAAGTGCTTTTTCCGTATTAACTTCTATCTGTATCTTCAAATGCGACTGAATTCCTTGTCTATAATACTGAATACCATTACTAATCAAATTGCCCAGCAATACAGCTAATCTATTCTTATCAGAAGCAAAAGATATATCCTGTTTGATACTGATAATTTTCTTTACTTTATCATATCCTAAATCCGATTTTCTTTGATTAAGTACTTCATTAAGCAATTCTCTGAAATGAATAGATTGTTTTTGAATATCTATACGAGCATTTCTAAGCAAATCTGTAAGTTCTCTTGTGTATAAATCCAGTTTGTGAATACTTTTTTCCTGCATTTCCAAATAAATAGCCAAACTATCAGGATCTTTATCTTGTTTCATGAGTTGGATAAGCCCAATGAGAGATTTGAGTGGTGAGCTTAATTCATGAGAAATACTATATACAAATCTATCTAATTCTGCATTAAGTTTTACAAGTTCATCATTTTGTTGTGTGAGAGCTAATGTTCTTTCTTTTACAATTTTCTCAAGTTCTATATTTTTTTCTCTCTCTACGTCTTTTTTTGCTTTTTCTTTTAAAATTTGATTTTCTTTATGTACTACTTCTAGTCTCATTCTATTAAGCTTTCCTGCTATTCCAAAAGAAATGGTGAGTATATATAACATATAACCTACATGCAGGCCATAGTTGTTCCACCAAGGAGATGTAAGTGAGCCAAACATAGCTAGAAGGTTGATACAAGCCCCTACAATCAGAAATACGTTAGCAACCATCAAATATTTTGCTAAAGCTACCTTATTTTGATACGCCCACACAAAACCCCAAATGGCCATCATGATATAAAGAGGTACTAAACCTATTAAAACATAGATTCCAAAAATAGGCGTAAACAGACTTACTAGTGTATTAACAAAAAAGAATCCTGATAATACTTTTAGAATATCAGAGAGTTGAGAGTTTTTTGGAACATTTAGAAAAGACCTTGTAAAAAGTATAGAAAACCCCATACCTATACTAATTAAAAAAGATTCAGGAGAATAATTTAAGTTATCATAAACCCAAGGCAAATACGCTGAGAGCATTCCATCATAAGTGCCTACACCTGCTGTAAAAAATAGAACACTCAAAGTAAAATAGATAAGTAAATCTTCTTTTGAAACGAAAAAGCCCAGTAAATTATAAACTACCATCAAAAACATTAATCCATAGAATATACCTAAAAAGAAACTTGTTGAAAATACTTCTGCTTGAAAACTTTCTACTTCCTTTATTTTGATAGGAACAGTCATAAAACTATTAGTTCTGATCCGAAGAAAAACTTGGACTACCTGATTTTTAGGAATATGAATAGGAAAAGCAATCGTGTTACCTTTCAGTAGCTGTTCTTGATTTAAAACTTTTGTACCACTTTTAGAATAAAGAATCTCTTGATTTTGAGTATTCAGTACATATATTTCTACTAATGTGAGTGATGGATCATCAACATATAAGATATACTTATCATTTTCATTATTGTTTTGTATCTTCCCTTTAACCCAAAAAGTAGATTTTGTAAGCCCAAAGTGAAATAGTGGATTGTCTTTAGGGTATTTAAATTGATTTCCACTTGTCAAAGCATCTTGAAGAGTCATCTTTCCTGTTGCATCCTCTGCTACTTTAAATGAGGCATTGATAGCTATATTCAATGTTTCTTCTTTAAGCACGAGAATATCGTTGCTTGCCCACACAAACACACTTAAGAACCAAAAATATATAAAAAGATAATATCTCATATTATGTTTTAAGTCTTTTCGACAAGATTTTGAACTGATTTTTTTTCTGTTTTTTCGTAGAGTGGAAGACTAAACAAAAATTTAGATCCTTTTCCTTCTTCACTTTCAACTTCTAAGTTGCCTCCATTTTTTTCTACAAACTCTTTTACTAAAACCAATCCCAAGCCTGTTCCTACTTCACTGGCTGTTCCTTTGGTGGTATATCTGGAGTCTATTTGAAATATCTTTTTTATTACTTCTTTGTTCATCCCAATACCAGTGTCTATCACTTGTATTTCTACTTCTTTCTGTTTAAGAATAGTCTTAATTGTAACTGTTCCATCTGTAGATGTAAATTTGATGGCATTAGAAAGTAAATTTCTGAGAACTGTATTGATAGAGTTTACATCTATCCAAACTTTTAAGTTCTTGACAGCCTCATTACTCAAGTGTATTCCTTTATTTTGAGCTGAAACAGCAAGTAACTGAATGTTATTTTCAATCAATGTGTATAGATCCGCTTCAGTATAAGTATATTCTAATACTCCCATTTGAGAACGAGACCAAGAAAGCACATTTTCGAGTAAGCTATAAAGGTTTTTTACAGACTTATTGAGGTTTGAACTCATAAAACGAATATCATCTTGACTCATCTCATCAAGATGGTCAGTCATAATATTTAAAAATGCTGTTAAAGAATTCAAGGGGCCTTTTATGTCATGTGCAAGAATAGAGAAAAATTTATCTTTGGTAGCATTGAGTTGCTGTAAGTTTATTTTTTGTTCTTCAATTTCCTTTTTTTGATGAATAAGTTCATCATTTTGAGATATGAGTGCTTTACTAGCTTCCGCAATCTTTATTTGTAGATTTTTTTTCTGATTCTCTACAGAAACAAATCTTTGGCGGACTAAAACAACTACAACTAAACCTACTACAAGAAAAATAAGCACATAAAACCACCAAGTCTGCCAAAATGCAGGTTGAATTACAAAGGTATATTCTGTAATTTGCTCTCCACAAGCTCCATTAGGTAAGCATGCCCTCACTTTAAATGTATATGTACCAGGTGGAAGATTTGTATAAATAGCTTCTGTTTTAGAGCTTTTTTTACTCCAATTATTTTCTATACCTTCTAATATCCATTGATACTCAAATGATTCGGCATATTTATAATTGGTTGGTTCAAACTGAAATGAAAGATAATTTTTATTATATGGCAATTTTAATTCTTTGGGTAGAAAAGACCATTGAATGAAACCTTTGTGGAAAGTATTTAATTCAGCTTCTAACCAATTGGTTTTTTGTAAAAACAATTGTAGTTCTGTCAAATTTACTTGTAATATCTCATCTGTTTGGTTGTCTTTCTCTGGACTATATTTAATAAGCCCTCTTACTGTTCCAAACCAAATATTACCTGCTTTATCTTCATAAATAGCTTTTTCATTAGCTTCTAAGCCTGCAAAACCACTATGTTTGTCATAATTTCTTATTTTTAAAATATTACCTTTTGCATCAATATTTAGCCTACTTATTCCTATTTGAGTTCCTAACCAAACCTGATTCTTTTTATCAACTAAAATTGCATACAGATTATTTGATAAAATTCCATTGGTTTCTGTAATTAAGTCAAACTTTTGAGTTTCTCTTGAAAATCGTAGAAGTCCTCCAAAAGTAGCTATCCAAACATTTCCATTTTTATCCTCAGTAGCATTAATGGTATATTCACTGGGTAAATCATTTTTTTTAGAGTAATTTGTTATTTTTCCTCCATCATAAATAGAAATTCCGTAATTCGTACAAATCCAAATTCTCTTATGAGAGTCTTCAAAAATATCATTAACTAAATCACTTACAAGGTTATGGCTTTTTGTGTTAATCCATGTGGTTTCACCAGTTTGATAATTGTAATAGTACACTCCGTCTTGATATGATGCAAACCATATTCCACTTTGAGCTACACAAATATCAGTAGTATGTAAATCTTCTGGCAATCCATATTTTTTAAATACATTTACTAAAACACCTCCTGTATATTGCCAAACGCCTCTTACTGTACTCACAAGCAATTCATTTTCCAGTGTTTCTGCAATGGTTTGTACTCTTTTTAAATAAATATTCCTTTCAACAGGAATATGAGTAAATTTATTTTTTTCAAAAGCACAAAATGGGTTACTACCACTTTCACCCACCCAATATTTTCCACTTTTATCTTCATAAAAAGCCCAAACTAAACCACTTGTAAGCCCTTCATTATTATAATACTGAGTAAACTGATCTCCAATGTAACGTATCAAGCCTTTTCCATAAGCACTTAACCAAATATTACCAGAATCATCTGCTAAAATAGCTTCTAAAGAATTGATAGGCAATCCATTAGAAGTAGAGAAGTTTTTTATATCTCCATTAGTATCTATTTTAAAAAAACCTTTCTTATCCACTGAAACCCATATATTTTTTGCTTTATCTTCCGATAAGCTCAAAAACTCCAGTAGTGTAAATTGTCCTAAACTTCTATCTAAAGTAAGTCCTCCATTAACATACAAGTACAAATCAACTGTCTTATTAACAGGATTTTCTACTAATATTCGGGGTAGTTTATCACGATTTGAGCCATATAAACGGGCTGTTTTCCCTTTTTCCTTCAATAATTCGTTGAGAGGTGAACTTATCAATTTTTCGTCTTTATATTCATAAAAGCCATTATCTGTTTGTATAATAAGTGCTTTATTTTGATGAATGGCAATTGATTTTACATTGTTATTTTTCTGTAGTTGTAAATTTTGAAATGTAAGATCAGTAAAACTGTCATTGTTATAATATACAATTTTATTAGCCCCTTTTTCTTTTTTAATCAAAAACCACAATTTCCCTTCATAATCTTCTGTTACTTCAAAATCTACTCCATTGCTAAATCCTTGTGTTTCTGTATATTTTTTAAAATTTTTTCCATCATATTTAGTAATTCCTCTTTCAGAAATAAACCACAAATTCCCTTGTTTATCTTCATAGAGTTTTTTCACTCTGTTATTAGCTAACCCATTTTGTTCATTATATGATTTAAAGGAAATTCCATTGAAACGAGCGACTCCTCCTCCATTTGTCCCAACCCAAATACTTCCTCTTCTATCTTCTAAAATATCCATTACTTCTGATTGTGGCAATCCTTCTTCAAGTGAATAGGTACTGAACCGATATTGTTGAGCTTTTGAAACTAAACAGTAAGAGATGAAAAAAATTATATATAGATATGTATATTTTAGTTTGTGCATAGGCAGTCTAAAAGACTTCAATAACTTTATATTAAAGATGCAAAAATATATTGATTTTACGAAAAATTTTCAATACAAATGCTTTTTTTTTGTTAAAACTGTTTCTCTTTTCTAATTTTACAAAAAAAAGACATGAATTTTTGCAAAAAAAGCTACTTATTAGGTTTCATATATTTTTGTTTACAATCTTGTGTAGCACAAAAAGATAATAAAGAAATTATTTCTAATCGTATCAGTGTTTTAGATAGAAAAATCTCCCAAAACCCTCAAGATGCATCTTTATATCTTGAAAGAGCTCATGCTTTAGATAGCACTCAAAATTATTTAAAAGCTCTTACAGACGTCAATGAAACGCTGAAATTAAATAGTAAAAATATTGATGCTTATTATTTGAGAGGCATTTTAAAAATAAAATTGGATGATGCATCAGGAGCCATCAACGATTTCAATAAAGTTATTTTATTAGACTCTAAAAATGCTCCAGCTTATTACCAAAGAGGTTTGATACGATTATCTGTGAATGATAAATCAGGAGCTTGTTTAGAGTTTAAAAAGGCTTTGGAGTACAAATACTCAAAAGTTCAAGAAATGATAGACAAAAACTGTAAATGATAAAAGATTGCATGAAACAGTCTTTTATATAATTTCACCAAACATTTTCTTAGCATTTTTGGTAGTAGCTTGTGCCACAGCTTCCACACTCACACCTTTTATTTGAGCAATGGTTTTGGCAATGATAGGAATATAGCTACTTTCATTTCGTCCACCTCTATGTGGAACGGGTGCTAAATATGGGCTATCTGTTTCTAAAACCAAGTGTTCAAGGTTTATTTGTGGCAATACTGTATCTAAACCTGATTTTTTGAAAGTTACAACCCCACCAATCCCTAAATAAAATCCCAATGCAATTATTTTTTCAGCTTGTTCTACTGTTCCCCCAAAGCAATGAAATACTCCTCTGAGCCCTTCTATTTGCAAATCCTCAATAAGCTGGATTGTTTCATCCATTGAATCTCTGCAATGAATAATCAGGGGTAAATCGTATTCTTTAGCCCACAAAGCTTGTATTTTAAAAGCCTCTACTTGCTCTTTCCAATGTGTTTTGTCCCAATACAAATCTGTACCCATTTCGCCAATAGCCACAAATTTTCGTTTTTTGAGCCAATCTTCTATAATATAAAGTTCTTTTTCAAAACCTTTTTTCACAGAACAAGGGTGTAAACCCATTGTAGCAATACATTCTGGATGCTTTAATTCCAATTCAAGCATACTATCTATGCTTTTTACATCAATATTGGGTAAATAAATTTTCTCTAACCCTGCGTCCTTACTACGATTCACTGTATCTGAAAGGTCATTTTTAAATTCTTTCAAATACAAATGAGCATGTGTGTCTATAAACATTTTTTTATATTTTTATTTCTTTTTTTTAATTATCTACAAATCAACATTTTATACAACAACAACAATTTATAACTCATAACTTGTCATTCAAATAAAGAGTTTTTAGTTATTTTTGTGCAAAAATAGCAACAAATAAACCAAGAACAAAGCATTTGCTTTGACTCTTTATTTAAACACATGATAAGCAAAGATTTACAATTAGCAGAAAAACTCCTAAGAGAAGGAAATTTGGTAGCCATACCCACTGAAACTGTATATGGGCTTGCTGCCAATGCTTTGGATGTAAAAGCTGTAGCTAAAATCTTTGAAGTCAAAAATAGACCAACATTTGATCCTCTCATTATACATACCAATTCTATTGACAAAATAAACCAATTTGTAGAGTATATTCCTGAGCAAGCATGGTTATTGGCTCAAGCATTTTGGCCTGGTTCACTTACTTTATTACTTTCCAAAAGGGATATTATACCCGATTTGGTTACTTCGGGGCTCTCAAGGGTGGCTGTTCGTATTCCCAAACATACACTAACACTTAATCTATTAGAAAAGCTTGATTTTCCTTTGGCTGCTCCCAGTGCAAACCCTTTTGGGTATATCAGCCCCACCAAAGCCGAGCATGTAGAAGCTCAATTAGGTAATAAAATTTCTTTAATTTTGGATGGCGGAGCTTGTGAAGTAGGTATTGAGTCCACAATTGTTGGTTTTGAAGAAGGAAAAGCTATTATTTATAGATTAGGTGGCATCAGTGTAGAAACCATTGAAAATGTGATAGGTAGTGTAGAAATACGCCCTCATTCCAGCTCCAACCCCAATGCCCCTGGCATGTTAGAAAGCCATTATGCCCCTCGAAAACCTTTTTTCTTGGATAATAAAAATGCTCTTTTAGAGAAATTCCTTCCTGAAGAAATTGGGGTATTATCTTTTTTTGAATTTAAAGAAGATTTTCCTTTGGAGAATCAAAAAATACTATCCCCCAACAAAGACTTTTTAGAAGCAGCTCAAAATCTGTTTTCCTTTATGCGAGAACTCGACCAAATGCCTATAAAAGTCATTATTGCTGAATTATTACCCGAAGAAAATTTAGGCAAAGCCATCAATGATAGGCTTCGTAGAGCTGCCACCAAATAACTAAATAGGCTGTATCATATCCCAAAGATTACCATATAAATCTGCAAAAACACAAACCTTACCATAAACTTCTACAATAGGCTCTCTAACAATTTGTACATCTTTGTCCAATAAATTTTGATAATCCCTTTCAAAATTATCAGTGTACAGAAATAAAAAAACTCGCCCACCTGTTTGATTTCCCACTCTGCTTGCTTGTTCATCATTATTTGCTTTAGCTAATAATAATGAACAATCTGAACCATCAGGTTTTACAATGACCCAACGTTTAGTTTCTGAGAGTTTTGTATCTTCTATAAGTTTAAAATTGAGTTTTTGAGTATAAAATGTTATGGCTTTGTCGTAATCATCAACTACCAAAGCAATATGTGCAATAGATTGAGGCATACAGATATAGAAAATGTGAAAGTAGAATACTTTGAATAAACTTCAAAATTAAAAGAAAAAGTCATAAAAAAAACTGAAAAAACTTTGGAAATTTTTAAAGTTTCCGTAGTTTTGTGTCGAAAAATATTTTAAAATTTAAGTGGAAACAAAAGAACGCATATTAGCCAAAGCAGAAGAACTTTTTATGAGATATGGTATCCGTAGTATCACGATGGATGATATCGCAAGAGATTTGGCTATGTCTAAAAAAACAATTTATCAATTCTTTAAGGATAAAGATGATTTGGTATATCAGATGGGAGTTCGTCATTTTGAGCAAGATAAAAGTGAAATTTGCCAAATCATGCAAAGTGCAGGAAATGCCATAGACGAAGTAATTGGTATGAGTCGACATCTTAAAAATAATTTAAAAGGTGTCAATCCATCATTATTTTTCGACTTACAACGTTATCATCCAAAGGCTTGGAGTTTATGGCAAGAGCACAAAAAAGGCTTTATCATCGAACAAGTAAAGAAAAATATTGAACAAGGTGTACAAGAGGGTTTATACAAAGCTGATTTAAACATCGAAATTTTAGCTATTTTAAGAGTAATGCAAATAGAAATGGCTTTTGATGGCACTTTGTTCCCTCCTGATAAATTTGACATCTTAACAATTCAAATTACGTTTTTAGAGCATTTTATTAGAGGTATTGTTACTCCAAAAGGCTTTGCTCTGCTTGAAGAGTATTTTACAAAAGAACCTCAAAAAGTTTTTAATAATCCTTAAAATCTACCTTTAACCAGCTATAAAAGTTTTACTCTTTATTTATTTTAATGTATGAAACAACTAATCTATTTGACATTTTTGCTGTTTGCACATTTTTCTTATGCACAACAACGCCACACCATGACGCTCCAACAATGTTTGGAATATGCCTACACAAATTCTGCTACCATTCAAAAATCATTGTTGGATGAACAAATTGCCAAAGCCAGAGTAAATGAAACCATTGGTATTGGTTTACCGCAAATTAATGGCTCTGCGAGTTTGTTGTATAACTTTGAGTTAGCCCCTAATTTTCTACCTGCTAACTTTTTTGACCCAACAGCCCCAGCAGATGCAGATTTTATTGCAAGAAGAGGTATTTTTAGTCCAAAATTTTCTAGTAGTGCAGGAATAACCATCAATCAGATTATTTTCAATGGTTCTTATTTAGTGGGTTTGCAAGCCGCTCAAACATACACTCAATTATCCAAAAGAAATACAGAAACATCTAAAATAGCTACAGCCGAAAATGTAACCAAAGCGTATTTTTCATTATTGGTTGCTAAAGAGAGAGTTACACTATTAGATAATAACCTATCCCGTTTAGATTCATTACTCAAAGATGTAAGAGCATTGAACAAACAAGGCTTCGCAGAAAATCTAGATTTAAACCGTTTGGAAGTAACAGCCAATAATTTGCGTTCAGAGAAAAACAAAGTAGATAGATTGATTCAGTTGAGCAATGAGCTTTTAAAATTTCAAATGGGAATGCCTGCTCAAGATCAATTGGATGTGACAGGTTCTATTAGAGATTTTCAGTTGGAGCAAATCCCTGAACAAAATGTAAAAGCTGACTACAAAAGTAGAATTGAATACAGCACTCTCGAAACAGGTATTGCTTTATCTGAACTTAACAAAAAGAATGTACGCTCAGGTTATCTACCCAATTTAGTAGCTTTTGGGCAAATGGGTTATCAGACTGGTACAAAATATTTTGCCAATATTGGAGATTTCAAAAATCGTTGGTTGGGTTATGGTACAGTTGGCTTGCAACTCAACGTTCCTATTTTTGATGGTTTACAGAAAAAGTACAAAGTCCAACAAAGTAATTTAGAGCTTCTCAAATTGGAACAAGATAGAAAAAATCTTGAAAAAGCTATTGATTTTCAGACTAATCAGTCTCAAATCACGCTTCGTAATGCCTTAGAATCTTTGGAAATCCAAAAACGTAATATGGAGCTTGCCAAAGAGGTTGTGAGAGTATCTCAAATTAAATATAAGCAAGGTGTAGGTACAAGCTCAGACATTGTAACCGCAGAAAGTGCAGTTAAAGAAGCTGAAACCAATTATTATGCTTCATTATATGATGCTCTCATTGCCAAAGTAGATTTAGATAAAGCATTAGGAAAACTTATCAAAAACTAAAATATTCAGCCTTCAACCTTTTATTTTTATTGAATTTAAACTTTTTATAATATGAAACCCATACTATTTTTTACACTCTTAGTTTTTTTAGTAAGTGCCTGTGGAGGCAAAGTAGATAAAAAAGCTGAATTAGCTCAATTAAAATCTCAAAAGAAAGAGATAGATGCTAAAATTGCTCAATTAGAAAAAGAACTTGGTACAAATACCAAGCTGATGAAAGCCAAAAATGTAATGATAACCTCTTTACAAAGTGGTAGTTTCTCTAATTATGTAGAAATACAAGGAAGATTTGAATCTGACCGTATTGTAAACGTTGGGGCACAAGTACCTGGTGTAGTACAAGCCGTATATGTACGCAGAGGCGATTTTGTAGGTGCTGGACAGGTTGTTGCAGTGATTGATGGAAGTCTCATTCTCAAGAATATGGCTCCTCTCAAAACACAAATAGAACTTGCAAAAACTGTTTATGAGAAACAAAAAACCCTTTGGGAACAAAAAATAGGAACAGAAATCGCTTATTTACAAGCTAAAAGTACCGTAGATGGTTTAGAACAACAAATGTCTGCTTTGCAAGAACAATACTCTAAAACGAGAGTTGTGGCTCCAATGGGTGGAACAGTAGAAGAAGTTTATATGAAAATGGGTGAAATGGCTTCACCAGGTATGCCAGGTATCAAGATTGTAAATGCTTCTGATTTGAGAGCTGTTGCGGATGTGCCTGAAAGCTACTCAGCTCAAATTAAAAACGGAGCAGAGGTGATTGTTCATCTTCCTGATTTAAAGAGAGATGTAAAAGGTAAAATTGTCTTTACAGCACAAACCATCAATCCTCTGAATCGTAGTTTTAGAGTGGAGGTAGTTATTCCTTACGATAAAGACATTCGTCCTAACATGATTGCAACTCTTAAAGTAGAAAATTATCAAAAAGATGCTTCTATTACAGTGCCTATCAATGTAGTACAAAGTAGTACTGATGGTAGTTTTGTAATGGTAGCTGTTGAAGAAAATGGACAAAAAGTAGCTAAAAGAAGAAAAATCCAAGTTGGGCAAATTTATAATCGTTCTGCCGAAATTTTAGGAGGTTTACAAAATGGTGATAAAGTAATCACTGTTGGTTATCAAGACCTCAATGAAGGCGATTTAATTAGCTACAAGCTTTAAAACTTTACACTTAAACCATTTGACCTCTTATAGTTATGAGTCATAAAATGAAAGAATTTTTCGCCTCAAGTTGGGCAATTAATAATAAAACTGTGGTTTATGTAATTACTGTATTTTTATTACTTGCTGGCTTATATTCTTACGATAAATTGCCCAAAGAACAATTTCCTGATATTGTAGTCCCTACTATTTATGTACAAACTACTTATATTGGAGCATCACCAAAGGATGTAGAAAACCTTATTTCTAAGCCTATTGAAGATGAATTGAAATCTGTAAAAGATATTAAAAAGGTAACATCTACTTCTGTAGAAAACTTTTCGGCTGTAATGGTAGAATTCAACACCAGTGTTACTACAGAAATTGCTAAACAGCGTGTAAAAGATGCTGTAGATAAAGCTAAACCCAAATTACCCAATAGTACTTTGCGTAAAGAACCTCTAGTTCAAGAGGTCGATTTTTCGGAGTTTCCAATTATGTATGTCAATATTTCAGGAGACTACCCTTTAGATAAGCTCAAGAAATATGCAGAATTGTTGGAAGAAAAAATTGAAGGTTTCTCTGAAATCAGACGTGTAGATATTGTGGGAGCATTGGACAGAGAAATTCAAATCAATATTGATAAATTTAAAATGGAAGCTGCCAATATTTCTTTTGGAGATATTGAGCGAGCTGTGGGTGCAGAAAACGTCACCATCCCTGGTGGTGTAATTCAATTAGATGCAGTTCGCCGTTCTGTAAGCATTTCAGGAGAATTTAAAGATATTGATGCCCTCCAAAAAATGGTTATTAGTAGTGCCTCAGGTGGAAATGTGTATCTCAAAGATATAGCTGAAATCAAAGATGGCTTCAAAGAGCAAGAAAGCTTTGCAAGAATGAATAATAAGGCTGTTGTTACGCTTAATATTATCAAGAAAGGTGGAGAAAATCTTATTTCTGCATCAGATAAAATAAAAGACTTAACTAAGATGCTTCAAACAGAAGGTAAATTACCTTCAGCATTGGCAGTAGATTTCACTGGTGATCAATCTAAAAATACTCGTATCACACTACACGACTTAATAAACACCATCATCATTGGTTTTGTACTTGTTACTATTATTTTAATGTTTTTCATGGGTGTAACCAATGCTATTTTTGTGGCAATGTCTGTACCTTTATCTGTAGCATTAGCCTTTTTGGTTTTCCCAAGTATAGGTTTTACACTTAATTTCATTGTACTTTTTGCTTTTTTACTCGCATTAGGTATTGTGGTAGATGATGCCATTGTCGTTATTGAAAATACACACCGTATTTTTGATAATGGTAAAGTGCCTATCAAACAAGCTGCTAAAACTGCTGCTGGTGAAGTGTTTTTACCTGTTCTTTCGGGTACAGCTACTACCTTAGCTCCTTTTATTCCACTTGCTTTCTGGCCTGGTATTATTGGAAAATTCATGTACTTTTTACCTGTAACACTGATTGTTACGTTGGTTGCTTCGCTTATCATTGCTTATATCATCAACCCTGTATTTGCTGTTGATTTTATGAAGCCTCATGATGACCATACGAAGAAAAAAGAAGGTACTTTTTACCAACGAAACAAAGGAACAATTACAGTAGGTGTTATATTCCTGTTTTTAGCTCTTATTTTTTATGCAGCAGGCTCTGTGGGCATGGGTAATTTTACATTGACTCTTTTTGCTTTCTTTTTACTAAATAAATATGTTTTAACAAAAGTTATTTACAATTTCCAAAACAAAACTTGGCCTGCTGTACAAGATGCTTATAAGCGTTTGCTTACTTGGCTTCTCAAAGGCTTAAGACCTGCCATGTTGTTTGTAGGAGGAATTGGTTTGTTTATTTTCAGTGTTATTTTGATTGGTATTCGTAAACCTGCTGTGGAGTTTTTCCCACAAGCAGACCCTAATTTCGTGTATGTGTATGCTTCTTTGCCTATTGGTACAGACCAAACTTATACAGACTCCGTGATGAAAGTTTTGGAGAAGCGTGTAAATAATATCATTTACCCCAATGGCAAGAACAACCCTTTGGTTTCATCTGTTATCAGTAATGTAACAATTGGTGCAAGTGAAGACCAAAATGATAGAAGCCCAACACCTCACAAAGGTAAAATTCAGGTAGCATTTGTAGAATTTGCACAACGTAATGGACAATCTACACGAGATTATATGAATAAAATCCGTGATGATATGGCGAAATTGGATATACCTCATACCATCAAGATTGTAGTGGACCAAGAAAAAGGAGGACCTCCAACAGGAAAACCCATTGCTGTAGAAATTATGGGTGAAAATTTGGATGAACTTGTCATTGTTGGAGATTCACTTCAAAAGTTCTTGGAAAATCAACAAATTGCAGGTGTTGAAAAGTTACAGTCTGATATTCAAAGAGATAAACCACAGTTACGTGTAGTTATTGATAGAGAAAGAGCTAACAGAGAGGGTCTATTTACAGGACAAATTGGTGGTGAAATTAGTACTGCTGTTTTGGGGAAAGAGCTTTCTAAACTCAAAGAAGGTGAAGATGAATATCCTATTATGCTTCGTTACAGAAAAGACCAAAGAGACAATCTAGCAGCCTTGATTACCCATAAAATCACTTTTAGAGATATGGCGAAAGGTGGCGTATTACGCCAAGTACCTGTTTCAGCTGTTGCAGATTTGAAGTATGATAACACTTTTGGAGGAATTAAGCGTAAAAATCAGAAGAAAATCATTACCATTGGTTCAAATATTTTATCAGGTTATGACCCCAGCCAAGTTGTAAAAGAAGTAGAAGACCAAATTAGTGTTTTCAAAGATAAATTTGACGTTCCAGAAAATGTAACCATTGTTATGGGAGGCGAACAAGAGCAACAAAAAGAAACTTCCAGTTTCTTAGGGCTTGCTGGTTTAATAGCTTTGGGTTTGATTTTAGTAATTCTCATTCTTCAATTCAATTCACTTACCAAAACAGCTATTATTCTTATTCAAATTATCTTTAGTATCATTGGGGTGATGTTGGGCTTGGCTATCACAGGTATGACAGTGTCCATCATCATGACAGGTATTGGTATTGTAGCTCTTGCAGGTATTGTGGTTCGTAATGGTATTTTATTGGTAGAATTTACAGATATTCTTCGTGAAAGAGGCTTACCCATGAAAGAAGCTATTATTGAGGCTGGTAGAGAAAGGATGACACCTGTATTGCTTACAGCAACAGCTACTATTTTGGGTCTTATTCCTTTAGCAGTAGGTTTAAACATTGACTTTGCCAAACTGTTTTCTGAAGGAAATCCTCATTTATTCTTTGGTGGTGATAGTGTTGCCTTCTGGGGTCCTCTTTCTTGGACTATGATTTTCGGATTGGCATTTGCAACATTACTTACCCTTATTCTTGTACCTGCCATGTATTTAGTTTCTCAATCTTTTAAAGAAAAACTTTTAAAAAGATTCAAAAAGAATACTGATAATCATACAGAAACATTGGTAGAAAACCATGAAGAAAAAGAATTAGAAACTATAAAGTAAGCTAAATACCCTTCAACTATAATGATGAAAGCCTACCCAATTGGGTAGGCTTTTTTTGTTCCCTTCGTCATTGCGAACTGCGAGCATAGCGAATCTAAAGAGATTAGCTACGCCGAGCCTTTGGGACCTCATTTCGTTCACTCATAATGATGCAATCCTTCCGTCATTATGAGTGCAACGAAGCAATCTATCACTTCGTTTATCATAAAAAAAGCCTGCTTTGAGCAGGCTTTTAAGTAATTTGAATATATTTTTTAGAAATCCCCTCCATCAAAATCGCCACCTTGCATATCTCTTCTGCCTTTACCTTTTTTACCTTTTATTTCCCCACCAAAACGATAACTAAAACCGGCCATATAAGTACGAGTATTACCTCTAAATGTAAAATCATTATATAAGTTAGGTGTATTAACTGTTCCACCAAAACGCATATTTTTTCCTACATCACTTACTCGAAAATTCAAAGTTCCTCTATTTTTTAAAACTATTTTAGAAAGTCCTATACTATTCATAATCATATCTTTACGAGTACCCTGAGCCGTAGCAACAGGAGCTCTATAAAATATCATGGTTTGAATTCTAAAACTTTTAGGTAAGTTAAAAATAGCATTCAAGCGGGTATTCCAAGAAATCATATCGTTGAGAGCTTGGTCATCTACATTTTGAGCATTGACAACCATTCTAAAAACAGAGAAATCCCCATTGAGTGTCAGCCATTTGCCTACTCTGTAGCTTGCTATCATTTCTAAACCATAATTATCTGATGTTGCCACATTTTGCGGAGCAAATAGAGTGGTATCTCCTGATAATTGTCTAATAATAGGCTGAATTACATCTGTTGTTCCTCTATAAAATACAGAACTTGTAAGAGAAGCCTTTTTCCAATCTTTTAAATAGCCTACCTCATAAGAATTTGTATATTCAGGACGCAAGAATGGGTTTCCTGAACGCAATGTAAGTGGGTTAGAGAAATTTGCAAAAGGATTTAATTGTCTAAACCCTGGACGATTGATACGTCTGCCATAAGTCATTTTTATTTGTTGGTCTTTGGGCAAACTGTACGAAATTGCTCCATTAGGGAAAGCATTCAAATAATCAAAATTAAATTTTTCTTGCGTATTGATAAGCTCCGAACTCATAAAGGTTTGCTCTACACGCAACCCAGCTTCAAATTCTATTTTTTTATATTTTCCGAACAAAATTCCATAAGCACCCAATACCTTTTCATCAAAACGAAAGTCATTGGAGAAATTGGTATTGTTTGTCCAAATATTATTTGTCCAATCATCTAAAAGAAATTCATTATTTACCTGTCTGAAAATACTTTTATAGCCAGTTTCTACTCTCCAGCCATCTTTAAGTGGGTGTGTATAATCAGCTTGTAAAATAATCATTTGGTTTCCATTGTCTTCAGATGTTCTTTGTAAAATATCTGTGCCTTGATTTGAATTCAAATCTGTATTGTCTTCAGATTTAGCCAAAGAAGCTGAGATTTTCAGTTCTTGCCTTGGTTTAGCAAATTTTCTTGTATAACCAAAAGCATAGTTCTGATTAAAAGAACGTCCTTGTTCATCAGAAAGTCTGACAAATTCACTTATTAAGCTGTTATCTGCATTTCTATTAAAGTTATTGAGAATTTCATCAGAATTGTTACGCCCTCCTCCCAGATTCATTTCCAAACTGAAGATATTTTTCTGATTGGGAGCAAATTCTAAACCGAAACTACCCGTAAAATTCTGCCCTAAACGATTGATTGTTCTTCTTTGGTCTATGATGGGTGTTGTATTTTCAATAAAACTTTTTCTAAATACAGTAACATTTGAGATTCTTGTATCTTGGTTACCATTTATGCTTCCAAATACATTCAATTTCCCTTTTTTATAATTAAAATCAAGATTAGAATTATATCTATCAAAATTACCTCCATTGAAACCAATATTTCCACCAAAACCTTCATCAGACTGTGTTTTAAGAACAATATTGATAATTCCTCCACTGGCTTGAGCATCATATTTTGCTGAAGGATTATTAATTACTTCTATGCGTTCAATAGAACTTGCTGGTATTCTCTGAAAAACTGCCTGTGGGTTACTCCCCATCAGTCCAGATTGTTTTCCATTTATCAAAATTGTTAAATTACTTGAGCCTCTTAGTGTTACATTATTATTTTCATCTACTTGTACAGACGGAATATTTTGCATCACATCAAGAGCTGTACCACCTCTATTAATCAAGTCTTGACTAACATTATAAGTTCTTGTCCCTATATCTGTTTTGATAAGGTCTTTTTGAGCTACAATCTCCACTTTTTCTATAGATTCTGTTTCTCCAGCCATTGCCATTACTCCCATATCTACATCTGCCGATGCTACTTCTATACTTTGAGTTACATTTTTGTAGCCAATCATTTGTATTTTTACTAAATAGCTACCCATTACCACATTTGGTATTACAAAACTACCATTTTCTTCTGTTACAGCCCCTCCAACAGCTTTTTCTGTATTATCAGCTTTATACAGAAATACATTTGCAAAGCCTACTGTTTGCTTTGTTCCTTTATCCACTACTTTTCCTTTTATTACTTGAGCTTGTAATAAATGAGATAAAAAAAGCAATGATGTTACAATTTTCCACATATTTTTTGTTTTATTAAATGTTATAACACTAAAACGCAAGAGTCTTTAAAATGTTATTTAGATTTTATATTTAGAAATATTCTAAAATTATTTGTATCAAAAAAGGCTTTATGTTTTACATAAAGCCCAGTTCTAATTTAGCTACTTCGCTCATCATTTCGGTAGTATAAGGCGGGTCGAAAGTAAGTTCTAACTCCACATCATTTACCCCTTCTATTGCTTTTATTTTGTCTTTTACTTCTTGTGGTAATTGTTCCGCAGAAGGGCAATTGGGCGAAGTCAAAGTCATTTGTATATACACATTGTTTATAGGAAATATTTTTAAATCATAAATAAGTCCCAACTCCCAAACATCAACAGGTATTTCTGGGTCATAAACTGTTTTGATAGCGTCTAATACTTTTTCTTTTAAATCAGGTATTTCCATAATATATATTGTTTCTATAAAATAATAACTACATTTTTTTAAGATTGTTTTGTTTCTATTGGTTTTACAATCAACTCTGCCCCCTCTTGTCCAATCACAACAATGTGTGTGTTTTTTTCAAGAAAATCACCTTGTGTAAAAGCATCAAAAACCTGACCATCAATATACACTTTACCCGAAGGTCGTAAAACTGTATAGCTTTCTCCAATTCTACCTATCATCAAGGGTGTTTGTGAAGCTGTGTATCCTTGCTTAGAATCTTGTGAAGTTTGTAAAGTTACATGACTAAATTTTTTACTTGTAGCTAGTTTAGGAGCTAATGCTACAATTACACCAAAAGAGCCAAAAAGTCCTATACTAGTTGCTATCAAAGCACTTACAAGTGCTGCTTTGCTCACACCCTCCATACTGAAACCTACATTTCCAACCATCATGAGTCCAAGAGCTACAAATATAATTATCAATCCTGTAATAATTGCAACTTTTATACCTGGGAAAAGTAGAAGTTCAACTGCAACAAGCCCTAAACCTCCCAAAAACAAAAGTAACTCCCAGTTTTCAGCCATTCCTCTAATATAATAAGGAACAAAGTATAATACCAAGCCAACAATGGCTACAAACAAAGGAAAACCTATTCCAGGGCTCTGAAGCTCAAAATAAATTCCTCCAATAATGAGTAGTATCAAAATGCTACTTACAGCAGGATTCACAAAAAATGAAATAACTTTTTCTACAAAAGATGGCTCATAACGATAAACTTGAGCATTGGACATTTTGTATTTTGCCAAAATCTCATCCACAGAGTTCAAATTACCTTCACAATATTTATTTTTGATGGCTTCTTTGGGAGTATAAACCACTATTTTTCCTGGTGTAGCCACTGAATCGTGTTCATGGGTTTCATCTACCATAGCTTCTGCTATATCAGGGTTGCGTCCGTTTTTTTCGGCTGTAGCTCTCATTTTCCCACGTACTGCTGATCTTATTTTTTCAGAAGCATATTTGCCAGTTTGTCCATCAATGGGTGTTACAGCACCCATACTTCCTCCATCGGCCATATAAATACTATCACAAGCCAGAGCTATCATTGCCCCTCCTGAATAAGCATTGTTATTAATAAAAGCTATTGTAGGCTTTGGATAATCTAATAATAACTGATTAATAGCCATTGAAGCACTTAAATCTCCTCCAGGTGTATTGATTTCAATAATAATATAATCTGCTTTGAGGCGAGTAGCTTTAGCCAAAGCAGAATCAGTTTGAATTTGTGTATGCTTATCAATCGTTTCTTCTATCTTAAAATAATACACTTTTTGTCCATATCCCAAAAACCATGTACAAAACAAAAACGCTAACACACTAATATATCTCATAGAATTTAAGTATTTGATTATATACAAAACAAATAAAAAAAGGGGATAGTTTCTTATCCCCTTTTAGATATTTTATGATATTCAAAATTATTTTACTATTGAAAACTTACGAGTTATCATATCACCTTGTGAATTTTGTAATTTCAACACATACATTCCATCTGCAAGGTTTTCTACATTTACTACTACCCCTTGATTTCCAGATTGTAATGTTGCTTCTTTGCACATTCTACCCAATTGGTCATAGATATATATTTGATAGTTTTCAGTAGCTGTAACGCCCTCAAAACCTACGATAATTTTATCTTTAGTAGGGTTTGGATAGAGTGTAAAGTTCTGAACCAAATTATTAGGCAAAGACGTTATACCTGATGGTCTTGTACTCACATCACTGTAAAATGATTGATAAACTTGTTTATTAATTTCATTCTGTAAATAAACAACAATTCCTAACTTATTTTTATCATAAACATTCACAGGATTCCAAGATTGATTAACAACAACTCTTGCTGGTGGTATCCATACCTGATTAACCCTTGTTCCTGCTGCGTCAGGAAGCATTCTTTTCACAACATTTTTAAATTTAAGACTTCCTAAATTTACACCTGTAAATGCACTACCATCTATTTCTTTTTCTACAACTACTATTTGTACAATCAATGAGCTATCCACTCTACTCAAAGCATTGATTTCTGCAGAAACATTCAATAATTCAGCTGGGTTTGTTGGATAGGTTACCTTAATATCAAATGGTGACTGCAATAAAACTCTTTGATTATAAGCTGCTTGCCCCCAAACAGAAAATTGTGATGGATTGTTTCTTAGAGTTCCATCCAAACTTGTACGAGGTACTTGTGTAACACCATAATACAAAGCTCTAGCACTTGGGTCTGCTGTATTATCTGCATTCATAGGGTCTGTTCCAGGGAATGAAGTATGGTATTGAATGTGTACTGCCTCTCCATTTACAACACCTGAAAAATTATTAACAGCTTCATTTTCAGAATTTGATGTTGCATCAGATGAGTTTGTAAAATGCTCAATCAATACTTTTCTATTTCTTTCTCCAATAAATACTTCATCAAAAGCAAACCCATCAAATGGTGCAGGCGTAACGTTATCAGCATTAGAACCAAATGCAACTCTGAAACGTAATTTAGATTCTCCTCTGTATATATCCAATGGATAACGAGCATATACCCAATTATTCATAGTTCGACCAGACCAACCTTTCAGTCCTTGTCCACCAGGTAAACCTGCTATACCACTTGTATTATACCATTCTACTCCTTCACCAACAGAACCTAAAATATTCCATGTAATACCATCATCTTTACTTACTTGTACTACAGCTCCATCACCACCTTGGTCAGTATCATAAAATATCCTCATTTGTAGCATTGGTCTTTGTAAAGTAGATATATTAAAACAAGGACTCTCTACATACGACTGCTCATTATTCATGTATTTTGTACTATCTGCCATTCTGGCTACCCATGCTCTTGAGGAGTTACTCAAAGGCATTTTTACTCCATTTGTAGGTCTGTGGGTCCAACTATACAGCTTAGATACACCTCCTGTTACGCCATTAGGTAACCATCCTCCACTTGATGCCTCAAAATTTTCGTTATATGGAGTTGTTGGTGTTACTGTAACATTAGGAAATATAAATATTTGCTTTTTAATTGTATTAGTACATCCTAAAGTAGAAATAGTTGTCAATTCTGCCTCATACTCTCCAGGAGCAGAATATTGATATTCCGTATTTGGAGACAACGCTGGATTTGTTGAATAGATGTCTATAACTTGTGAAACACCATCTCCAAAACGCCAAATTACTCTTGCAATACTATCCGTAGGGGCTATTGTTGATGTACTAATAAATTGAACCATATCTCCTTGACAGAAACGAGATGGGTTAAATCCTGCAACTGGAATAGCTCCAATTCTAACATTTCTAATGAATGTACTACTACATCCTTGTATAGTAGATACTGTTAATTTAGCTTGATATGTAATAGCTATACTATATGTATGGCTTACATTATAGCCTTGTGATAGTGTTGGCCCAACATACGTTTCAACTGTACCATCTCCATATTCCCACTTAATTTCAGTAATACCATCATTAGCATCAATTGTAGGTAAGGTTATATTTGCAGAAAATTGTGTTACATCTCCCAAACAAGCATTGGTATAACTAAAAGCTACTGGAGGCAAACTAGAACCTATTCGTGGTAAAGGATATATTCTTAGTTCACGAGCTGGTGAGACACTTGTACAACCATTTGCATCTGTATAATGATATGTTACTTGATAAATTCCATAACTTCCACCTCCTTGTACAAGATTAATACTAGGATTAATAACATTGATTCCTGCTGGTGCATTGTATGTAAATGTTCCTATTGTAAATCTAAAGAACCCACTAGAAGGTATAAAGGGTCTTCCTCCTGAATTTACCCAAATTGGGTCTAAAGTTAATACAGTTGCATTTTCGCAGTATGTATTATCTTCATTTATACCATCTGGCTTTGGATATTCAAAAGTTAATACAGGTAAAGGATTTATAATTAATGTACGGCTAGGTGATATATTTTGGCAATTTGTGATAGGATCAATATAAGTGTAAATAATATCATAACTTCCTATACCCCCTACAGCAAATAATTCTGTTGTAATATCCACTGTATTATCTCCATTTGCTAAAACAAGATTTAAAGTAGGTGTTGTTGTTTTAGTAATTGTAAAGAATCCTCTTATTGGTGTAATAACACCTGTTCCTCCATCCAATTGAGGTATCAATGATATTACTCCTTGGTCTTGACAATAATTATCTTTATCTGAATTAGGGAATAAGAATGTAACTACTGGCAAAGGATTTACTACAATTGTAATTGGAGCAGAAGTATTTGTACAACCATTACCATCTGTATAAGTGTAGGTAATTTCGTATGTTCCTGCTTTGCTATTTCTATCTGTTAAAGTAGGATTACTACCCAATGGACTGCTTGGAAGAGGTGCTGAAGGTCTAAATAATGCTCCTGATAAATTTTCAAAAGAAGTAGCAGAAACAGCAGGTAATGTTCTTCTTATTCTGAACTGCCCTCCTGTAACAGATACTAAATTATTTAACCCTGTAATTGTTACATCTGCATCACTTATACAATAATTAGAAGCAAACCCTGTAATACTTAAATTAGGTAAAGCATTGATAATTAAGTTTTGAGATGGTGATGTATTTATACAACCATTTTCATCTGTATAAGTATAAGTTATTTGGTATGTACCTGCTCTATTAGGTGCTGGCAACAGTTCTGTTGAAGGATTGAAATTATTATCTCCCGCTACCAAATTTAGTGTAAAAGCAGGTGCAGTTCTTGTTATACGAAAGAACCCATTTGCAGGAACTATACTTCCATTTGCTCTATTAGGTGTCAGGGTAACAGAAGTTACATCTTCACAATATGCATTTGTGCCAGCATTAAACGAGAAGTTTACATCTGGTAAAGGTGTTACTATTATTTGTATAGCACTAGAAGTATTTGTACAGCCATTACCATCAGAGTAAGTATATGTTACTTCATAAATCCCAGCTTTACTATTTCTATCAGCTAAGGTAGGCAAACCAGGAAGAGGATCACTTGGTAATGGAGCGGAAGGATTAAATGTTCCACTAAAGATTTCAAATGCTGTTATTGAAGGACTTACTCTTCTGATTCTAAATGTACCACCTGTTGTTGGTAGAGGTGTCAGTGCAAAAGCACTAGCATCTACACAATAACTAGGGCTAAAACCCGTAACACTTGGTGTAGGCAACGGAACTATTGTAAGTGTTCCAACTGGTGAAATGTTTGTACAACCATTAGCATCTGTATAAGTATAGGTTACATTATAGGTACCTACACCAGGGGTTAATTGAGTAGCTGGATTAAAACTATTTACACCATTTGCTAATACCAAATTAAAAGTAGGTAATGTTCTGCCAATTGTGAAAAAACCATTAGCAGGTGTAAGCACCCCATTTGCTCTACTAGGAGTCATACTTACATTGGTAGCATCTATACAATAAGTGCTTACCCCTCCTTGAAATACAAAATCTACATCTGGCAATGTATTGACGATTACTGTTTTTGCAACAGACGTATTAATACAACCATTACCATCTGTGTAAGTATAAGTAATTTCGTATGTTCCTGCTTTACTGTTTCTATCAACTAAGGTTGGTAAACCAGGCAAAGGACTACTTGGAAGAGGTGCTGAAGGTTTGAATACTCCACTAAATGTTTCAAAACTAGTTACAGTAGGAAGCGTTCTTCTGATTCTAAATGTACCACCTATTGCTGGTAAAGGAGTTAAAACAACATCTGCATTACTCACACAATAACTTGTTCCTAGACCAACAAAATCAGGAGTAGGTAGTGCATTTATTGTCAATGTTTGAGCCACTGAAGTATTAGAACAACCATTAGCATCTGTATAAGTGTAAGTCACAGAGTAATTTCCTAAACCTGCATTGGCAAATAGTTCTGTATTTACATTAACATTCACATCTCCATTTGCCAATGCAAGAGAGAATGCTCCTTTAGTAAAGGTAAAACTGCCACCTGTAGGAGTAGGTGTTAAAGTAATATTTCCAGCATCTTGGCATGCTGAACTTGGCATTGTAAAGCTTAAGCTAGGTAAAGGTCTTACAATAAAAGTTCTTACAACACTACTTGCTGTACAACCAGAAGCATTTGTATATAAATATCTTATTTCATAAGTACCTGCTGTAAGTACAGGAAGAGGACCTGTTCCTCTCACAGGAATATCATTTACTCCATTGGCTAAGAAAAATTCTGTACCAGCTACAGGTAATGTTTGTCTAATACCAAAACGTCCATTGGTAGGTGTTGCAGGAGCACTTCCATTGACAAGTGGATTTAATGTAAACGAAATTAAATCTTCGCAATATCCAGCTAGTAAACCTGTAAAATCAGGTGTTGGAATAGGATTTACAATCAATGTTTTACCCAAAGAATTATTAATACAACCATTCTCATCTGTATAATAATAAGCTACATCGTATGTACCCACACCTGCCACAGCAAATAAATCAGTAGCAATATTTACAGTGTTGTCTCCATTAGGTAAATCAATAATGGTACCATTAGATGGTGCTGTTGTCTTTATAAATCTGAAATAACCATTAGCACTTGTCAAAGAACCATTACTACGGCTGGGAATAAGTGTTATGTCTCCTGCATCTCTACAATACTCATTATTACCAGCTCCTATTCCGCCTGTAAGTGTAAAATCTAAGGCAGGTAAAGGATAAACTGTAAAGGTTTGAATGGGTGAATTTGCTGTACAACCATTTCCATCAGTATATTCATAATACACATCGTAAGAACCTACTCTCAATGTAAATATTGGTAAAAGAATTGAACTTGAATTAAAAGGTTGTGAAACAAAAGATGGATTACCTACTTTTCTCATATACATTCTACCTGTTGCACTCATTGCAGGATTTGTTGTAACAGCAATTGTTCCCACATTTGCACATTGTCCAGCACCAGCATTAAATGTAAACGTTGGTGTTGGTAAGGTGTTCACTGTAAATGTTTGATCAGAAGAAACATTACAACCAACAGCACTTTCATAAGTATAACGCAACACATACGTACCAGCACTTAGGAAATTCACAGAAAATAAGTTTACACCCAAAGGATTTATATATAGCAAATTAGTAGCTGTTGAATTCCAAATAGAAAACTGTCCTCTTGTTTGACTATAAGCCCCCGTAGGGTCTGAGGTAGCAGAAGTATTCATATCAAATACTGTAGCATTGGCACATAATCTTGTACCTGTATTATATGTAGTTACAAGTGTTGGATCTTGATAGATACGGAATCTACGTGTTACTACATAATTACAAGTATTAGCATCGTTATAGGTAATTTGTACTTCATAAGCATTGCCCGCAGTAAGAGTAGATAAGTTAATCACATTAGATGCTGGAGCATAAGTACCTGCAACCACACGTAATTGATAGGAAAAAGAGCCTGAGCCAGAGCCTGTGCCAGCTAATATACTTGGACTAACTTGCAAATTCCCTCCATCTTTACAAAAAGCAGGAACTGTAGCAGGATTACCTACATCAAAAGGCAACCATGTTTGCGTTGGACCTCCATTTAAATTGTATTGTACTTGATCTATTTCTGGTTGTCTATTAATTGTAACCAATTGTGTATGACACCCTCCAGATAAAGCACATCCGCCCATTTCTAATTCAAATGAGTATGGATAAAAACCTCCACTAAAGGCATGTACTTGTGCCAAATTGATTCTAAAATTACCTCCTGAAAATTCAACAATAGTAGATAGACTCCGATTTCTTGTAGTAATATAATAATCTCTATTTCCACCTACACAAGGAAATGAACAAGGCGAGCCTAAGTCTAAACCAGGATTAGGATTGACAGGTCCACCTGTATATAAACTTGTACTTGGAACTAAAGGACCAATAAAACCACCTCCAGATGTACACTCAACAGGATCTATACCTATAATAGGTAGAGTACCAGAAGTAACAAAAAATGTTTGGGTTGTGCTGTTGGTACAACCATTAGGTGCTGTATAAGTATAAGTAATAATATGGGTACCTATGCCTGCTGTTGTGGGGTTAAAGGTACTTGCAGCAGTATTTACACCAGTTCCAGAATATACACCAGAACCTCCTGCTGGTATTCCAGAACCTCCTGTCAGTAGATATGGTGATTCAGCAACTCCAAAAGTACTTCTTGGAGATATATAAGTTACAGATGGTAAAGGTTTTACAGTAAAGCTTAGTGAAGTTGTTGCTGTACAACCATTTAAAGTACCTGTAGCTTCTACATTATAAGTATTTGCTGTAAGTGTATTATTGGACGTAAACTTCACCCCACCAGGAATAGTAGTAACTGTACCTTGTGTAGTAACAGGCAAGCCATCTATAGTTACTGTATAAGAGGATGCTGTACCAAAGAATGTCACTTCTATTGTCTCAAATCTACATATTTCATTATCTGCATCATTGCTGGATACTCCTATTGTAGGACTTGCAGAAATATTTATGGTTACCAAAAGAGGTGTACTCTGACATGATGTTGTAGGGCTTTCTCTTACTATATAGAAATTATGAGAGCCTGCCACTATACTACTTACCCCTAAATTGGTTCCAATAGACGCACTATTTCCTGTAAAAACTAATGTTGTTAAGGATGCATCACTGTACCATTTGTGTATGAAACTTAAAGGATTATTGATTGTTAATATGGCTGTAGCAAGATTATCTCCTACACAATAATCTGTATCAGCTCCAGCAGTTAAGGCAGGAACACTTGGTAAAGCTACACTTATAAGACTGGCAAAAGAAGAAACACCTGCCAAGCCATCCATTTGTGCAGTACTTGCCACATCTCTTGTAATATTTCCTGTAGTAGCTGTGGTATTTGCTTTTACTTGTAATCCTGAGATTGTTATTTCATTAATATTGGATGTACCTGTAATACTATATATGATAAATATTTTAGTATTAGAAATAAAAAACGAATTGATAGTTATATCTGAACCACCTGTAGCACTTACACTACCCACTCCTGGATTTAACTCAAAGTTAGTAGGCATATTAAGTATTAATAACTGTCCTGCACCAGCAATAAAATTGTCAACAGACCTTTCATCTATTACAATATCCCCCAATGACTTAAAGCTTTTGTTATCTCTACATATATCTGTCAAACTAGGGGCTGTTACCTGAATATTTCCTGTTGTTGCAAATCGCCATAGCCCAGTTGTTAAGCCTCCATAAGGTTCTGAAGATGGATTATCTGCTAGAATAGCTCCTGCATCAATAGTTACTTCATAGAGTGTATTGGCTGACAGCCCCAAACTTGCTACAGTAACTACATTTCCAGCTATTGTTATATCTCCAGAGGTGATAGCTTTTACTGTTGCTGCTCCAGCAGGTGTAATAGGTGTAATGGTAATATTTCCTGAAGAGCCTTTTTTTACATTAATATCAAAATTCAATGTTAAAGTAGCTGTAGTTAAAACATTGGTTGCATTATGAGCAGGTGATGTAGAAGCTAATACTGGTGCTATTCCTTGTGTAATAAATCGCCAATTGGAAGCTGTTATTCCTGCAAAAGCTGGACTTGTAGCACCTCCAGAGGCTACAAAAGCCGTATTAGGAATACGAACCTCATATAAAGTACCACTATTCAATGTAAAACCAGCATTAGCTATTGTTACTACATTACTTGCAACAGTTACATTAGTTCCTGTTACATCTATATTTTGGGTAGTACCAGCAGGAGTAATAGCTTGTACTTCAATATTACCTGTACCTTTTGCTACAGGCATATCAAATGTTAGTGTTAAGTTGCTTGTGGTAGCTATATTTGTAGCATTATGTGTTGGTGTACGACTGGAAAGAGTAGGAGCAGGAGCAACTGTGGTAAAACTATATATACTTGATGCAATTCCTCCAAAAGGATCATTGGCTCCTCCTTGTTCTAGAACCACTCCTGAAGGCATTGTAACTTCATAAGTACGGTTTTGCAACATTGTTAAACCAGTAATATTCAATATTTTATTACCTCCTGTAATTGTAACAGATACTGAATTTACATCAACAACAATAGCTGCCCCAGAAGGAGAGGGTGTAAGTGTAATATTTCCTGTTCCTTTGCTGATATTGATATCAAAAGTGAAAGAAACTGTAGTATTGATTGCTACTCCACTAGCCAAGTTTGTAGGATTTGTTGACTGTAAGACAGGTACAGCAGCCTTTGAGGCTAATAGTGGAAATAAGAATAGTATTAAACTGTATTTCCACAGTTTTTGCATAGTAATATAGTTCATATGCCTTAAGTGTAAAACAATAATAATTAAAAATTTTTATTTAACTAATTCGCCATTCTTATTCGCTCTAATGAGTGTTATCATATCATTATTTTCAAAGCTAATTGTTCCTAATATCAAAATATCCCCATTAGAAAGCTCTTTTACAAATTTAGCTTGGTCGTTTCGTGTACCTCCAAAAAACTTTTCCCAAACCTGATTTCCTAATCCATCTAATTTAATAAGATGAATATCAGTACCAGCAGTGGTGGTAGCAACATTTCCCAATAATAAATAGCCTCCATCAGAAGTAGGATAAATACTTTTTCCTTCATCATCACCACCTCCACCAAATGTTTTAGACCAAGCAATTCTGGTAGGATTGATTGCTTGTGGTTTACCATCTTGTAAATCTCTCGGAAAAGTTAATTTGATAGCAAACATATCTTTTCCTCCATTGCCAGAACTATTAGTTGTTCCACAAATTACATAACCATTATCTCTTGTGGGTTGAATGCTTTCACCTACATCATCACCACCTCCACCAAATTCTCCTCCAGCATCAATAGGAACAATACCTTCTCTACTAAATACTATCAATTGACTGTTAATTCTATCATCACCTTGTTTAACAGTAGAACCTATGGATACCAAATATTTGAGACTTGCAACAGGGTCTATAATTGCACTATTGGCAGAAGTGGGTCTTTTATCGGCTGGGGTATTGGCTGTTGGTATGGTTAAAGCACCATATTCATTTCTTGTTCTTTCTACTCCATCTAAATTAGTAGCAATAATAAATACAGCATTTAACTCTGTTTCGTCTATAAGTTTTGCAACAGCATTTCCCACTATATAAATCTCACTTTCTACCATTTGCATTTTTTTAATTACCTCTGACCTTGTACCTACCCCATTGTATTTTCGCACCCATAAAGGATTTCCATTGTTATCTATTTTCATCAAAGCATAATCTGTATGGGAAACCGTAGAACTAACAACCACCAATGAATCTAAACCAATAAACCAATTACCATCAGGAGCTTGCAAAACAGCTTTTGCAGCTTGCCCTGGGTATTGCTTTTTCCAGATTACATTACCAAATTTGTCAGTCTTTGTTACATAGGTTACTTCTTTTTCAATTTCACTACCTGATGCTTCATCAATAACTAATATTTTTGTAGAGCCTGCTATCATAAAACCTCCATCTGCAGTTTCTGCTACATCATGAGCTTTTTCATCAAGAGCACCTCCTAGCATTTTATAAAATGTACCTGACTCATCTAAAGCTATCTTAGGAGTCACTTTACATGAAACGATAGAAATGAATATTATAAATATGAATATATGATAGTTTTTCATGATTTTTCGTTGGATATTATTAATACTGATATAGATAAAAATGTAAACACTTTTAATTATTACTTTCAATTTTTATTTCTTCTGTAATCTTTTTATTTTTTGTTTTTCTCTTTTTAGGGTTATATAAAGGGTAATTATAGCCTAATGTGAAAGTCAAAGCCCCCATTTTATAATCGTTGTCTAAATACCCATATTTTGCTATCTCATTTTGAAGTAGATATCTGTTATTTGAGTTTACCATATTCATGAATGCGTGTTGATACTGAAGCTGCCCGAATAGATGTCCTAAACCTAATTTATATTCTACACCTGCACCTGCTACAGCAGAAAAGGTCAATTGGTTTCTTAAATCTGTCATTTGAATGGATTTGCCCTCTACAGAACGGCTTTGGTCTTCGCTTACAATATCCACTCTTTGAGCATTTCCAGAAGAACTTAATATATAATTAGGTGTAGCCCCTATCATAAAATAAGGTTTTAAGCCTCCTATATTAAAATTATATTTATCTTTTAAGTTGTATTTAAGTAAAATTGGAGCTTCTATGCGAGTTTGTGTTTCTGTAAATATAAGTGTTGAGTAATCGAAGTAGTCTCCTTCAAATCTGTATCTCATTACAGCAAAGGTTGGATTAAACATGATTTCAAGTTTATTGGTAAGGGGTTTAGATGTATTAAAATTAATTTGAAATCCTAATAAACCTGTATAAACAATACCCTGATTGGTTGCATTATCTGTACTATAAAGTGTACTTACGTTCAAAACAGGCATATTTCCTCCTCCTGCTCCTCCTATTATCAAGTAAGGACGAATACGGTATTGTTTGTATAAATCTACAAATTCAGAAGGGTCATTAGGACGTAGTCTGTATTCAGGGTTTAGTTTCAGCATGCTGTGCATGTATTCTGAAGCTTTTGCATCCTGATTTTTGTACAAGTAAATAATTGTAAGCAAACGATAAGCTCTTACTTTTTCTTCTGTGTTAAAACCTCCTGATTTCAAACATTCTTCTAAAAGTAAAATAGAATTGCTTAGTGAGCCATCTTCGTAGGCTATTTCTCCCTCTTGTAGTTTTACAGAGCAATCTGATTCACCTTCTTGTTTTTCTTGAGCAAAAAGAATATTGACTGATGTAAAAAGAAAAAAACAAGCAAAAAAAGAGATTATAGTAGTTGTATTTATTTTCATTGTGTTGAATTAAAGAGTTTCCAGATTCAGATGTAAGTAATTTGGAGATACATAATCATATGTATCTCCAAATTTTTATTATTGTCTTTGAGGAAGGCTACCACAAGTATTTTCGAATGGAACGTCACTGGGAGTTGCAACGTATCTTTCCCATTCTTCTAAACTCATATTATTTTTAATTTTACCACATAGATAATCACTCATTTTAGTGATATCAGTATACCAAAAGCGAATAGTTTTATCTTTTGTTCCTGCAATAAGTTTCAAACCATCAGCACTAAAATTGATAGCTGTTACCCATGAAGAGTAGTCATTGAATACCATAGGTTCTGTATTCAGAGCATTCAAGTTCCAAACTCTTACCGTTTTATCTCGGCTTGCAGATGCCATTTGTGCATCATCATTGCTAAAAGCAATATCAGTAATCTCTCTATTATGTCCGAATAAGTTGATAGGCTTGTCTGTACCTTTATTCAAATCATATAATTTGAGTTTTCCACCATGATTCCCAATAGACATCCATTTTCCATTATGGCTTACACGTATTGCAGAAACTGCATTATTATCTTTGGTAAAGTTTCTTTGTTCTCCTGTTGTTGTATTCCAGAAAATCACTTCGCCTTTTTCATTTCCTGTAATAATGCTTTTTCCATCAGAAGTAATTGCTAAAGCTGTAATTTGCTCAGTAGAAGTACCTAAAGCTTTTGCTTCTTTATTATTATAGAAATAGACTTTATTATTAGAAGTTACAAATGCCAAACCATTATCCGTTCTTGATGGATATGCCAAATACCATGTAGTGATTCCTTCAGGCAATACAATCGTATTTTTTAAAGATTTTGAATCTCCTTGTATGTTAAATATTTGGATTTTATTAGTATGGCTACCTACTGCTAAATTCTGTCCATTATGATTCATTGCCATTGTTGTGTTGTAAGTAGGATTCTTGATTAAGACTTCACCTTGTTTTTGGTATCTTCTAAGTCAAACCTTAAAACCTGTCCATCACTACCAGCAGAATACATGTACTTTCCTGAACTTGCAGGCACAATACCTCTGATGTAATCAGTATGTCCTTTTAATTTATTAAAGTCCTGTCCTTCAAATGTTCTGATAGCATAATAAAGTCCTTGGTATATATCAGGATGGAATTTACTACCACCATTTTCACTATGGAACTTATATGCTTGTTGAGCATTTAAAGCTTGTAGCTCAGGATCATCAGAAAGTTGTTTTGATTTTAAAGCCATTGATTGAGCAATAGACAATAAACGCTGATTTTTAGCTTTATTTTCTGCTTTTTTCGCAATATCTGCTTGCTTTCTAGCTTCTTGGCTGGCAGCTTCGGCTACACGAGCACTTTCTTTTGCATTTGCTTCACTCAAACGAGCTTCTTCTTTTGCTTTAATAGCTTCTGCACGTTGCTTTTCAGCAATATCTTTTTGTTTTTCAGCCTCTTCTTTTGCTTTTTCTGCTTCTTCTTTTTGTTCCTCTGCTTCTTTCTGAGCAAGTACAGCAGCTTCTTTTGCTTTTTCTGCTTCAGATTTTGCTTTTTCTGCTTCAGCACGTTGTTTTTCAGCTATTTCTTTTTGTTTTTCAACTAATTTTGTTTGTTCTAATGCTTTGGCTCTTTGTTGGTCTGCTTCTACTCTTTTTGCCAACGCATAAATCAAGAATGCAATTGCCACCAATGTAAACAAACCCATGATAATAGCTGTAATACGAGTACGTTTCAAAGTACGCTTTTGAAGCATTTCTTTGATACGCTGTTCTGTTTCGTATTCTTTTTGACTATAATCCAAGAATACCATTGCTCTTTCAAAGGCAGGATTATGTCTTTTTGCCCAAATAAGAGATGGTTTGTGTTTTTCACGCCAGTTTAAAGCAAGTTGCAAATCTGGTGGTCTCCACAAACCTGCTTTACCAATTTGATACATGGCAGATGCTTCTGAAAGACGTTGATACATTTGAACAGCTTCAGCTTCATCATCTACCCAGTTTTTCAAGCGTACCCAAATACGCATCAAACTTTCATGAGAAATATCTATGATAGAATCTCCTGTAAGTGTAACTCCTGCGGCAGGAGTTAATAATGAACGTCCTGGTTCTCTAAATTTATCAATAATAGCTATTACATCCTCTTCTCTTGCTCCTGCGATCGCTGTAATTTCTGAAAGTCTAGTTGGGCGACGTATTCCTTGATTTTGATCGCCTCCTTTTTCTGTAATACTTTTAAATAACTTTTCGCAAACACGCTTTTGTCCCTCTGTTAGTTCGTCATAAGCTTCATTAGCATGTAAAGAAAGAGCTTCGTTCATTGTACCAATTGCCTCATAATGATGCACATCCAAAGGCTCTTCTGTTTCTTTATGACGAGTCCAGTAATCCCAAGTACGCATCAGAGAATGCTGAAGAATAGGTAATTGATCTGGGTTATCTCCCAAATCATTCAACAATCTTTGTACTAATCGTGGCGTAATTTCACCTCCACCCACAGCTACAGGACCCGTAATAGCATTTCGTTTTTGCTCACGAGTCATTTGTGGAATCATGTAATAACTGTTATTGATAGCTCTTGTAAGTTCAGGAAAGAACGCACATTCACCAATAAAGTCCGAACGCATAGTAATAGCTACATAAATAGGCAAACCTTCATAGCGTATAGCTTCTGTGAGTAAGTTTACAAAATTAAGAGCTTCATTAATAGCCTCTGGGTCATCTTGTCTTCTAAATCTAAATAGCTCTTCAAACTGATCTATAAGAATAAGTGTATTCTTATCCGAGAACTCTTTGGTTTGCATAATAGACTCTATAAGACCTAAAGAACTACTACGCAATAAGGTAGCTATTACCTTTTTACGAATTTTTTGTTCTTCTTCAGAGGCATTAATTTGAGTAATTTTTTTATAAATAGACTCTGCAAGATTATCAATAGGAGATGCTCCAGGTCGAGCAACTACAACATTCCAATTGGAAGTTTTATTAGCTACAAATCCTCCGTACAAAATAGGTATGACACCACAATAAATAAAAGATGATTTACCACTTCCAGAAGGACCTACAACGGCCACAAACCTATTTTGATAAAGCTTCATCAAAACTTCATCACTTTGCCCTTCCCTTCCGAAAAACAAATGGCTTTCCTCTATGGTAAATGGTCTTAGTCCAGGAAAAGGATTAAAATTGATACCTTGTTGTTGAAGGATAGTGTTTTGGATTACATTCGTTTCCATATTATATTTTATTAAACTATGGTGTGTATAAACTCATTTAATTCAGGGTAAATTACTCCATCTTGGAACTGTATTACCTGTATTTGATTATTTCTAACAAAGTCATCAGGTTGAAATAATGAACCCGTTAGAATAGCTTTATATTTTAATGGTTTTTGTCTACCAAATCCTGGGGCTTTTAGTAAGTCTAATAATTTCATAGCTATCCATTGTTTACTTACTTTTCCACAAAAAATAATGGCAGCTTTACAATTTACCAGATTATCAATATGTTTTTTTCTTGCTTCTAACAAATTATTTTCAAAAGCAGGAGTAAGAACCTTATAGTTGCTATTCTTTAAATATTCTATTACATTTTTAGCAGAATCCGCATCCATTGGATCATAAATAAAATAAACACCTTCTTGGCTTGTGGCATGAGCTACAACTTCTATACTTTGAACTTCTTGTTCATTTAATACTCTTCGAATAGCTTGTTTTAAATCTTCTAAGGGTACTTGTAATATTTCAGCACCTTCTAATGCTTCTGCATTTTGGCGTAAATTATCAACAAATACTTTTTGACGTTCACTATTAAATTTGGCATAAGGGGCAACCCAAATAATTCTTGAAAAACCTCTTTTTTCATCATAAATAGAATTCTTAGTGGCTGCTACAATATTGCCATGTTCAGTAGCCAAAGAATTTTGCAATTCTAATAATGATATTCCATTCTCCTCTAAAATTTCTCCATAAGAGTTACCTATCAGATGAATAGCTAAGTCACTTCTTTCTATATCTTTTTTAAGAAGGCTCTGCATTTCTATGCGATTACTAGGTAAGTTTTTATCAGGAATTACCACACAACCAAATTTTTCTAACTCTCTTTTAATCAGGTTTCTTTCTATCAACAAATCATCTGTTGTTTCAGCTAAAAACACCGTTTTTCCTTTAAAATGAGCTGCTATTTGCTGTAAGGTTTTATTTCTTAAAACATTAAGAGCTTTGTAAGTTTCTTGAGCAATGTCTAATAATTGAGTCCAAAATATTTTCTCATTTTCTCTTCCAAAAAACTCTTTAATTTCGCTGAACTCTCCATTTTGAATATTGATAGTATATAAGTTATAAGCTAGTAAGTCCTTAACAGCTGTAGGTTGTTCATCATAAGTAACAGGATATTTAACTATTTTAATAATCCTTTTAGCAACAATTCCTTCATTTGCCTCTACAAAAGCTTGTATATCTTCTATACAGTTTATATCCTTAATAAAATTAGGAGAAACTACACAAATCATTACTCCTACTTGTGCTAAAGTAGAAGCTGTTGGCTTTTCTTGGTTAGGATAATGTAATATTACTGGTTTTTCGCCCATAAGTTGCCCTAAAGCCTCTTGAATCATTTTCTGAAGGCTACTCACCCATCCATCTTCATTATCCTTATTAGAGTAGTTAAGATAAATATCAAAATTAAGGTTGTTCATATATTATATTATTAATATCGAAAATAAAATTTAAGTCTGATTATTTGTTTTTGATAGATACTGGTGTTAAGTCTTGAGCCACAGCATCTATAAATGCTCGAGCGAATTCATGGTTTTTCTGCACCATTGCATAAAATAAATCTTTATCTATTTCATAAACTGTTGTTCCTTCTTGAGCAATGAGTGTTTGGTTTACATAATCTTCATCTCCTAGATATAGATGTCCAAATATTTCTCTAGTATTATAAGCATCCGCCACTATTCCATTTTTTATAGAATCTACTCTACCTTGTGCTACAATACAAATGGGTACTTGATTGCTATCTTGTCCTTCTTGGATAATCGTAGTAGTTTGTGGATAATGCCTCTCTTCTATCAATTCTACAATTTCTGAAACAATATCAGAAGGTACATTTTGCATAAAGTCTATATCCTTCAAAAACATTGTTTTTTCTATTCTTAAAGGCATTAGGTAATCTTTTTTTGTATTAAAAGTTCTCTCTAATACTACTTCTATATTTCTCACATTCTCAATAGGTAACCGTTCTTGCATTTTTTCATAAATTTCAGGCCTATGTTTGTAAATAGCCCATGCAGAAGTTTCATATAAGAGTGGGTCTGGGTGAAATAAGTTAGCCACCAATTCATCAAAAGAGTCTAACCTTTCTTCAAAACCTAATGCATAAATAGCACAAGCTCTTGTCCAGCGATTTGTATAAGAGTAGTCTCTACTTATCAAGTGTTTTAATACTTCTACAGAATTGAAACGCTCACGAGGGAAGAACTCTTGTAACCTCTCAATTTTTTCTTCTGGAGACAAGTCCTCTAATAGTGGAAACAATTTAGGTTTTAACTCATCTGCCAAGAAAACATTCAGTAGTTCAATAGCAAATACGTGAGCTTCAGCGGATTCACTTTCAAGATTTTGTTTTACAAGCTGTACAGACTGTGGGTCGTAAACCAAGGAAAGTAAAGTAAATATTCCTTCAAAATTATAATCTATTTCATCTTCTAAAGATTTTCTCAAATAAAACGCATGACGGTCTTTACTAATTTCTAATAAAGCTGCCATGTCCCAAGCTGCATCACCGATTTCAATTTCTATAATGTGATTGATAAATGTAGCTCTTTCGGCAGGAACACGAATATTATTATAGCTGAACGCATACAGAACTTGTTCAACTATTTCTGTATCAGGGAAATTTATTTTATTCCAAAGTAATTCCAAAGATTTTTCAGTCCCTATTCTACCATAAATTTCTGCAATACGCCTCATTACTTCTTCGTGTTGCCCTGATTTATGAAAAGCTGACTCTAATGTTGGCAGAACTGTATCTCCAGCCTGAATGAGAGCTGCTGCTGCTGCATTGGCATACACTGGAGAATTGAGCAAATCTATAAGGATAGACCATGTTTCAGGTTTTCTAATTTTTCTGCATGCATGAACAGCATACAATCTTACTCTCATATCAATATCTCTAAGCAACTCCATTAACAAAAACTCATTTTGCTCATTTACTAAATGCGGAAGTTGTTTAACGGCAAGTAGTCTATCTTGAGCATTTTTAGACTTTACAAGTTTGTATAAATCATTACTTACTGTTTTTTGTTGTTCTGGAGATATTAAACCCTCAGAGGTTATCATCAATTTATCTATTTGCTTCAAAGCATATTTTTGAGGTATTCCTTCAGTATTACTTGCTATTCTGATGAGTTCTTCTTCATAAATAGTAGGTTCTAATTTTTCAAGTAACTTTAACGCAAAAATTGTTCTATCCTCATGAACAGAATAAGCTTCTTTGCGAAGCATTTTATCTAAAGATTGTTCTGTAAAAGCACTTTGTGATATTTTATTTTTAGATTCTACCAAGGTTTGTTTGAGTGTGTCTTTGTAACCCAAATACATTTTGTTGGTTGTAAATACCCAACCTAATACGATGGGTATTAATATGATGGAGAATAATAGTAGATTGGTAAATCCTGTGTACTGAATTGCCAATAACAAAAGACCAGCTATTAAACCAGCTCCTACTTTTACAATACCATCCATACGGCTGATAACATCTAGACGTACACGAGAGTCTATTGGGAAATAATATTGTTTAAAGGCTGCATCATCCATAGATTCTTTGAGGGCAGCAGAAAACAATTTACCTAAAGCAATTGAAAGAAAGAACAACACAAAGCCTCCACTTCCATCTACAGCAGGCCTAAAACCAGAAAAAACACCTACTAAAATTGCCACTGTAGTCAGTCCACCCAAGATAATAGGATTAATCAGCAAGGCTACCCTTGTCCCATACATTTCTATAATTCTATCAACAGCAAAAATCTGGATAGTAAGTATAAAGAAATAAATAACTCCTTCAAAAACAGCAATAAAGTTTTGTAAATCTCTTTCATCAGGATATTGCTGACCAGTTGCGTTCAAGAAAGTGTAATCTACAAATTTGTGTGAGATGGTTGCCAATACCAAGAAAAATGCCATCAAAATGATGTATTGATTTTTAAACATTTTTCTGATACCAAAACGTCCAGTTTGCCCTTCTATAATTTGACGCTTACCAAAACTAATCAGTGGCGAAATTAGTACCAAAGCAAAATAAATTATTAGGATAAGTACTCCCACTACAAAGGTAACATCTATTAAATCTTCGGTAGCAGGCACTAAAGCTGAGAAAATAGGAATGGCAAAAAAGGTAGCCAAAGCAGCCAAACCTTTTCCAATATCCACACCACCCACGATACGTCTCTGTTGTTTGAGTGTAAACATTCGAGCAATAGTTCCCCAGAAAACCAAACCAACTAAAGCTTCAAAAGGTGCAAGCATTACCAAACCTCCAAAAATGATTCTATTTTTGAGAATGGGATCATCCACTACTGCAAAACCAGCTCTTAAGCCACCAACCAATATTACTACTATAATCAGCGTAGTAATGGAAAGCGTCGCATAAGAAATTTTATTTTGAAGGTAAGAAAATATATAGGTAGTTACAATTCCTATAAGCCCTGTGGCAATGGTTACGATAGGCAAATATTCGTTTTCGTCCCATTTTTGTAGAAAAAGCGTAGTAGTTGCAACGCTATATGTTGCTAAAAACACTCCAATTAAAAAACCTAAGAACAAAAGTGTCATTACTTGCGTATATTCACTTTTCTCAATGTTTAGTAGTTTGAGTAAGAATTTTTTCATAGTGTTATTTTACCTAATCTCACATTTTTTTTAGAAAAGTAAAAAAAATATTCCGAAATTACAAGACTAATTTTTAGTTTTTATGCCTTATTTATCATTAAAACAAAATAGTGTCATTCATTTTTGTCTTTTTTTCGTTATTTTATTACTTCTACACATATATGTTTTATTTTCTTTAAAACTTTTTGATTACGACTCTATCCATAATTTTCAAATTTTAGAAGAAATTCATAAAGGTGATTGGCACAATTTATTTCATCATAGTTCGCCTATCTTTTATCTTTTTTATTCTTTTTTCTTTCTGTTTTTCAAAAACATCCACAATCTCCTTTTTATCAATATATTATTAAGCATTTTTGCTATTTATTTTTTCACAAAATCAATTAAAAACTCTTTTTGGCTAGGAGGATATTGGATCGCATTTTCTTTATTTATTTCTACTTGTAGTCATTATTTTTCTATTGAGAGTTTGAGCCTTTTAAGTATGGGAGTTTTATGGTATAGAATCCATATTTTTTTACAAAACAAAGCACTTAAAAACCTCTTTTCAAGTGCTTTTATCATTGGCGTTTGGTGTGCTATTTGTATGCTTATCAATTATAAATTTATAGTTGTATTACCTTTTTTGGTATTTAGTTCTTGGACTATCAAAAAAGATATTGGTTTAATTAAAACTTTGTATTTCAAAGTTATTTATTATACATTGTTAGGATTTATATTACCTATCATTTTTTTAATGCTTTTGGGTTGGATTTTAGGGCTTCATTGGTATCAATATCCTGCTACTTTATATAGTATTTTTTCTATGTCAGGGAATTCAAATCCTACTGCTATGCAATGGGGATATTATTTTTCTTATTTTCTTAATTTTGAAAACATCTTAATAGGCATACTTCTTTTAGGTAGATTATTATCTCTGCAAATCATACCTTTCAGAATTATAGAAAAGGTTATTTCGATTGTTTGTGTAGGTGTATTTATTGTAATGAGTTTTTTGCCTAAAGCACCAAGAGGACTGATTTTTATATTACCTCTGATATATCTTTGGGCTTTTAATTTTTTTGAGATTTTAAAAGAAAAGTTTTTAACTTCAAGACTAAGAAAAAGGCTTGGAGTTAGTTTATTATTAGGTTCATTATTAGTGCAGGTATATCGAATTCAGGAAAATTTATACCCTTACAAACAAACATCTTATCTGCAAGTTGCTCAATATTTGAAAGAACAAAACACAAAGGTAGTATTTACAACTTTAGGAATGGGTATTTATCCTTATTTGGATAAATCTATCAAAATGGAAGTTCTAAGAGAAATTGCTGATACTGTTAAATTTGAACAATTTACAGGAAAAAAATATTTATTGTATGATGTTTTTTGTGAAACAGCAGGGCATCAAAGTCTTTATAGTTTGAAGCAAAAAAAGGCTATTTTAAGATACCCAGAAAAAAGCCTTTTAGCACCTACACTATTTTTAGAACACTCAGAATACACAGGGCTTTCTTTTGAAGAAAGTTTAGAATTACAGAAACATATGCAAAAAGAATCTTTTCAACTTTTGCTTATTCCTCTGCCCTAAGTGTGTCTAAAAGATTGTTGAATATTTTGAGTTGCTTTTCATCTAAAGTACTGAGCATCGAATCCATTTCAGGAGCGTATTTATCCATATCAATCAATAAATCAAATCCTTTTTGGGTAATGGTAATGTCCACACTTCGTCTATCTTCACGGCACTCAACACGCTTTAAAAGTTCTTTATTGTAGAGTTTATCTACAATTCTTGAAGCATCAGGCATCTTATCCAACATACGTTCTTTAATATATTTTAAGGAAACTGGCTTTCCATTTGCTCCTCGAACAATGCGTAAAATATTGTATTGCTGATGTGTTAAGTCATACTTTTTGATAAAACACTCTATTCTACTTTCCATAAATTTTGCTGTGTAAAGCAAATTTACGATGGCTTTGTGTCTATCATTTCTGAAACGGCTTTTGATAGATTCTTCAATAGTTTTCATTAATTTTTGCTTTTTTATTAATACTAATTTTCTCGGATAAATTCTCCTTGAAATGAGATTTTTATATCATTTCCTACAAGCCAAGCACCATTGTCTAAAATGGTATTCCAAGTAAGTCCGAAGGCTGTTCTACGAATACTAGCTTTAGCTTTAAAACCTGCCTTAATATGTCCCCAAGGATCTTTTTGAATACCTGTATGTTCTACCTCTACAGTTGTTGTTAGCGTAACATCTTTGATGGTAAGCCTTCCCTGCATCTCAAACTTTTTTTCTGCAATTTTATGAAAATTATTGCTCATAAATCTGATTTCAGGAAAATTTTCTGCATCTAGAAAATCCTCAGACATCAAATGTTTGTCTCTAGCTTCGACATTGGTAAAAATCGAATTTGCATCTGCTTTTACTTCTACTTTGGCATCCGAGAAATCTGCTTTAGTGGTTCGTATTGTAATATCAAAGTTTTTCATCAAACCTATTACTTCTGCAATTACCATATGGCTGACAGCAAACTCTATACTAGCATGTTGTTTATCTACTTTCCAGACAAAATCGTTCATAGTTTGTTTTTGGTATATACAAAAACTGTCAAGGTTACTCCTTGACAGTTTTTTGTTTGTTATATTTGATTACTGAGCTGCTACTGTTGAAATTTTAAAACCTACATGAACAGTTGGTCTGATGAATTTATCTTTTAATTTTGCTTCATCAGTTCCATACTCCATACCCCAGTCTTTACGATTAATGTTAAATTTAGCTTCTGCTTCTACTTTACCATTTGCTACATTTACTACAGCAGGGAAAGTAACAGATTTTTTCACACCTTTCAATTCTAAGTTACCTGTAATAGTATGAGTAGGGTTTGCTAAAGTGTATTCTTTGTCTTTTTCATCTACTTTTTTAGTAGTATCTGCTTTGTAAGCCTCTACAGAAGTTACCTCAAAAGTAGCTGTTGGGAATTTCTCTGCATCAAAAAAATCAGGGCTTTTCAAATGTCCAGCTAATTTGCCATTTCCTTCTTCTTTTTCAGGAATATCTAAAACTTTTAAAGAAGCTATATCCACTACAAATTTACCAGCAGCTATGTTGTTTTCTTTTACAGAAATTGAACCTTCTTTCAAATTAAAAGTTCCATTGTGTTTGCCTGTAGGTTTTGTACCTACCCAAGTTACAGTACTTGTAGCCAAGTCCAATTTAAGTTCTTGAGCATCAGATTTTTTAGTAGTATCTACTGCTTTTGCATCAGTAGTTTTTGCATCATCGCTTTTAGGAGCTTGCTCACAGCTTGCAACAGCCATAGCACCAGCCAATAAAATAGAAAGAGTCTTTAAACTTTTCATAAACTTTTTGGGTTTTTATATTAGATTTTGATGATGCAAATATATGTTACAACTTTTAATGTTGCAACACTTTTTTGTAATATTTTTATAAAACCCTCAAAATATTAATTTTATAACGTAATTATCACAATATTGTTTTATCAAATTTTCGATTAAAAAACCTATCTTTGTGATTATTTTACTTATTTCTTCCAAATACACATGCAAAAGAAAGACATCAGAGGGCTTAGTTTAGAAGCATTACAAGATTTTTTGAAAGAGCATAATCAGCCTACTTTTAGAGCGAAGCAAATATACGAATGGCTATGGCAAAAACAAGCTCAAAGTTTTAATGAGATGACCAATTTACCAAATACTTTCAGAAATTTGCTGACTGAGCATTTTGCTATCCACAAAATTGCCGTTCATACCAAACAAGTAAGTTTGGATAGAACAATCAAGTCTTCTTTTAAACTATTTGATGACCGTTTGGTTGAAGGTGTTCTGATTCCCACAGAAAAACGCATGACTGCCTGTATTTCTTCCCAAGTAGGTTGTTCATTAGATTGTAAATTTTGTGCCACTGGCTACATGAAACGTGAACGCAATCTTGAGCCTTATGAAATATATGAACAAGTAGTTGCCATTGCTGAGCAAGCACAAAGTCATTATCAAATTCCTCTTTCCAATATCGTTTTTATGGGTATGGGTGAGCCTCTTCTCAATTATGCCAATGTACTCAAGGCTATTGATAAAATCACTTCTCCTGAGGGCTTAGGAATGTCATACAAACGCATTACAGTTTCTACGGCTGGTGTAGCCAAAATGATTATGAAATTGGCTGATGATGGTTTCAAATGTAATTTAGCACTTTCATTGCATGCAGCCAATGACGAAAAACGTAGTCAGATTATGTCAATTAATGATTCCAACAAGCTTTCTGTACTCAGAGATGCCTTGAAATATTATTATACCAAAACTAAAAATCCTTTGACTTACGAATACATTGTATTTAAAGATTTTAATGACGGTTTAGAAGATGCTGAGGAACTCTATCGTTTTACAAAGCATGTACCTTCTAAAGTAAATATTATTGAATATAATCCAATAGAAGAAGCTGATTATGTGAATACTGATTTGGATAGATTAGACCAATTTGCAAACTATCTAAGAGATAAAGGTGTAACTGTGAAAGTGCGTAGAAGTAGAGGAAAAGATATTGATGCTGCTTGTGGACAATTGGCTGGGAAAAATAATTAAATTTTCATGCAACCTTTTCAAATAAGTGATTGTCTTTGATACAAAAACACTTACACTTATGAAAAGGTTAAACAATATTCAGTATCAAAATCTCGTTTTCTTGAAAATATTTTTAGGTAGCACATTTTTGATGAGTGCTTTAAAGATGTTTTTAAGCTAAGACATACTTTTACTAAAGTTTTACACCCATTTTTAAGTATTTTATGAAAAACTTACTGAATATTATTGCTCTATGCACTTTATTTTGCTTTCATAATGTTTATGGTCAAGATAGTTTGCATCGTCCTAAACTATTTATCAACTGTTCTTCTTGGGGGTGTTATGAAGATTATGTAAGAACAGAACTTTCGTTTTTTGATTTTGTACGAGATAGATTTCAGGCAGATGTACAAGTTCTCATCATCAGACAAGAAAATGGGGCTGGGGGAGCAAGTTATACTCTCAATTTTATTGGACAAGGCAGGTTCAAGTCTCAAACTGATACTCTCAAGTTTTCTACTAAGCAAGCTGATTCGGATGATATGATTAGAAAGAAATTAGTTTCTAATCTTAAAATAGGGCTTGTTCCTTATATAAAATCAACAGATTTTTTAGATCAAATAACTATTGATTTACCCAAAAGAAAAACAGAAGATGCTGTTATCAAAAAAGACCCTTGGAATTTTTGGGTTTTTACAGTAGGAATGAATGGCTCATTAACAGCCGAAAGCAATTCTAAAAACTTTAGTCAAAATAGTTTTGTCAATATCAATCGGATAAAGCCAAACCTAAAACTGCAATTTAACGCCAGTTATAACACCAATAAATCTGAGTTTATATTCCCTGAACAGGATTCCTTAGGAAATATTACAAGTACAAAAGTAACTGTTCGTAATGAAAGCCACTCAGCAAGTGGGATTTTAGTAAAAACCATTAACGAACATTGGTCGTGGGGTGGATATTATCAAAACTGGTCATCTGTAAGAAGTAATATTGATTTTGGACACTCATTAGCCCCTGCCATTGAGTACAATATTTTCCCTACTTCTAAAAATACTCAAAAACAATTTCGTTGGATAGCCCAAACAGGAGCTTGGAATTTGGATTTGAAGAGAATCAATGAAAGAGATAAAGATACAGAAATGCTCCCTTTTTATAGGATAGATGGTATCCTTTCTCTCACACAGCCTTGGGGAAATATAGAAGCTGGTGTGGGTGGTCACCAGTTTTATTTAGAAAAAGAACTGTACCGATTTGATGGATATTTGAATGTAAATTGGCGTGTTTTTGAAGGATTTAATTTTTATATGTGGTCTGGGGCTTCTTATATCAAGGATCAAGATTTGTACCTTCCTAAAGGTTCTATTGATAGAAATGCTGTACTTTTACAAGGAGCTATTCTACCTACTAATTTTAGTTATTATGCTTATTTTGGGGTAAGTTATACATTTGGCTCTATCAACAATTCTGTGGTAAACCCTCGAATGAATGGAATGATATTTAGATAAAATTCTTCAAATAGCTATTTTTTATAAAAAGTTGTGTTGGATATGACACAACTTTTTTGTTTATTTGTATAGTATGCTTATTTACAAATATTTATATATCATTTTAATTAGTTTGTTTTTGGCAAACTGTTCAGAACCTTCCCCACCTCCACCTGCTCTCAACAATGATTGGCAAAAAATGGGGTTGAGAGGGCGTGTTAAATATTGTTTTTACGAAAATCTTGAGAAGAATGCTAATATGCCTAAATCCTTCCTCTATGATAGGGTTTATCATTTCTCTCAAGATGGACGTTTAATTTTATCCAAAGAAACGGTTCATCCCATTCCTGATTGTGGATATAATCCATATATTTCAGCCTCAATGATACTAATCAAATACAAGTATTATCCCAATGGTGCCAAAGCCATTTTTCAGTATTGGGAAAATTATACCAGCAGTTTTGCTATGATAGATAGCTGGCTTTATGATGTGGAAATTCATTATCCTAAAGACCATGCTATAAAAATACATCATGTAATGGAAAAAAAAATAGAAACATACGATAGCCTGCAAAAAATTCGTATCAAGCAATCTTATTCTTTTCGAAACAATCGTATGTATCTCTATGAATATCATACAGAATATGATAGTTCTATGCACACTTCATTTTTTAAGGAGCATTCTTGGAGTAGTGATGTAAACATGAATATCAGAAGAAATATTATAAAACTAGAAAAGCTTCTTAAAAAGAAAACTTTTCCAGACAGTACTTATCATATTACTTATGCCATTTTTAATAGAAGGGACTCTAGCATGGATACTACTATTATTTTTGTTCCTAATCCTTCACACACCACAGATACATACAAATACGATAAACATGGTAATTGGATTGAAAAAACATCCAGATATGGCGACCATGTAAAACGAAAAATAGAATACTGGTAAAAGAAAAGGCGTTGTAAATACAACGCCTTTTCTTATTTTAGTTTGTCATAGCAGCTAATAAATCTGCTTGTGTAATGATATGAACCTTGTTTTCTTCGTCTCTGACAAGTAAAGCTTTGGTTTCTTTATCGATAAGTGATGAAAGCACATCCAAAGTATTATCCAAACCTACAAATTTAAAAGGTTGTCCCATCACATCTTTTACAGGCAAATCTTTTACTTCAGGGTTTTCAATAATTTGCTCTAAGATTTTAGAATCTGTCAAACTACCTACAATCACATCTCCCTCTGTTACAGGAACTTGAGAAATACCTTCTTTGGTTATTTTACGAATAGCATCTGCCACTTTGGTATTCACATCAATGGTAGAGAGGCTGTCCTTTCCGTTTCTGTTTCTGATAATATCTCTGGCTGTTGCATAATCTGCTTCCAAGAAACCATGATTTTTCATCCACTCATCATTGTAGATTTTATTGAGGTATCTTGTTCCATGATCAGGCAGGATAATCACCATTACATCTCCATCTTTCAGGTTTTCTTTGGCATATTCTAAAGCTCCATAGACAGCTGAACCACAAGACCAACCCACAAACAAACCCTCTTCACGAGCCAAACGGCGAGTCATCAGGGCAGCATCTTTGTCTGTAACTTTCAAGAAATAATCAATCAAATCGAAGTTTACGTTTTTAGGCAAAATATCCTCTCCAATACCTTCTGTCATGTATGGATAAATCTCATTTTCATCAAAAATACCCGTTTCTTTGTATTTTTTGAATACTGAGCCATAAGTATCAAGTCCTAAAGTAAATACATCAGGTTTTTTTTCTTTTAGATATTTTGAAACCCCACAAATTGTTCCACCTGTACCCACACCTGCTGCATAATGCGTAATTTTACCTTCTGTTTGTTTCCAAATTTCGGGACCAGTCGTCTCATAATGAGCAGCAAAATTAGAAAGGTTATCGTATTGATTAGGGTAAAAAGAATTTGGAATTTCTTTGTTGAGTCTGCGAGCTACCGAATAATAAGAACGAGGGTCATCAGGAGATACGTTTGTAGGACAAACCACCACTTCAGCACCAACAGCTCTCAAAATATTCATTTTTTCTTGCGATTGCTTATCAGACATGGTAAAAATACACTTGTACCCTCTTGCCACAGCCGTAAGAGCAAGTCCCATACCTGTATTGCCAGAAGTACCTTCGATGATAGTTCCACCAGGTTTTAACAAGCCAGCTTTTTCAGCATCATCAATCATTTTGACAGCCATACGGTCTTTTACAGAATTCCCTGGGTTGAGGTATTCTACTTTTACAAGTATCGTTCCTTTGATACCTTTGGTTACTTTCTGTAATTTTACAAGAGGCGTGTTTCCTACTGTCTCTATAATGGAATTGTAATATTGCATAAGTTTTGAAAGATGTTGTAGAAAACAAAATTATAAAAATTGCTTAAAATTATAGTAAGAAAAATGAGTTTTTTGGATTTGATAGTGTAAGAACTAATACTAGATAAGTTTTATTTTGCTATTTTAAACAACAAACCTTTTATTTTTTCTTTTTCAAGAGTCATTTCTATTTCATCAATAATTTTTTTAGAAGAAAAAGTGTAAACTTTGAGTTTTACCTTTATATATTTCTGGTCATATAACAATAAAATCATATCTTTAAGGACATATTTTTTATTGATACTTACCAAACTTTGTTCTTGAATTGCTCCATGATCTACATACAACTTCCAGCTTTCAACAAATTTCAACTTTTTTCCATTCAAATTTATGATTATTGTATCTTGATACCTCAATAATGCCCTAATACTCAAAATAGTTACTTTATGAGATCTTGTATCTATTGAATTTGCTTTAAAATCTATCCTTATTTCTTGACCTAAATGAGAGGTATTTAAAGAATCTAAAATTACATATTTTAGATTCCAAGCTCCTTGTGAAAATCCCTTTAAAGAAAAGAAAATTATAAAAATCACTAATTTCAATTGGGTTTTATAGTATTTTTTCATTATCCTATAAATAGTATCTAATCTAACAAAAAATCCCAACTTTAAAAGTTGGGATAATGTTTTATTCTAATTTCAAAACTGCCATGAATGCTTCCTGAGGAACTTCTACCGTTCCAATTTGTCGCATACGTTTTTTACCTTTTTTCTGCTTTTCTAAAAGTTTACGTTTACGAGAAATATCACCACCATAACACTTGGCAATTACGTTTTTACGCAAGGCTTTTACAGTTTCTCTGGCTACAATTTTCTGTCCGATAGCTGCCTGGATAGCAATTTCGAACTGCTGACGAGGAAGTAATTCTCTGAGTTTTTCACAAAGACGTTTTCCCCAGTCGTAAGCTTTTTTACGGTGAACAATGGCAGAAAGAGCATCCACAGGCTCACCATTGAGCATAATATCGAGTTTCACCATGTCCGATTCTCTCCAACCAGCTAATTCGTAGTCAAGCGAAGCATAACCTCTAGAAATGGTTTTAAGTTTGTCAAAGAAGTCGAATACAATTTCGGCAAGTGGCATATCGAAAGTAAGTTCTACTCTATCAGAAGTCAGATATACTTGGTTCTTAATAACACCACGTTTATCCATACAAAGTGTGATGATTGCCCCTACATAATCAGATTTTGTGATAATCTGAACTTTTACAAAAGGTTCTTCGATGTAGTCAATATGCACAGGATCAGGCATTTCTGAAGGAGCTTGGATACGAGATTCCTCACCTTTGATGTTAAATACCTTAAACTGTACTGAAGGAACAGTGGTAATCACAGTCATATCAAACTCACGCTCCAAACGCTCTTGAATGATTTCCAAATGTAGCATTCCCAAAAATCCACAACGGAAACCAAAACCCAAAGCAGCCGAAGTTTCAGGCTCCCAAACTAATGAAGCATCATTGAGTTGGAGTTTTTCCATCGCTTCACGTAAATCTTCAAATTCAGAAGTTTCAACGGGATAAATACCAGCAAAAACCATCGGTTTTACATCTTCAAAACCCAGAATTGCCTCAGAAGCAGCATTCATATGGGTAATGGTATCTCCTACTTTTACTTCTTTGGCTTGTTTGATACCCGAAATCAGGTAGCCTACATCTCCACATTCAATTTGATCACGAGGTTCTTTTTGTAATTTTAATACACCTACTTCATCAGCAAAGTATTCTTTGCCTGTTGCTACGAATTTTACTTTATCACCTTTTTTGATTGAACCATTTTTCACTCGAAAAATAACCTCAATACCTCTGAAAGAGTTAAAAACAGAGTCAAAAATAAGAGCCTGCAATTTTCCGTCTGCTTCACCTTTGGGGGCAGGTACACGAGTAATCACAGCTTTTAAAATATCTTCAATTCCAATACCCTCTTTACCTGATGCATGGATAATATCTTCTCTTGGGCAACCAATTAAATCTACAATTTGGTCAGAAATTTCTTCGGGCATTGCCCCTGGTAAATCTATTTTATTGAGTACAGGGATGATTGTCAAATCGTTTCCAATTGCCAAGTATAAGTTTGAAATTGTCTGAGCCTCAACACCTTGCGATGCATCTACAATTAACAAAGCCCCTTCACAAGCAGCAATGGAACGAGATACTTCGTACGAAAAATCCACATGCCCAGGTGTATCAATGAGATTGAGTGTGTAAATTTCTCCTTCATAAGTATATTTCATCTGGATGGCGTGGCTTTTGATGGTAATACCTCTTTCACGCTCCAAATCCATATCATCCAAAACTTGTGCCTGCATTTGGCGTTTATCTATTGTTCCTGTAAACTCCAAAAGTCTATCTGCCAAAGTACTCTTACCGTGGTCAATGTGGGCTATAATACAAAAATTACGTATGTGCTTCATTTTTCAACTCAAATTAGACTGCAATTTAATATTTTTTGAGCAATAAGTAAATCTTTTGAGTAAGGATTATGTTTTTATTTTGTTGTATGTTTTGTAGAAGCAACATTTTTTAGTAAATTTCCTAAAATCTAAACAATTTAAAATTATGCTTACAGATGCTCAAAGAAGGAAAATGGAAAGTTTGAAAGAAGAGTTTGGACTTTCTAACTACGAAGCCTTGAAAATGGTGGTAGAAATGGAAAAAGTAGATACACTCAAAACTATTTCAGCTATGATGTTGGGGGGAAATTTCGCCAATATGTTTGGTCAGAATATGCAAAAAGATTTTGGCAATGTTGCTGAAAATATTTCCAGTATGCTTGGAGGATTCTTTAAGAAAGATTTTAGTAAATACACAGACAAAAAAGCAGATAGAGATGAATAAACTTATAAAGAAGCCTTTTTATTTTTTTTTGCTTTTCATTTCGTTGATGAGCAATGCACAAGTTAGACCAAAATTGGCAGAAATTTTTAAAGAAAAAGAGGGTAATGTTTATAAAATTTATGCTCGTAACACCAATTTCTGCCCTATTTCTGTTTTTTTCACATATACAGCCACCAATACTTGTGGATTTCCTTCTGAGAGAGTTTTGGTAGAAGCTCAAGCTCAAAAACAATATTTGTTTACAATTAAAGCTTGTAATACGAAGGATGCTTATAATTTCAATTATAGATATACTTATTGGCTTGGAGATACAGATTTAAAATCTACTGATAAAGATTTTGTATACATGCTTCCTTTTTCTGAAGGCTCTTCTTACAAAGTAATGCAGGGTTATAATGGTTCTTATTCGCATCAGAATGAAAACTCTATAGATTTCAAAACACCTGAAGGCTCTAAAGTTGTTGCTATGCGAGAGGGAGTAGTCATAGCTGTTAAAGAAGACTCCAATAAAGGTGGCCCTAACAGCTCTTATGCCAATGATGGAAATTATATACTCATTCACCACTCTGACAATACATTTGGTTTGTATTACCATTTCAAACAAAATGGATGTGTGGTTAATGAAGGTGATGCAATAAAACAAGGGCAATTAATTGGTTATAGTGGCAATACAGGTTGGTCTTCAGAACCTCATTTACATGTCAATATTTGTTCTTACAAGCCACAAGTTAATGACAAAAACATGATTACTTATGAAACTTTTTTTGCCACAAAGGGTAATAAGAAGACCTTTTTACAAAAAGATAAAACCTATACTTCTGTAATGCCCTAATCGTATGCAGAAAGCTGTGTTTGTATCTGTACTTAAGCCAGTGGATGATATTCGCTTGTTTCAGAAAATTGCTCAAGCATGGAAAGAAGCAAACTACGAAATACACAGCATTGGCTTTGAGGCTTCGGTACAGAATTTTTCTTCAATATTTTTTTATCCGATATTCAATTTTAAGAGATTAAACATCAAACGGCTTTTTGCAGGTTGTTTGGTGTTTTATTATTTGCTTCTAATACGCCCTCAACACATTGTTTGTAGTAGTATAGAAGCTTTACCGTTCTGCATATTTTTTAAGATATATACATTAGGGAAAACAAAGGTTTTTTATGATGTACAAGAAAATTACTATCTCAACATTTTACATACAAAAGTATATCCTAAAATATTACGCTATCCCTTAGCTTGGGTTATTAGAAGTGTGGAATGGTTCTGTTCATTTTTTGTTACATACTTTTTTCTGGCAGAACAATGTTATGTCAAAGAATTAAATTTTCTTGGAAAGAAATTTATAATCCTTGAAAACAAACCTCTCCAAAGATTTTTTCAGGAAAGCACTCCCCCTCCTTTAACAGTCCGTAAATTTGCTTTGGTAGGCACAATAGCCGAAGAATATGGGATCTGGAAAGCTCTTTCTGTTTTTGATAAAATTCAACACTACGAACCTGATTCACAATTACTGATTCATGGAAAATGTGCAAAAAAAGACCTTTATGAAAAACTTAAAAATCTTCAAGACAGACACGTTGTTTGTAAAATCAGCGAAAAACCCGTTCATTATGAGGATATTATCAGAGCAATGAAACTCGCTGATGCAATTCTGATGCCTTATGAAATTAATAAATCGTATGAGAAACGCATTCCTACAAAGTTTTATGAGGCGATGGCTCTCAATAAATGGATTATTGTTTCTGATAATTACTTTTGGCAGAAATTCTTTATAAAAATGAACTACCTAAAAGTTTTTTTCTTGGATTTTGATTCTTTAGATATTGCTCTTGATTTATATGAGTTGTTAGAAGTTACAGCACAAAATTCTGAATATCAGAACTATGTAGTTCAAGAAGATTTATTTTGGGAACACGAACAAAAAAAATTATCTCAGGTAATTCAGTTCTGATTTTGTTTATACATTTTAAAGGCTGTATAAAATATCCATAGGAAGTAAAAAAGGAAAACTATTCTTTGTCCAACCCCTGGTATGTGAGGAAATACAAAAGCCCAAGCTCCAAATACAATAGAAAGCCATGTAAATGTGAGCGTTGGCATAATCACCCCTTTCCAATACACTGATTGTTTCATGAGTTTTGGAGTAGTAAACGCTCCTATCAAAAAGAAAATATATGAACCAAAAGAACCTATGGTGTGTAGTAAGGAAGAAAGAGAATTTCTATTCTCCATATCTATTGGAAATACCCCTGCTATAATCATAAAAAAACCACTCAGCATTAGTCCTATCATGGGCAGTCGATTAGACTTTTTAGGGCTTATAGCCTTAAACAGTCCCCACGAATACACCATAATCAATGTTCCTGTCCCCATAAAGCCTAAAAAATTCCAAATCCATAAATGGGGAGCGTCCCAAGAACCCATTTCACTCACAGCTTTTGTCATAAAACTGTACTCAGGTCTGAGCATGGATAATGCACTGTAAACCGTCCAAAATAAGATAGGAGCAAACATTCCAAATAAAGCAAATTGTTTTTGTGTCATATTCTTTGTATTTGATAACACAAAATTAGGTCTTTATTGTTTTGCTGATTTTGACATAAATCAAAAAGGAGTTTTTTCTGCTCTGATACGGCTTAGAGTTTCTTGTGAAATGCCTATATAAGATGCGAGCATACCCAAAGGGATTCGAGAAGCCTTATTTTTAGAATTTTTCAGAAAAAATTCATATTTTTCTTTAGCTGAATGAAATTTAAGAGAAACCATTTCTTCAGATAATTGTAGATAATAGATAGACATGAGCTGTCTGCCAAAACGTTCCATTTCAGCAAAATCTACAAAACATTGTTCCAAATCTTTGATTTTAATACCTATCAGTTTTGAGGGTTCTAAAGACTGTATGTAAAAATGGTCAGGAATATTTTTAAGGAAACTATACACGGATGTAATCCACTCTCCTTCTGCCGAAAAGCTATCTGTAATTTCTTTTTCCTGAGTTTTATAGAATACTCTTAAAAGTCCTGATTCTATAAAATACGTAGTATCACAAATTTTATGAGGTTTATGTAGAAACTTTCCTTTTTCTATAATATAAACTTTTGAAATCTTTTCTAATCTATCTCGAAGAGCCTCTGAAACTTCTACAAAATGTCCAATATGATGTACCAACGCTTCTATCATGGTTATCTCCTTTTTAAAGCTTCTTTTTTACTCAAATTGGATAATACATTTTCGTGTTCTGCTACAAAAGCGTCTACCTCCATAGGATTTGTTTTGGCATATTGCCTCAAAGCCCAGCCAATACCTTTTCGTACAAAAAAATCTTTGTGATGGGCTACTTCCAAAATATTTGAGTAGAGCAATTCTACATCAGTTTTTATTTTATAGGAAAGTTGAAAAATAATAGCCATTCGTATCAACCAGATATTTTCACTTTTAAGCCATTTACTTGTTATATCTTTTTTATATTCAGGATATTGCAAAAAAATAGTTACCTACAATTGAAGAAAATCCATCCACACTATCCCACCAAGATTTTGTAGTTATCAGCGTTTCAATATTCTCAATATCAGATTCCTGCATTTTCTTTTTAGCATATTTGCTCAAAAGTTCTATGGCACAATACTGAAACTCTCGTTCGTCTTGCTCCCAAAGGCTATTTACTACTTCCCAAACTTTTTTAGGCATGCCCTGCTCTTTCAAAACTTCCTTAAAAACAGCTTTTCGTTCAGGGCTTTTGATTCCTAAAAACTGAAATTTATTTTTCATGTATTTGGCTTGCGGAACAGCTATTTCTGGGTCAGCTAAAAATTCTAATTTTTCTCGGAGTTCTGAAATAAATTTAGACATACTTTTACAGACTATTTAAAACTTCTCTGATGGCTTTGGCTTTGAGCATACATTCTTCATATTCTTGCTCGCCAGAAGAATCGTATGTAATGGCACTACCTACTTGGAAAGAAAGATAGTGCTTTTTTGCGTCATAAAAAATAGTTCTGATAACTACATTAAAATCAAAATCGCCCATAGGATTTACAAAACCTATTGCACCCGAAAAAAGTCCTCTTTTTGTATTTTCGTAATGTTCAATGAGTTCCATTGCTTTTATTTTGGGTGCTCCTGTCATAGAACCCATAGGAAAAGCATTTTTTATTACTTCTCCAATGCTTATATTGGGTTTCATTTGAGCTTCAATGGTAGAAATCATTTGGTGTAATTGCTTGAAAGTATAGATTCCAAACATTTCTGTTACTTTGGTAGTACCTACCATGGCACTTTTGGCTAAATCATTACGCACCAAATCCACAATCATCATATTTTCAGCCATTTCCTTCTCACTATTTCTGAGCTTTTCTTTCTGTAAAAGGTCTTCTGTGGGATTTGCTCCTCTTGGAATAGTTCCTTTAATAGGCTGAGAGATAACCGTTTGTCCTTGTTTTTTCAAGAAACGTTCAGGAGAAGCACATAGAGCATATTTATCCTGAGCTTTTAGAAATACCGAAAAAGGCATAGGGCTACGCTTACACAGTGCTTTATACACTTGAATAGGCTCTATATGAGTATTTTTAGAAAAAAAATCTGTACAATAATTGAGTTCATAGATATCTCCTTCCAAAATATGATTCTTGATTTTATCTACATTTTGGCAATACTCTTGGTATGTTACACGAGTCTGGATAGTGCTTTGGGTAGCTATTTTTTCTTGGGAATCAATATTTTCCAAGATTTGCTTTTTCAAAACTTCATTTTCTATTGGAACGAAACATTCTACTTCTATTTGTCTGTCATTGAGCCAAGTAAATACAAATTCAGGTTCAAAACAAAGACTATCTTCAAAACCCAAATAATCAGGGTTTTGACTGGAGAGATTTTCGATTTGATTTTTCAAATCGTATCCTAAGTACCCAAAAATCCATTGGCTCTGAGGTAATTGTTCACTAAAAAAATTATATTCTTTTTTAAAGGAAGCTACTGCCAATATTTTTGGAAAACTCCCATTGGGGTAATTCTGTTGTTCTTTGTCAGGATTGAGAAAAATGCAATAAGAAAAGGTGTTTGCCCAATGTAAAAGAGTATTCTCAAAATCAGCATCAATATTCCAAAGAAATTTCATTGGATTGCTCATTTTTAATAGTTACTGTTTTTGAGGATATTTGATTGGGTAATATTATAATAAATTTTGTCCCTCTACCAAGTTCCGAATGTACTGTAATGTGCCCGTTTAATTTTATAACAGCCTCTTTTACAATATATAGACCCAATCCAGAGCCTTTGCTATCATAAGAAGCTCGATAAAACATATCAAAAATTTTATTCAAATGCTCATGTCCTACACCCACACCATTATCACCAACTGTAATATGTACTTTATCAGTTTTTACAACTATATCTATCTCTATGAAAGGATTTTCTTGGTTGAGATTATGATAACTGATGGCGTTAGAAATCAGATTATTGAATATAACTAATAAGCGTTTAACATCAGAATAAAAAGCTACATTTTGCTCAATTCTAATATTCTTCTTAATTTTATCGGATTGCTCTAAATAATGCAAGTTTCCATAAACCTCTTCTATCATCTCTTCCAAATTAATTTCCTGTGAAGCTACTTCCATTCTTGAGTTTCGAGAGTAATCAATAATATCTTTGATAAAATGATCAAGCTTTTGGATACTATTTTGCATCATTTCTAAATACTTAAAAACAGCTGTAGGGTCATTTTCAAGTTTAGCAATATTAATAAGCCCTAAAATAGAAGCCAATGGAGCTTTCAAGTCGTGAGAAGCACTGTAAACAAATCTGTCTAACTCTGTATTAATCTTTTTAAGTTCCTCATTTTGAGCTTCTAATTGCTCTTTAATTTCTTTAGTTTGTGTAATATCTCTGATAGCTCCATCAAAGTGCATATTACCTTCACTATCTTTTTGTACTATCAGACTCATCAAAGCCCAAAAGAGAGTTCCGTCTTTTTTACGAAACAAAACTTCTTCATTGTCAATAAATCCTGTTGTTAATAGTCTATTGATAATCTCATCTCTCCTTTTATTATCTGCGTAAAAATCTGAGGGTGTTATAGAAAAAATTTCTTCGTCTTCAAAGCCAAATAATTGTATAAAAGCCTCATTAGCATACACTAATCCATCTGGAGTACTTCGATAAATACCTTCTCTGATATTTTTACTAATAGAACTTAATAATTGTTGATTATGCTGAATCGTAATTTCAGCATTTTTTTGTCTGGTAACATTTTTACCATAAATAGAAGCTCCCACTATTTCATGATTGATGATAATGGGGAACAATTCTATTTGAATATATCTGTTGCCAAATTCAGGATAAAAATCTATGTATGTTTGTTTTTCTCCTGCAAAAGCTTTGTCGAAACGTTCTTTCCAAAATACAGTCTGTGGTAATTTTTGCATTTTCTCCAAGAAACTTTCTCCATAGCTTATACTTTCTTGGTAGGTTGTCCACATATATTGCATGAACTTTTCATTAAATTCAACCAACTTATACTCTCTATCCAAAAGCCAAATTGCCATATTACTGTTATCTACGATGGCTCTGAGGTTATACTCTTTATCTATAATTTTTTTATTTTGTTCTGATATTTCTTGTTGTTGTTGGTGTAGTTTTTGATTGGAGTGGTAGATAATTGTTTGGGCTACTATTTCACGCTGGGTCATTCGATAACGCTGAATAGCAATAAAAGTAGCCACAATAATACTTCCAATAATCAATAAAGATTCGTAATAGGCATGTGTATCAGTAAAATTATCTTTGACAGCAAAGCCGAAAAGAACAAAAGCGATACAACCTTCTATAATTATATGAGTAGTATTTATCAAAACCAATAAATGAATTGTAATATATCCAGAGGCAACCAATATCATAAAAAGTTCAGGAACTTCTAGCTTAGAGACTTGCATCATGAGCATTCCTGTTATGATAATGGAGTTGGAAAAAATATAATAGAAAGCTATATTCGCACTTTCTTTTTTCTTAAAAAGAAAGTAGGATAAAGAAATAAATGGTAAAATAAAAGCAACTGAATAGAAAGTTATGTTATTTTGCACACCACTAAAAAAGGCTATTATCAGACTAAATGCCATAATAGCTAAACTTACATAGAAGATGTATATTTGCTGTTTTTTGGCAAATATCAAGAGTTTTTTCCTGATGATTTGCTCAAAAATATCTTCTACTTTGGTGGTTTGATTAATCATTATAAAAATTCATTAAAATATAAAAGTATTATTTTCCTTATAACTTAGAAAAACTTACAAAATTAACATTTTTATAAACACTATTCAAAACTATGTACTTTCAAACTTTCACATACTGTTGTAATATTTCATTCAAAATGTACAAGTTTATTAAGAAATTGCTAAGAAATAAAGAATTTTCTTTTAAACAAAACACACTATATCTTATTTTTGTTTTTAATTTATATGCTTTCAATTTAACAGCTCAAATTCTTAACGATTCCACTCAAAATGTTTATGGAGTATCTACTACTCTTTTTACTCAAGAATATCGAGTAATTCAGAAAAAAGATTCCTTTTCTAAAATGGATACTTCACTCAAAAAATTTCACTCGTTTGATTTAGTAAGAAAAAATCGTTTTTTGTTTCAAGATTTAGGACACAATTTGGGTACTCCTGCCAAATCTATTTTTTATACATCACCTTCTCAAGTAGGTGTTCAATGGGGTATGAGAGCTTATGATTTTCATAAACTACCCACAGATAGTGTACGATATTATGATTCTCGTTCTCCTTATACTGATTTCACTTTTATACAAGGAGGAAGAGGTCAGCAAATTGCTGGTGTAGAGTTTACTAGAAATATCAATGCTCATTTTAATTTTGGATTCAAAATTTCTAGAACCAATACTTTTAGGCAATTTGCCGAAAGTGGTAATAGAACAGAAAATGCAATTTTAGAACAATATAATACTTTATTTTGGGCAAGATATTTCTCTAAAAATCAAAAATATAAACTACTGTTTCATTACTATAACTTTAGTAGTCCTCTCAAAGAACTTGGTGGTGTAAAAGGTGGAGCAAATCCAGATACCTTATATAGTTATGATGCAACCATTGCCTTGCTTGAGGGTTCGCCCAAAAGTTGGCACACCTACAATAGATTACGACTCTATCACGAATATAGTTTTGATTCTACTCGTAAATTTTCATTTTTTCAAGTGGTTCAGTTTGAACGTGAAAGAGATAATTATGTAGATGAGAGTTACTTAAAAAACCAGCAATTTTATATACAAAATGCAAAAGATTCAGTTCTTCCTGTTAATTATATTTATTCAAATGGTGTTTATGACGATTATAAGTTTCGATTACTTACCAATCAAATAGGTATCCGAACAAGTTTAAGAAAAGCAATTCTTTTGGGTTATTTTAAAAGAAGAGATTATGAACTTAATAGTTTTGTTGATGATTTTTATAAAATTAAAAATAGAAGCGAAAATTATTTAGGTGGACAGATTTTCATACCATTGCCTTTAAAATCTACATTAGAAGGTAAAGGTGAATATTGGATAGGTAGTAAAGATTATTTGCTTGAAGGGGTATTGAATAATCGTTTTTTGCAAGTTTTCATTAAAAGTTTGTCTGTATCTCCAACTTTAATGGAGAATCGTTATGTTTCGAGAATTGCCAACTGGAATAACCAAGATACTCTCAAAAATACATTTGTTCAAGAGTTATTTGCCCAAAGCTTTGTACCCTTCAAATTTGGTTTCATAAAGCCTTCTGCTCGTTATCAAATTATCACCAATCATACATATTTTATACGTGATACAGCCTTTATATTTCCCATTCAAGCAAAAAACACAATTCAAGTTTTGCAATTTGGATTAGAAACAAGATTTTCCATTAAAAACTTACATTTTGAAAATCAAATATTTTACACTCAAGACTTATCTTCTTCTAACATTATTCGCTTTCCAGAATGGCACCTTTGGGGTTCTTGGTATTATCAAAAAAGTCTGTTTAAAAATGCTTTGTTATTAAAAACAGGTATCGATTGGCACTATCGTACAGGCTATTATGCGGATGCTTATATGCCTGCTACCAAACAATTTTATCTACAAGATACCTTTTTTGTAAGAGCTTATCCTATTGTTGATATTTTTGCAAGTCTTCTTATCAAGAAAACGAGAGTGTTCCTCAAAATGAGCCATGTAAATGATGGTATTTTAGCCAAACCAGATAATGGTTATGTAGTTACCCCATTTTATGCAGGCTTACGTCGAACTTTTAGTTTAGGTTTTAGCTGGAGACTTTTTGATTAAAAACTTACATCATAGATATCTTCCATAAAAGCCCTTAGATTTCATTTGGCAGTATATTTGTATTCTCTTTTTAATAAATTATACAACTATGCTATTTCAATTTTTCAAACAGACACACAAAAAAAATCATATCAAAAACCTATTGAACTTGGCTAAATCAGATGGGTTTTTCCACATGAATGAGTATGAGCTTTTATTAGTAGTAGCTCGTAAATATGGTTTGTCTATAAGTTTTATTCAAAATTTAGATAAACAAATTGAAAGCGAAGATTTTACTCCTCCCAAAAAAGAAATGGATAAGTTTCGTTATTGGTACGATTTAATCAATATGGTACTGGCAGACAATGTTATCCATGAAAAAGAAATTGAATTTTGTGAGGTAATGGCTCATAAATTTAATTATCCTCAAAATTTCATTCATAAAACTATCTCTAAAATTCAAGAAGGTAGAAGTTTTGAAGAACTTTATCAAACTTTTTCTCAAGAAAAGGACTTTATATGATATAATCATTTTTCAATCTTCAACCAAATGCCATATGGCTTTAAAACTTAATTCTATTGCTCCCAATTTTGATTTGCCTTCAACTAATGGGAAAAATATTTCCTTAGAAAATGATCTAAAAGGAAAACCTTGTATAGTTTATTTTTATCCAAAAGATTTTACACCTGGCTGTACCAAAGAGGCTTGTGAATTTAGAGACCAATTTGCCACTTTTAGAAACTTGAATATTGATGTATTTGGCATCAGTAGAGATAATGTAGAAACTCATCTGAAATTTAAAGAGCAGCACAAATTGCCTTTTGAGTTACTTTCTGATGTAGATGGTAAAGTTTGCAAATCCTATGATGCTCTTATTCCAATTGTAGGTATTCCAAAAAGGATTTCTTATCTTTTGGATGCAGAACATAAAGTTTTAGCTGTTTATCAAGACTTTTTTGGAGCAGAAGATCACATCAAAGAAATGCTCAAAAAAATACAAACAGTTTAAATCTATTGACCATCAAAAAAGTTTTTTGTAGAATTACAAAAAACTTTTTTGGCTTTCTAATCATCATTTGTTGTGAAAAAACTTTGCTCTTTAATTTTATTTTTGAGTCTTTCCCAATTTCTACAGGCTCAATCTACTTTCGCTCCTCTCAATCAAGACTATTATCATTTACTAGAACGTTATGAAATACAATCCGGTAAATTATATCAGGGTTTTCATTCTCACATCAAACCCTATACTCGTAAAGCTATTAGTTCTTTTATCAACAGTTTGGATAAAGACTCTACATTACAGTTTTCTAAAATAGATTTAACCAATATTGAGTATCTCAAACAAGATAACTGGGAGTTTTTTAAACAAGATACCATTTACAAAAAACCTTTTTGGAAAAACCTTTATCGTCAAAATTCTGACTTTTTTCATCATCAAGAAACTGATTTTGATGTACATGTAAATCCTGTTCTGCATTTTAGTCTTGGAAAAGATAACAATACTAGTCAACTTACTTTTTTAAATAGTAGAGGTATTGAACTAAGAGGTACAATTAGTCAAAAAGTGGGTTTTTATACGTTCATTACTGATAATCAAGCATCTTTCCCTAAATATGTACAAGCTCAAATCCAGAAATTTGATGCTGTTCCACAAGAAGGTTATTACAAAGATGGCGATACTGCCGAGCCTACAAACGTAGATTTTATTCATGCCAGAGGTTATATTACTTTTAATCCTGTTAAAAATATTGGTTTACAATTCGGACATGATAGAAACGTAATTGGAAATGGCTATCGTTCTATGGTGTTGTCTGATTTTTCACCCAATTATTTATTTTTAAAACTTAATACAAATGCTTGGCGATTTAACTATCAAAATATTTTCGCTCAGATGACAGCCGAAGTATTAAATGCTGATGGTTTACGTCCCAAAAAATACATGGCTCAACACCATTTGAGTTTTAATGTGTCCAAAAATTTTAATGTAGGTATTTTTGAAACCATTATTTTTGGTCAGAGAGATACTCTTACCAACAATTCTTTTGATTTAAACTACCTTAATCCTATTATTTTTTATCGTTCTGTAGAACAACAACTTGGCAGTCCTGATAATGCTCTTTTGGGTGCTGATTTCAAATGGAATTTTGCGAAAAAGTTTTCTTTGTATGGGCAATTTGTATTAGATGAGTTTTTAATTAAAGAAATAAGAGCTGGCAGAGGCTGGTGGGGCAATAAATTTGCAGGACAATTGGGAGCCAAATACATCAATGCTTTTGGTATCAAAAACCTTGATTTACAAGCCGAAATGAATTTTGCCAGACCTTATACCTACACTCAAGAAAACAATTTCAAATCTTACACCAATTATCAACAGCCTTTGGCTCATCCATTGGGGGCTAATTTTTATGAATTTATTGGTATTTTGCGTTATCAGCCACTTTCAAGACTTCATTTGATAGGAAAATTATTTTACAGCAATTACGGTTTGGACGAAAATGGCTTGAATTGGGGTGGAAACCTGTTATTAGATAACCGTACTCGTGTACAAGAATATGGAAACAGTATTGGACAAGGCTTAAGTACCAAAACAATATTTGTAGATGCTACTATAAGTTATCAGGCATGGCATAATTGTTTTATAGAATTCAAACAAGTTTTTAGAAAAACAACCAACAACAGTGTGGATATGCTTTATAAAAATACCTCTTTTACATCTTTAACCCTCAGACTCAATATAGCTCCCCGTTTACATGAATTTTAAGCAATAAAAGTACTTTTTAACTATGAAATTCTTAAAAAATTCAGTCCTATTTATCTGTTTTTTTATTGGTTTTACACAGTGTAAAAAAGAAAAACCAAAAGAAATTTCTTTGGCAGAACTTTATGACAAAGCCACCAAACAAAAACCTGTAGAAAGTTATGAGGCTATTGACAAAGTCTTGGCAAGTTTCAAACAAGTAAATTATCAACAACTTGATAAAAACTATATTGAAAAAGCAGGTTTAATACCTCAATTATACGCATACAGAACATTTTATATCATCAAAGGCAAGGATGTTTTCAAGTACCTTGTAGGTACTTTTAGGGTACAAGACTTCTTGCCTGATGATGAATACGCCAAGAAAAATTTAGAAAACCTACAAGCAGGACATATTCAATATTTATTACTCGACCCTAAATTACTTTATCGATTTCTGGATTTATTAAAAGCTCTGAAATCAAAAGGTTATAAGCCTAAATTCAAAATTGATGATGGTTTTCGTTATCCCAACTTCAATGACAAAGTTGGAGGAGCCAAAGGCAGCCTGCATACACATGGCATGGCTGTAGATATTGATATTGCAGATGTAGATGGAAACGGTAAAACTGAAAAAGCAGACAAAAAAATCATTTTAGATTTACTGGAAAACACCATTATCAAAGACAAAGGAGGTGTTGGACGTTATCCTTGGTCACAAACCGTCCATTTTGATGTAAGAGGCTGGTATGCTCGTTGGGATAAGCAGAATTAGAAACCTAAGATTTTTTTCATTAAAAATAATGAAATTAAAAAACTATAATGTATTTAGTGCAATAATTGAGTATAGAGTGATTATTACGCTGATATTTATTACAAATATTCTAGTTTTTTTTCTTACGAAAAACTCAAATTATTCATTGCTGTTTAGCATAGTCGCTCAGATAATATTTTTCATTATTTTAACCGTCAATAACATGAGTAGCTTTTTAAATGTGAGAAATTATATCATGAATAATGAAAGTAAAATAAATGATAAATACCAAATCAGGACGAGCTTTGGATATAATTTTTACTTTAAAGATTTTACTAGTAAGGATATTGAAAAACTTATTGATTCAATAGTTAGAGATGATTTCGTTAGATGTTATATTTTTCCAATAAAAATGGGTATGTTAATAATAGTAACTTTTACGATTTTTATATTAATTTCGCTACTAGATAGAGTTTTCGCTATGTGAGGTATTCTTGTTTCACTTTACACCTTCCTAAAATGCTTAGCATCTTTTACTAAATTTTCTACTGTCCATTCAGGGCTTTTGATATATTTCAGTTCTCTCAATGCACATTCTGTATAATGACATGCCTCACAATTGGCAGGGGGCAAACAAGGGTCAGCATGAATAAAAATCTCTACTTCTTTGCCTGTATGTTCAATTACCACATCTCTAAAACCTTCTACTTCATCATGTACTTGCCTTAAATCCAGATAATAGGGCAAAGTCAAATGGCAATCTATATGCCAATTCGAGCCATAATGTTGTACTCTCAAATTGTGAACATCTATCCAAATATCTTTTCGGCTTACCAAAAGAACTTTTAATATTTCTTCAATAGAAGTTCTATCCGTTTCATCCATCAGCCCAGCCACCGATTTTCTAACTAATTGGTAACCATGATAAAGAAGGATAAATGCAAAAATAACAGACAAAATACCATCTATCCATGTGATTTTTGTAATAATAATTAAGACTATCCCCACTACCAAAAGCAAACTACTAATTGCATCACTCGTCAAGTGTTTTCCATCAGCAATGAGGGTAATGGAATCATATTTCTTTCCATATTTTTGAAGTAAAAACCCAACAAAGCCATTTACAAGTGTTGTAAATGCTATTAAAGCAAGCCCAATTGGCATTTCAACAAGTATTTTTGGGTATAGAAAACTCTGAACAGCTTCCCATGAAATTACACATGCTGCAATCATGATTAAAGCACCCTCAAAACCTGCTGAAAAAAATTCGATTTTTCCATGCCCATAAGGATGTTCAAAATCGCGAGGCTGAGACGCCAAATGAATACTATAGAATGCAAATCCAGAGGCAATTACATTGATAATGCTTTCGAGGGCATCTGTAAGAATAGCATTAGAATTTGTCAAGAAGTAAGCACCAAACTTAATAAACATTAAGATGATGCTCACAATAAAAGACAACATTATGAGTTTTTTCTTCATGATGGAATGATAAAGGCAAACAAAAATAACATTCTCTTTGCTTAAAAACAAGGTAAAAACCGTGATATAAGCAAAGTGTCCGAATTTAATTCAAAAAGTGTCCCTTTATGAACACTTTTTTTTTGAAAAAAAAACAAAAATGCCTGCAACCTATTGCAAACATAAGTTGTCTATTGTGGTACCAAGATTGATATATATTTTTAAACGCTTCTTACTATGATACATATTAAAAACTTACACAAGTACTACCCTATTGGTAAGGATAATCGCTTGCATGTACTCAAAGGAATCAACATTGATGTAAAAGAAGGTGAACTAGTATCCATCATGGGTTCTTCTGGTTCTGGAAAATCTACTTTGCTCAATATTTTAGGAATTTTAGATGATTACGATGAAGGTGAATATCATTTGGGCGGAACGCTCATCAAAAACCTTACTGCTTCTAAAGCAGCTTACTATCGTAATCAGTTTATTGGTTTTGTTTTTCAATCCTTCAACCTGATAGCTTTCAAAACAGCCCTTGAAAATGTAGCCCTACCTCTTTACTATCAAAAAATAAGCCGTAGCAAACGTAATAAAATGGCTATGGAATATTTAGAAAAGGTAGGGCTAGCTGATAGGGCTCATCATTTACCCAATGAGCTTTCAGGTGGACAGAAACAAAGAGTAGCCATTGCAAGAGCTCTCATCACACAACCTAAAATCATATTGGCTGATGAGCCTACTGGAGCCTTAGACTCCCAAACAACTCATGAAATCATGAACATTTTCAAAGATGTACATAGTAAAGGTATGACTGTTGTGATTGTAACCCACGAAAAAGATATTGCAGACCAAACAGAAAGACTTATTCGTCTAAGAGATGGTTTGGTAGAAAAAACACAAGAGGTTACTCTTGAAATAGAAGCATAGAATTACCTTTAAACTATCAAAAACTTACAATTTATGTTTGATTCAGATAAATGGCAGGAAATATTTGCCACCATCAAAAAAAATAAATTACGGACTTTTCTTACTGCTTTGGGTGTAGGTTGGGGAATTTTTATGCTTGTTTTCCTTTTGGGAGTAGGTAAAGGCATGGAAAATGGCGTAAAACGAGAATTTGCTGGAGAATCTGTAAACAGTATTTGGGTTTGGAGAGGCAAAACAACCCTTCCTTACAAAGGATTAAAACCAGGGAGAGAAATTTTCTTTACCAATGAAGATTATGAAACAGCTCAAAATAAAATGAATAACATAGATTTTATAGGCGTTCGTAATAGTCTGTGGGGTGAGTTTACCATTAATTATAAAAACAAAAATGGTTCCTTCCAAGTATATGGTTCAAACTACAACTTCTTCAAACTCAATGGCGAAAAAATCATCAATGGACGTTTCATCAATGACCTTGATATGGATGAAAAGCGTAAAATCGTAGTTATTGGCGTTCGTGTAAAAAATATTTTATTTGGTGATAAAGACCCTATTGGCGAATATATTGAAATCAAAGGTGTTCATTTTAAAGTTGTGGGGGTTTTTACAAGAAAAGGTGGTAATGGTCGTTTAGAAGAAAGGATTTATATGCCATTTACAACTTATCAGGCTACTTTTAATCCTCAAAAAAGAATTCATTTGGTAGGTATTGCAGCCAAAGAAGGTGTGCCAGCCAAAGAAGTAGAAGACCAAATCAGAACATTATTATCAGATAAATATAAATTTGACCCAAAAGACAAACAAGCTATAGGCATTAACAACAACCAAGAGGAATATGAACGAACAATGGGGTTGTTTACTGGAATTGCAGCAATTGTTTGGTTCGTAGGCTTAGGAACCCTTGCCGCTGGGATTGTAGGTGTTAGTAGTATCATGCTCATCATTGTAAAAGAGCGTACCAAAGAAATCGGCATCCGAAAAGCTATTGGAGCTACCCCTTGGTCTATTATTAGCCTAGTGCTTCAAGAATCTATTTTTATCACCTCTATGGCTGGTTATATTGGCTTACTGTTAGGTGTAGGTATTTTAGAACTTATTAGATCCCTGATTGAAAAAGTAGAAATGGATGGTGGAGAAGTAAGTTATTTTAGCCGTCCAGAAGTAAATATAAGTGTAGCCATTACCGCAACGCTTATCTTAGTCATTGCAGGTGCTTTAGCAGGGCTTTTTCCAGCAATGCGTGCAGCCAATATCAAACCCATTGAAGCTCTTAGAGCAGAATAATTACTTATTTTTAAATTATATACAAAGATGTTTGATATAGATAAATGGCAAGAAATTTTACATACCATTCGTAAAAACAAACTACGTACTATTATTACGATGCTCGGTGTCGCTTGGGGTATTTTCATGCTTGTAATTCTTTTGGGAGCAGGAAAAGGCTTTGAAAATGGTGTGAATAAACAATTTGATATTGCTAAAAATGCTGTTTTCGTTTGGTCTCAAAGAACAAGTATTGAATACAAAGGCTTAAAACCAGGCAGATTTATTCGTTTTACCAATGATGATGTTTTTGCCATCCGAAATGAAATTCCTGAAATGGGCGTGGTAGCTCCCAGAAACCAATTATTTGGTTCTTTTACAGTGAACCGAGATACAAAAAGTGCTTCTTTTAGTGTGTTTGGCGAATACCCTGACTATACCAAAGTAAGACCTACTATTATCACAGATGGTCGTTTTATCAACGATTTGGACATCAAAGACAGAAGAAAAGTTTGTGTGATTGGAAAACGTGTTCAGGAATTGTTATTCAAAGATGGTGAAAATCCAATGGGGCAATATATTAAAGTCAAAGGCGTTTCGTTTAAAGTCGTAGGTGTTTTTAAAGGTGTTGCTAAAGGAGATGATGCCCAACAAGAAGCAGAGACTATTTTCTTGCCTAGTACAACATTACAATATACCTTCAATCAGCTGAATACAGTACATTTTTTTGCTCTTACCCCCAAAGATGGCGTTCCTGCAAAAATTATAGAAACAAAAGTAAAAAGTTTATTAGCCAAAAGGCATTATGTCCATCCTGATGATGTAAAAGCATTTGGTTCTGCCAATGTAGAAGAAGAATTTCAGAGAGTACAAGGTTTGTTTTTCATCATTGGAGCATTTAGTTGGTTTGTCGGTATCCTGACAATTGTAGCAGGTGTGGTTGGTGTAAGTAACATTATGCTCATAGTCGTAAAAGAAAGAACCAAAGAAATAGGTATCCGAAAAGCTTTAGGTGCAACACCTATGTCCATTATCTCACTTATATTACAAGAATCTATCGTCATTACGAGTTTAGCAGGTTATGTAGGACTTATTGGGGGAATTGGTGTTTTGGAACTTGTCAACAGTACTGGAGCAGAAGGACCATTTTTCAGCAATCCAGAAGTAGATTTACAAGCAGCTATTGCTGCAACTGTTACATTGGTTGTTTCAGGTACACTTGCAGGTTTAATTCCTGCCAAACGAGCAGCCAGTGTTAGACCTGTAGTGGCTCTCAGTGAAGAATAATCAAGTAAAAATTAAAGATTATATCATTTTCTAACTTAAGCATAAAATTTACAACCATGAAGAAGGTAATGTATATTGCGTCAGCTGTTTTATTTGTAGCTATTTCTGGCTGGCTCATCAATTATTTCTATCAAAAATCTAAGAAAAACCCTACAATTTATGTTGTAGAAAAACCTTTTAGTACTACTATTATCAAAAAAACAGTTGCCACGGGCTCTATTACACCACGTAAAGAAGTACAAGTAAAACCCTCTGTTTCAGGCGTTATTGAGGCTCTGTATGTAGAAGCTGGGCAACCTGTAAAAGCAGGACAATTGATTGCCAAAGTAAAACTTGTACCCAATTTAGATGGTTTAAATAGAGATCAGCTTACGCTCAATACAGCTCAAAACAATTTGGAAACTGCTCGCATCAACTATCAAAATTCGTTGATAGAGTTTGAACGAAATAAAAAATTATATGACCAGAAAGTAATTTCTCATCAGGAATTTGTACGCTTCGAAACAGACTTAAATGTTCGTAAAGAAGCCTTGAATGCTGCTCAAAGAAACTTAGGACTTACCCAGCAAGGAGCTGTACAACGCTCAGGAGGTGTTTCTAATGATGTCTATTCTACTGTAGATGGTATTATTTTGGATGTACCTGTAAAAGTGGGTAGTTCTGTTATTGAAAGAAGTAATTTCAATGAAGGTACAACCATTGCTGCTATTGCTGATATGAACAGTCTTGTTTTTGAAGGTAAAATTGACGAATCAGAAGTAGGAAAGCTTAAAGAAGGAATGGTTTTAGATTTGCAAGTAGGTGCTGTAGAAGGCAAAACTTTTAAAGCTGAATTAGAATATATCTCACCTAAAGGCGTAAATGAAGAAGGAGCTATCAAATTTAATATTAGAGCTAAAATTCTTTTAAAAGAAGGTGATTATTTAAGAGCTGGTTATAGTGCCAATGCTGATATTGTGCTGGAGAAAAAAGAAAATATTTTAGCCTTGAAAGAAAGCTGGGTAGAATTTAAAGGTGATACTGCTTACGTATATATAGAAAAAGAGCCTCAAGTATTTACTAAGAAAATAGTAAAAACAGGTATTTCGGATGGTATCAATATCGAAATAGTAAGCGGTGTAGAAAAAAGTGCCAAAATCAGAGGGCAGGAAAAGAAAAACGAACCTAAGCCTGAAGAAAAAGAGAAAGAGAAAAAACAAAGTTAATATAAGCGTTTAAGTTTAACACATCTGAAAAAGCACTTAAGATTATTAAGTGCCTTTTTTATGAAAATATGTTTCATTTTTTTTTGAAAGTTTAGAAAGATTTTTTATACTTGTATAAAAAATTGAATACTATGAATCGAAAAATCGTTATTACTGGTGGAAGTGGCTATATTGGAATAGTTTTAGCAAAATATTTTCTTGACAAAAAAGATGAAGTACACATAGTTTCAAGAAATCGCCCTAAAAATTTACCACAAGGAGCTTCATTTTCTCATTGGGACAGTAAAAACTTAGGTGATTGGGCGAATACTTTAGAAAATGCTACTGCTGTTATCAATTTGGCTGGCAAATCTGTGAATTGCAGATACAATGAAACCAATAAGGCTGAGATTTTTGCCTCTCGTTTAGATTCTACAAAAATTGTAGCTGAAGCCATTTCAAAATGTAAGACCCCTCCAAGTATTTGGCTCAATTCGAGTACAGGCACTATTTACAGGCATGCAGAAGACAAACCTATGGATGAGTTTGGAGGAGAAATTGGTTCTGGTTTCTCTGTAAGTGTGGCTACCAGTTGGGAGAAGGCTTTTTTTGAACCTGTTATTCCTTCTAATATCAGAAGAATTGCCTTACGTATGTCTATTGTATTTGGGGATTCAGGTGGAGCTTTTCCTTATTATGCCAATTTAGCAAAATGGGGTTTGGGTGGTAAAATGGGAACTGGAAAACAAAAAATCAGTTGGATTGATGACCAAGATGTTTGTAGAGCTATTGACTTTTTGATTGAAAATACTCATCTTGATGGAGTATTTAATTTAGCTTCTCCAGAAGCTATCAGCAATGCAGATTTTATGACACTACTCAGAAAAGCCTACAAAATACCTTTTGGCTTGCCAACTGCTCATTGGATGCTCAAAATAGGTTCTTGGCTTTTGGGTACGGAAACCGAACTTGTTTTAAAAAGTCGTTGGGTCTATCCTAAAAGGCTTTTAGATGCAGGCTTTAAGTTTATTTCCAATACTCCAACCGAAATTATACATACTCTTATCTCTAAATCTTAAATGCTTATGGAATCTTTCAAAAAAATCGATTTTCCAGTTCAGATTGTTCTGTTACTACTATGCTTACTGCCTTTAGCCATCAGCCCTATGATGATGATGCTTTGGATGTACACCTTGCCTTTATTAGGATTATGGCAAATTATTAGTGTTATTATGCACAATCGAAATAACGTACTAACACGATTACACAGATTATATATTAAAGTTATGTTGGGATTGGTTAGTATTTATACTCTTGTGATTGTTATACTCAATAAAAATGTTACTGCACCAATCTTTTGGACAGGTATATTCACAGCTTTTGTTTTAGCCTTATTTTATTTATATATTACTTTTAAAACAAGGAAATTATAAATTTCAACAAAATTATGACTCGTTTCAAAAAAATAGATTTACCCATTCAAGTTATTTTATTGCTCATCTGTTGGTTACCGTTGGCAATTAGTCCTTGGTTTATAATTTACTGGATGATAACCATGCCTATATTGGGTTTATGGCAAATTATTAGTGTGAGTATGTATGCTTACAACAAACAACTCACTTCATTACACAAAATTTACTTAGTAGTACTTATGATTGCTGTTATTACAAGTATTATCATTGCATTTTTTTCTGCTGAAACTTTAATGCAAGCTGGTGTTGTATTAGGTTTTTCAATGGCATTATTTTATATGTTTGTTAGCTATAAAACCCTTAAAACTACACCTCAACAAGCATGAAAGATTTTAAGAAAATAGATTTCATTATACAGATTGTATTGCTGGTATTATGCATTTTAGCACCTCTTACATTTTATTTTATAGCCTATATGATGGTTCTTCTACCTGCTTTAGGTCTATGGCAATTGAGTAGTTTGGGTGTACATGCTTACAAAAAAGAACTGAGTAAATGGCATAAAATTTATTTAATGATACTTGCTCCTATTATTTTATTCATGATTTCATCGATTTATTTATTTAGTGCTGGAGAACATTTCTTTACTGTATGGATTATATCAGGATATGTAATGGGTATTTTTTATGCTTATGTTAGTTATAAAACTTTAAATGATGTATGAATCGTTTTAAGAAAATAGATTGTATTGTGCAATCTATTTTGATGATTATATCCTTGACAGTCATTTTACTTCCCCTTTTAGGTGCATGGCAAATCATTAGTTTGGCAACTCATATTTTTACAAAGAAATTAACATTTTTACATAAAATATACTTAGTTACATTATTGATTGCTACTATTATAATTATCATATATGATTCTCTTTCCAAACGTACTGATACTTTAAGTCTTTTGATTTTTTTTGGATATGTATTAGGAATATTTTACTATATCATTAGCTATCAAACTTTGAATAAATAAATTTATGGAGATTTTAGAAGCAAAAGAGCAATTTATACAAGCTTGGGGGACATTGGGCTCTTCGTGGGGAATCAGTAGGACAATGGCTCAGATACACGCATTATTATTGGTATCTTCTGAGCCATTGTCCACAGAAGATATTATGGAAAAACTCCAAATTTCAAGAGGTAATACAAACATGACTGTTCGTGAACTCATTGATTGGGGTTTGGTTTATAAAGAAATTATTGTGGGTGAAAGAAGGGAGTTTTTTGTGGCAGAAAAAGATATATGGATAGTCAGTAAATGTATTTTGAGAGAACGCAAAAAAAGAGAATTAGACCCACTTAAAAGAGTATTTGACAATCTAGCTCAAATGCAAAATAGTTCTCAAACAAAAGAGCATCAAGATTTCACAAAACTCATCAAAGATATTCAAATACTTTCAGAGGGAGCAGATACAGTCATTAGCAAATTGATTAAAGTAGAAAGGAATTGGTTTTTAGAATCTTTTCTAAAGTTGTTTGGCAAAAAAAAGAAAGTTAATAAGGATAAGGCATAATCCATTTTTTAGTTTTGAAAGTATCTTTTTCTTTCATCAAATCTATTTTGGGGTCTATGAGTAAAGCACTTGGTCGAGCATTGAGTGTTACATAAGCTTCTACTCTTACCTGTGGTGTCCCTAAACCTTGTTTCTCATAATATTTTCCCAAAAAGTGAGCAAACTGGAGAATCATATCTGGTTGCATAGCCATCTGTTTTTCTTGATGAGCATTTAAAAACTCTCGGTTATCCACCATAGTTTCTTTACCTGTTTGGATGTTTTTTACATAGAAAGTAGCTGTTCCCGCTTTTTCCATCAGCATTACTCGCCATCCAAACCGATAGCCTTGTTCAGTCCAAAATAATTTTTCATCATACAATAAAAACCGCCAAGGAAATAATATCTGAAAAAGAAAATATACACCTAAAAAAGCTTTATAAAAAGTTAAAGTTTTAAGCTTTTCTATGGGTTGAAAGTTTTGTTTTTGAGTCCATTTGCTCCAGTCAAAAAATATAAGTGTTCCTCCCATCATAACCAAAGGAAATATACCTATCTGAAATAACAAACCTGTAAGCGAATGAAAAATAATGACTGTAATGTATGCCCACACTCTTGTTTTTCGATAAGCTAAAAAAAACACTATCAAACAATCATACAGCATTCCAAACCAAGAAAATATGTATGGTGTAATTTTCCATGTGAATATTTCACCAATGACAGGCATAGAACTATTGGCTGGTAGCCATATTTTAAGAGGTAACGCCAAAATAAGCCAATCATAATTGATTTTAGCAAGACCTGCATATACATATACAAAAGCAATTTGTAGTTTAAAAATCAGAATTACCCATCTTGGTACAACTCCTGTTTTAAAATCATGAAGACTTTGGGCTACCTGATGTGGCAATATGGCTAAAAGCAAACATACACAACTTACAAAATAATAATGGTTTAGATAATAAGTGAGGTCTATGAGTTCTGTATAAGTGAATGTAATAAAAAGTGTAATAGCTGAAATTCTATAAAGTAATTTACTTGCAAACATTACTCCCAAAGCTCCTAAAATCATCAGTATATGAACCACATACAAGCCTGTTTTAGAAAGTGGCTCTATCCATTCAAAACCCCAATATTTAAAATGAAATATTGGTTCTATGTAATGGTCTTCTATCCAACCCAACCACATAAAACGAAGTGTTCCAAAGATCATCATTGCTCCAAAGAATATTCTAAAAACAAGTAATGGAGCAATGGGTGTGGGTTCTTGAATTTTTTGGATCCAATGATTAAACATAATTATAGGGCATAATAGAAGACAAAATAAATTAAAAAATTTGGATTTATGGGGTTTATATTTTACCTTTCAAAAAAGAATACAACTATGAGTCAATTTATGATTGTTGTACGTTTGCCGGAATACTTAGACAATGAATTTGTGAAACTCATTCCTAAGCAACGTTCGCATGTAGATAGACTCATGGCTGATAACACAATTTTTAGCTATTCCCTTTCTTTAGACCGTACACAACTTTGGATTATTGCAGCAGCTGAAGAAGAAAGAGAAATTATTGAAATGATGCAGGGTTTTCCCTTGTATGATTGGATGAAATATGACATCCAGCCTCTAATGTTCCATTCACACGGTTTACCAATCATTCCTATTTCTTTGAATTAACGTGAATTTTAGAGTTATTGATTATTGGGTGCATGTAGTGCTTCTTAGCTGTTTTATTGTAGCAGCCATCTATCCTACTACTCTTCTTGTTATCTTTAGTATTATATTTATTTGGCAAGTTATCAGCCTGATTTTAAGTAAACTCTTAGGAATTTTTACACCTGCCAAAAAGAAATATGCCATTTTTCTTGCCATTCTATCTGCTTTATGGCTTTTTAATTCTTTCTATCCTTCTATATTGATGTTTGCTCTGATTTTAGCAAATATTTTATTACCTGTTTGGTATTTTAGAATTATAAAAAATGAATTGGATGAAGATTATTTAAACTAAAAAGCCATTCTGAATAGAATGGCTTTTTGGCTTTGTTTCTTTTACATTTTTTCCCAAACTCTTTTCAAAGAAACCTCATGAGCTATTTTAGCATGAAGTTCCGATATTGGAATACGAATTTGCTCTGCTGTATCTCTATAACGAAGGGTTACAGTTTGGTCTTCAAGTGTTTGGTGATCAATGGTTACACAGAAAGGTGTTCCGATTAAATCCATACGAGTGTAGTTTCTTCCAATAGCTCCTCTTTCTTCATAAATTGTATTAAAGTCGTAACGTAAACTTTCAAAAACTTCTCTTGCTAATTCTGGTAAACCTTCTTTACGAACCAAAGGAAACACAGCTACTTTCACTGGAGCGATAGCAGGGTGCAATTTGAGTAAAATACGTTTTGCTTCTTCACCTTTGGCATTGATTTTAACCTCTTCGGTGTAAGCATTAGAAAGTATAGCCAAAAACAAACGATCAGCTCCTATCGAAGTTTCTACTACATAAGGAATATAGCGTTGTTTTTCTTTGTCTTCAATTTCTTCATCAAAATATTGTTGTTTCTTTTTAGAAAACTCCTGATGTTGTTTTAAATCAAAATCAGAACGAGAATGAATACCTTCCAATTCTTTGAAACCAAAAGGGAATTCATATTCAATATCCAAAGCTGCATTGGCGTAATGAGCCAATTTTTCGTGGTTGTGGAAACGAAGTTTTTCAGCAGGCAAACCAATGGCTAACAAGAAATTACGGCGTTTTTCTTTCCAGAAGTTATACCATTCCATTTCTGTACCTGGGCGACAGAAAAATTGCATTTCCATTTGCTCAAACTCACGCATACGGAAAATGAACTGTCTTGCTACAATTTCATTTCTGAAAGCCTTTCCAATTTGAGCAATTCCAAAAGGTATTTTCATTCTGCCTGTCTGCTGAACGTTTTGGAAGTTTACAAAAATTCCTTGTGCAGTTTCAGGGCGTAAATAAATTTTATCAGATTCTTCAGCAACCGAACCCATTTGAGTAGAGAACATCAAATTGAATTGACGTACTTCTGTCCAATTGGATGTACCAGAAATAGGGCAAACTATTTTTTCATCTATGAGCAATTGTCTTAAACCTTCAAAATCTTCTTTTTCAAGCATTTGGTTCATGCTTGAAATAACAGCAAGAGCTTTATCAGGAAAACCTTGCTCCTCATACTGATAAGCTTTTGCTTCAACAAGGTGATCTACTCTATATCTTTTTTTAGAATCTTTGTTATCAACCATTGGGTCATTGAAACTATCTACATGCCCTGAAGCTTTCCAAGTAGTTGAGTGCATGAAAATGGCTGCATCAATCCCTACTACATTATCGTTGAGCATCGTCATGGCTTTCCACCATACTTGCTTGAGATTATTTTTCAGTTCTACACCATTTTGCCCATAATCATAAACGGCTTGTAAACCATCATAAATTTCAGAACTTGGAAATACAAAACCATATTCTTTGGCATGAGAAATAATTTTTTGCAAATTAGCTTCTTCTGGCGTTATTTTCTTGTTTTTATCAGACATTTTCTTCAAAATTTGAAAGTACAGCAATATCAAGTGGCAAAATTAACGCTTTCTTAAAAAAAACAAATAAACAATGCTCTCTTTTTAAATGTTCATTCAAAAATAAAACTCTTATCTCTATGAATTTTTCTTTCCAAGTCAGGTCTTTTTTGGTTTTTGTTCTGATGTTTGTTTCATCTCTATTGTTGGCTCAAAATATTGATAACAACACTGATTTTCAGAATATCTATAAACAATATATCCAAACCAATAAAACAGGTATGTGGATTTTGGGTAGTTGGGCAGGCGGCAACATGATTTTTAGTGGGATAGCACTTACCAATGCTCAAGGCGAAAGTAAATACTTTCATCAAATGAATGTGGCTTGGAATGTAGTAAACTTGGGTTTGGCTGGCTTTAGTTTGTATGATGCTTACCATCCTGAATATACGGGCTGGCAAGAAACTATCAATCAGCACCACAAAATACAGAAAATCTTACTTATCAATGCTGGATTGGATACAGGCTACATCATGACGGGCCTTTTCTTGATGGAGAAAGCTAAAAACACACAAAAACTCCCTGAAAGGCTTTCGGGTTTTGGGAAATCTTTGGTATTACAGGGTGCTTTTTTATTGGTATTTGATGTAGGAATGGTATTTGCTCACCAAAAAAATGGCTCTCAAATTCAGAAAGTTCTTGAAAAAGTAAGCATCAGTGCTAATGGCGTTTGGGTGAGGTGGGTGTTTTAAATTTTGCCATTTATTCCAATTCGTTTTTTATATAATCCATAGCGTTCTTTTTACCTTTCTCACATTGATACTTAATTAAAGCTAACTGAACACGTTTTAGTATTCTTTTTTTTTCCTTATCACTTAAATCACTATCCAAACCGTCTAAAATTTGATTTCTAATGTTGGGATTATAAACATATCTAACAGAATAAAAATCTTCTGCTATACCCACTAATTCTTTTGGGGGTTCATCAAAATAAATAACTATTGATGGAAAAGGTTGATTCTTGAAATTATTACACTCATCTATCCAATTTTTATCTGGTAAAATATTTACCGAATATTCTTTTTGTAAGAAGAATTCTATGGAGTCAGGCAAACATAGACTTGATAGGGCCCCTATATGGCTTGTTCTTTCATTGACACCATAGCAAGATGATAGCAATAATGCTATCATCAATACATAAAAAACATTTTTCATAATTTTATCTAAAGTACTTTTTCAGCCTTCTTGCTACTAATCTAAACTCTCTCCACCATAAAGAAAGCTTATCTAAAACGGAAGGAGTATAAATACTATTTTGCACAAAAACTGTATCTGAGCCATCTTTATACCAAACAACATAACCGTTCGTTTTTGCCCATTCTTCTATTTCTTTGATAAATGGATTGACATAAAACTTTCCATGTGTTTCTATGGAGATAACTTTGGGCTTGCTTTTAAGGTGTTTTATCACATACCACTCACAACCCTCTGTATCTACACTCAGCAAATCTATATTTCCTGCATCTATTTCCGAGAAAACTTTACAAGGTACTTCAAAAGTTTCGTGTTCTTCTACTTTAAATTTATCATTTACTACAGCAGGGCTGTTTCCAATTTCTGTAGCAAATGTAGAAGATTGAGCTTTTGAGAATTGTAGAGTACCATTGGTATCCCAAACTGCTACAGGTACCAATTCAATATTATTTCTATCAGCAAAGTACTTTTTTATTTTTTCTATAATAATGGGATCAGCTTCTACTAAGGTGGTTTTTACATTATCTTTTATAAAATCTATCACATTGGACGTTTCAGGCAAATACACGCCCACCTCACATACATGATTTACTTGTATATTTTGGGACTTAATAGCTTGATAAATCTTTTTCATATTCTTTATTTTCAAAAATTTAGAAGTTGATTGGATAGAAACTAATCTTTATTCATAGCTTCTCCCAATACTTTTTTATCATCAAAATCGTATTTTACACCTTGTATTTCTTGGTAGGTTTCATGCCCTTTTCCTGCAAGCAAGATAATATCTTCGTTTTGAGCAAGTTCGCAAGCTTTTTCAATCGCTTCTTTTCTGTTCTCAATTACTAAAACCTTTTTACGTTGTGTAATGCTCACTCCTTTTTGCATATCAGCAAGAATTTGCATAGGATCTTCGTTACGAGGATTATCAGATGTTAAAATTATTTTATCTGAATACTTACAGGCTATTTCAGCCATGATAGGACGTTTGGTAGCATCTCTGTTACCTCCTGCTCCAACAATTGTAATAATTTGTTGATGTGGATTTCTTAAATCTTGAATGGTTTGTAGCACATTTTCAAGAGCATCTGGGGTATGTGCATAATCTACAATCCCTACTCTTTCTTTGGTATCCATAATTTGCTCAAATCTGCCTCTTGCCGCTGAAAGAGCTGATAAAATTGGCAAAATACGTTCTTTTTCCTCTCCTAAGAGAATGGCTGAACCATAAACACCCAAGAGATTGTAAGCATTGAACATCCCTGTCAGTTTACACCAGACTTGTTCACCATCAAAATCTATCAATAAACCTTGTAAAGTATTGTCTAGAACTTTTCCTTTGAAATCAGCGGGTTGTTTGAGAGCAAAACTTTGGCGTTTGGCTTTGGTATTTTGTAGCATCACAGCACCACGTTTGTCATCAAAATTGGCAAGGGCAAAAGCTGTTTTAGGCAAATCATCAAACAATCTTTTTTTTGCTTTGATATAATTATCAAAAGTGCCATGAAAATCGAGGTGGTCATGAGTAATATTTGTAAAAACAGCCCCTGCAAACTCCAAACCAGCTATTCGGCGTTGTACGATTGCATGGGAACTGGCTTCCATAAAACAATATTGACAGCCAGCTTTCACCATTTCAGCAAGTAATGCGTTAAGCTGAATGGCATCTGGCGTGGTATGCGAAGCTGGAACAACTTTATCATTGATATAATTCTCTACAGTTGAGAGCATTCCTGCTGAATAACCCAAACCACGAAACAAATTATACAAAAGTGTAACATTGGTAGTTTTTCCATTTGTGCCTGTTACACCCACTAATTTAAGTTTTTGAGAAGGATTTTCATAGAAATTGGTTGATGCAATTCCCAAAGCCTCAGAACTATCAGGGGTTTGGATGTATGTGATACCTTCTTGTATTATATCAGGCATATCTTCACAGAGAACAGCCAAAGCACCATTCTCAATTGCTTTTTGGATGTAGGCATGTCCATCTGTTTGTGTACCTTTAGTAGCAATAAATAAATAATCTGGCTTTATTTGGCGAGAATCGAAGTGTAAAGCCTCAATTTCTAAGTTTGTAGAGCCAGATGTAGCTGTAATGTTTACTTTGTAAAGAATGTTCTGAAGATTCATAAAAGAACTTATGATTTAATTATTGTATAAAATCTTTTATCAAGGAAATAGTTTGTGGGATAGCTTCCAAATTAAGTGTATGCCCTATATCTTCAATTTCAACATAAGAAGCGTTAGGTAGAGATTCTACAATATTATGATGCATCTCGGGAGTGCATAATAAGTCTTCTGAACCACACACAACCAATGTAGGAATGTGAATATTTTCTAACTCTTTTCGAAAATCATCACTCATAGCAGTAGCCATCATGAGTTTACTTAATCTATCAACACTCAAATCGTTAGAAACTCGCATATGTTTGAGCATTTCTATTGGAATGAGAGGATTTTGAAAGTAATGCCTACCCAATACAAATGGAAGCATGACATCCAACATCAAAGAATAGCCTCCTGTATCCAAAGCTCTTTGCCAAGATGTTCCTATAGCATCAAAAAATGGTGTTTTATGAGCAAAAGTAGCCATTAAAACTGCTTTTTGTATTTTTTGAGGAAAATAATGCATCAAACGCATGATGACAGCCCCACCATAAGAAATTCCTATAGGAATCAATTTTTTAATAGCAAGATGATTCAAGAGGTGTTCTATATCTTGAGCATGTTCTTGGAAACTCCTAAAATTGGCGGGGTTATCAGACTGCCCTTGGAACATCAAATCTACTAATAGGATTTGATAGTTATCTTTAAAAGCAGGGATATAAGCATGCCAAGCTATGGTTGTTTGCGAAAGCCCACCTAAAAATAGTAAACTTGTTTCGGCTTCTGAGTTGCCATGTACTTCGTAGTACAAATTATTGCCATCGGGCAGTGTAAAGTTCATATAATTATTTTTAGGTTATTTTATTCTACTATAAATTTCTCTGTAATCTCCCAGTTTTCACGAAGTGGAATTTTTTTGGTGTAATAAATTACTTTTTCAGGTTGTTGGCGTTTTTCAAAATCTCCTGCATCCCATTTTCCATTTTTATTACTATCTACAATTACTCGAACTACATAAGTATTAGCCATTAAGTAGTCCCAAACAATACTTTTTGATTTTAAAGGAGACTTCAATTGCCTTACTATTTTACTTTTATCATCTAAAAGTTCCACAATTATGTTGGGTTCTTTGGTTTCCAAATCGAGTTTGATGGTACCAAAACGAATTGGGTTTTTGATTGGATATTTTTGCAGTAATTTGCCTGAAAAATCCTTTTCCACACTCTCAAAAGCCATAGAATCTACAAACACTCTTAATTCTTCTTTAAATTTAATTGTTTTTTCGATACTTAACTTGGTTTTATATTCATCCCAACGATATTCATTTGCTTGTAATTCGATAAATGTAATACTATCTTTATCTTTTTGGAAGCGTATTTTCTTAAGATCTTCATTAGCAATAGGTTTTGAGAAAAGAAGTTCCAAAATAAATGTATTGTTTACACCCTCACCCTCACTTTTATTGAATATTTGAACTTTCAGTTGTTCCTTTTTGGGTTTAGAACTTTTAATTTCCTTTGGAAACAATACTTTTTTCTCTATTTCTGTAATATTGTCTAAAGAATCCGTAGCTATTATTTTAAGGCTCAACGAATCATATACTTTAGGTGTATTGAACAAAACCACTTCTTTACCATTATTCGAGACTTGATAAGCGATTTTAGGTTCACTTTCTATTTTAATGTTAGAAATACCTTTATTAAAATCTATAAAAGCTCTATCTACCTGCGAATTAGATGGTCGAATTCTGAGCAGTTTGCTGGCTTTTTTATCAGAAACAGAGAGCAAAAGCTTTAAAGAATCTATATTTTTTGAAGAAAGCTCCACATCAGTTGTTAAAAATCCTATAGCCTCTTGCTCTGGGTTTAAGATATTATTGTTATTATTATCTTTAAACACATAAAGTGAGTATTTACCTGCCTTTAGGTTTTGCAGTTTAAAGTTACCATTTTTATCTGTTTGGGTAGTATAATAAGGGCGATGCTTATCTACCTTAAGAGTATCATCAGCAAGGGCAAGCCATACTGTACACTCTGATGCTGGTGTGTTTTCTAATGGGTAAACAGCATTTCCTGCGATTTGTAATGAATCCAATTTATCACCTGTACTAAAAACTACTTTTAAATCTTTTACAGTATTATTTTCTGTTACATCACCTATCCCCTTTCCAAAGTTTAGTGTGTAAGTAGTGTTAGGGTTAAAAGGTTTTTCAAACTCCAATACAATTGTTTTTTTAGAATCTATCACTTTGTAATTACCCGTAATAGAAGGAGTTATGATTAACTCTTTTTGAAGATTGTTTATTTTCACCCATTCGCTGAATTCAAGAATTATTACTTTACCTGTATAGTTGGTGGTTTTATTGGCTGGAAGGATTTTAGTAACTTTTGGGGCTAATGTATCTTTTGCTCCTCCTGTTATTCCTTTTGGATTTGCACAACCCCACAAAAAAAACATTAAGAATATAGCTATACTGTTTAATAAAATTGCAGGGAAAGACATTTTTTTCACTAACTTTAATAGTTTGATATAATGATTGGGTATTTTAAGGTGTAAATTTAGGTATTTCAACGTTTTTTTCATATATTTCGTCTAAATAATAATTTTGATTAGATTTTTATTACTTTTTTTGTAAAAACTACAATCATTTTTGATGATGCGTCTAGCATTCATATTATATATATTTATTCTTTTACCCCTCCATCATTTTGCCCAAAGCAAAAAAGCTTTGGACAGTCTCAGTAATTTATTAAATACTCATCCAGAGAAGGATAGTGTTCAACTCTATGCTCTTGTTGAGTATGCTTGGTTAGTACGTAACTCCAATATTAGTCAATCCTTTGAATACAGCCAAAAAGCATTGTATTTGGCAAAAGAACTCAAAAATGAAGCCATTTTAGCCAAGCTCAACAATCATCGTGGAGTTTATTACAGAAATATTAGTGATTATCCTGAAGCAGAACGCAGATTTTCGGAAGCTTTACAAATTGCCGAAAAATATAATAATAAACTCGAAATGGCTTATGCCAATAATAATTTAGGTGATTTATTGAGGCTGACTAACTATCCTACTGAGGGTATCAAGTTCATGCAAAGAGCCAAAGATATATTTATTTCTTTGAAAGATAAAAAAGGAGAAGCTTATACCTATATTCGTTTGAGTGAAGCTTATCAAAAGTTAGAAGAATATAAAACATCTTATGATTATGCAGAAAAATCTTTAACTATTCGTAAAAATTTACAATCTCAAACAGATATTTCTGCCTCATTAAATAGGATTGGAGATATTCTTACTATTGAAAAAAAATATCCAGATGCTATCAAATATTATAAAGAAGCTTTATCCTTGGCTATGAATAATAATGATGCTACTGGAAAAGTTGCTTCTTTACAGGATATAGGTAAAGTTTATATCCGAACTAAAAGATTTAGTGACGCTGATAGTGTTTTGAGAATAGCTTTAAATATTGCCAAACAAATAGGAAATAGAGAGCAGGAAAGTAATATATATGAGTTTTTTACTGAACTTTATGAAAAACAGAATATTACAGAACAAGCTTATTTTTTTTACAAAAAAAGACAAGAAATTAGAGATAGTGTTTTTAGTAATCAACGTATGTTGCAAATTTCGCAAATGCGTGTCCGTTCCGACTTAAAAGACAAGGATTTGCAAAACAAAGCTTTACAAGTTCAATTAGAAAAAGAGCAGTTTATCCGAGTAATTGGTATTTTGTTTTTGATTATTGTAGCTTTTGGTGGTTTTTGGATATATAGAAATAGTATCAAACTCAAAAAGGCAAATGAAGAGCTTGAAAGGAAAAATGAGGAAATTAATACCACACTTGAAAGTTTAGGGCAAGCCAACAAGGCTATTTCTCAAAAAAATCAGGAAATAGAACTTAAAACAAGAGATTTATTGCATAGTATCGACTATGCTTTGACTATTCAACAGGCTATTTTACCTACACCAGAACAATTGAATAAACTTGTAAAAGAGCATTTTATCATTTGGGAGCCAAAGGACGTTATCAGTGGAGATTTTTATTGGGTAGCTGACAAAGGCTCTAAAATAATTGTGGTAGTTGCAGATTGTACTGGACATGGTGTGCCTGGTGCTCTGATGAGTATGATGGGTAATAACCTACTTAACAGTGTTATTCATGATAAAGAAATTCATCAGCCTAATATAATTTTACAGCATGTTCATCAAGATTTGCTTACTAATTTGCATACAGAGGAAACTAAAATCATTAATGGAATGGATATAGGAATATGTGTTTATGATAAAAACACATCTATGTTACAATTTGCAGGTGCTGGTATTCCATTATATTATACACATGAGAACCAATTATACACTTTGGAGTCTGCTAAAACATCTGTAGGAAATCCACATAAAAATGATGAAGAATTTCTCCTACATAATGTTTCTGTTCAGAAGAATATGACTTTCTATATGGCTTCTGATGGTTATAAAGATCAGTTTGGAGGAACACATAATAAAAAATTTGGAACTAAACAGTTTAAACAAATGCTAGTAGATATTCAAACATTTAATATCCAAATGCAACATGATACAATGTTAAGAACCTTATATTTATGGAAAAAAGATAGTTATTATGACCAAATTGATGATATTACAGTTTTAGGATTCCAACTTTAAAATATAATAGATTATCTTATGCACTTTATAAAACTTGTTTTCTTATGTATTTTATTAACTTGCATTTCTACTCGTTTGCAAGCACAAGAAATCAATGAAAACCTTTTAGAAGCTATTGAAGCAAATAATCTAGCAAAAGTACAAGATTATGTTGCTAAAGGAGCAGATGTAAATTTCAGAGACGAGAACAATGCATCTGTACTTTTGTGGGCAACTTATAAAATGGATTTAACAACCATCAAATTTTTAATAAATAAAGGTGCTAAAGTTTTAAAAGATGATGGATTTATCTGGTTAAACGATAAAAAGGATAGTTATTATGGGAGTCTCATAGCTACTGCAACAGCTGAAAACAAGTTAGATGTATTAAAATATTTTGTAGAAGAACACAAAGTACCTGTTGATAGTAAAGAATTTTCTCCTTACGAAAATAAATACATTGGTTGGACAGCCTTACAATGGGCTGCTTATAAAGGACATACTAATATTACAAATTATCTTATTAAAAGCAAAGCCAATATCAATGACCATCTTTTCAACGAAAGTCCTTTGTATTATGCTTTAACCAATAAAAGAGAAGAAACAGCTCTCTCTCTCATACAAAATGGAGCAGATGTAAATCAGAAAGATAGTTATGGAAATACACCTCTTTATTTAGCAACTTTTTATGATTTAAAAGAAATTGTAAAAGCTATTACAAACAAAAAGGGTTATGAAATTTCTGACACAAATTTATTAGAAGTAGCCCTAGAGAGAGGTAATTTAGAGATTTTTGAAATGTTGGTGAAAAAGAAAATCCCTTTAGATCAAGCCTTTAAAGATGGAACATTTGCTCTACACCAAGCTGCAAAAAATGGTTACACAGATATTGTCCAATTGCTCTTAAGTAAAAAATTTCCAGTTAATCAGGTTGATAAGACAGGAAATACAGCCCTGATGTATGCAGCATACAATAACCAAACAAAAATTTGTAAGATTTTAGTAGAAAAAGGAATTGACAAAGAGATTAAAAACAGTCAAGGACAAACAGCTTTAGATTTTGCTAAAATGCGTAATCTAACAGAGTCTATAGACTTTTTAGAAAAAGGGACTTACAAAGAACCTGATACTTGGCACAGTCTCAATCAGGATGCTGTTCGATATTATAATCAAGGCAAAATAGACAAAGCTTCTGAAGCTATGGAAAAAGCTTGTTTTTATGTTGCTCAAAAGAATGGAGAAGAAAGTGAAGATTATGCAACAGCTCTTCATAATTTTGCAAGACTCAAAAAAAGTACAGGTAATTATCAATTAGCTGAGACTTTATTTTTAAAAAGTTTAAAAATAAGGGAGAAAAACAATTCTAAAAATCAGAGTTCTTCGCTCAATGAACTTGCTGGTAATTTTTATGAAAAAGGCAATTATCCAAAAGCCTTAGAATATTACTTAAAATCATTGAAAATCCAACCAGAAAACAGCTTTGAGTATGCTTCTACACTCGATTTGGTTGGGAATATGTATTATTTGAATACCTCTTTCAAAGAATCTGAAGAAGCCTATAAAAAGAGTCTTGATATTTTAAAAAAACTAGGGAAAGAAGAAACTTTCGATTACGCTATCACACTGAGCAATTTGGGTAATTTATTACAAGACATGGCTCGTTATAACGAAGCTAAATCTGTTTATCGTCAGAGTTTGAATATTTTTGATACTCATCACAAAAAACCTGAATATGATATTCTTCAACATCTAACAGTTATGAGTAACTATGCAGATGTATTTGTAGCGATAGGTGACTATAATATGGCTGAACTTTTTTTAAAAGAAAGAGTTCTTGATGCTATTCCCAGTAATAAAGAATTTAGTAACAGAGCTAGCGTATTAAACAATTTAGGTGTTCTACATTTACAAACCAATAGATTAGATGGTGCTGAATACTATTTAAAAGGATCTCTTGATTTAAAAAGAAAATCTCTAGGAGAAAATCATCCAAAATATTTAAGTACGTTGAGTTATTTGGCAAATTTATATCTCATGAAAAAAGAATATGCCAAAGCAGAAAAAATATATAAGCAGATTTTAAAACAAACAAAAAAAACGCTCTCTGAGAAAAATGCTCTCTATCTCAATACACTCAATAGTTTAGCAGAATTATACTCTGAAACCTCCAGAAATAACGAAGCTGAAAGTATGTATTTAAAGCTTTTAGAGCTTTCTAAAAATGACAAAGATGTAAGACAAAATGAATATGCCTCTTATGTTTATAATACTGGTACTTTTTATACCCACATTAAGAAATATAGTTTAGCAGAAAATTATTTGCGAGAAGCTCATTCTATTAGAAAAAAAGTATTAGGAGATAAACATTTGTTGTATTATCACTCTGTATTTGGTTTGGCTAAATTCTATTTTGATACAGGCAATATGAAAGAAGCCAATAAACTATTCAAAGAAAGTAATGAATTGTTGATGTATCTTATTCGTAAAAATCTGCCTTATATGTCAGAAAAAGGTAGAACTGAATTTGTAGAAAAGTTTCAAAGTCAATATGCTATTTTTACTGATTTTGCATTGGAATACAGCAAACAGGATATTTCTATTTTGGGTGATTTGTATAATCTTCGATTGGCTACCAAAGCTATTCTTCTAAATACTGAAACTGATTTTTATAAAAAAATTCAAAATACCACTGATTCTAAAATTACTGATTACTACAATTTATATTTACAAGAAAAAGACATACTATATAAAATTCAAATTAGTACTCAATTTGAAGCCGAAGCAAATATTCAAAAGCAAGTTGCTCGTGTAGAGCAGATGGAATCTGTTTTAAGTACACATTTAAACATCAAAAAAGATACTACATTACAAAATATTTCTTGGAAAGATGTACAGAAAAAGTTATTGCCCAATGAAGCAGCTATTGAAGTAGTAAAACTGGTAGGAGTTGATGAGAAAAATAAATATCAAGTTTTTTATGCATTTCTGATTCTTAAATCCAAAGGCTCTCCAGAGGTTATTAGATTAGATAATGGTCTTGAATTGGAAGAAAGTGGCTTAAAATACTTCCTGAATTCCATTAAGTATAAGAAAGAAGATAAGTTTTCTTATAACTTATATTGGGCTAAAATCGCTGAAAATATTAAGGGTATTAAAACTGTTTATTTATCACCTGACCATGTTTATACACAGATAAGTTTGAATACCCTTAAAAATACTACTACCAACAAGTATCTCAATGAAGAAGTTGAAATTGTTTTGTTTAACAATTTAAAGGAATTATTTACTTCAAAAAATAATGCTAATAAAGCTACAGATGCCATATTTTTTGGATACCCAAACTACCAGCTTGATAAACAAGAGTATTTACAAGCTCTCAATCGTGTCAAGAACAATCAAAATACTCTTTCTGAAATAGATAATGTAGATTTGGCATTGGCTTATAGCAACACAAGGGATTTTAGTTCGCTTACTCTTACTACCCTTCCTGGCACAAAAGCAGAAGTAGAAGCTATTGAAGAAATGTTTAAGAAAAAAGGTATCAAGACTCAAACATTTATGGCTGAAAATGCTTTGGAAGAATCTATTAAGAGTATCAAGAATCCTAAAGTATTGCATATTGCTACACATGGTTATTTTCTTTCTGATGTTCAAAGCAAAAATGACCAAGATAAGCTCATGGGTATCAAGCAGTCTGTACTTGCAAAAAATGTTTTGATGCGTTCGGGGCTTATGCTTGCAGGTGCAGAAAGCAATTTGAAAGCAACATCATCCAATACCGAAAATGGAATTTTAACGGCTCAAGAAGCCATGAATTTGAACCTTGGAGAAACTGAATTGGTTGTGCTATCTGCTTGCGAAACTGGCTTAGGTGAGATTAAGACAGGCGAAGGGGTTTATGGCTTACAGAGAGCTTTTAAAGTGGCAGGAGCTAAAGCTATTTTGATGAGTTTGTGGAAAGTAGATGATGAAGCTACGAAAGAATTGATGGTTAGTTTTTATGATAACTGGCTTAAAACCAATAACAAAAAACAAGCTTTTAAATTGGCTCAAGCCAAACTCCGAACCAAATTCCCTCATCCTTATTATTGGGGAGCATTTATCTTAATTGGTGAATAAAAACATTGATTATAGATAAACAAAATCAAATATTAGATAAGTAAAACTCCATTGCAGGAAAGCAAAATCGAGTTTTAAGTTTTTGAAACTAAATTGTAAGTTTCAAATGATTTGATGAATCCAATCACCAAAAAAATTAGCATATATAATAAAGCCTTCTAATTTCTTAGAAGGCTTTATTTATTTATCGGGTGGAGGGCTTTTCGGGACTCGCAAGAGCCATGCATCTCCTATTCCCATTTCTGTTTCAGCTCGTTGTTCCATCTTTTCAGCCTCATCAAAATCATCTGTTTCAAGGATGTATACATTATAAAACTTATTGGCTTTATTAAACCTTACTCTTCCATTTACAGCATAACGAGCCTTTAAATTTCTGAGCATTCTATCTGCATTCCCTTTTACTATAAAGGAACCTACAATCACATAATTTCTATAATCCTGACTTTTTAGTTCTTTTCTTTGTGCATCTGAAAGTGTATCAGGGTTTACCATGACTTCTCTAACAGTATCTTGTTTTGCCAATACCAACGTGTCTTCTATAAGTACTGAATCCATGGCAACTTCATCATCATAAATGGTAGAATCCACTGCTTTATCTTGAATATCTAAACCTCTTTCTTCAATTTTTGAGAGTCTTCTTAAGTTATAAATAAGTTGAATCTCATGAACAGGATTTTTATTAAAACCAGCTTTTTGTCCATTAAATTTGTAAGAGTAACTAATTCCTAATTTACTTTTATAAAACTTAGTACCCACAATGGCTGCAAAACCATAATTTTGAATCCAGCTTCCTCCAACCCAATGATGTCTTAAACCTTCATAATAATTAATCATATTATTGATTTCCAAAACTTTTTCTTTGTTATCAAAGGTTCTGAAAATAGCCAGAGGCTTCATGTACCAGTTTTGCAACTTTTGGGTTTGTATTTGACGAGAAATGGACAAAAACCAATTGGATATAGGATAAAATCCAGAAACTGTGTTGTCCAGTTTTGAGGTTTTGAATAAACGAGGCAAACCACCACCCAATTCCCAAACACTTGTTCCTGATTTACCACCAAAAACATATAAAAAGCCAAATTGCCCCACAGGACGAACAGGCTTATCTCTTCTATTGACAATAGCAGGGTCTGTAAGTAATTGATCGTCATCAATATTAAAACCATCTGCTTCAATACCCATTGAAAGTCCCAAACGCAAATTATTGACAGGTAATCCAAAAGCATTTACTTTGAGTTCACGAGCATACGCCAGCCAGCCACCTGTTGTTTGCCAAATGCTTCTTCTAAAATTATAGAGATTACCACCCCACGAATTTGGTGTAGGTGACTCAGCATTGAAGTTTTTATTAAAACTTAAAGATGTATATATTGGAACGTTGTCAAAAGCCCCTATTTGTTGCCTATGATGCGTAAAAAAGAACAAAGGATCTTCAGGAATACCAAATAAAGGGGGTAAACCAGTAGCAGCAGGATTGAGTAGAGGATAGTTGTTAAAATTATGTAAATGGAAAGGGGTATTTGGAATCCCTTGTGCCAATAACTGATTGGTTAGTAGCCCATAAAAGAATATAAAAAAAAATATTTTTTGTATCTTCTTGATAGTTAGCACTGTTTAAATATTGATAATGTGCAATGATAGAAAAAAAACAAATAGCATGCAAAATTATCTTTAATGTACGTAAGTTTCTATAAAAAAGTTTTAAAGTTTCATTTTTTTACGAACAGTAAGAGGTATTGCATCTTTGTGTACTACAATAGCAACGGTTTTCATTTTGAAATATTCTTCACTCATGTATAAAAATCCTTTGAAGTCGCTAATCTCACCCCATGAATTCTTGATATAATACCAATGTTTAGGTTGTTCTTTGGCTTTTTTATTCTTTTTAGAAATATTGACTTTGTCTTTAGCAAGCCCCACAATATGCATGACATGCTCTATTTGAGTTGTTTTATTATCAATATCTCTTTGTCTTGTTTTTTGATTTACTATGGTTGTATCAGATAAGTAGGCATAACCCTCTTCTGCTTTGAAAGTAGGTTCTACTGCATCTCCATCCCAAAGAACTGTATAGCCTTTTTTAAGGGCTTCATTAGTGATATTTACAAAATCCTCCAAAGGGACATTATAGTACATATCTTTTGTCCAATTATATTTATCTTCTAATATAAATTTTGTGTAGAAAGGTTGTGTTGTAATTGAGGTTATTTCGATATAATCGTCTGGATTGAATCCAAAAGCATTTTTTAAGAAATTTTGAGGTGTATATTGTTTTCCTTGATAAGAAAAAGTATTGGGTGGCGTCCCCAAAAAAGTATTCAAGACTGTTTTAGCAAAGTTTTCGTCTGAGGAGGATAATTCTTTTTTATTATTTTTTAGTAGATTAATGGTATAAGCTTGCATAATACTATCCAAAGGTGGGTGATAATGTCCTTCAAAAAGACTTTGACCTTTGTAGGCAGATTGTGGCAAAATACCATATTTTTTCACTACTCGCATTACATCATGAAATTGCCCTCCTGCTGTAAAAAAACTTTGTCCTTGGGTAGCCAGATGCTGTTCTATTTTAAATAAATAGGAATAATATGCTAAATACATTTCTGAGAAGTTCATTTTCCCCTTTCCCATCCTAAGTAGTTCGCTTTCAAGGAAAGATGTAGAACCAAAGCTCCAACAAGTACCAGACATTTGCTGATTCTCCACTGGAGTACATTGAATTAGTATTTCCATTTCAAAATCTTTGGATGGCTGAGCCCAAAGGTTTAGGGAAACAAAGCATAGTAGAAAAATAGTTAAGCGATGCATATCTATCTATTTTTATTTGTGTATCAGAGCAATATAAGTTTTTATTTTTTAAAATCCATATAAAAGAAAAAAACTGTCATCAAAAACGACAGCCTTTTTACGTATGCTTATTAAAATCAACTTAATTTACTATTCTTAATTGCTTCTTATTTCTTTTTATAACCAGAAAATGCTTTGATGTAGTCTTTCACAGTTTCTACCATCATATTATAACCTACACCCGATGCCGAAAACTCTTTTAAAGGACGCATAAACGGCTCAAACCAACTTGTATAAAGTTTATTCCAAACTTCATTGAGTTGTTCAATGTTATTTACATTGAAACTTTCTGGATTGAAAAACTGATTGTTGTTGTTTTTCAGGTAGTCATCCCATTTTGTTTGCATTTTTTGCAAATCGAGTAAATGGTTTGGCATATTCACACCTGCATGCTTTTGCATTTGCAAGTTCATTTCTTGGATCAGTTTGGATTGCTCTTCAAGCCATGTTTTATAAGCTTCTGAAAAAACCTCCACAAAGTTATCTTTTCCCCAAGACTCAGATATTTTCTGGATAGTTTCTAGGAAAATCTCCATCTGTCTTATTTGAGTTTTACTCAATATCTCCAGTATTTCCTTGCCCTGATTCATAATCTTATCTGATTTTGATGACACAAAGGTATAAACAAAAAGGCTAACACGCAAGTTATTTTTTGTGTTTTTTTATAAAAAAAAACCTTTGGTTTGATTTTTTCAATAAAAAAATTGTATTTTTCTAATTTCAAACAAAATTTATTCAGATCGATAAAATGTAGTTTTATAAGCATTTTATTCTATAAAATTTTGTGTAATCATTAAACGAAAATATATTATTTTACAATACATAGATTCTTACAAATCTTTATCAATTGGTGATATAACATTTATTATAAGACGAAATAAAATCCAAAGAATTATTATAAAATCATTAGATTTGCCTCTCAATTTTGAAATTCGTTATGAAAGTTATTAAAAATCCATCTCATAATACGTGGGCTAATATCTTGAAACGCCCCGTTCAGAGCAATATTGACATCATAGAACAAATTAAGCCTATTTTGGAAGAAATAAAAGAAAATGGTGATAAAGCAGCTCGCAAGTATAATTTAAAATTTGATAAATATGTAGGTAGTTTGCTTGTATCAGAAGAAGAAATGAAAAATGCTGAAAAGAAACTCCCTAAAGAGCTCAAACAAGCCATTGAACAAGCCTATCAGAATATTTATACATTCCACAAGCCTCAATTTTCTAAAAAAGTTTCTAAAATAGAAACAATGGATGGTGTGGTCTGTTGGAGAAAAAGCATTGGTATTGAAAAAGTAGGTTTATACATCCCTGGAGGTACTGCTCCTTTGTTCTCTACAGTTTTAATGCTGGGTGTTCCTGCTCAGATTGCAGGTTGTCAAGAGGTTATTTTATGTAGCCCTCCTAAAGGTGAACACTTACACCCTGCTATTTTATTTGCAGCTAAATTGGTAGGTATCAAGAAAATATTTAAAATAGGAGGCGTACAAGCTATTGGAGCAATGGCTTATGGAACAGAAAGTATTCCTAAAGTTTATAAAATTTTTGGACCAGGTAATCAATATGTAACTGCTGCCAAACAGTATGTATTACAAGAGAGTGTAGCCATCGATATGCCAGCAGGACCTTCGGAAGTAATGGTTTGGGCGGATGATTCAGCTGTAGCTGATTTCGTGGCTGCTGACTTACTTTCACAAGCTGAACATGGTGTAGATAGTCAGGTAATTTTATTGACAACTTCAGAAAAATTTGCCGAAAAAGCTAAAAAAGCTGTTGAAAAACAGTTAAGACAACTTCCCAGACAAGAAATTGCAAAAAAAGCTTTGGATAATAGCAAAATCATCATTGTTGAAGATGAAGATACAGCCTTAAAAATTAGCAACTTGTATGCTCCTGAACATCTCATTTTAGCTATTAAAAATGCTGAAAAAATAGCTGAAAAAATTATCAATGCAGGTTCTGTATTTATCGGTAATTATACTCCTGAAAGTGCTGGTGATTATGCTTCAGGTACAAACCATACTTTGCCTACTAATGGCTATGCAGTTGCTTATAGTGGTGTTTCTGTAGATAGTTTTGTGAAGAAAGTAACTTTCCAAAAAATTTCTAAAAAAGGTTTAGCAAATATCGGTTCGACTATTGAATTGATGGCAGAAGCTGAAGAGCTATTTGCTCACAAAAATGCAGTGTCTATTCGTTTAAAGCACAAAAAATAATGTCAAAAAAGACCATCACTATCATTGGGGCTGGTTTTAGTGGGCTCATGACAGCCATTCATCTAATTATTTCAAAAAGAAAAGATATTGAAATAGTTGTAGTGAGCCCTCAAGAGTGTTTTACAAAAGGTATTGCTTACAATACTTATAGTAAACATCATTTGCTTAATGTGGTGGTGGGAAAAATGAGTTGTTTTCCTGAACAGCCTGAACATTTTTTGGAATGGTTAAGTCAAAAAGAACCTTATCATCAATTAGATAAAAGTCTTTTGGCTACTGTTTTTGCTCCAAGAGAACTCTATGGAAAATACTTGGAAGAAACGTGGCATAATACAATCAAAAATTACAAACCTGATAATCTGAAAATTATACATCAAAAAGTTTCAGATATTTCGTATTTGCCAGAAAAACAACAATACCATTTTTTTACTACTGATAACCAGAGTTTTACAACAGACTATATAGTTTTAGCAACGGGCAATGAGCTTCCCAAAAATCCTACTATTTTAAATCATCATTTTTTCAAAAACAATCACTATTTTCAAAATCCTTGGGCTTATGAAAGTGTTGAGGGTGTTGAAAAATTAGAAAGTATTTTACTAATAGGCAATGGATTAACAATGGTAGATGCTGTATTAGGATTACAAGAAAATAATTTTCAGGGAAAAATTTATTCTTTATCTCCTAACGGTTTTCAAATTTTACCTCATAGGCATAATGGTGTTCCTTATCACCAAATGCTTCCTGAAATACAGCCTCCTTATTCCATCACAAAATTATTCAGTATTTTCAGGAAGCATATCACATTTGTTCGCCAATTTGGTATTTCGGCAGAGCCAGTAATTGATTCTGTAAGAAGTATTTCACAAAAAATATGGCAAGAGTTAAGTTTATTTGATAAGCAAATTTTTATCAGGCATGCAAGGCATTTGTGGGGAGTGGCTAGGCACCGATTACCTACTTACATTCATGATAAAATACAAGATTTACAACGAAATCAATATTTACAGATATTGAAAGGTAAGTTGCTAAATTTGGAGGAAGAATCTCCTCAAAAAATAAAAGTAAGTTATTGGGATAGAAAAAAGAAAAAAGAAAACTATATTTGGGTAAATAGAGTTATTAACTGTACTGGACCCAATACTGATATTAGTCAATCCAATAATCTTTTGATTCAAAATTTGTATCAAAAGAAAATAATCCAAACTGATGATTTAAAGCTTGGTATTCGAACAGATATACATGGTGCTATTTATCAAGATAATAATGAAATTAATCATCGTTTTTTTACTTTAGGAAGTTTGCTAAAAGGTATGTTGTGGGAAAGTACAGCTGTACCAGAATTAAGAGTACAAGCCAAAAATTTAGCACAATTTATGCTTGAAACTATAGATAAAGACCTTTCATAAACTATGTTTAATAAACTATTTGCTTTCTGCCTTTTTATCTTCATTGCTTTCACAACAAATGCTCAAAGTGTATTTGAAGATGATTTTACAAAAGAATACACTTTTGGTATCAATCTCAATACCAATGGAGGTTTCCCTTCAGGTGTAAGTTTTAAGTATGGCAAAATTACAGACAATGCTCGTGTCAACACTACCTATGCCATTGAATTAGTGGGTATTAGGCATCCACAAGAGTACAAATTTTCAGGCGTTACTTATATAAATTCTCAATCGTTTGTTAGAGCTAAACAAAACTATTTGCATAGTTTACGTTTACAATTTGGAAAAGATGGTATTTTATTCAGGAAAGCCGCTCAAGAAGGTGTACAAGTGAATGCTGTAGTTGCAGGAGGTTTAAGTTTAGGTTTTTTGAAACCTTATATGATTCGATATGATGTATCGACAGCAACAGGTGTGGGTGAGCAAATCGAAGATATTCCTTTTTATAGTTATAATTTTGAAGATGCTAACAAATTTCAAAGTTTGTATGGTGTACCTTTGTCAGAAGACCGTATCATTGGCAGAGGTTCTTTTTTTGGAGGTTTTGATGGTTTACAAGTTGTCCCAGGTTTTAATGCCAAAATAGGCTTATCTTTCGAGGTTGGTGCTTTCAAAACCAACCTTACAGGTGTAGAGGCTGGTTTTACTTTTGAAACTTTCGCCAAGAAAATGCCTATTATGAATGTAAACAGTGTTCCCGAAAAAATGAAAAACTATGGCACTTTTGCAGCCATGTATATTTCATTTTTCTTTGGTGGCAGACGATAAACGTTATTGCCACCTTGCAGGAATATCAAAACTAATTTTAGAGTTTATATTGGTCAGAATACTGATAAGCACCAATGTCAGTCCATACAATTCTAAATGCTGATAAGCGTATAAAAATCCCCATGATATCACAGAAATAATTGAAATAGTAATAGCTCCCCTCACAATATAGGTTAGTATTTTATGAAATATGGGTTGATCTAAAAAATAGTAGGTATAAGTATTTTGTAGATAACGATAAAAAGCTATTAATTTATCAGAGAAGAAACTTACTAGCAGTCCAACAAGTATCGTATAAAGTAAATCATTTCTTTGGTAGCTCATTCCACCTTTAAGCCATGAAGCAGGTAAGTAGTAGTACAAGATTCCAAATGTAAGTCCTATACTAACAAGTAACATTCCTCCTTCGGCGTATTTATGATATTTATTCCACAATTGTCCAGTTATCATTGCTTTACCAATTCCAAACAACATTAAGAATGAGGCAGATAAAACAAGTGGTAAAAGAGAAAAATTGATATGATTTCCATAAACTTGAGCCAGTAAAATACTGCATATCAGAGTAATCATCAAAGCATCTAATCTTTCGTTACTAATAAAAGAGCTTTCTATATTTTTAGGATGTAGACTATCATTGTATTGCCACAAACGAAAACTGCCAATCACAAAACTTATTCCCAAAAAACTACTTGCCAAAATAGCCAGTAATGTCTTTGTTCCTAGAATAGCAAAAAAATGATTATCAAGTAAATAAGCATTTAAAAACAAGCTTCCTCCCAAAGAGAGAATACTAAAAGGAGTATTTTTAATCTGTTTTAAAAGAGCATGATTGGTTTTGAAAAGATGAGAAATTCCCACATTTACAATCCACCATACAACATTTGCCCAAAAAAACACAGATAAAACACTTGCATTTACACTCCCTCCTACCCATGCAAGTACAGTAAGACAAAGTACAGGTACTACCCAAATTTTGTATTCATATCGAATAAAATAAACAGCCTGATAACGCAAAATACGCCAAAACTGTGCTATTTTAATCCCTGAATCAAATTTCAAAAATTGTCTAATCACTCTAAAACTTGTAATTAAAACTGTCAGAACGCCCCATAACGAGACATTGTTCCAAACTTGTTCCATAGTCAAAAATATGTTGGTTACAGCTTGCAAAATTACGTCATTTGCATTTATCATAAAAGCTTTTTTTATTATAATTACCAAATAACTCATTATCAATACTATAAATACAAGTAAAATTGCACTTAACTAATATCAGGGTTGTATTTTCAATAGTTTGAACCAAAACAAGCTTTTTTTAGTTTTAAAAAAAGACCAAAAATACATATCACTTCAACGACTTTTTTCGTTAAATTTGGTAGAGTTTTCACGATTATAATTTTCAGTTAATACTTTGGAACCAGAACAGAAAAAAAAAGGCAGAATCATTGATAGCCAAATACTTAAAAGGCTTTATAGCTTTACAAAACCTTATAAACTTACTTTTTATTCCGTTATATTTCTTACCTTATTTTTAGCTTTATTAGGTCCAATACGCCCTTATTTAGTTCAATATAGTGTAGATAACTACATGAACGAAGGGCAAGAAGGTATGTTACTCACTTTGACTATGTGGATGATTGCCCTGCTTGCCTTACAGTCTGTGGTACAATATGCTCACACATTTTGGTCTGGTTGGATAGGGCAAACCATTGTAAAAGATATACGAGTACGCCTTTATGATAAAATGTTGAGTTTGAGACTTAAATTTTATGATAAAACTCCTGTTGGAAGACTTGTAACACGAAATATTTCAGATATTGAAACACTTTCTACTGTATTTGGAGATGGAATAGCAGCCATTGTAGCAGATATTTTGCAAATTATCGCTATTTTGTTTATGATGTTTTATACCAACTGGAAACTCACACTGGTGAGTCTTTCTATGTTGCCTTTTTTACTTATTACCACTTATATTTTCAAAGAAAAAGTAAAAGTAGCTTTTGCAGAAGTAAGAAATGCCGTTGCAAATCTCAATACTTTTGTACAAGAGCATATTTCGGGAATGAATATTGTTCAGATATTTGGAGCAGAAAAAAGAGAAGTAGAAAAATTTAATGATATCAACAAAGAACATAGAAGGTCTAACTTAAAATCTGTTTTATATTACTCAGTATATTTCCCTGTGGCAGAGATTATTAGTGCAGCAGGTACAGGTTTGATTGTATGGTATGGAGCAAAAGAAGTTATTGAAGAACAAACTACTTTGGGTGTCCTGATTGCCTTCATGATGTATATATCTCTGTTTTTTAGACCCATCCGAATGATTGCTGATAGATTCAATACACTCCAAATGGCAATTGTAAGTTCTGAACGTATCCTTAATTTATTGGATAACCAAGAAGATACTGTTGAAAATGGTTCTCATAAACCTGAAAGTTTAGAAGGCTATATCCAATTTGAAAACGTATGGTTTGCTTATAATGACGAAGATTACGTACTCAAAAATGTTTCTTTTGAAGCTCAAAAAGGTGAAACCCTTGCATTTGTGGGTGCTACGGGTGCAGGAAAATCCTCTATCATCAATTTGATTAATCGTTTTTATGAAATCAACAAAGGTAAAATACTGATTGATAAAAAAGACATCAAAGAGTACGATTTACAGACGCTTCGCTCTCATATTGGTGTCGTTTTACAAGATGTATTTTTGTTTTCAGGTTCTATCAGAGAAAATATTACTTTGGGTGATTCCGAAATTTCTGATAAAACCATTTGGAGAGCAGCCGAACTAGTTGGTGCTAAAGATTTTATTGAACGCCTGAACGGCGGACTCGACTATCAGGTGATGGAACGTGGAGCTACCCTTTCGGTAGGGCAACGCCAGCTTATTTCGTTTGTCAGGGCGATGGTTTACGAACCTGAAATCATTATTTTGGACGAAGCGACCTCTTCTGTGGACTCCGAAACCGAAGAAATGATACAAAATGCTATCAATAAACTCATGAAAGGCAGAACAGCCATCGTGATTGCCCATAGACTTTCTACCATTCAGCATGCTCATAAAATTATTGTTTTGGATAAAGGGGAAATCAAAGAAGTAGGTAACCATGAGGAACTACTCAAACAAAACGGTTATTATACCCAACTTCACCAAATGCAGTATAAAGAATTGGCTTAGATTTTTTTGAGACAAAGGAGTATAGAAAAAGGAAAAAAGATACAATATCTTTTTTCCTTTTTTGTTTGGATTAAATTCATAATAAATAACGCTAGTGAAGCTATGTGATTTTAGTTTATAAAACATATTTTAATCACGAACAGTAAGAAAAAACTAATCTCTCTTGTCTCATGTCTAAATCTACTTTTTATCTTTGTTATCAAAAATAGCAAGTAGAAACTCCAATTGAGCCTTTATTTTTTCTAAATCTTTCTCAAAAGCTTCTTTATTACTATCTTTCGTATTCTCTTGATTATAAGTAATATTTGTTGTACCAATATTTACATTCTGACCATTTTGGCTATTCTTACCATCAAATTGATTTTCATAAATATTATCAATGAGTGTTCTGGGGTCTGTGAGCAGGCTGATAATTTTTTGTGGGTCTAATTGGTACACGTCTTGGGCTATTTTTTCTAAAATAGGCATTTGTATCTCATTTTCTTGCTCGAGTTGGGCATATTCTGAGCTTGTAAAGCCTATTTTGGAGGCTACTTGCTCTTGTGTATATTTATACAAATCTCTCACAATTTGTAGCTTTTTCCCAATATTTTCCATATTCGTAAGATAGTAAGTGATTTATGTACAAAAGTACAAAAAACTTATCAGATTATACTAACTTTAATCTTATCATTGGAAATCTCATATAGATTAGCTTCGTTGAGACCGTTCAAGTTCGCCTTTGGCTTGTAATAAACATTGTACATCATTGCGACTACGAACAAAGTGAAGCAGAAAGCGATCCAAAAAAACCTAATAGCAGTAAAAATTACTCAGGTATTCCTTTTCTATTATTATTATCTAACCATTTTTTTATTGAACCTATAAAATCCCACACATCACCATTTGATGGTTTCACATAGTTTGATTGTTCGGGATTTTCGCCCATTTTCTCAAATACATCAATTAACCAATTAGACTTATCACGTGTTGGATTAATGTATTTCATCCAAGATTCAAGCTCGCCATTTCTAACTACAAATACGCCATAGTTTTCTAATTGGTCAAAAAAACTATTACATGCTTCTTGTTCATTTGTATTTAGTATTTGTATTCCACCATCTATTTTCCAATTTCTCTCTGTTGCATTTAAAGCATCATAAAATGACTTTCTTTGACTTTCCAAGCCTTTATGGCTAAGTTCAGGAATAAAAGCTCCATCAAGTAATTTTCCAAATGTTCTTCCTCCTTCTTTTAAAACATCAATGTCAACCACTCCAACTGTAGGTATACCTAATTCACGTAAAGGAGCAACTATACTCCAAACTGTTTGTTTATTCTGAGCATTAATAAATAAACAATTATTAATACCTCTTGAATCATTTTCAGATAATAATCTCTCATTAATTTCTTGGTAAAAAGCTCTATCAGAATCAGCTTCTGTAACAATAACTGATTCATAAAATACTCCATTTAAAACACCTGTAGAACGTAATAAGGGGTGCCTCATTAAATGCAATATTTTATCTTGTGGCAACAATCGTGAGGTTGCTAAACCATTTTTATAAGTCAATCTAACTATATTGAGAGGCGTTCCAGATTGAATGCATCCCATAAGAAATGAGGCACTATGAGTAGAAGCAAAAAAGCGTTTTTTAGTGCCTACCAAAGTCTTACATATTTCTTTACCCAGCCTACTTGCTAATGAAGGATGTAAGAATGCTTCAGGCTCATCAATCAATGTTATTTTAGAATCTCCAGCCATTATACTAGTAATAATTCCACAAAAAGCCTTTATCCCATCACTCATATCATCAATTAACTTTGCATTACTATGAAACAAAATAGACTTTTCTGTCCATCCTCTTTCCTCTTCTTCATCAACAGGAGGCACATCTGATAATCTGACTCTTAAAGATCTTACATTAGTTAAATCTATCACAAAATATTTACCAAAAGCATCATAAATTTTTTGTCTTATTTTAGCCCTCAATTCATTATTTTTAAATAAATAAGTGAGTAAATTTTGGGGGAAGTTTTGTAAATCACTGGTTTCAGCTTCTCTCAATAAATTTAATCTGTTATCACCTCGTAAACCGAGTACATACATTTGTAAAAACTTAAGATAAGAATCATCATTTTGAGTACTATTAGGGTTTTGGGCGTTATGAATTAAGTTATTCCTAGATATATTATGACGTACTAAATTATTTATTGCATGAATTTTACTTAACCTAATGAATCCACTCCCTAATATTGAAACATCTTGAATAGGGATTTCTATAAGTGAAATTTCATATTCTATTTCTTCTTTGGTGAGAGACGAAAAAACTATATGATCTAATACAAGATTATTCTGATATGATTTTGAAGAATAACAATTACTCTCTATTTCTTGAAGAACCTTGCTTTTTCCTGAATTATTGGGACCAACAAATATAGTAACAGGTGTTAAATCTACTTCTAAATTAGGTTTTCCAACACAAGAACCAGATTTTAGTGTTATTTTGTCTATCATAATACTTTAAAATTATTATCTCCAGCTTTTACTAAGCCAATCTAAACAATAAAAAACTCCCACGCATCAGGGAATCCCTGATTTTTGGGGTGTGTAAGAAAAACATGAATATTTTTAATAAAAAGTGAATTATAAGAAAATTAAGGTGTATTTAAAAACAAAAAACACCTAAAAATCGTGTAATATTTTAGGTGTTTTTTAATATTTTAACAAAAATAATAGTATCACTACTATTTAAAATTTCAAAGTTTGTAAGTTTTATAAAGATTACTTCACCACTTCGTGGCTCGTAATGACGCTGTACGTCTTTGCGACTGCGAACAAAGTGAAGCAGGAAGCTGATTTTGGCTTTATGTCAGACGATAGTCAGACAAAGCCAAAGTATTCAAATCTGACTAAAAATAAATTCCTTTTTCTTTTCTTCAATATCTTTTTTCTCATGTCTTACATCCCAAAAAACTACCATTTCCTTTTCTGATAACCCTTGTAGCCATAATAAGCGATAAATAAGTATGCTGGTACAAGAAGCCAATAGGCATTTTGCAGACCAATACTTTTATTATCTGCCAAAGCTCCATACAAAAGTGGTAAAACAGCCCCTCCTGCAATAGCCATAATCAGCATAGCAGAGCCTGTTTTAGTCAGTTTGCCCAAATCGGCAATGGCAAGCGGGAAAATAGCAGGCCACATCACAGAATTTGCAAGACCCAATAAGGCAATCGCCATGATAGAAGTTTCTTTTTCTGTAAAAACAGCCACCAGACTAAACAGTACACCCAACATAGCACAGATAGTCAATATTTTTTGCTGAGAAATATATTTGGGAATTGTAAAAATAGCTATTACATAACCCACGAGCATTCCTACAAGTGTATAAGATGTAAAATACTTTACATCCGTAAAACCCCAAAATTTACCATAACCTGCAATGGTATCTCCAGCCATTACCTCCACCCCTACATACAAAAACAAAGCGATTACCCCCAAAACGAGTTGCGGATACTCTAAAATATTGGTATGTGGTGTTTTTTCGTCTGTTGTATCTGTTTTAGATTCTTCTATTTGAGGTAGTTTGGCAAATCTGAGCATCAGAGCTAATAATACCAATACTGATGACATAATAGCATAAGGTATTATTACTTTAGAAGACAAAGTACTTAAATACTCAATACGAACATTACCCTCCAAAGTTTTGAGTGTTTTTTCTACATCACCTGCATCAGACAAAATAATTGTTCCCACTATCACAGGGCTGATAATTCCTGCCACTTTGTTGGCAATTCCCATAATACTGATGCGTTGAGCAGCACTTTCTGGGTTACCCAAAACAGCTACATACGGATTGGCTGCCGTTTGGAGAATGGCTAAACCTGTTCCCTGCACAAACAAACCCAATAAAAAAAGCTCGTAAGTACGAGTATTGGCAGCAGGTATAAAAATAATAGCCCCTAATGCCATGACTCCAAGCCCCAAAGACATTCCATTTTTAAAACCTATTTTATTAAGAATTCCAGCAGAGGGCAATGCCATCACAAAATATGAAATATAAAAAGCAAAAGTTACCAAATAAGCTTGTACATCTGTTTTGAGTTCGCAGGCTATTTTTAAATAGGGAATCAGAATACCATTCAGCCATGTAACAAAGCCAAAAATAAAAAAGAAGATGCCAATAATAATAAGCGGGAACGTATAAGAACGGTTCATAAAATATCTGTCAGGATTTTGATGTCAAGATGCAAAGATAAAAAAGCCTTTGTTTTGACCTAAAAATAAATTAAGTTTGTTATAACACAAACAACCTTTTACACCTTGAATTTTTTAGCTCATATTTATCTTTCAGGCGATTCGCTTAAAATCCAAATCGGAAATTTCATTGCTGATTCTATCAAAGGTAAACAATTTGAAAGTTTTGATGATGAAATCCAAAAAGGGATTCGTTTGCATAGAGCCATTGATGCCTACACAGACCAACACCCTATTGTACAACAAAGTACCGAAAGACTCAAAGAAACGCAAAAAAGATATGCTCCTGTAGCTGTAGATATATTTTATGACCATTTTTTAGCTAAGAATTGGGAAAATTATCATCAAGAACCTTTGGAAAGTTTTGTAAATAATTTCTATGAGAATATACAGCAATATCATGATATTTTGCCTTCCGAAATTCAGTATATGCTCCCCTATATGATACGCCAAAATTGGCTTTATAACTATCAGAAAATGAAGGGAATTGAAAGAGTTTTTGAGGGAATGAATCAAAGGACAAGTTTTCAGTCTAATTTTTTACAAGCTCCTCAGGATTTACTCACGCATTATGCAGATTTTGAGCAAGATTTTACATTGTTTTTCCCTGAACTGATTAGTTTCTCTAAAGATTTTGAAAAGGAAATATAATTTCTAATCATTCTAAATTTTAAAATTGTTAATTTTGCAAAGATTTTCCCTTAAAATCATAGTAAACACAGTATAATTTCTTATATCTTGTGTGTAATATCTAATTTATCTAAAAAGTATGGGTTCTCCGAATTTCATAGATTACGTAAAAATAAATTGTCGCTCAGGAAAAGGTGGAGCTGGTTCGATTCATTTCAGAAGAGAGAAATATATTCCCAATGGTGGCCCCGATGGTGGTGATGGCGGACGTGGTGGACATATCATTTTAAAAGGCAATGCTCAACTTTGGACGCTTCTGCACCTAAAATATAGAAAGCATGTAAAAGCCAAAGATGGTGTCAATGGGCAAAGTGCCAACAAAAAAGGTGCTGATGGTGAGGATGTTATTTTAGAAGTTCCTCTTGGTACAGTCGTAAAAGACCCTGAAACTGAAGAAATTTTACTTGAAATTACCACAGATGGCGAAGAAAAAATTCTATTTTCTGGTGGACGTGGTGGTATGGGAAATTGGCATTTTAAAACCCCTACAAAACAAGCTCCTCATTATGCCCAACCTGGTGAAGAAGGCATTGAACAATGGGTAATTTTAGAATTAAAAGTTCTTGCAGACGTAGGTTTGGTAGGCTTCCCAAATGCAGGCAAATCTACACTTCTTTCTGTGGTTTCGGCTGCCAAGCCCGAAATTGCAGATTATCCGTTTACAACTATCACTCCAAATTTGGGCGTGGTAAAGTATAGAGAATACCAATCTTTTATCATGGCTGATATCCCTGGTATTATTGAAGGTGCTTCTGAAGGTAAAGGATTAGGCTTGAGATTTTTAAGACATATCGAACGAAACTCTATTTTGTTATTTCTTGTTTCAGCAGAAGTAGAGAGTCTCAGTAAAGAATATAGAATTTTATTGAATGAGCTCAAAGAGTATAATCCAGAGCTTTTGGATAAAAAACACCTGTTGGCTGTAAGTAAATGTGATTTGATAGATGAAGACCAAATGAAAAAACTGAAAAGAACACTTCCTAAAAATGTTTCTGCCATCTTTATTTCAGCACTTGCCAACCAGAATATTGATACACTCAAAGATATGATTTGGAAGACTCTGGAAGAAGAAAATTTGGTAAAAGAGGAAGATTAATTTTTATTGCTGTTAGATTATTCACAATCTTGATTTTTAATTTTTTATGCTTGATAACAAACTTTTTGAAGAAGTAAAGAAAATTTTCGTTGCTTATTTAGAGAAAAAAGAGCTTCGTAAAACACCTGAACGTTTTGCTATCTTAGAAGAAATTTATTCTCGAAAAGACCATTTTGATGTAGAGGAGCTGTATATCAGCATGAAAAATAAAAATTACCGAGTAAGCCGAGCTACTGTTTACAACACCCTCGATTTATTAGTGGATTGCGACTTGGTTACGAAACATCAATTTGGGAAAAATTTAGCTCAATATGAAAAATCGTATGGTTTCAAACAACATGACCATTTACTTTGTGTAGAGTGTCACAGAGTTCTTGAATTCTGCGACCCTCGTTTGCAACAAATCCAAGATATGGTAGGCGAATTGATGAAGTTTGATATCCTGCATCATTCATTAGTCTTCTATGGACAGTGTACCAACCCTACTTGTGATGGGAAAAAAGAACCAAAATCTACTCAAAAACGCAAATATGAAATAGAGGATTAATATTTTTAATTTTTGTTTTTATCTATATGGGGCAGCCCAAATCCATACATCTCGAGTACGTTCATACAGTTTTTAAACTTTCACATGATGAGACTAAACCACTCATTACAGATGAAGTAATTAGACAAAAAGCTCTTGAAATCAGTATTACTGATGAAGAATGGAATGCTTTAATTGAAGAATTCAATGATTTCTTTGCTCGTGGTGAAACTTATTTGAATCATAACAACCCAACAGATGCTTTAGAAGAATTTGGGCATGCCATTTCATTGAATCCCAACGATTCAGAGAGTTTGTATTATTGTGCCCAATGTCATCATCAGCTTTGGAAACAACATAAAAGTAAACAACATAAAAATAAAGCCTTAGAATTTGCTGAAAAGTCTTTGGAGATAAATCCGAAACAAAACAAGGCTGCTAGTATCATATCCCAAATTCAAGAAGCAGAAAACAATAAACCTCCAAGAGATTATAGTGGCGTTTTTAAGTTTCTTAAATTTGTATTATTTGTAGCCATTTTATCAACTCTTGGTTTCTTTATTTATAGACATAAAGATGAATTGATGAATAAATTTTTCACCAAGAAAAACACCCCTAACGAACATAACAAGGCTGAAGTCAATGATAATTGGGAAAAAATTGACCCTTACCAAGGTGAAGAGTTTATATTGAAAGAAGTAGTTTTTGATTTAGGTAGTTTGCAATTAAATAACACAGCCAAAGAGCAATTGGACCATTTGGTTGCATTTTTGAATAAATATCCGAATGTATTGGGTATTTTAGAAGGACATACAGACGATATTGGAGATGCAAACCAAAATATTCAACTCTCTAACACTCGTGCCAAAATGGCTTATGACTACCTGATTTCTAAGGGAATAAGTTCTAATCGTATTAAATATGTGGGCTTTGGTAGCTCTAAACCTTTTGTACCCAATACCAGCGATTTGAACAGAGCCAAAAACAGAAGAATTGATTTTAAGATTACTGAACTCAAGAAGTAACTTCTATTTTTTGCCTTTTAAGATAATCTTTTATTTTCTCTATCATTTCAAACAGCTTTCTGCACTGTTTTTAGGAGATTATTTTTTCTTATGTTTTTTCAGCCATTCAGGGTTTACCTCGCCAAAATGATATGCTTCTGTTGTGAGATATTCGGGTATGCCATCTTCATCATAGTTAATTCCCAATTTTTCATTCGGAATATCTTTATGAGTAGTAGGTTTTGGGTCTTTCTTAGTATATTTTTTTACCCATACAGGATTTTCTATTCCTTTGTAATGATCATCCGTTGTTAAATATTGTGGAATACCCTCTTCATCATAATTAATGCCTTCTGTTGAGTCCTTTTCAGTAAAGTGTTCTTCCAACTTTTCGGTAAATTTGGTATATGAGAAAGTATCTTTTTTATTTTCAATAATCTGATTTTGGTTGTTTTGTAATGCTTTGTATTCATCATAGCCTTCAGGCTTAATAGGCTCACCTACTAAATGCTTTGCATGTTCATCTGCACCATAATCTATAAACATTTGCAGATGTAATTCGTAATCAATAAATTTTTGTTTCATGAGTTTAAACAGTATAATTAGTTTCTCTTAATTTTTTTATCAAATCCGCCTTAGAAATCTCAAAAGCACCAAAATACTTTTTATCAGCATAATCTAAGTCAGAAACATCTTCCCAAGTGTATGAATTAGTTTGTGGATAATATATAACTTCATAACCATTTCGTGTATAACCACTCCACGAACTACCATAAGCCACATCAAAATCCCAATGTGTATGGTCTTCGCTATGATGGAGTTGTTCCAAAATCTGTTGTATCTGTTCTTCTGTCATGTTTTTTTATTCCTTTATTGCCTTCAATTTTTCCATTAACTCTGCTTCTGTAAGTTGAAAAGAGGCAACACTATAACTACAACCTTCTGCCGTTTCTGTGTCGTCCCAATCATAAAAACCTGTTTTAGGATTGTATTGAACAGTATAGCCCCAAGAAAGGCTACCTCCCCACACATCAGCAGAGCCACCAAAAATGCCCCAACTCTTTTCCTGTGGGTTCTTTTTGAGGTACTCCAAAGTGTATTTTATACTTTCTTCTGTCATATTCTTTGAAATAAACGTAATTTTTTTGGGTTAGGGGCCTTTTTACTCAAATTACCTTTTCTCGTACTATTACTATTCTACAGACCTTTCCTTTTTTACTTTCAAAATATAATCATCTTTGATATTTATCAAAATCCAACCGTTGTGGATTGGTTGTTCATGCAACATAGGGTTAAAAATAGGGTTATAGTCTATCACTTTTTCTAAGTCGCAGGGTGCATACAAGTATTCTATTTTCTTGTATTTATTGGCATATTCCCACCTTTCTGATTTTTTTATATTTTGATAACCAATAGGATAGTATTCAAAACTGCATATTTTTTCACCTTCCTTACAGTTTTCATTTAAAATCACAATATTGCGTATGTAATATTCCAAAGGTAAAAAATAATTAAAATAACCTAATTCAAGCGTATAAATATCTATAGGCTTACTCCAACAAGGTAAAATCTTAATATTGTAAGAGTAACTTTTATGAGGACGAAAATATGGATTTGTATTTTCATTCTCATCCATCTTTTGCACCACATAAACCCAATCTGTTGGTGAAAATCCATTAGTTGTCAAATCCTTCAAATGTCCATCATTAGTTTCTCGAAAATAATCTATAAGAGGCTGATTGATTTCTACTATTTTACAAGTAAAATCTGTCTCAAGGTTTAAAAGTTGGTTTTCTGTACTCCAATGTGCCATAGGCTCTCCTACACCCACCACTCTGCCAACAGGCAAGTGTTCATCAATCCCAAACATAAAACAATGGACAGGACAGCAACTAATTTCATACAAATCATTGCCTAATTCTCTGATATTGGTTTGGTTATGATAATATTCCATATTTATACTTAATCAAATCGTCCCATTTCATACCATTCTGCAAACATTTTCTTTGTTTTTTCGGGGTTGAGTGGTTTTACTAACATTATCCAACCTTTATTATAAGAATCTTTTATCAAAATTTCACAAGCGTTATTAAGTTGTAAATCATTCCAAATTATTGGGTTTATTTCTACTATTTCCATATCAAATTCTGCAGTAAACCATCTTCCCATAGGTCCATTTAAATCAATTTCAAAAATATATTCACTCGTAGCAATATCTTTAACCTTAAAAATCTTGCCGACTTCCGCACAACGTATAGGATAAATAGGTTGATGAATTTGTATATATTCATCACCTTTTGTATCTAAACCTATGCGTATCAAATCTCCTTCTGGTTTATACCAACAAAAATAATCTCTATAATAATTTACTTTTCTTTCTACTTTTAAAATAAAATCCTTTTTGATATTCATCAAGATCCAACTGTTAGGCTGTGGATTGTATTGAGCTTCTAATAATAATTTTTCATTAAAACTTATCTTTTCAAGATCGTAAGGAGCATACAGATAAGCAGTTTTCTTATTTTTTTCTATAAAACCCCATTTTTCTTCACCCAAACCAGTATAATTGGGGCAGTATTCAAAACTGCAAATCCTTTCCTTTCTTTTGATATTTTCACCTAAAACTTTAAAATTTCTTATGTAATACTCCAAAGGCAAATATTTATCAAAAAAACCTAATTCAGATGAATATGGTTTGATGTATTTGAGCCAAGTATTTGGGAAAATGGTTGGTGGTAATTCGTCATATTGTTTGTGTTCGCCAAAATAAGAAAATTGATTTTCTTCATAACCTACTTTTTGAACTCTGCAAATCCAATCTGTTGGCGAAGAAAAACCCCATGTTGCTCGCAAACTATCTATAAAAAGCTGATTAATTTCTACTATTTTACAAGTAAAATCTACAGAAATCCCCAACATTTGAGATTCTGTTACAAAACTTACTATCTCCTCTTTGCTCCCTACAACTTCACCTACAGGCAAATATTCTATCATCTGAAACAAGGTATCAGGAGCAAAAGGAACACTAATCTCGTATAAATCATTGCCTAATTCTTTGATAGCTGCTTCTAAAATCATGGGAGCATCATTTTATAGTTGAGGAAAAAAGAAGCTATCAACAAAACTAATATACTGTATTTGAATATTATAGCTTCTTGGTAATTCAATTTTACCTTCAAAGAATCTAATACAAAATTGACTAATTTCGCATAAATCATCATAATCAGTAAAAAACCACCAAATGTGTGTAGGTGATTATGGAAATAACCAAGTTTTATCAATAAAATTGATAAAAAATATTGCACAGTCAAGGCAAAAACAAAGCAAAACACAACAATGAGGTATCGCATTATTTTAGTTTTTTTTATCTTTGAAAGTATTTTTTAGGTTGTCCATTTTTTTGCAAACACTCTAAAATTTCTTGGATAAGTTGTTCTTTCATTTGATTATTTTAAAAAAATAATGATTACGAGTGGAGTAGATAAATTCAAGTGTATCGCCTACTTTTTTTCTAGCATAGATGGTATCATTTTCAATCAACATATCTATTTTTTTAATAACATGATTTTCCAAAAAACTACAAGAAAGATAAGGAATTTTAGCCCCTTTCCCTGTTATTGTTCTATATTTTTTGATAACAATACCTTTTACTTGCCTACCAAAGTGCTGAAATTCGTATTTTTCGCTTTCATCTTTCAGATGTAAATTCAGAAGAAAACTTCCTAACAACAATAAAACTACGCCTATTTTCATTGTGGTGCTTGTTTCACGCGAATATTGTAAGCTTTCGGTATTATACTTAGACCTTAATTGCGTGTATGCTTTGTACTCTGATATGGGCATTTTTTTAATTTCTATTTCTGATATATATTTAGGGTAAGGGGTTAGCTTAGATTCTATGAGCCATTTTGCCAAATACATATATAACAATCCAAACATTGCTATCCATACAATAAATCCACCCATTGGATATATCCAACCACTAAAATAGCTTATCAAAATAAGCCCCCACGAAGCAGCATATTGGAACAGAAAAGTAGTTATTAGACACCAAAGACCTAAAAGGTAAGTTTTCATATTTTTTTATTTTACCAACAAGATATTTTATGCTTAATTTGATTCAGAAGATACTTTATAGTTTGCTCTTCATCTAAATATTCATAAGAAACTTCAGGTTCAGTATTGTATTGGGAGGCATAAAAGTTTGTTTTTAGAATAAACTCTTGCGTTTCAGAATTATATTGTATTTCATAATTCCAATTTGCACCTCCACCATAAGGGTCAGGGTCATATTCTCCACTTATTCTAAGTGTTTCGCCAATTTTCATTCTTTGAATAAAATCTTCAATTTCAGCAAGTGTGAGCATTTATATTTTTTCAGTTAGATAATCAATATCTAAATTTTTGTTTAGACTTTCAAGATTTCTATTTTGTAATTTCAAAAGCATATTCTTCTATTTTGATACGTTGGTCTTCAGCTTTTCCAAAATCTTGACCATAGACACTCAATTTATACTTACCCAAGGTTGTATTTTTTTCCAAAAGAGAATGTAAATCTATGTCAATGATAAAATTATTGTTGTATTCTGCTCGATAGCCACTTCTTTCATGAAGTCTGTGTTCTTTAGATGCAATTATTTTACCTTCAGGGTTGGTACATTCCAAAGTAAATATCCCTGTTTGACGCAGTAAAAACTCAGCTTTAGCAGTGAGTCTATAACTTTTGTTAGTAAAATCTTGACTTAGGCTAAATTGATTTTTAATAATGGGAGGATTTTTTTTATCCCATTCCAAAAGAGGTAACAATCCTATACTTAGATGAGGATTAGCCAGTTTGAAAGAAATTTTTTGCGTATGCAATAGCTTTTTATCAACCCAAACTTCTACTCTCCAGTCACCTAAATTTTCAGATTTAATTTCAAAGCCATAGAATCCAAAACTGCTGATAGCAAAATTCAAATCCTTCTTATCATAGCGATAAGCAACATTATTTCTTTCTTCATGCAATTTACCTTTTGGTGTAAACAACTTATAATCAATTTTATAAGTCCTATATTGAGGCTCTAAAAGCTGTAATTGACAAGTCAAACTTTTGTTTTCTAAAGCATAAAATTCTTGTATATTTTCTGTACCACCATAATACAAAAAGTTTTTCTCGTTGGTAGTCAGATATACTTCAAATTTACCTTGATATGCCCCACGAGGAAGGGAAAAGTAAATGATAACGATTGATAAAACTGCTAAAATACTTGCCCAAATAATGAGTTTTTTGCGTTTTTCTTGTTTTTTGAAAACTTCACGTTCAGCAATTTTTTTATCAATGTAGTAAAGCTCTTGTGCAGTCTTAAATTCTTCTTCACTGATACCCAATTCCTTGGCTGACTCTTTCAAATCATTTTCCAATTGAATATTGTTTTCTCGCTCAAAAGCCAATTTGAGAATTTCATTGAGTTCCTCTTGAGTGTGTTTTTTATTTTCCATATCAGCCAATATTGCCTATTCTTCAAAAATAATTACTTTTTGATACAATTACATTGCCTGCCAAATTAAATAAAAGTTTATCAGAATAAAAGATATAATTGTAACCACAAAAGCCCATTTATCTACTTTCTTTGCCAATGGGTTTCTCTCAGAAGCAAAAAGTCTATAAGCTATGACAGTCATAATAAGACTAATTAAGATATAAATGAATGTAATCACATGAATTTTATCTACCAAAGTATAATTATTCGTTTCGGGCAAAATAGAATCCACCACATATTTATTTGCTACTGCGGCAAATAACGAACCTACCAGCAACCCAAATCTTTCTGCATTCTCAGGACCCATAAAATAAGGCAAAAGAGAAATAACAAATGCCACATACAAACCTGTAAACAATTTAAAAAATAGCCCTCCACTATCCCTTTTGAGTGTAATAGAAGTTATAAAATTGCTATATGAGGCTTTACCTTTGATCTCAGGGTCACCATAATTGCTATTGTAAGTTCTTGTTTTTGTTATTACCTTAAATTCATCTATTTTCCAGCCTTCAATCTTGATATTGGAGCTGTCGTAACTACTATTTTTTATATCAGGGATAAAAATGAGTTCGTTAGTTTCTGCGTCTCCACTTTCTATAATAATATTTAGCTTTTGTTCGTCAAAAGGGAAATCAGTAATATTCCAATCTTTTTTAAGTGTAGCTTTTGCTTTTTGGGCTGCATAGTTCAACTTTTCACGCTTTTCAATCGTAGGCAAAAGATATTCGTGTTCTTTGGCTTCGATGAGTTCTAAATTTTCAAGAATTTTGAGACTATCTTTTTGGTACAAACCCCAAAGCCAAAATTTGGCGTTGAACGATTTTTCAGCTAAGTTCAAATCATAAATATCTGTTATAAAGATACCTACTTTGCAAGTATCTTGAGCAACACATTTGCTTCCCAAAATCATCAGCAAGCATATTATAATAAAATATTTTTTCATGATTTTCGTTTTAAAGTTGTGTTTTTGAAGCAAATTCCTCTGTTTTCTGTTTTAAAAAATCAGCCCCAACTGCTCCTACACCAAAAGAAAGTATATTTTTTCGGCTTCCATCTTTTAAATACACCATAAAATCATAACCATCCTGTGTTTTTTCATCGAAAAAACCTTTTTGTTGGCTGTATTTACGATTACCTGTTTTTGAATATGTTTTTTCAAGAAAAACGCTATCAAAATCTTTCATAGCAAACTTATCATCACTCCAAATCATTGGAAAAATACCATGCTTGGCATGAAAAAACTCTTGATTGATGGTGATAGTAATCACATTGAAAACACCACGCAGACCTATATAGAAAACAAGGAATGCAATAGATGCATAGAAAAAATATTCAGATACAAAAAGGACTCCACATAAAAAACCTCCCAAAAGCATTGGAATGACGTACCACAAAAAACCCCTGTACTTACGTCTAAGGATTATTTGTTGAGGGCTTTCTTTTACAGAAAGAAAACCCTCAATTTTTAGTTTGTTCATATCGTTATAATTTATTTTCCAAAATTTGCTGTTTTGAAAAATTCTTCTGCATTTTGTGGATATGCTGTTTCAGAAAGCACCATTAACTGATACACTACATTATCCACCACTACCAAACGAAGTTCTGTATAAACTCCTTTAGGTGTTTGATAACGAGCTTGTTTGCCTTTGTAACCATTAAGGGTATAATCTCCTTGACTCTGAACTTCTTTTGCCTTAGTTGTAATTTTTGTTAGAGATTTTTCTACTACACTAAAAGGTAGATTTTTCTTAGCTTGTGTTGCTTGTGCTACATAAATAACACCATCTTGAACACTTGTGTAATTGTAGTTTTTTGTTGTTTTCTCTGTTATTTTCTTGGTGGGTTGTTTGGGGAAACTGATTGACAAAGGCAATCCATCTGTCGAAAAATTGTAACTCTGCCATGTTTGAGAAAACACATTCATCGTTGCCACAAACAAAAACAATACACTGATAATCAATATTTTATTTTTCATATTTTTAGAGCTTTAGACATTATTTTATTTCAATTTTTAATTCGTAATCTCCTGATGTGAAGCCTTTTGCACCTGCCACACCTACAAAAACTTTCATTCTTGAGCTAATTGCATTAAATTCAATGCTCTGTTCTCCTGCACTTTTGGTAAAATCTGGAGGATTGTTAGCAACCCATTGCTGAAAACCTGCTTCACAACTGATACAGCGAGGTAAATCGGGAGGAATAAATTTGAAATCAAAACTTATAAAACCATATACATTTACTCTTGGCTTGTTTCCTTTGGGCACAACTGTGATTTTTACAGTTGACTTTTTGGGCAAATCAAACCAATAAAAAACATGATTACCTTGAAATTCTACATTTCTGATACCCACCCAACACGCATTGGCACTACTTTCTGCCCACTCCAAGTCTTCCATAATACTACCTTTTGAAAGATTACCATTTACAGATAATACTTGTCCTCTTTTAGCTGGAACATATTGAACTTTCCCTTGGATATTTAGATTCATAGGGCGTACATTTTTGGCTTCTACAGCTTCATCATACGTTTCTGCATAAGCATCATAATTCACAAAATATTTTCCGTCCGTTTGTACTTTAAGAATAATAGCAGGAAGCCAAGAGTCGCCACGTACTGGGTCTTTATAGAAAACTTCTACTCTATCACCCACTGCATAAGAGGCTTTTACACCTGTTTCATCAGCAGGTAAAGCTGTAATCAATAAACTACCAAAAAACTTATCACTATTGGCAAAAGTATTTGTCTTTGAAATAATCAACATTTGGATATTTATCTTTGAATGAGCTACATACTGAGCGTTCATAAAATTACCATTGTTCATTTCTGCTTGAGCTTTGTAAGCCTCATACTTCTGATAAGAAAAGGCTTCTTGTTTTTGTATTTTTTTCAGATTTTTAGAAGAATTTTCAAAAGATTGTTTTGCATTTCCTTTCGGAAAAACTCCCGTAGAAGTACTTGCCACAAGCATATAAACATCTGTACCTACAGTACTTCTATAAGTATAATTGGTTACATTTCCGTTTTGAGCCACAGTTTTGGTGGGTGGAGCAGGAAAATTCACTTTAGCTCCAACTCCATCCGCCGAAAAGTCGTAGGTTTGCCAATCTTGTGCGTATATTTTCGATGTTATTAAGACAAGGAAAATGCTGAAATAAATACTTCTTTTCATAATATTTATGAGGTTTTCGTTTTAATACAAAACTAAACACTCTATACAGCATCTTTATCACCCTTTAGAGTGATTTTAAATTTTACATCTACTAAAGAGGGTCATAGCCTCCATACGTGAACCTACTTCTAATTTTAAAAAGATATTTTTCAGGTGGGTTTTTATAGTATTAACAGATACAAAGAGTTCATCTGCAATATTTTGATTTCTTTTTCCTTCTATAAGTTTTAGTATAATATTCTTTTCTTGAGAGGTAAGTTCAGTATGAGAAAATTTACTTAGTTTTTTAAAATCAAAGGAAGTTTGATTGTCCATGTATGTATAAAAAAGCTCCAAACCAAGCTCTAAAACAGCCACAATATCTTTTCCATTAAAAGGTTTTACAATATAGCCCACAGGATGCAAAACTTTAATCTGCTGAATAGAATCTTTATCAGCATAAGAAGTAATAAATGCAAAAGGTAGATGAAAATTAAGATTGATTTCTCTTGCTAAATCTACCCCAGTTTTTGAAGTTCCTAAATTATAATCTAAGAAAACAAAATCAAAATCATGATTATTTAAGGAATCAACAGCCTCTAAATAAGTATGAGCTACTGATGTATCAGTGTATTCTGCTAATGAAAGATAATACGATATATCTTCTGCAATTAAGGGTTCATCTTCTACAATTAATATTTTTATTATTTTCATATTTTTATAAACTTCAATTGTACACAAGCACCACTATTATTAAAGTATTCAACACTTGCATTTAGTTTTTTTGCAAACAATGATATTAGTTTTACTCCAAGAGAATTTTGTTTTGATGGTTCAAAATTATTGGGAAATCCCTGTCCATTATCTTTTATGGTTAGAGAAACTTGATTATCTATTGTTTCAAGCATAAATTCGATGATACTATTGTTATGATTTATACCATATTTAAAAGCGTTTGTTACCAATTCATTGGCTATCAAACCAAGTGGAATTAGAACATCAATATCTAAATATAGTTCTTCAATTTTTAAAATAAGTTGACGAGAATTATCAGAATCAAATGTATTTTGAAGGTTTTTAGAAAGATTAGTAAAGTAAGTATTTGCATTTACAATACTCAATGCTTCAGTTTGATAAATTTCTTTATGCAATAAAGATATAGCATTTATTCTTTCTTTACTTTCATTGATAGCTTCAATAGCTTTGGAATCATCAATATAACGACTTTGTAAATTTAATAAGCTGGAAATAATTTGTAAGTTATTTTTAACTCTGTGGTGTATTTCTTTTAATAATGTTTCTTTTTCAATAAGATTTTGGGCAATGATTGCATTCTTCTTTTTGTTTGTAATTAAACTTTGTATAATCACAAATAGAATAAGAAACATCAAAAAGGCTATACTACTTACAAAAATAATGATAAGTCTGCTTTGTTCAGCATCTTTTTTAGCAGATAATTGCATTTTTTCTTTTTCGGTCTGACTTTGTTTAAGCTCTAAGTTGGATTTTGTAAGATTTAAAGATTTCAATTTATCTGCCTGTTCCAAAATCAAATATGATTGTTGTTGCTTTTCTAAAATATATTGCTGTTGCTCTAATTTTGAGTGATTTAATATATTTTGTTTTTCAAATTCTGCTTGTTTGATAGCTTGTTGTTTTTCGTATTGAGCCTCTGTGATGGCTTGTTGCTTTTCAAATTCATATTGAATTTGTGCCTTCATACTTTTTTTGTCGTTTTCTACATTAAAAATACTATCTCTATACACAATATACTTTTTATAATTATCCAAAGATGCTTCATAATTACTTTCTTCTTTATAAAGTGTAGAATATATAAAATAGGTATGTTTAAAGTCTTCTAAACTATTCATCTCTTTGCTAAAAACCATACTTTTATCCAAATACGCTTTTGCTTCTTTGTATTTTTTTTGTTTTATACAAACATTTGCAATATTACGCCACATTACTGCTATGCCATATTTATCTTTGATTTCTTCACGTAGTTTTAAGCTTTTCTCATAATATTCATTCGCTTTTTCATAGTTTTCTAAATAATGATAAGTACTTCCTATGTTGCCTAATGTAATACCACGTCCTTTTTTATTATTTGTTTCTTCTTGCAATAAAATGGCTTTTTGTTGATAAATAAGTGCTTCTTGGTGTTTTTTGAGTGCATTATAATTGATGGCAATATTGTTATAAGACCTTGCAATACTTGCTTTTTCTTTGAGTTCTTCCATTATTTTTAAACTCAAAAAATGATATTTTAGGCTTTCTTCATAGTTTTTTTGGAGATTATAAGTGCTACCAATATTATTATATGAGTTAGCAATGCTTATTTTATTACCTAATTCTTCCCTTATTTTTAAGGCTTTAAAATGATAAACTAGTGCTTCTGCATAATTTCCCAATTGATAATACACATCACCTATGTTATTGTAAGAATTACCAACACCTTGTTTGTCTGTGATTTTTGCTTTGATGAACAGACTTTTTTTGTGGTATGTTAATGCTTCTTGATAATTCCCTAAATTTGTATAAATAATACCCAAAATCCCATAATTATTAGCCTCAAATTTTTCAAAACGAAGCTTTTTAGAAAGCTCTAATGATTTTTTGGTGTATTCAAGAGCTCTTTCGTTTTGAGATTTGCCTCTAAAAATATCTGAAATACGATAAAGCACCTTCACTTGATTGGTGTCTTCTTTAGATGTTTTTAAAACATCTAAAAGTGAATCTAATTTGGTATTTTGAGCATTAACAAAGGTAATGCAACAAACGAAAAGGTAAATTAATAAGCACTTTTGATTCATTTTGAAAATTATTTAAAATACTTTTTATCAGAAAATGTTGTAATTATAAAAATAATGTTGCCTTACACACATAACATATAAACATATCATAATCCAACAATCTCAAACAAAACACTGATTATCAAATATAAGTAAATCTTTTAGTAATTTATTCGAAGCCTTCATGTTGTTAAGAAAATATTTTCTTTTCCCTACCACCTCATTTTTACGGACTGTTTTTTATATCTTTGCACTCTCTAAGCTCTCTCATCAGAGCTATGAAACATAATTAATTCCCTGAAATTTAATACATTATATATATTATGAGTAAAGAGCTTATACCTGTAAATGGACTTTTTGAAAACTGGTTTTTGGATTATGCATCTTATGTTATTTTGGAAAGAGCTATTCCAGCCATAGATGATGGTTTGAAACCTGTACAAAGACGTATCTTGCACTCTATGAAACAGATAGATGATGGAAGATACAACAAAGTAGCCAATATTATTGGGCAAGCCATGCAGTATCATCCACATGGAGATGCTGCTATTACTGAAGCAATGGTAGGCTTAGGACAAAAGGATTTACTCATTGATACTCAAGGGAATTGGGGTGATGTACGTACAGGTGATAGTGCTGCTGCATCTCGTTATATTGAGGCTCGCCTGACCAAATTTGCTCTTGAAGTAGCCTTCAATCCCAATACTACAGAGTGGCAACTTTCTTATGATGGAAGAAAGAAAGAACCTATAGCTTTACCAATGAAGTTCCCTTTATTGATTGCACAAGGTGTAGAGGGTATTGCAGTAGGACTTTCTACTAAAATTTTACCTCATAATTTTTGTGAGTTGATAGAAGCTTCCATTGATATCTTAAAAGGTAAAACACCTCAAATCTTCCCTGATTTTGCAATGGGTGGCATTATGGATATCAGTGATTATCGTGCGGGCTTACGAGGTGGAAAAGTGAAAGTAAGAGCTAAAATAGAAAAATTAGATAATAAAACTCTTGCTATCAGAGAAATCCCTTTTTCTACCACTACTACAGCACTTATAGATTCGGTTCTGAAAGCTGTAGAACAAGGAAAAATCAAGATTAAAAATATTGTAGATAATACAGCCAAAGATGTTGAGATTTTAGTCAATCTGCAAAATGGTATATCTCCAGAAGTAACCATTGATGCTTTGTATGCTTTTACAGATTGTGAGGTTTCCATCTCACCCAATGCTTGTGTAATTGTCAATAATAAGCCCATATTTACAACTGTTGATGAAATTTTAAAGGTTTCCACAGAGCATACCAAAGATTTATTACGCCAAGAACTTGAAATACAGAAAGCTGATTTATTAGAAAAAATTCTATATGCTTCCTTAGAAAAGATTTTTATTGAAAATAAGATTTATAGAAGAATTGAAGAATCCGAAACTTGGGAAGCTGTCTTACAGACCATTAGCTCAGGTTTAGAGCCTTACAAATCTCAATTTTATAGAGAATTGACTGAAGATGATCTTGTACGCCTCACAGAAATTAAAATCAAACGTATTTCTAAATTTGATGCGAAAAAAGCAGATGAACAAATGATTGCTTTCAGAACGGATTTGGATGAAACTGAAAACAATCTGAATAATCTTACCAATTATGCCATTGCTTATTTCAAGAATTTACTCAAGAAATATGGAAAAGGTAGAGAACGTAAAACTGTTATTTCAACTTTCTCGGCTATCCAAGCAACACAAGTAGTAGCAAACAATACAAAACTTTATGTCAATAAAGCTGATGGTTTTATTGGTTATGGCTTGAAAAAAGACGAATTTGTTTGTGATTGCTCTGATATTGACGATATTATCGTTTTCAGGGCTGATGGAAAGTTTTTGGTTACCAAAATTTCTGAAAAGACTTTTGTAGGCAAAGAAATTTTGCATGTGGGGGTTTTTGATAAAAATGACAATCGTATGACTTACAATTTGGTTTATCGAGACGGTTTGGCAGGAACAAATTATGTCAAACGTTTTCCAATTGGAGGTATTACAAGAGATAAAGAATACGATTTAACCAAAGGTGAACCCAAATCGAAAGTTTTATATTTTACAGCAAATCCAAATGGTGAAGCTGAAAAACTAAGAATCACACTTTCAGCCAATTGCAGTGCTAAAAACAAAGTTTTAGATTACGATTTTGCTGAACTTGATATCAAAGGCAGGTCGAGTATGGGAAATATTCTGACAAAATATCCCATCAAAAAAGTAGAAAAAATTTCTGATGGAGTATCTACACTTGGTAAACTCAAAATCTCTTACGATTCTGTAACAGGTGAACTCAATACTCAAAACAGAGGACTTGCTTTAGGGCATTTTGAGGGTGATGATAAGATTTTATTGATTTACAAAGATGGTCAGTACGAAATTAAAAATTATGATATTCGCCGTTTTGAGCCTATACAAATAGCTCTGATAGAGAAGTTTAACCCTCAAAAAACGATTTCAGCCATTTATTACAGTGGTGAGCACCAACAGTATTTTGCTAAGAGATTTAAAATAGAAACAAGTACCCAAGATAAGATGTTTCCTTTTATCAATGAAGACAAAAAGTCTAAAATGCTCTTAGTAACTACAAATGAACAACCTCAGGTAAAAGTTACTTACCAAAAACCCAATGAAAAACTTTTAAGTGAGTTTGTTTATGATTTAGATATTTTGGCAGAGTTAAAAGGCTGGAAAGCAATTGGTAATAAAATGCCTATTCAAAGTTTTAAAGAGGTGGAACTTGTAAACTTTGAACCTGCAAAAGAAAAAGAAGATGCTCAAGCACAAATGAGTTTGTTTGTGTAATTTGATAATTTTTTAAACAAAAATACTCATTAAATCGTATTAGCTCTGAAACCTTTATTGTATGTATAAAGTATTTATCATCGGATTTTCTCTTGCTACTCTTTTTGCTTGCAAAAAAGATAGTAGTGAGCCTCAATTTACTGTTGAAAGTATTAAAAGAAATACAGCATCAGAAAAAATTGTTACAGTAGGCAACGACACTTACACCACAGGGTATGCCCAAGTAAGTAGTAACAACCAAGATGCGTATGTAATTAAAGAAACAAATGGTAAAACTATTTGGGCTAAATATTATGATAAATCTCCTGACGATTCTCGTGGAGAAGCCTTAGCCATTGAGGGCAATACTTTGGTGGTTGCTTTTAGTTGTACAGGTGGCAACACAGAGCTTACAGCTACACAAAGTAGTTTTCAAAATAGCTATGGCTCTGGTGGTGGACCTAAAATCACTTTTTTAGCTCGCCTCAATGCCCAAAATGGTAATGTAGAGGCTGCCACTTTTATTGGTTGCAAACTCAATGATGGAAAAACCAATACTTTACGTCCTGAAGATAATAACCCCAACCCTATTAGTATTTTAGCCAATGGCAATATACAATTTAGAGCAACCAAAGCTTACGACAAAGGCGATGGAAGACTCACACCCAATATCGGAGCAGATGCCGATTGTAATGTTTCTGGAGGTAAGTGGGTTGGACTTTTTAACGCTCAAATGCAATTATTAGAAGGAGATTGTTTACCATAATCTCCTTCTTCTTTTATTGTACAACTTTCTCTTTTCTCATTTCTTTTTTGATGCTTAAACCAAATAAGAAACGAAGTACAATCAATCTTTTTATCAAAAATTCATAACTTATAAAGCTGCCTGCTACTGTAAAAAATAAAATAAAGAAGAATTTTAAATAAACTACCATATTTAGTGGCAGTATCAGCAAACAACCTACTCCAAGAAAAATCATGTGAGTGATATACATGGGATAAACAGCTTCACTTAAATAAATCAATTTTTTACTTGGTTTGTTTAGATACTGATAACTAAAAGCTAAAACAGTATAAATCCATAAATTTGACTCTATAACCAACTGTACATCTGACACTTTCATAAAAGGTTGAAAAATCCTATAAATGTACAAAGCTGTTGCCAAAATTATCCATACCCATTTCCATTTCACAAGTGTATCCCAAAAAGAAGTTCCACACATGGCAAAACAAAAACCAAATAAAAAAGCTATCAGCCCCAAGAAAAAACCATGCCATGTCATTACGTATAGCTCATAGATAGCAGGTTTTACCATTAAAACTTCTATAATAAAAAAGATAAACACACTCAATAGTCCCAATGGGTGTACAAATGCTTTTTTTACAAATTGGATTGCTCTTTCATTATTTTTTAAGTAAAAGAATAAAGGAGATAATATGATTACATACACAAAAATATTCCCTAAAAACCACAAATGGGCAGGATTAGGAACATATTCTTGCTCTCTTTTATAATAGTATTGTAAAAGGAATATGTATATGGGTGCGATAACTAACACTCCAAATACAAAAGGTATCAAAATTCGAATGGTTCTTTCTGTAAGTAGTTGTTTGAAATCTCGGTTTTGTATTGAAAAATAAACACCCATTCCTGACACAAAAAATAAAAGAGGTATCCTCCATACATTGAGCATTGCCATAGGAACCCACAAGGTTTCCCACGATGGAATGTTGGTCATAAAACCCACCATTGTTCCCCAAGGCTGAAATACAATAGATGTATGATATACTAAAAGCAATCCTATGGCAATTACCCTAAGCCAATCTATATCGTGTCTTCTTTGGTGTATTTGAGACATAAATTATATTTTTTATGTTATTTTAAGGTTTGTGCAATTTGAGGTCTGGTTTTTTCGATATAAACATAGTCTAGTTTTAAACCCATAGGTTCTAAACTTTTACCTATCATATCGTAAAATTGTTTTACTTCACTAAAAGGAGCTTTTACAGAATCATAGGCAGTTTGTCCATATTTATTCTTGATATTTTTATTTGCATTCTTATCCAATAACATTTTTACAATTTCAGGGCGACAAAAGAAAGCAGCAGCAATGAGTGCTGTTGAACCATCATTATTCTGTAAATTCAAGTCTGCTTTAGCATTGATAAGTAATTTTGCAATTTCTGTTCTCCCAAAAACACAAGCACTTATCAAAGGACTTGAACCTCCAAAAGGCTCTTTTTCATTGAGGTCTGAGCCAAAAGCAATGTGTTGCTTCACAGATTCTATATCATTTTTAATAACTGCTGTATGCAAATCTACTTTGGGTTTCGTAATAGTGTTTTCTGTTTTTTCTAATTTGCTGTCTTTCTGTTTCCCTTGACATGCTGATACGAATGTAAAACAAAAAATTATTTGGATTACTCTAAAGATTTGGGGGCTTAATTTGAATCTCATTTTTCTTAGAATTTAAGGTTTAACATGATAATGATACAAAAATAATTAAAATTTATTGCTTATCAATAAAAATTTATTGATAATTTTGTCAATAAATTTCACTTTACTCCATTATTCGTACAACCATCAAAAAAATCACAACTATTACAAAATATTTTTTTACTAAAATCTTGAAATTTTTTGAGAACCTTACCATCTCTTTTTGCGTATAAGCTATTAGAATTTAATTCTCAAATTTTATTGTTATGAAGAGGTTAGTATTTCTCTCTATATTTTGTTTAACTGTTTGGGTTTGTACAGCTCAAAACATTTCTGATTTGTTCAAACAATTTCCATACAAACAGCCAGGCACACAATTCAAGGATTTGCCCAATAATCGTTTGTATGCCAGCAATAACGATGCCTTCATCAATATTGAAAACATCTCTGACATGACCACAGAGCAATCTTTTATTGCTTTTACAAAAGCTGATGGCTCAAAAATTTATGGTTATAGATATTATGAAAATGGTGGAAGAGAATATGAAAGTGTGTATTCAACACGCTTCTACAATGAACAAAAAGGCAAATGGACTGAATTACCTCAAATTTTATTGTTATTAGGCTACGACACTTTTTGGGGCTCAACCAAACCTCTTCCTCCCAAGGAATATTTACAAAAGTTCGCTATTGATTATGTATTACCTCGTAATGGTAATGTAATAGTCGTTCGTCTACGCCCACAACCTATCTTTCCTGAAGATAATTTGGATAAAGTAAAACTCCAGCAATATGCAAAAGAGTTTAGATATGCCCAGATTCAACTGATTTGGAATCCTCAGAAAGGAGTTTTTGAATTAGGTAAAAAATTGTAGTAAATTGTGGCGTTTTGTATAAAACGCCACAATCATTTATGAACAAACGACTTTTATTCTTTCTTTTCTTTTTACCTTTTTGGAGTTTTAGCCAAGATTCTACCACCTACGAAATAGCTACTGACAGACCCAGTGTAAGCAATTCGGCTTTTACAACTCCTAAAGGCTTTTTAATAGCTGAAACTGGTTATTTTCAAAATAAATTTCGATTAGGAACATTTTATATACCAAGTATTTTTCTTCGTTATGGAATCAGTAAACGTGTAGAAGCTCGTTTGGGCGATGAATATTCACATTTATCCCAAACTATTTTTTCAATACCTCTTACTATTTCAAACTTTTCACCAATCTCGGTTGGGCTTAAATATAGAATTAATAACCCTGAACAAGAAAAATTTGCCTTAAGTGTTTTATGGACAAGTAAAATACCTATTCCTACATCTCTTGAAAAAACTGCTTTGAGGCATTATGGAAAAGCTCTGATGCAGTATAATTTTGCTTCTAAATGGTATGCATTTTCCAATATGGGTTTAGAATTCTTAAATATTCAGACCAATATTACACAATTTGCCTATACATTGGGCATCGGTTCAAATATAACCAATGGTTTTTATACTTATTTTGAAACATTTGGATATGAACCTTTTCAAAAAAGTATTTCTGTTTCTAGTTCACATAATGCTAATATTGGGATGATTTATATTATCAAAAAACGTTATCAATTAGATGCCTCTTTTGGAGGAGATTGGAATCAGCCCCTTTCTACCTATCATTTTTTCAATGTCGGATTTTCAACATATCTAAAAATAAATGCCAAGTGAAGTATTTTGGTTTGCTGATTGCCTTACTTTTTTGCCTTTTTATTGGTAATTTACTGATTGGTTCAGTTTCCATCAGTCCTTTAGAAATTCTTAAAACCTTTGTTGGTAAGCAAGAAAACGAAGTTTGGAATCAGATTATTTTAGCTTTTCGCTTACCCAAAGCCCTTACAGCCATTTTAGTAGGCATAGCTCTATCTGTTTCAGGACTTTTGATGCAGACTTTTTTTGCAAACCCACTTGCAAGTCCTTCAGAATTAGGTATTTCTGCTGGTGCAAGTTTAGGGGTGGCTTCCATCACACTTAGTTCTGGTTTAAGTTGGGCAAGTTTACAAAACTTAGGAATTGGTGGTTATTGGCTCATTGCCTTTTTAGCCATTGCAGGAGCTATGAGTGTAATGTTTCTCATGCTTTTGATAGGTTTAAGAGTACAGAACAATGTAATATTGCTTATTGTAGGCTTAATGCTCAGTAGCTTAGTGGTTTCTTTCATTGGTTTGTGGCAATTTATGAGTAGCCCAGAACAGATTCGAGATTTTTTGTGGTGGACATTTGGCAGTTTAGGAGCAACCAATTATAGTCAAATTATTATCATGACTGTAATCATTTTTGGTATGAGTATTCTTGTTCTTTTCAATGCTCAGAAATTCAATATTCTTTTGCTTGGAGAAAAATATGCAAAAAGTATGGGAGTCAATACCAAGAAACTTCGCTGGCTTTTAATTATGGTAGTTGGTTCGCTGGCTGGTATTACGACTGCCTTTTGTGGACCCATTGGGTTTATTGGAATTGCCGTTCCTCATATTGCAAGAAGCGTATTTAAAACACAAAATCATTGGATACTTATACCTTCTTCAGCTCTTTTGGGGGCTATTGTACTATTGGGTTGCGATATTTTGTCAAATATTATTTATCCCAATTTTGCTTTACCTATCAACACCATTACAGCACTGATAGGCTCTCCTTTGGTTATTTGGATTATTTTGAAACGAAAAAGTTTTTAAAATATCTCCCTAAAAACTTCATCCAATTTGCTGAATGCCTTTACTTGTATTTTATAATTGGATAGATTCAAGCCTTTTAGATTATATTTTGAAATATAAATGGTCTGAAAACCCAGTTTTTCAGCTTCAGTAATTCTGTTTTCTATTTTGGTAACGGCTCTTATTTCTCCTCCAAGCCCTATTTCGGCTGCAAAGCATATTTTAGGATTTGTGGGAATATCCTCATGGGAGGAAGCAATAGAACAACATACAGCCAAGTCTATGGCAGGGTCTTCGACTCTCAAACCTCCTGCAATATTCAAAAATACATCTTGCGTACCCAGTCTAAAACCTCCCCTTTTTTCTAAAACAGCCAAAAGCATATTCAAACGTTTGGCATCAAAACCTGTGCTACTGCGTTGGGGCGTTCCATAGTTTGATGGACTTACAAGTGACTGTACTTCAATGAGTAACGGTCTATTCCCTTCTAAAGTTGCCCCAATACTCACACCACTCAAACTTTCCTCACGTTGTGAAATCAGTATTTCTGAAGGGTTGCTAACTTCTCTCAACCCTGTTCCTACCATTTCATAAATCCCAAGTTCGGAGGTAGAGCCAAAGCGATTTTTTGTAGTACGTAAAATCCTGTAAACCAAATGCCTATCACCTTCAAATTGCAGAACAGTATCTACCATGTGTTCAAGCACTTTTGGTCCAGCAAGCGTTCCTTCTTTAGTAATATGCCCAATTAAGAATACAGGTGTACCTGTTTCTTTAGCAAATTTCATGAGTTCGGCTGTACACTCTCGTACTTGTGAGATACTCCCTGCTGAAGATTCGATAAACGAAGAATGAAGTGTCTGAATAGAGTCAATGACTACAATGTCAGGCTCTAAATTTTCTATCTGTTTGAATATATTTTGTGTAGAGGTTTCTGTGAGCAGATAACACTCAGAACCTTTTTGTTCTAATCTCTCTGCCCTCATCTTGATTTGCTGTTCGCTTTCCTCTCCAGATACATATAATACCTTTAAGCCATGCAAACTCAAAGCAATTTGAAGCATCAGTGTAGATTTTCCAATTCCTGGCTCACCACCAATCAGCACCAACGAACCTGCCACAATGCCCCCACCAAGTACTCTGTTCAATTCTTTGTCTGGAGTAACTAAACGAGGCTGTTCTTCAAAATTGATTTCATCAATTTTTCGTGGTTTGGCTGTTATTTTGGTAGAAGAAGATACTTTCCAACTGCCTTTGGTAGGTTCCTCTTTCTGAACTAATTCTTCTACAAATGTATTCCACTGACTACAAGAAGGGCATTTACCAAGCCATTTTGGTGATTGGTAACCACAACTCTGACAGAAATAAGTGCTTTTTGCTTTTGCCATGATATTTTTTATTTGAAAAACTTTTGGAGGGTCTAAAATTTTCCAAAAGTTAAAAGTAAAAGTCAGTATTTACTACGTAATTTTATGGAGGAGTATTTTTTTATCTATCAATTATAAAATCTTGGGGCTTTTTGCCTGTCAGTCCTCCTACTCTATCAAAACCCCATTTTTTTGCATCTGCTTCATCTTTAATGAGCCATGCAATTTGTAACATAGTATTTTCGGCACTTGTGTTCATCGCATCCATATAAATTGGATATACAAGTGTAAAATGAGGTAACAAAATAGCCTGATTTTCTTTCACGAAACTTTCTAGCCTGCTTACTCCATCAGGGATATGCAAACAATTTTCTAAAATATGCGTTTTACCTCCATCCAAACCCAATTCAATATTGAATGGTGGATTGGAAGCAGGATGAGCCAAAAACAAAGCATAATGGATTTGCATAATTGTAAGATTTTAGGATTGATAATGAGTTTATTACTTTTTATTATCTTGATATAATTTAATTCTTTCTTGATAAACAGCCCATGAACGATGCTTTTGTACATAGAGTAAAACTAAAAAAACTATCCGTAGAATTAATAAACATACTATAGTCCCTTTAAATACTTTTTTCCAAAACTTCATTTTTTCAACAAGTATGAACCTAAAAAAACATATTTTTACGCAAAATTCCTAATCCTGATATGACAGAGCCAGCTATTTTTCATTATAAACAACCTTTTACTTTAGAAAATAAACAAGTATTATCCGAATTAGAAGTTGCCTATCATACTTTTGGTACACTGAATGCCGAAAAAAGCAATGTCATTTGGGTTATTCATGCTCTTACAGCCAATTCTGACGTTTCGGATTGGTGGTCTGGTTTGTTTGGCAAAGGCAATATTTTAGACCCTGAACGTTATTTCATTGTTTGTGCGAATAATCTGGGTTCTTGTTATGGTTCTACACATGCTTTATCTGTCAACTCAGATACAAAAAGTCCCTATTTTCACGATTTCCCTCTTATTACCATTAGAGATATAGCAAATTCCTTAGAGCTACTTCGTAAACACCTTGATTTGCCCAGAATTCATTTGCTTTTGGGTGGCTCATTGGGTGGTCAAATTGCTATGGAATGGGCTATTATGCAAAATTCTATATTTGAGAATCTTGTTTTACTAGCTACCAATGCCTTTCATTCGCCTTGGGGAATTGCCTTCAACGAGGCTCAAAGAATGGCAATTGAAGCTGATTATTCTTGGAAATACAGCCATATCCAAGCTGGGATGCTTGGTCTAAAAGCAGCAAGAGCCATTGCCCTGATTTCTTATCGTAATCAGTTTACGTATAACCAAACGCAAAAAGAAGAAGATTTTGATAAAACAGATGACTTCAAAGCATCTTCTTATCAGCAATATCAAGGTGAAAAACTCATGAGGCGTTTCAATGCTTTTGCCTATTGGACACTCTCAAAGGCTATGGATAGCCATCAAGTAGCCAGAAACAGAGAAACTATTGAAATTGCTTTGGGGGCTATCAAAGCTAAAACAACTGTTATAGGCATCAGCTCTGATATTTTATTCCCTGTTGATGAACAGAAGTTTCTAGCCAAACATATCCCCAATGCAATTTATCACGAAATAGACTCTTTCTATGGTCATGATGGCTTTTTATTAGAATTTGAAGCCATTTCTAAGGTTATTCAAAAACATTTATCTTAAAAAAACAAATCTTTATATACTGAAAGCAAGCACAAAAACGTTCTAGTGAGATATATTTTTATTTCTTAAACTTTTGTGCTTATATGTTTAAATTTTTCAAATCCCAAATTTGGGCTTTTTTAGCAAGTTTTTGGCTAAGTTTCAATGCTTTTGCTCAAGACTCTCCTCTTTGGATGCGTTATCCTGCTATTTCGCCTGATGGACAAACCGTTGTTTTCAGTTATAAAGGTGATTTATACAGAGTTGGTGCTACTGGAGGGCTTGCCGTTCCTCTTACCCTTCACGAATCTCACGATTTTATGCCTGTATGGAGCAAAGATGGAAAACAAATTGCTTTTGCATCAGACAGATATGGCAATTTTGATGTATTTGTAATGCCTGCAATGGGTGGAGAAGCCAAACGCTTGACATTTCACTCATCAAGTGATTTTCCAACAGATTTTAGTACAGACAATAAAAACATCATTTTTCAAAGTGCTCGGCAACAAAAAGCCGAGAATATGCAGTTCCCAAGAACAGAACAACTATATAGTGTTGCTGTTTCAGGTGGACAAGCCCAAATGCTTCTAGATTTGAATGCAGAAAGTGCAAGATACAATACTGATGGCTCTAAAATTGTTTATCAAGACTGGAAAGGTTATGAAGATAAATGGAGAAAACACCATACTTCTTCAGTAACAAGGGACATCTGGGTGTATGACACACAAAATCAGTCTTATAATAAAATTTCTAATTTTGAAGGTGAAGACAGAAACCCTATTTTTGCCTCAGGAGGCAATCAGGAAGTATTCTTTTTAAGTGAAAAATCTGGTATATTCAATATCTGGAAAACAAGTATTACCCCAAATTCTCAAGCCAAACAAGTCACGAATTTTGAAAAACATCCTGTTCGCTTTCTTTCACAAGCTAATAATGGAACACTTTGTTTTACTTGGAACGGAGAGGTTTACACCTTAAAAGAAGGGGCTCAACCTCAAAAACTCAATATTCAGATTGCTACTGATAGCCGTTTGAACACTGAAAAAATTGTATCGATTACAGGTGGAGCAACTGAGTTTACGACCTCTCCTAATGGCAAAGAAATCGCTTTTATTTTTCGTGGAGAAGTTTTTGTAAGTTCTGTTGATGGCAGTGTTACCAAACGTATTACCAATACTCCTGAGCAAGAACGTAGTTTGAGTTTCAGCCCTGATGGAAGAAGCCTTGTATATGCAGGTGAACGCAATAACAATTGGAATATCTACCAAACAAGCATCACACGCAAAGAAGAACCTTATTTTTATGCTTCTACAGTACTCAAAGAGGATGCCATTATTGCCACAGATGCTGAAGAGTTTCAACCTATTTTCTCCCCTGATGGTAAAGAAGTAGCCTATTTAGAAGAAAGAGTAACACTAAGAGTTTATAATTTAGCAAGCAAAGCCATTCGTACTGTTTTACCAAGTCAGTATAATTATTCGTATTCAGATGGCGATCAGTATTTTACATGGTCACCTGATAGCAAATACTTGCTTTCAAGTTTTATACCTAAAGGTGGGCAAATTTTTATGAATGAAATAGCTCTGATACATGCTGATGGAAAAAGTGACCCTATCAACTTAACCCAAAGTGGATATAGCGATAATAGTCCAAAATGGGCAATGTCAGGTAAAATGATGATGTGGTTTTCAGATAGAGATGGCATGAAAAATCATGGTTCGTGGGGTGGTGAAACAGATGTTTATGCTATGTTTTTTGATAAACAAGCATTTGATAAATTTAAACTAAGCAAAGAAGAATTAGCTCTGCTCAAAGAAAGAGAAGACAAAGATAAAAAAGACAAAAAAGAGCCTGAAAGTACAGAAACAGGTAAAAAAGACAAGAAAAACAAACAAACAGAAACACCTTCTAAAGAAAATAATGCTTTAGTTCTTGATTTGGAAGATTTAGAAAATAGAAAAGTAAAACTTACTATACATTCCTCTCGCCTTTCAGATGCTGTACTTTCTAAAGATGGTGAAAAACTATTTTATTTAGCTCGTTTTGAAAAAGATAACGATTTGTGGGTAACAGATTTACGTACCAAAGAAACAAAACTACTTGCTAAAAATGCAGGAACTGATATGGAAATCAGTCAGGACGGAAAACACCTCTTTATTCTTTCTAATGGAAATATTGCTAAAATTGATGTAGAAAGTGGTAAAAAAGAGCCTATCAACATCAGAGGCGAAATGAATTTGAATTATGTAGCGGAGAAATCATACATTTTTGATCATGCTTGGAGGCAAGTTGTTAAGAAATTTTATGTAAAAGATTTACATAAAGTAGATTGGAATTTTTACTACAAAGAATACAAACGTTTTATTCCTCATATCAATAACAACCACGATTTTTCTGAAATGCTTTCAGAGCTTTTGGGAGAGTTAAATGCTTCACATACTGGATGCAGATATTCTCCACAAACAACTAGTACAGATGCAACTGCCTCTTTGGGTATTTTCCCTGACCACTCTTATAAAAGCAATGGTGTTAAAATTGC